>DYOA01000093.1 GCA_020720785.1 Leptospira biflexa
GCGTATCGAAGCAAAATTAGATAAATTTTTCCATAAAAAAATAAATAGATTGAGATTTTCAACTATAAAAATAAAATGGCGTTTGAGTTTTTATTACCATAATCTTAATTTTTCCTGGAGGGAAGATGTTCAAACATGTTAAAATAGCAAAGAAAGTATGGGTACTGGCGGTGGCAGGGATCATGATATCCTTGTCCGTGCAGTGCAAAGGGTCACCGGATAAATCCATCGCCGGTATTTTTACCATGATCACGGGTAACGTGACTGTGAACGGCCAGCCGGCACGGGTGGGGATGAAAGTGGGAGAGAAGGATATTATCTTTGTGGAAAAAGATTCTTCCGGAACCCTGCAGTTTGGGGATAAGGCTCTGCTGACCATCCAGCCCAGTACAAAAATCAAGGTATCCGGGCTGGTAAAATCAGAAAACGGAGAAACAAAGATCCATCTGGCCCAGTACTCCGGTTCCACATTCAACCATGTTCTGAAGGATAAGAAGGTGGGCTATATGATTGCCACCCCAACCCTGACAGCGGGGGTACGGGGCACCTTTTTCAGTGTGGGTTTTGATGAATCCCGGGTTTCCCGCATCCGGCTTCTGGATGGCTCCGTGGCGGTGAAAAAAATGGAACCAGCCAGCGAGGGGCAGAATCTGGTGGTGGATGAAAAAAAAGCGTTCGCAGCAATGGACGCAGGAGCGGAAGGACAGAGTCCAGCCACAGCCGGGAATGTGGTGGTGTTGGCTGCCGGGGAAAAAATTGCCCTGGATCAGAAATCGGCCGGGCAGGCAGAAAAACTGAATGCCGCAGATACCAGACTTCTGGAAACCATGAAAAAAGTGCCCATGGCCTCCGGGGAGCAGCTCCGGAAAATGGAAGAGGGTAAGGCGGATGCCACTCCTCTGGCCGTCGATGAAAGTGTTAAAAAAATCCTTATTCTGCCGAATGAGAAAGCAGAAGAAATGATGGCGGCAGATTTAGCCAAAGAAACCCCCAAAACAATGACCATGGAGGAACTCCAGCAGAAATACGGACGTTTATCCAAAGTGATTACCAAAGACGGGAAAGAGTATGTGGGATCCTTCCGCCAGGGCAGCAACGGCGTGGAAGTGATCACAACAACCGGGGTTGTGACCATTCCGGCATCCAGCATTTCCAAAGTTTCCCCTTCAAAGTAAGACAGCATACGGGACCGGCGGAATAAACGCCCGCCGGTTATCCGTTGTTCATGGCTTTTTGGGGGCGTTCATGTCCTTATCCTTATCTCTCTGTTGACAAAGAATAAAATCCGGCGTATAATCAGAAAAACCATTACGGAGGATTA
>DYOA01000094.1 GCA_020720785.1 Leptospira biflexa
ATCATCTACTAAAAGTCCCACCGGCGGGAAAAGTGCCATCAGCGTCATGATGTTCTTGGAATACCCAATGGCGTACATAAGAATAAATGCCCCCAGGAGACTGTTGGGAATGGCTATTCCGGTGATCACTGTGGAGCGGATATTTCCCAGAAACAGATAAACCACCAGTGCGGCCAGCAGAATGCCCAGCAGGATGGAGGTATTCACCTCATCGATATTAATACGGATGGGACGGGCACCGTCATAGATTTTGATGATCTGCGGTTTCCCTTCCATTTCTTTTATCTGCCCGTTGATGGCCTCCACCTTTTTCACAACCGCTTCAGAAACCGCAACGGTATTGGAACCGGCCTGTTTATAAACATCCAGAAATACGGCGGACCTGGTCTGGGTATTTGTCTTCACAGTTTTTTCCCCGGTTTTGTTTACCTGGGGATAATAAATAAACCCATAATTCACCGGGTCTTCTGTTCCGTCTTTAACGGTACCCAGATCTTTGATCCGGACACCGTTCGCAAAATCCCCACCAAAAGAAACCACAGCATTTTCTATCTGGCTGATTTTTTCAAACTGTCCAATGGATCGGAAGGCGGTTTCAGAGGTGCCCTTTTCAAACTTACCCACAGGAACATTAGCTCCCGCACTTTTCAATTGATTGGCGATGGCAACGGCGGGTATGGTATACCAGTTCAGCTTATTTCTGTCCAGCTCAATCTGAATTTCCCGTCTGGTCCCACCGATGATGGAAAGAGTCCCCACATTATCAATCTGCTCAATCTGGGGGCGGATCACCTCTTTGGCCAGATCGAATAATTCGGCGGGTTTTAAATCGGCCTGGAGAGCCAGTTTCAAAATGGGAGTATTGGATGGATCAAAACGCTGGAAAAGAGGTTCCTCAATATCGTCCGGCAGTTTGGAGCGGACTTTGGCAATTTTATCCCGCATCTGCTGTTCCGCAAATTTAAAATCCGTTTCCAGAGTAAACTCCGCAACCACCACAGAGACACTCTCCTGGTTTGTGGAGGACAATTTTTTCAATCCGGAGATGGAACTCAACTCATCCTCAATGGGACGGGAAACCAGATTTTCAATTTCCTCTGATGTGGCTCCCTGGTAGATGGTGGTGACGGCCACCACAGGAATCTCCACATTTGGAAACATGTCCACACCCAGACGGCGGAAGGATATCATACCAATAATCATCATTAATAATACAATACTTGTGATAAAAATTGGTCTCTTTATGGAAAATAATGCTATGTTCATTGGTTACCTGCTTTTTTACTACGGATATTCCAGCA
>DYOA01000095.1 GCA_020720785.1 Leptospira biflexa
TTCCTGGGGCAATGTTATCAATATTGTGAAGGTGATCCTTGACATTACGGAAAAAAAATCCGCTGAACGGGATTTGATATCGGCCAAAGAAGCAGCGGAAAAAGCAAATCTGGCAAAAAGCCGGTTCATGGCCACCATGAGCCATGAAATCCGCACCCCCATGAATGCCATCATCGGTATGACAGACCTTGCTATGATTACAGAGGACCATCAAAAAATCCCGGAATATTTGGCCATCGTCAAAGAATCAGGAAACCACCTGTTACAGGTAATCAATGACGTTCTGGATATTTCCACAACCCGCCACTATGGCGGCACTGGATATCTTAAAATACCATAATGTTGATATCGTTCTGATGGATATTGAAATGCCCACAATGGATGGCATTCTCGCGACGCAAAAAATTCGTGAAGGTGAAGCAGGACAGGATAAAATGAACATTCCCATCGTGGCAATGAGTGCTCATGCCCTCACTGAATACAGGGAAAAAGCAATGGATTACGGAATGAATGAGTACATAACAAAACCCATCAATATTATAGAACTACAGAATTGTATTTCCATTGTCCAACGAAAAACAGATAAAACCAGAAATTACCCATCCTAATTTTCGCATACTGTCCTTGCTCCGGCGTATGCCTTTTTCCAGTAATCATTTTTTACCGAAACCACCATCACCGGCTTACCCTCATGAGGTGCATGGATCATCTTGTTGTCACCAATATAAATTCCCACATGGGATACGCCTTTGCTATTATTGATTTTAAAAAATATTAAATCTCCGTTTCTGGGAATTTTTATTGGATTCAGCTTGGCATATTGCTGGCTGGCAGAACGCGGAATGTGAATTCCATTTTGCGAATAAACATAGGAGGACAACCCAGAGCAGTCAAAACCAGCTGGAGTATTCCCGCCGAATTTATACATCACCCCCTCATAGCGGAGGGCGGTGACTGGCACCTTTTTTATTTTCTCACAAGAGAAACCACCTCCGGATGATTCTTCCACATCCCGCCTCGCCTGCTCCTCCGTATAATGAACATTCGGAGTGTCATCCAGATAATAAATATAGGGAGACTCTTTTACGGATCCCCGGAAAATACTGGAAGAACAGGACACCAGAAACAATGATCCCATAAGAATGAATATTATTTTTCTCATAATAGTTTATCCAATATATTTTATCGGCAATTTCCAGTATAATATGACATAATTAGACTGTGGTGACTGGCACGGGGATGGTGGTGACTGGCACCTATGCTAAATCACCCATATTT
>DYOA01000072.1 GCA_020720785.1 Leptospira biflexa
AATGATTTTATCAGGATTGAGTGGCTGCAACCGCTCAACAATGAGGGATTTTAGCTCTTCTATGTCTATCATAATTCGCTTAATTCATTAAACGCGACGATAAATTCGCCCTCTTTCTCCAGAATTTCCATAAACTGGAATTCTTCATAGACATGAGAATAAATGTACTCGGATCTCAATTACTTGTTTGCACTATAGATGAGCTTCCCCATGGATAACCACGCTACCGGAACATTTCCCAGAAATGGGCGATATCTTTTACATCATTTTAATAAGATTATTTAGCCTCCGAATTTCCTGTTCTGTAAAAATCAGCTCTTAAATATACTTACCCTCTCTGCATTATATAAATCCAGAAAATTATGATTTTCTGTACTTATGGACAGCCTCACGGAAGCGGCCAAGGAATTCATCCGTCTGGAAGGCATGTCCGTCAAACGGCTTGCTCACCAAATCCATTCTATAATATCCTTTTCATCTCCCGCACAACACTCTGCCAGAATCCCACCGAAGGATTTTCTACAAGCTGTTGGAATTCTTCCGGAGTATACACCAGCAAATCCAGACGATCCGTCAAATCCCATAAATCCAGAAACATCCTGGGTCTGTCCACAAAGTCCATATCCGTATCCGCCACCAGGATCAGATCCACATCGGAATTATGGCAGTAATCCTCCCTGGCTATACTACCAAATATCCAGGCCTCCCGAACCCTTCCATATAATCTCCGAAGCAGTCCTGCCATAAATTCTTCTTTTGTAAAATTTCTGAATACATTAGATCCGGTTGTTTTTATTAAAGCATTATTCCCCAATCTGATTCCTCACAAATCTTAGAATAAGGTCCGCCTTTAATTTAGCATCCTCTGCTTGGGCAGAACTAAAGCGGTCACCTGGATAGCCAGAAGGGAGAGCATCCGGATAGCGGGCAGAGATATAATATAAATCCAGAATTTTGCCTGCATTTTCTACATCACTGTTAATGCCGAGCTCTCTGGCAAGTTCAACAACAGAATGACCCCAGACTTGCGATACCCCCCGAAATAACGCCAGAGCTTTGAGAGATTTTTCGGCAACCTGCTGGGCAATAAAGCAGGTTTGCGAAAAATGTTGATGGGAGAAGGAGTCTTCCATCCATAAAAAATCATCTTCTGCCTGGGCGAACCAGTCCTTAAATCTATTTTTTTGCATTACGCATTGATTAATCCAATAAGGGCTTGGACTCTCCTATTGTATTATCCTGACCCAACAGAATATCATTCGCTATTATCCTCAATTCCTTTTTGACGTATTCCATATCCGGTTTATTTATCCAACGAACAGACTCCATAGCAGATACTGGAATCTCTGCTATTATTTCTGCCGCCAGAATGGGTTGGACGCCCGCTTCCTTTTCTCTGGCCATGGATAAAATATTTCTCCAGTTAAAACCATAGTTCTTACTGATAGTATAAATATCAACAATATCCTTTGGTTCGTAACGAAACAAAGCGGTAATCTTATTACAAAGAATGTTGACAAGGGAATCCATTTTACCAAGCACAGTGTCCACTTTGAAATCTCCATAATGAACACCTATATCATTGACCAGATCCATCTTTAATTTTATATTCCTTTCCACAATATAAAACTTTATATAATCATGGGTTTCAATTTCCTTTTCTATTTGGAATTCAGAAGATAAATTGTTTATTATAGAAGAAGCCGAAGCTAAAAACTCTTCCGAATCATTTATAAACAAATCAAGATCATCTGAATACCGGTGATTAAAATAACCGCGGCTTAGAGCGGTACCACCGGTTAGATAAAATGGGGTATCCGAACTCCGGATTATTTGGATCACTCCATCCTGAAGCGGATAAAGGCTCTTCTTGTAATAATCTTCTGGCAGATTCATATCGTTTTCGCAGTAGGGGTGAATGTATTTTGAGTATTATTTCCTCATTCAAAATTATTTTTAATTTCTCCACACCAATAAAGTCAATAATTTTATACCAATACAGGTTTTCCAAAATTCTTATAATAATTTTATCCTTACTGAGCCATTTTGTAGATGGTTTCCTCTCCTCAAAAACATCCAGTAACTCTTCTGGGTCAATATTGTAATCCCAGTAAATTTGATGCAAAATTTCCAGTTTGGATTTTTTATCCATAAGACCTAATTCTGTGCATAGTTCTCCATTGCTTCCGAAGCCTGATCCTCTCCTCCTGGCCAGCAAAGGGCACTGGCTTCATCAATGCTGCCGGAAATATTTCTCATTTCTTAATCTCCAGTAAACATCCCGGTTTTCAAATGGAAATACCAAAGAAAAAAGCAATTCTGGGCATTTCGGGCATTTACCTCTCCCTGTAATTCTTTTCCATCCATTTCTGGTATTCCCCGGACTGAATGCTTTGCACCCATGCGTCGTGGGAGAGATACCAGTCCACGGTGGCCAGCAGGCCGGTTTCAAAATTATATTTCTGTTTCCAACCCAGGTTCTTTTTTATTTTATCACAATTGATAGCATAACGGCGGTCATGGCCGGGACGATCTTTCACGTAAGTAATCAGCTTTTTAACATCATCCATTGGCCGGTTTAATCTCTCCGCCATGATTTCACACAGGGTTTCCACCAGCCGTATATTCTCCCATTCATTTTCCCCGCCGATGTTATATGTCTCCCCATTGCTACCATTATGAATAATCTGCCAGATAGCTTCGTTATGGTCATCCACATACAGCCAGTCCCGGATATTTTTCCCATCCCCGTAAACGGGCAGGGGCTTATCCTGGCGGATATTGGAAATCATCAGAGGTATTAATTTTTCCGGAAATTGATATGGCCCGTAATTATTGGAGCAATTGGACATGGTGATGGGCAAACCAAACGTATGGTGATACGCACTCACCAGATGGTCAGATCCGGCTTTGCTGGCACTATAGGGCGATCTGGGATCATAGGGGGTGGTTTCATAAAAATAGCCGGTTTCCCCCAAGGAGCCATACACCTCGTCTGTGCTCACATGATGGAATAATACATCGTCACGGTCTTTCCATATTTTTCTGGCGGCTTCCAGAAGAGAAAAAGTCCCGTTTATATTCGTCTGGATGAACTCCGCCGGTCCTTCAATGGAACGATCCACATGGGATTCCGCCGCAAAGTGGACAACACTGTCTATTTCATATTGATTAAATATCTTTTCCAGAAGAGCGGAATCCCGGATATCCCCATGGATAAAAACATAGCGGCTGCCGTGGATGGATGCCACATCCCCCAGGCTTTCCGCGTTGCCTGCATAGGTGAGTTTGTCCAAATTGATAATCCGCCCTGTGAATTCCGTCTTATGAAAAACCAGACGGATGAAATTTGAGCCAATGAAACCGGCACCTCCTGTTACCAGAATGTTATGCAGCTTTCGGTTTTCCGGGGAAAAGTTATTTGGGGTATCACTCATAATCGGCTCCATTTTTTATCCTTTTTGTTTTCGCATATTCGGCGGGTTACCAGCATCCGCCTAATTTACGTTCTGGGAATAAATGATTTTTCCCACTCTGTCAATATGATCTTTTAAATCTTTGCTGAGGATTTCATTATAAACAACCACATCAAAAAAATACGGGAAGTCCAGATCATCCAGTCCAATTTCAATCTGGCGTAATTCCGCAAACCCCGGATTCCGGGCCACAACCGCAAGATCAATATCGGAACCCTCTTTCCAGTTACCCTTTGCCCGGGAGCCAAAGAGGATTACTTTCTGAATGTTCTCAAACTCTGTGAACACACGCACTATCTTTGCCCACTGAACGTGGGACAATCCATTTTCCACTATTTTTACTTTTCATTCTCCATGAGCATATCAAAATTTTTGGATAAAGCGTTAAAAATATCTGCATATTGGTTAATAATTTCATCAATTGCTTTGTTCACAATATGCTCATCATAAGGGTGAGAGGTGATATTTCTTGCTTTTATTGTCTGCATCCAGAGGTCTCCATCATGTATCAATCCCACCTGAAACGCCATCCGGATTGCATCCCGGGAGCCTTTTATATCCATGTATCCCTGGTATTCCAGATAGTCTCTGAGCAGTTTCCATGCCAGCTCCTGTGTAAATTCAAAGGCTTTAATCAACCCCTGCTTTTCCAGAAGAGAAAGCTCTCTGTCTTTGGATAAAATCACACCGTTGGTAAACTGGCGTAACGCTTTTTTATAATTGGAAAACCTTTGTTTCCACCGGATATCGGGATTTGGGCTATCCACTTCAAACACGGCTGCTCCTGGCCAGAAAAAAGAGATAATCCGCCAGAGACTGCTCCCAAGCTGGGATTTCCATATTCAGTGCATTTTTAATTTTTTTCTTATCCATATAGGAATATGCCGGACGCTTCGCAGGGGTGGGATACTCTGGAGTGGAAATGCCTTTCAGCACAATTTCTTTTTGCAACAGACCATGCCGGACTCCCAGTCTCTGGATCTCGCAGGCGAAATCATACCAGGTGGTTTTTCCCTCATTACTGTAATGGTAAATTCCATAAGCCGGTTGTTGCCGGATTATACGGATAATGGCCTGGGCCAGATCCACAGTCCAGGTGGGAGTACCAAACTGGTCGGCTACAATACGCAGTTCTCCTTTTTCATTCATAAGCTTGAGCATGGTGGAGACAAAATTTTTTCCGTAATGCCCATAAAGCCAGGAAGTACGTAGGATGTAATGTTCTGCCAGAATCCGCTGGATTTCCAGATCACCGGCCAGCTTGCTTTTCCCATAAACCGATTGAGGATCCACCGGTGCGTCCTCGCGGATGGGAGCTTCCATAGTAACAGGGGCGTTATACACATAATCCGTGGAGATGTGGATCAGCCAGGCTCCGGATTGGCTGGCAAATTCTGCTAGATTTTTTGCCCCGGCCTGGTTCACAGCAAAAGCGACATCCGGCTCTTTTTCGGCACCATCCACATTGGTGTAAGCCGCACAGTTGATGATCCAGGATATTGTAAACTCTCTGCCGAAGTCACGGATGGCTTCTGCGTCCAGAATGGAGACATCCCGATCCGTCCCTTTGAAGGGGATTCCCTCATCGGCCAGAAGTCCCGCCAACTGGGTCCCCAGCATTCCGTTAGCACCCACCAGCCAGATCATAAAAAAATCTGCCCGGCCTGCGACAAAAGGGGCAGGACTTCATCTTTGGGAGAAACAAGCGGTTTTTCCTCCGGCCAGGGAATTCCAATCTCCGGATCATTCCAGAAAATCCCGCCATCGTGCTGCGGTGCATATTCGCTGGAGCATTTATAAAGAAGATGGGCACTATCGCTCAGCGTGACAAAACCATGTGCAAAGCCAGCCGGAATGAACAGCATTTTTTTATTCTCTCCGGACAGCTCCACCCCATACCATTTTTTATATGTGGGGGAAGATGCCCGTAAATCCACGGCCACATCCCATACTTTCCCCTCCACCACCCGTACCAGTTTTGCCTGGGCATGGGGAGGACGCTGAAAGTGCAGCCCGCGTAAAACCCCCCGGATGGAAAGGGAATGATTATCCTGAATAAAATCCACCAGAATGCCGTTCGCGGAAAATTCTGATTTTTTATAGGTCTCCAGAAAGACCCCCCGTTCATCCGGAAACACCCGGGGCTCCACTATAACCAGACCATCCATGGAAACGTTGCTGAATTGAAAGGGCATATTATAATCCGTTGTGAATGATTTTGCAGAGATATTCCCCATAGCCGGATTTTTTGAGCGGCTGGGAAAGAAGCTGCAACTGGTCTTTATCGATAAATCCCATTTTATACGCTATTTCTTCCACGCAGGAAACTTTCAATCCCTGGCGTTTTTCAATGGTCTGGATAAAATTGGATGCTTCCAGAAGGCTGTCATGGGTTCCCGTATCCAGCCAGGCAAAACCCCGGCCCATCCTCTGGACAGATAATTTGCCCTTTTTGAGATATTCTTCGTTTACAGTGGTGATCTCCAGCTCTCCCCGTGCCGATGGCTGGATATTTTTTGCGATCTCCACCACATCATTGGGATAATAATAAAGCCCGATAACGGCGTAATTGCTTTTGGGCTTTGCTGGCTTTTCTTCAATGGAAACCGCATTGAATTCCTGGTCAAATTCCACCACCCCGTAGCGTTCCGGGTCCGTCACATAATAACCAAACACCATGGCCTTTTTTTGCTCCCCCACAAAACGCACGCTTTCCTGGAGCATTGCGGGTAACCCATGACCGTAAAAAATATTATCTCCCAGAACCAGACACACATCCTCCCCGCCGATGAATTCGTCACCCAGAAGAAATGCCTGTGCCAGACCGCCGGGATGGGGCTGCACTTTATAGCTGAGTTTCAGACCAAGCTGGGAACCATCCCCAAAAAGATTCTCAAAACGCGGAGTATCCTCCGGCGTGGAAATGATCAGAATATCCCGGATGCCGGAAAGCATCAGGGTGGATAATGGATAATAGATCAGCGGTTTATCATAAACCGGCAGAAGCTGTTTTACCACAGACTGGGTGACGGGAAACAGCCGTGTTCCGCTGCCCCCTGCTAAAATGATTCCTTTCATATTTCTCCTTTTTTCTTCGTTTATTAAGACAAGCAATCGCCATCCGGATAATTTCCAATCGCCCCATATCTTCTCTCTCTTTGATA
>DYOA01000027.1:0-17909 GCA_020720785.1 Leptospira biflexa
GCCCCTGCATATCAACCCGGAAAGACGGTGGCGTTGAATAAAATACTTGTATCCTTGACACATTAATTCAGTCTTCCTTATGAAAAGAAAATTATTGATCATTCTTTTTGTGGCAGCAGCCGGAGTGGCGGTCATTGCATTTCCCATGGGGCTGGATAAGGCACAGAGTTATGCAGCCAGCCTATTCGTGATAGCTACCATTCTCTGGATGACAGAAGCCATTCCCCTGTACATCACCAGTTTATTGGTGCTGTTCCTGGAAGCGATTCTGCTTGCTCCCGCGATGAAAGAAACAAACCCCAAATTCAAATATGAAATATTTATGCATCCGTTTTTTTCGAGCGTAATCTCTCTTTTTCTGGGAGGATTGCTGCTCGCAAAAGCCGGTGCAAAATATAAAATTGATGATTACCTGGCAAAAAGCGTGGTTAGGTTTTCCGGTCCCCGCCCCCGGAATATACTCCTGGGAATGATGATCACCACCGGGTTTATCTCCATGTGGATGTCCAATACCGCAGCCACGGCCATGATGCTCATCATAACTATGTCCATTGTTTCAGATTTAAAGGAAAGCGGATATGAAAAAGCATTTTTTCTGGGGATTCCCTTTGCCGCAAATCTGGGGGGAATGGGTACCCCAGTGGGCACTCCACCCAACGCTATTGCCCTGAGTGCCATGCAGGCTTTTCTGAAAACCCCCATCACTTTTCTGGACTGGATGCTGGCTTCAGTGCCCATTGTGTTAATCCTGATAATGGTGCTATGGATTATCCTGAATAAAATGTATAAGGAACCGGATATTAAGATAGTCCTCAAGCAGAAATCCCGTATGGATTTTACACCCAAAACCATAACCGTCATGGTTGTTTTTTTTCTCACAGTGATTCTCTGGCTCACGGAAGAACTGCACCATATTCCATCCGGTATTACGGCACTGATACCTGCCATCATCTATCTGGGTTCCGGAATTCTGGACAGGGAGGATTTCCAGTCCATCGCATGGGACGTTTTATTCCTGGTGGGAGGAGGTGCATCCCTGGCCATTGCCATCGCGGATACCGGATTGGCACAGAAAATCCTGGGTGGAATTCCCTGGGATCAGTTTTCCTTTGCCATTATTATCATAATTTTCATTATTGCCGGGGCGTTTTTCACTACTTTTATGAGTAACACGGCCTCTGCCAATATTATCCTCCCGCTTGTGTTCTCTGTTGTGGGAATCCATTATGTACCGGTGGCAGTGGCCACCGCACTTGCCATATCGGCCAGTATGAGCCTTCCGGTTTCCACTCCACCCAATGCACTGGCATACAGCTCCGGAAAGATTCAACTGAAAGATATGGTCACCGCTGGTTTCATCATCACGGTGGCTTCTGTAATTCTTATCTTTTTTTCTGCGTATCTGGTCTGGCCAAATTTAATCGGGGCTTTTAGCCGCTAAAGGAGAGATTATGGAAAATGAAATTATTCGGGAAAATGACAACGGAGAAAGGGAAACCGTGGAGCGGGAATCCTGCCCCAAATGCGGTTCTGAACGTTTTTATGTAAACCACTATCTGCGGGAGTACCACCATGACAGGATTTTTCTGGAATGTGCGGACTGCGGAGCTTTCACCGCTCGTGTAATTGTGCATGCGTACGTGGACGCCAATCCGGACTCTGACTATGTTCTTTTTCTGCAGAAGGCACACCACAAAGCTTACCGGAGTGCCCGCAAAGCATCGGACGATTATGATAAACATCTGGAAAAATCCTCCGTTCAGTTCCATCATGTAAAGGAGATCCTTGAGTCACATAAAAAGCCCACTCCGCAAAAAGTGACCACAAAAAAATCCCGCAATGAAAAAACCACCCGGGAATTATATGAGGATTACCGTATAAAAGAAGACGGATAACCCGCCGATGGATTTCTTAACTCTGGAAAAGCATCTGGACGGACTTCTGTCCGCCCCGGAATTTGCGGATTATGGCCCCAACGGAATCCAGGTAGAGGCCGTGGGGAAACCGGATATCCGGAAAATGGCCTTTGCGGTTTCCTCCTCCCTGGATGTGATACGGATAGCAGCATCCCAGGGAGCGGACGCCCTTCTGGTACACCACGGTCTTTTCTGGAAAAACGTCCTGCCGCTGCGGGGCTCGCTGGTGCTGAAAATTTCCGCACTGATGTCCTCAGGCATCCATTTGTACGCATACCATCTGCCTCTGGATGCACATCCGGAGCTGGGAAATAATGCCCCGGCACTCCGCAGGATGGGGGTAAGCAATCCGGAAAGGCTGGCAGACATAGGTTTTATGGGGGAGCTTCCGGCGGAAATTTCCGCTGAATCCCATCTCCGGCTTGTGGATTCCGTTTACGGAAACAATGCCATTCACATTATCCCGGAGGAAATGAAATCGGGGAATGCGGGAATCCGCAAAGTTGGCATTGTTTCCGGTGCAGGTTATTCCTATTTTGAAAAAGCCATTGCTGCCGGATGCCATGCGTTCATATCTGGAGAATCCACGGAATGGGTGTATGCCATGGCCAGGGAGGCCGGGGTGGTCTTTTCCGCCGTGGGGCATAACAGAAGCGAAGAGGTGGGGGTAAAAAATCTGATGGAATTTGCCCGGACTCAATGGGGATTGGAAACTTTTTTTGTTGGAGAAGATAATCCTTTCTGAAAACTATTTTTTCCGGTGTTGTTTGCGGTGTTCCAGTACTTTTTCATAGAAATAAAGCGATGTCTTTGCGATGGATTCATTGGATTTTTCCAGATCAGAATAAAATCCGGTGAGGATGGCGATATAATATGGCTTTCCATCGGGCGGAAAAATAATGCCCGCATCATGGTTCACTGTTTCAATTCTTCCCGGTTTATTTGCCACTTTTACATTTTTTGGTAGCAAGGCAGGCAAACGTTCACGATGATATGTGGACGTGAGTATTTTCATGATTTTCCTCCGGGTGGATGGGTGCAGTTTCTGCCCGGTATAAACAAACCGGTAAAATTCCACCAGGGAATCCGATGTAATCTGGTTATCAATGCAGTTTCTGTGTGCGGTGATGTCATAAACCCCACGGCGGATTTTCAGACCACCCATCCCCCAGCCGGCCAACACCTTGTTGTATGAATCCACCGTGATGGCGTCCACCACCAGATTCGTGGCCAGATTATCGCTGTAACGGGACATTTGCTCCAGTAAAAAAGAAACTGATTTTTTCCGGTAAAGATAGTTTCCCGCCCGGCCCACGGATTCCTTTACTCCGGGAATTTCATAGATGGAATAATCATAGATGCTACGGAAGGAATTGTGGACATACAGTCTTTTCCCCATAAGAGCCGGCCTTTGCTGACCCAAATAATATGTGGCAGCGAGAACTGGAGCCTTGTACGTGCTGGCTGCGTGGAACGGAATATCCTGATTCCAGTGGAAGGAAAAACCGCTCACGGGATCCACCACGGAGACAGCAAAATAACGGGCACTCAGAAAAAATTCAGATTCCAGAAAACGCAGATGCTCCATGCCATCGCCGGAAATCTGTGTCTGTCCCAAGGCATCCCGGATGGATTCATCCGGTTCGCAGTATCCTCCAATCTGTGGAGTAAAAATGGTTCTTTTCTGAAAGAAATATACATCCGGGTAGGCAAATCGGATTCCGGCCAGCAGAATAAAGCTTCCGATTAAGAATGGCCTCCATTTTTTGAGCCCGGACATGAGTCCTTCTTTTCCCATTGTTGTTCCAGTTTATTTTTTTCATGCTGACTGTCTTCCTTAAAAATCCCAGGGACGATGAAAATTCCATTTGGGTTGGGGTATAATGGGTTATCAATTTGGACGTCTATGCGGAAAACAGCGAAATATCCTTACCCAAATATTTTGATGACGGATACCAGAGTGCCCAGGGTCACAAAGGCAACCATAATGAGCCATTGCATGAACACAAAGCGTTTTTCGATGTGCTCAAAGCGTTTATCCATATATTTCTGGTTTTCCTCAAACCGGCGGTCCATATCTTTTTTCAAATCAATTAAGATATCCCTCTGGTGTTTGAGTTCTTCCACCACCCGGACAATGCGTTCATTGACCAGTAAAAATTTTTCTTCCAGCGAGATGCCCGTGGATAAACGCGGGCTTTTTTTGACCACATTCATCTTATTTAGCTTCTTCTGTATCATTTCATCCATCTTTTCTTCGATAAAATGTAGCAATTCCTAGTTTTTTTCTGCTTTTTTGGAGATCACTGCCGGCATGGGATAAAAGGACAGGATTTTTATGGTTTGTCAAGATATTATTACATTTTTATGGGGTGCCACTTGGGGATATGGTCACCAGAAACCCCGGACGCAGATCATAATCCCGGACTTGGGTTTCCCATCCTTTATATGCTGCCCATTTACGCAGGTTTTCCGCCTCAAACGCCGTTTCTGTGTAAACCTGCAATGGGAGTCCATAAAGGGAGATTCCCCGCTTGGTCAGATGGTACGAGTCCGGGACCTTGAGGCCACGGTGGCGGTCCAGTGGCATGCCGGAGGTATCCAGGACATCCAGCGTCGTTTTCAATTCCACGCGGTATTCCCGCATCAGTCTTGCTTCCGCTGCTTTCCAGTCTTCATTGCTCAGATCTTTTCGCCCAAAAAGGGTACAATGGCAGGTTCCTTTGTCCTCAATATCCGCATCGATGTATTCACAGGGACAAATCATTTTTTTGTTGATTTCTTCCAGATTGCAGGGTTCAAAACAAGGGCAGTATCGTTTTCCAAATGCGTCCTCTGACTCCAGAAGCCACAGACGGAGATTGTACTGGAACATCAGATGGGGATTTACGGAATACCCCTTCTTCTCTGCAAATTTCTGAATCCAGGATTGTGTCCCCAGTCGTTTGCGGTTTTTCCACAAATCGGCAAAAAACGCAGACATCATCTGCCGCATTTCTTTCCAGGAACCTTTTGCCGGAATGGGATTGGAGCAATCCGCACGGGCTCCGGGAAACACTTTGCTTTGCGTTGGTTCCGCATAGAGTCTTTCCGGATATTTCTGCGGATCCAGCATAGCAAAAGTCCGGCCAGACATATTCTCAACTCCTTGGACGGTAATCCGGATTGAGCCTCTTTTTCCTTTTGCCCGCTCCGTGATTTTCCCAATTGGCTGGATGTGTTTTTCCAAACCGTATTGTTTCATAAGGACAACAATTTCCGCCTCTTTCAATGGATCCACCGTGAAGAGAAGGCCGCCCGCAGTCTGTGGATCCGCCAGAATGGATCGTGCCGGTTCCGGTATTGGGGAGATTTCCCCGCCGTAGCTTTCCAGATTCCGGGTGAGTCCTCCGGCGATGCTTCCATTCGCGACATAGTGAGCAAGATCGGTCAATTGATGGATTTTTCCATAGTCCAGCTCTGCTGATACACCGGAATTCCGGCATATCTCCAGTAAATGTCCCAAAAGGCCAAACCCGGTAACATCCGTGAGAGCATGCACTGCCGGGATTTTTCCCAGCTCCATCCCCAGGAGATTCAGCTTTTTCATTTCTGCGGCAGCCACACCTTTGTCCTCTCCCCGCAGGGTGACATTTTTCTCCGCTGTAGCCAGGAGGCCGGAGCCCAGGGATTTAGTTAAAAACAGCAGATCCCCCGCTCTGGCCGATGAGTTGGTACGGAGATGGGCGGGTTCCACCAATCCGTTGACCGCAAGACCAAAGAGTGGTTCCGGGTTTTCAATGCTGTGCCCGCCGGCCAAAGGGATGCCCGCATCTTTACATGCTGCCCGACCCCCCTCCACAACCCGGCGTGCTTCCTCCGCCTTCAAGCGATTGATGGGCCATCCCAGAATGGCCACCGCAAGAAGGGGTTTTCCGCCCATAGCATAGACGTCATTAATGGCATTAACCGCAGCAATATAACCAAAATCGAACGGGTCATCCACAATGGGGGTAAAAAAATCCGTAGTGAAAATAAGGTACTGGCTATTACCCATATCGTAAACAGCAGCGTCATCATGCGTGGAATTCCCCACAATCAGCTTGTCCGCATCCGGAAAAGTAAATGTCCCTTTCAGAATTGTATCCAGGGTGGCGGGAGAAAGCTTGCAGCCACATCCGGAGCCGGTGGAATAGCGGGTCAGTTGAATGACATCTTTCATGAGGAATATTTTTTTTTGCCCATAAGCACACAATTAAAATTCTGGCATTTTCAATCCGTTCCCAGCCAGGGCAAATTTGCGAAACTGCTCTATTGCCTCATCCATATCCCTTGTCTGTGGATTATCCAGATTCACCTTTACCCGCAATGCACGCAGACCGTGAATTCCCTGCATATCTTCCAGCTCATCGCCGATGCATAAAGAATCATGGATGGCTTTTTTATGATTCCGGATCCGGAAAAGCATTTCATCCAATACCGGCAGTTCCTTTCTGGAATATGCTTTTTCCAGTATTTCTTCAATGATCTCCATGTGATGCCACAGATCATTCAGTATGGCCAGATTACGCAGATGGCTGGAACCACGGATGTCACTCACAGCATACAAAGGGTACACATGGTCAAAAATGATGGATTCCATTTGCGGAGTTTTCTCGGAATTCATTTTATCAATATACCGGAGTGCGGCCTGCCGGAATCGCCTTCGGAACGTCACTATCCGGGGGAAGGTTGATAGTTATTTTCTGACTTTGGCGGATGGGTACCTCCGGAACCAGATTTTCTTTCCGTCCGTTCACCAGAAAACAACCCGATTGTTTCTGCTTCCGCGTGTGGACTCCTCATGGAATCGCGATTCCATGGAAAATTGGATACTCCGGCAAAAAAACATGGCGGAGGAGTACGGCAGGCCGTTTTTTGTTTACCTGGACCAGGATCCTTTCTCCGATAGTTACTACCGGCAAGTAATGATCGGGCATTCCCTGGATTATATCCGGACAGAGTCTCTGGAGGAATTCCTGAAGACGTTGCCACAGGTGGGGATTTCTTCCCTGCTCATGGAAGCCGGTCCACGGGGGGTGTCCTATTTGATGGAAAACAATTTGGCGGATATGGCAATGATTTTCGCATCCGGCGGAGATCCCTTTCCGCAAGGGACGTCCATTTCCCCGTCTGCGGAAAGTGGCCTTGGGGCAATGATTCCGCTCTCCGTGTACTCTGTGGGAGAAATAAATCCGGACACGGTGCATTTGTATCTGTCCCGGAGTTTTTTACATTGATGCTGATCCGGGTGGTCAATATGGCCCCTCCGGGTTGCATACAGTCACCCCAAAATGGGCTTGCCCGGAGAAACCGGGGGAAAAAATAATCCATGGAAAAAAAAGTCCCACAACCCAAAAAAAACCGGCTGGAATATGGGAAAAATCCGCTCTGGGAATGCCTCCGGAAGAATTATACCATGGAAGGTGCATTCCATTTTTTTGGGCCGTATACCGGAGCCTCCATCTTTCCCAAAATCATCGACCGGTGGAACATAACGGTCCGGATGCCACTGGTTCCGTCCAACACCAACTATGTGGGTACCCAGTTTGGGGGTTCCATATATTCCATGACAGATCCCTTTTACATGTTTATCCTGATGGATAACCTGGGGGAAGATTATATGGTATGGGACAAATCCGCAAAGATTGAATTTCTCCGCCCCGGCACCACGGAGCTGACTGTCCATTTCCATATTTCCCCGGAGGAAATTGAGAACATCAGAAGGGAAGTGAGCGAAAAGAAAAAAATCACCCGGAAGTATCACTGTGAAATTTTGGACGCGGAAAAAAATGCGGTGGCAAAAGTCTGTAAAGAATTATATATCAGAAAAATTAAATAGCATCCCCGGAATTCATATTTCCAGCCGTAACCCGTCATAGGCCGGGCTCATGGGAGAAGGCATTTTTTCTTCCAACTGCCGATGTGTGAATTCATGGGAGAGGTGAGTGATGAACACTTTCCGGGGCAGAAATTTTTTCATAAGCCCAATGGCATCCGTTATTGTTATATGGGAAGGATAATCCCTCTCCCAGAATGGAGCTCCCATAATCATCAACTCCAGATTATAGAGAAATTTTTCATCGGCGGGATAGATGGAGACAAAATCCGTGAGATATGCAAACCGTTTATCCAGGACAAATCCCGTGGAAAAAATATCCGCACGGGGAACATGAACCATCTTAACGGGCTGGATGGATAATCCGGCCAGAGAAAATTTCCGGTAATACGGGATGCCCGCGTCCTTTCCCTTGCCCGGATTCACCCGGAAGAGCTTCATATCCAGACGGGGGAGATTCTGGTATTTTCTGTAAAATTTCAGATACGGATATCTCTTTGTTATGTCCCTCAGTGTCTGGAAATTGGAAAAGCATTCCAGAGGCTGCTCCCGGCGTTTGGAAATGGGCCGAAGATCATCCAGCCCCCCCAGGTGGTCATAATGAAAATGAGTATATAAAAC
Source organism: Leptospira biflexa (assembly GCA_020720785.1). Lineage (GTDB taxonomy): Bacteria > Spirochaetota > Leptospiria > Turneriellales > DYLW01 > DYLW01. Next base: position 8,395 of record DYOA01000027.1, read on the forward strand.
GGAGTCCAGATCCTTTATGTTTTCCCGCATCAGCTGGAACCGCACATCGGGTCCGGTATCCACCAGGATTTTTTTCCCGGTTTCCGGATTTTCAATGAGAATGCTGGAGCGGGTTCGTTTATCCCGAGGATCTCCGGATTGACACACCCCGCAGTCGCAGCCCAGAACAGGAACTCCGGTGGATGTTCCGCTTCCCAAAACTGTAATTATCATTTTTTTTCTGTGCGTTCCAATTCCTCATCAATGATTTTCTTCAGAGCCTCATGGGAGATCATTCCCGGAATTATCTTCCCATTGACAAATAAAGTGGGGGTTCCCCTCAGACCGATGAGTCTTCCATATTCAATATCATTATTGATTTCCTGGAGCTTTATGTTATCCGGATCTTCCAGGCATTTCTGAAACTGGGGGATGTCCAGCTTTTTATCCTTTGCGATTTTGATAAAAACCGCATCGGAAAGATCCGGTGCCGCGTCGTACAGTTCACGGTGATAGGGAAAGTATTTCCCCTGCTCTCCCGCGCAAGCTACGGCAATATGGGCTTTCAGAGACTGGCGGTGAACGGACAGAGGAAAATCCTTGAATACCCATTTTATTTTGCTTTTGTACTCCGCTTCAATCTGACGGATGATGGTCTGGCTTTTACGGCAGTACTGGCATTCAAAATCGGAAAATTCCACCACCACCACGCGGCCATTTTTATTTCCCCAGAACGGGTCATCCTCCGGATCAATATCCATCCTGGGTTCCACCGGGCTTTCCATATTCAGATGGACGGCATATTTTTCCACCAGAGTCTTAAAGTACTCATGCATCAGCTCTTTTTTCTGGATCAAATCCAGCTCCCGGCGTATAATCGGTACCGCTTTTTCATAAGGCAGTCTCAGCTCGGATAAGTACATTTCATAGTAATCTTTCATCACCTCTTCCGAGGGCTGCTTGTAATGCTCCCGGATATACTGATCCAGCAATTTTTCCACGGATACACCAAGTGCCTTTGCTTCCGATGCAAACAGCTTTTTCTTCAGCAGCCGGACCGCCACCTCGTAACGCATTTCATATTCATTCTGGCGGAGAGTATACATACGGTATTTGAGGATGGGTTCCGTTTCCGTATAAGTCACGGAACCGCCCTGGAATTCCAGTATATCCACCGATTCAGGATCCTGCCCAAAGAGCTGCACGGAAAAAATCAACCCCGTGCCGGCCAGAATTCCCAGAATCCATTTTCTGACGGGGGTTTGCAAAATTATTTCATTTCCTTGTCTATGGCTTCTTTCATCACGGGATACTGCCAGGATTTCACCCTTTTACCGTTGATAAAAATACTGGGGGTACCTCTCACGCCAATGCCCGCTCCATATTCAATATCGGCCTCAATTTCCCGGGCAATCTTCCCGTCCTTATCTTCCCAGCAGGCGGTAAAAGTCGCATAATCCAGACCAATGCTCTTTGCAATTTCATCCAGTCTTTCCGGGGAAACATCCGCACTCATTTTGCCATCCTGTCCCTTGCGGAAAAGCTCTGTATGGTATTCATAAAATTTTCCCTGGGCTTTGGCACAATTGGCAGCCATGTGAGCCTTTTTGGACGCTGGATGAAAATCTAGCGGAAAATCTTTAACCACCCAAGCCAGTTTGTTGCCGTATTCCTTCTTAATCTGCTCCGCATCCGGCTGCATTTTGCGGCAATACGGACATTCATAATCGGTAAATTCCACAATGACCACTTTAGCGTCTTTGTTTCCAATCACAGGATCATCCCCAATCTCAATTTCCACCGCAGGGGCGGCTGGTTCCTCCAGCTCAAACTTGAAACTGTACTGGTCAAAGAGGCTTCTGTAATACTGCGAGGTGAGAGCCTCTCTCTGTTGCTTGCCAATCTGAAATTGAATATTATCTTTTTCTTCCGCAAATGTGCCCTTGAAGAGAGATCTGTTCTGGTCATAAATTCCCTTCAAAACAATGTCATCAATGGGCTGGGAATTTTTTTTAATATAGGCGTCCACCAGAGCGTTCTTATCTTTTTTGGTTTTTTCCCCTTCCAGAGCAAGGATTTTATCCAGAGCCATCTGGTATGCCATATCCCTTTTTATTTCAAATTCTCTTTCCTTCAGTTCATGAAGGGCCATTTGTGCTTTTGCATCCAGCTCCCCCATGGTGATACTTCCACCCTTGAAAGTGGCCACGTCTTTTGAACATGAGGACAGTAAAACCATTGAGGCAACGCCGGTGATAATCCATTTTTTTAACATTTCTGCTCCTGAGTGTTTATTTGAATCTTTCATTTCATTTCTGAAACGTCCGGGCAAGCAATAAATAGGATGTTTTCTCGCCGGAGAGGGGATGTCCCTTTTATATTCCCCGCCCATAAAAAAGGATGGAAAAATCGGGAGTTTGTTCGATCTTAATAGCAGGATGAAACGTCTGCCTGCATTACTGGTATTCCTTCTATTTGTGCATCCCATGACCGGCATTGATCAATGTCCGGCTGACCTTTTCCGGGAGGGAGCCAGAATGGAGGACATTCATATCCATTTAAAATCCACCCGATGTACCTACCCTGCCGAAGCGTTCCTAACCTTTGGGAATTTTTCCCTGTCTCTGGGCAATCTTACGGAGGCAAAGTGGGCACTGGCGGTGGCGGAGCAAAAAAGAATACCACCGGAAACCCCGGATTTTTACCGCTCCATCCTGCTGAAGGGTGGCATTTTTCTGGCAGAAACCCGTTATGAGGATGCCATCCATCTCCTGTGCCCCTTTATTCTGGAGAAAAAAAATCTTCAGAAAATTCCTGATACCACAGCCGCCCGTTTTCATACCATGCTGATCCGGGCATATTTTATCCGTGCGGGAAAAAAAGAGGATAATAACACCCGATATCTGGAAAAGCTTTACCAGAGTCGATACGGAAAATCCGGGTTTTAATGGAAGGTTAGACTGCCTCGTCCACTATAGTCTGCATTGCGGTAATCACGCTTTGCGACATCTGGCCGATATTTTTTCCAGGCTTTTCATGCAATCTTCAAAGGACTTGGGGCATTCTTCCGCTTGACATGCTGGAATCAGGTTTCTGATTAGGGTGGTCATGATTGAAATTATATTTTTTGGCAGAGGCGGACAGGGTGCGGTGACATCTTCCCAGATACTGGCGAAGATTTCCATATTTTCAGAAAAATATTCGGATGTGTTCAGCTTTCCCAGCTTTGGAGCGGAAAGACGGGGTGCACCAGTGGAAGCATACTGCCGGATATCCGGCCAGAAAATCTGGAAACGCTCCCAGGTTGAAAAAGCCCACATCGGAATGGTTCTGGATGCCAGCACCCTTGGTGCCTCCGCATCGGCACGGTTTCACAACAACGCAAAAATTCTGATAAATACACCCACGGAGGATGCCACTCTGAAAACCATCCGGGAGCGTTTCTTTTCTGAAATTTCACCCATAGAGTTCGTCGCCGCCGATCTGGTATCCATTGCAAAGGAAATCCACCTTATCAACAGGGAGAATCATCCCATCATCAATACATCCATTCTGGGATTACTGGCCCATGCCAATCTGGGACTTACGCTGGAGGATATCCGTGCCGGCCTGGAAAATCATTTTGGGAAAAGCCCCCGGACAGATTTAAATTTTGAGGCTGCCCGCCTGGCCCATGAACGCAGTCACCGGTTGGAATTTGCTTGATAAATAATCAATCGACCAGAAACATCCGCCTATGGGTATGCCCGGAATCGGAATAATTCCTCATTGGCGGAATTAAAAAAAATAATATAGGTGGAATACTGGGCAAACCCGGAGGGTAAATCCATGGATGTTTCCTGCCCGGGGAGGATTTTGTTTCTTTCTCCGGAATAGATGGATTCTTCATTTGCACTGCCTGTTTTATCCATGACAAGCCATTGGTATTGGGTCACGGGTTTTTCCGTTTTCTGTATCTGCGGATCCTTCCAGGCAATGTGCAGCCGGATTATTTTCTGAGCGGAATCCACTGTGGATGTGATCTGGTATTCCTTCCATAAAAAAGATTTTTTATCGGAAGTGGCACGGACAATTTTTTCATTCCTGGTTGAAGAATCCATATTGTTGCCCCCTTTATTGAACAGAAAAATCGCGATCAATACAATCACTGCAATGTCCACTAAAAGGATAATGGTACCCACCCGGATTTTTCTTTTGGACTTTCCGGACTCTTCCAAATGACGACGCAATTCTTCCGGTGATCTGCTGTGGTATTTCATAGTGATAATGCTCCCATATCCGGAAAAAACCAGTCCCTGGAATTATTCGCCAGATCCGGATTTTTTCTCAAAGTTTCATCTGCAAAGGTAAAATACATGGTAAACGCCTGATTGATTATCGGCTCATTCCAGAAAAATTTATCCCTTTCCTGTATTCCACGGTTTATGGACGATGCGGCCATTCCCGTGAAAATATCCCCGGAGCCGCCAGTGGATAGCTCAAAGTGGCGGGAGTTCAGGTATATTTCCAGCGGGATTTCCTCCGGATTTCCAAACTCATTTTTCAGCACCACCAATCCGCCATATCCCTTGAAATAGACGGAAGTATTATACCGCCGGGCAATTTCCAGAGACGCATCCCGGACATTCCGGACTTCACCGGAAAGGAGTCTTTCCGCCTCTTTTTTATGCGGGGTCAGAAGCAGACTTCCGTTTTTCCGCCCCCGGATAAGCTCCTCAAAAGCAGAAAGTCGCGAGAGCAGGGATGCGTCCAGAACGGCCATCAGCCCGGGAATGGAAAACAGCTCCGGAAGAAAATGATCTTTCCAGAAATCCATATTTTCCACGCTAAGCCCCGGACCCATCACCGCGATGGCGGGCGTTTTTGTTGCCCGCAGGGCATCCAGATAATCCCGGAGAAGGTCTGTTTCCTCTCCATGTTGAATCATAAGCTGTGGATACCTGGCCAGAATTTTTTTCATGTCCGGGGATGTGGAATATATTTTTGCCAGTCCGCCCCCGGTTTTCAGAAAGGATACCCCGGACAGGATGGCCGCTCCCTCCATTCCGGAAGAGCCTCCCAGAATATGTACCACCCCGGAACGGTATTTATTTCCCTCCGGCGTCCGGAGCGGTTCCACGGGGACGGGGATAAATACTTTTTTGGGGGGGAGATCTTTTTTATAAAATCCAATGGGGAACACCCGTACATCTCCGCACTGGTGGATACCCGGCTCCAGAAGATGGCCGGGTTTATATGCTCCAAAGGTGATGGAAACATCCGCTTTCATGACGGGATGGGAAACGATGGAGCCGTCTGCGTATACTCCGCTGGGAATATCCACTGCATATTTCCGGAGGCATTGGGTGCGGTTATATTTCTCCACAAAGGGGTGGAATTCTTCCCGCAACGGTTTGTTAAATCCAATCCCGAATATGGCATCCACAAAAAGGGACCGGGATAAATCCAGAGAATCCGCAACGCGTACAAAATCCTGCAGCGAATGAAATACAATTTTATTCCGTATCCTCTGTGAATCGGCGGAGGCATTTCTGCATAATCCGTAATAATAAAGTGCATTGGGGGTTTTGGGTTCATCCATCATCCAGAAATGCATCTCCTTTTCCGTGGATGTGATGATATGCCAGGATATGACAAATCCATCGCCGGAATTATTCCCGGTTCCCGTAAATACATGAACACTTTCAGCGGCATCAAGGTCACCCTGGTTACGAATATACGTAAAAGCGGAATACCCTGCCCATCCCATCAACAGCCGGGATTCCACCCCGTAGGTTTCAATACTTTCCTTATCCACCAGCGTGGCTTCCGGGGGCGTAACAACCTTTTGGATTTGCGGCTGCAAATTATCTCCTATTAATTCCACTCATATATTTTGATTGAATCTTTGAATGTCCTTATGCTGTAAAAATTCCCCTTGAGAGTATAATAAGTCCGCCTCCAGCTATGGATGAATCCATCGAATTCAATCTCCAGATTATTTTTCAGGGATCCACCGGTGGAATAAACCGCAAAGCGTATGGTATTGGGGGAGCGGGTCTGCCAGATAAGAATATTATTGTCATCATACGGAAGGAAGGGGAAATCATCCGGATCATTCATTTTTTCAAATATGGTTTCCACTTTTCTGGATTCAATGTCATAATACTTAAAAGTCCTGTACTGAAATATATATCCTTTTTCATTGGAATCTTTTTCCGGCTCTTTTTCCGATCTCCCCACCAGAAGGATGCGGGAACCATCCGGAAAAGGGTACATATATTCGCAGACATTCTGGAGGTTTTTATCCTGGCGTTCACGGTATAATCGGGAAAAGCAATCGTTTTCCGTCATGGAAAAAACCATATTTCCCTCTGAGTACATATCCAGATTCAGCTCATCCAACTGCCGGTAAAAAACCCAGAGTGCCCCTTCTTTGTCCGTGTCCATCCACATGATATTGTCAAACGGCAGTTCACTCTGGCCTTTTCTTCCTATGATGCCCTTGAAATTTCCGTTTAAATCAAAATGCAGAATTCTATAAAAACCAAATCGTCCGGATCCATCATCTGTGTTTTTTATGGGATCATAATTTTCCACATAGAAATCATCCTGTTCCCCAATGACAATTTTACCGGGAACATTCAATACGTCGCTTTTCTTGATTTCCACCTGAGCGGAAATCAGGGCCTTTTTTTTCTCCTCCGGCTTTTGTGTGGAATCTGCATCCGGGGCACGGTTGGACTTGAGAATCATCCGGAGTTTTCTGTCTTTGAATATTTTAATCTGGTTGCGGTAGGGCTCCGGAAAGATGATCAGATTGTCTTTTATACCCACTCTTCCGGGTACCATCTGCAATACCCCGTTATCGGAGGGAAAATAAACGCCGTGAAGATTCTCCTCTGTAATGGGCAGTGAGATAACGGTGCTTTTGGAAAGGTTACTCACCCGGAACCGGGCACAACCAGACACCAGAATCAGAAATCCCACCACAATTATCCATATTTTTTTCATGTTCCCTCCGTATTGCATTGTTATATTTCCATTTTTCTGGTACGCCGGATCTGAAATATTCTATCCGTTATTTTTTTCTTTGGCCCCGGATGCCAGATTTCCGGTTTGAGATCAAAATCCACCAGGGTATCATTGATAAATTTCATTATATAATGATGTACTCTTTCCCTGGTTTCCTCATGGGTCATCAACACATGACGGGTGGTCACATTGTCATTGATGGAAAAAAGAAATGCCCTTTTTTCCCGTGAACCGATTTTCTCCAGTATGTAATGCAGATTATAAACCGGTATGGTACGGTCGTTATTTGCCTGAATGAGGCATACCGGGGAATGGATTCGCTTTAAAAATGGCCTCACCTTTCCAATGTTGATTTTAAACGAATGGAGACATGGTACGGTATACCGGTCGGAGTAGCCCACCCAGGGACTCAGCACATCGCCGGCAAGGATTTGTTTATCTTTCGCAAGATATGGTATGAAATAACGGGTGATTCCGGAGAAAAAGAGCTTCCAGTTTTTGATGATCACCCGCCCGTCCACAATGCCATTCAAAAAGACCGGGGTGGAGATGAGAATAATGCCGGTGGACGGCATAAACCGGGAAAAATTTGCGGAAACCCGGAGTGCCAGATTCCCGCCCATGGAAAAACCCACAACAAAGAATTTTTTATAATGCGGTCTGTGCTCTTGGTATATTTTATGGATCGCAGAGTACCAGTGTTCATACCGGGTTTTGATAAAATCCTCCGGACTTGTGCCGTGGCCGGGTAGCAGGGGAGCCATAACCGTATGACCTTCCTGGTGCAGATATTCCGCGAGTTGTTTGAGCGTATACGGGGATCCCTCAAATCCATGGATCAGCAAAAAAGCGACATCGTTTTTTCCCTGAAAGAAAATGGGCTCTGCTCCCGGCATCATGGAATCCTTATCCGGTGGTCCCTGGTATGCGTTTGGATCAATGTTCTCAGGAAATCCCTGGCTGGCCACATATCCAATGAGGATAACCAATATGAGGATGAGCACAGGGGTCATGAAAGAATCTTTTTCCGGAGAATTTCATTCACCATTTTTGGATTTGCCTTTCCCTGGGATTTTTTCATTACGGCTCCCACCAGGAATCCCAGAGCTTTTTCCTTTCCGCTTTTCAGGTCTTCCACGCTCTCTGGGTTTTCCGCAATGACCTCATCAATGAAGTTTTCAATGGCGGAGTTGTCAGTAATCTGCACCAGCTTGTTTTCCTCAATAATCCGGGAGGGGTTTTTCTTCTGCTCCAGCATCAAAGAGAAAACATTCTTTGCAATTTTTCCGGAAATAATTCCGGATTCAATGGTACCGATGAGTTCCGCCAGATGGGAAGGGGGAAATAAATCGCCGATGGATTTCTCCTCTCCGGTCAATGCCAGCATTTCCGTCATAATCCAGTTGGAAGCTTTTTTGGGTGGTGCCCCCATGTCCACCGTCTCCTCAAAATAATCCGATGTCTCTTTTTCCGCTGTCAGAACTTCCGCATCATACTGCGGCAAAGCGAACTCCTGCGTATAACGCCGGATTCTCTGGTCCGGAAGCTCCGGGAGATTTTTTCTGATCCGTTCCAACTCATCGGTCGTATAAACCAGAGATACCAGATCCGGATCGGGAAAATAGCGGTAATCATGGGCTTCCTCTTTGGACCGCATGGAGGATGTTCGCAACGCGTCCGGATCCCACAACCGGGTTTCCTGGATTATGCTCTCTCCGGTTTCCTTTGCGTCTGTCTGTCTTTCTATTTCATATTCAATAGCGGCTTTTACGGCTTTAAAAGAATTCAGATTTTTAATTTCCACTTTGGTACCCAGCGGGTCCGATGTGCTCTTCCGGATAGAGACATTTGCGTCCACCCGCAGGCTCCCTTTTTCCATATCACAATCGGATACTTCCAGATAACGCATGATGGATTTGAGTTTGTGCAAATACTGGTACGCCTCCTCCGAACTCTCCATTTCTGGTTCAGAAACCACTTCAATAAGAGGAGTACCCGCCCGGTTCAGGTCAATATAACTTTCTTTAATACCCGGATTATCAGAATGCACAAGCTTGCCGGCATCCTCTTCCATGTGGATACGGGTGATGCCAATTCTCTTTGTTTTTCCATCGGCCAGCGTTATATCAATATGCCCATTCCGGCAGAAAGGCAAATCCATCTGGGAAATCTGGTATGCCTTGGGAAGATCCGGATAAAAATAGTTTTTGCGGTCAAACCGGTTTTTTTGAACAATCTCTGCGGAAATTCCGAATGCCGCCATGGCTGCTTTTTCCACAACGCTTTTGTTGAGCACAGGCAGAGCCCCCGGCAATCCCAGACACACCGGGCAGGTGTGGGTATTGGGTGGATCTCCAAACGATGTTTCACAGGAACAAAATATTTTTGTCTTTGTATTCAACTGAACATGGACTTCCAGCCCGATGGTGGGTAAATATGCCATAAACCAGCCTTAATGCCGGATATTGCCCGTCAACCGCATAAGAAACTTAAAACGGGGAAACGGGATTCCCGTTTCCCCG
>DYOA01000027.1:18009-26607 GCA_020720785.1 Leptospira biflexa
GCCCGTCAACCGCATAAGAAACTTAAAACGGGGAAACGGGATTCCCGTTTCCCCGTTTTTTCAGAATACCTTTATTTCATTAACCCCAAAATATTGGTTTCCCCGCCACATGCACACCATGATATAACGGGCGGATACCGGATTCAGGGAGACACTGGAAACGCCGGAAGAATTTTTCCAGCTATTTTGGGAATTCCGGAATCCGCCAGATGAAAAAAGCCCCCGCCAGGACGCCCACCGCTGCGATGCTCCAGGATAGTTCCAGGGAGAGGTAGTCCAGAAATATACCAAAGAGTAGAACCACCAGAGACCGGATTCCAAAATTCAGGCCCAGGTATACTCCATTGGCCAGAGCCCGGTTATCCGGAAAATTCTCCTGTATCAGAGCCAGAAAGGATGGCCCCACGGAGAGGGACGTGAACCCGATGACGGATAAAAGAACCAAATAACCGCCCCGGAAAACCCAGGCATGCATCCCGGACTGGAAGAAAAAAATGGCCCCCAGGATTCCCATGAAAGCGGCGGAGACAGTCATGGATAAAAATATGGTTTTTCTGCGTCCCCAGCGGTCACTGGTGGTTCCGCCGGCCATGGCCCCCACAACGCCAAAGGCTTCCACCAGAAACAGAGATGTCCCGCCCCAAATATACGCTTCCCCGGTCTGGGTGATGATGACGGGAAGAAAAGTGGTCACCGCAGCCAGAAGGAAGCTCCGTCCAATGATCACCAGAATTAAAGACATTATATATTTCTTCAGTATTCCCCAGACCGTGCTCAACCGGGCGGGGTTGTGGCCTCTGCTACCGTGGGTATCCGAATGGCGGAAGCGCAGGTATAACAGGATGGATGCCAGGATTCCTCCGGGAAACATCCAGACCGTTCCTTCCAGCGTCAGAAATTCCACCGCAAGAACAATCACCACGGGGCCAGTGGTTCTTCCCAGCTCCCCGCCCAGCATCCAGAAACCCATGGATTTTCCCAGAGTGGATTTATCCTGATAACCAATGGCCACAGACCCCAAGGAATGAAACAAAGACGATGAAATCCCCACAATGAATAGAAAAACCGCCAGCATGGTATAGGACTGGGAGGCTCCCGCCAGACTCATCCCAATTCCTGTGACAGCCGGCGTGAGAATAAATATCCATATCAGATTTTTTTTATCGGATGCATAACCCACAAAGGGCTGGATGACGGACGGTCCCTGAAGGAAAATGGACAGAAGCCCCGCATAGGTGTTATTGATGGAAAGCTTCTCAATCAGCTTGGGCAGGAGCGTGGGAAGGAAGGCTGTATAGTTATCATGCACAGCGTGGACACCGGCGATGATCCAGGTATTTTTAATTTTCATATATCCTCATAATAAGTCCCTCATTGTGCAGCCATCGCCCGGATTCTGGCGGTGATGGCATCCATGGTTTCCGCACTGGCGGAGGTCATTCCTGGCAGCTTGCGGATTTCTGATTCCATGCCGGAAAGAAACGCATCGTCCAGATTTTTTTTCCGTAGCCAGATCTGGAGCTCCCGGATTTTTTTCTCTCCCATGCCGGGGATAGACTCAAAGACCGATTTCAGATTCCGTTTCATGCGAAGATTCCGGTGGTATGCTACCCCAAACCGATGGGCCTCATCCCGTGCCAGCCGCAACACCAGCATACCGGGGGAATTGGGATCGGACTGGATGATCTCTCCATGCTCCGTATAAATTTCCTCTTCTTTTTTTGCCAGGGATATAATGGGTACGGAAATTCCGGCTTCTTCCCTTGCCCGGAGTGCAGCACGGAGCTGGGTGATTCCGCCGTCCATCACCATCAGGTCAGGAATGGATTCTATCCCCTCGCGGAATTTTCGCATTCTCCGGCTGATCACTTCATAGATCATTCCGGGATCATTGGGTTCATCCAGACTCCGGATCCGGTATTTTCGGTATCCGCTTTTATGGGGCATTCCATCCTTCAGCATCACGCCGGACGCCACCGCTTCCTTTCCCTGAAAATTGGAAATATCATAGCATTCAATGACAGAAGGAATTTTTTTAAGATCCAGAGATTTCTGGAGCTGGAGCAGTCCCAGTTTCTGGTTACGGTATCTTTCTGAAAGAATTCGTTCTTTCAGGGAAAGGGCGGCATTTTTTCCGGCCAGGCTCCCCAAGCGGAAGGTATATCCACCTTTTTCCGTATCTGCCATCGTGAGAATCCTCACATTGCCCAGACCGGAGGACAAAAAATATTTTTCCCATTCCGGGTCCGCATTTCCGTGTATTCCCGTCCATATAACCGGGGGTACTTCCTGCGGATTCCAGTAAAAATCCCGGAAGAACGCGGTGAGAATTCTTTTCTGGGTGTCCTCTGAATTCTGATCCGGGGATATATCTTTGAGTTCTTCCGTCATGGCATAGCTGGCTTTATGGATTACTTTACCGGAGCGGATTTTGAGCACACTCACCTGGGAAAAAAGAAATTCTTCCCGCCCGGAATCCGGATAGTCAATTCCCATTTCCAGCCGCAGGGATTTCAAATCCGATGTGTACACTCCCACAACGTCAAAATCCGAATTCCCGGAAGCATCTTCCATGTCCTGCTTTTCCTGTATATTGCGGATGGCATAAACAAAATCCCGGTAGCGGGCGGCTTTTTCATACTGCATCTCATGGGAATACCGTTCCATTTCCTGACTGATTTTCTCCAGAATTTCTTCCCGTTTTCCATTCAGAAAATCCAGAATGGATTCCACCAGATGTCCGTATTCTTCCGTGTCCACTTTTCCGGTGCAGGGTGCCCAGCATCTCCCAATATGATAGTTCACGCAGGGTCTCTGCGGGGTTTTCATGGGGAGTTTTAAATTTCTTTTGCGGATGGGAAAAACCCGATGGATGATTTCAATAAGGTGGTGGACTGCCCGTGCGTCCGCGAACGGTCCAAAATAGGTATGTTTGGGATTCTTCTTTTTCCGGGTGATAAAAACACGGGGGAAACTCTCCCCGGTGCTCACGCAGATATAAGGATAATTTTTATCATCTTTGAGGCGGATATTATAGGGCGGGTGGTGTTTTTTGATCAGATTATTTTCCAGGATCAGCGCTTCCGTCTCATTGGATGTAGCAATCCACTCCACATCGGCGGCTTTTTCCATCAGAAACCGGGTTTTATAATCACTGCTTACCAGGTACTGCCGCAGCCGGTTCCGGAGTTTCCCCGCCTTGCCAATGTACAGTATTCCGCCCAGGGAGTCTTTCCAGAAATACACCCCGGAATCAGAGGGGGAATTTTTGACTTTATCCAGAAGGGAGTCGTCCACCCATCCGAACTCATTACGCTGGACATCCCGACAAGAAAATAGAATGTGCATTGGATGCGTTTTTTTTCCCCATTCTTTTTTCTTGTTTCATTCACTATTTATCCCATGGAGCCTGCGTTTCATTTTATTCGCCAGAATGATCACACATTGGTATCCCAGGGAATTTTTATCTCTTCTCCGGATAAAAACGGAGAGTATACATTTCCCGCCGATGTGCAGGCCACCGCAAGGGAGGTTTATTATCTGGACGATCTTGCCGGAAAAAAATGGGAGAAGGGATATCTGGAAAAAAATGATCTGGGGAAGCATACATTGAAAACCCGGACAATCCGCCCTGTACTTTACATTTCCGTATTGTGGGAAAAAAACTATGGAGATGAATATATTCTTTGCCAGGACCGGAAGCTGAATCCCCGTATGTTTCTTCTGCTTTCTCCTCCGGATTCCCGTCTTTTTATTAACGGGGAGGAAATCCGGGAATTCCAGGAGGGTTCCCCGGAGGCAAAGGTGAGTATATATTCTCCCAAAGAGGATTGTAATCGTTATCTCTTCCAGGCAGAAAACTCCGTTCCGGAGTCCTCCCCGGAAAAAGCCCGCGATTTCAGAATCACCCATCCTTTCACAAAAATGGAAACCGCCGGAATGGCCGTGGCGTTCGCTGCGGTAACGGCATTTCTGCTTTTTTATAATCGGAAAAAAGACCGCAGAAGGCGGCGATGATTGACATCCAAAACATATCCAAATCCTACGAAGATAAAATTGTTTTCCGGAATGTATCCGCCCGCATCGGATTGGGGGACTCCATCCTCCTGCGGGGAGCAAACGGATCCGGAAAGACCACTCTTCTGAAGATGATCCTGTCCCGCATTATGCCGAACGAGGGGAAAATTATCCTGAAAAATCCAAGTGAATTTTACCAGAAATCCTATGCCGTTTTCCCGGACATGGGTCTTTATTCCGCCCTGACCCTGGAAGAGAATATAGTTTTTTTCTGCCGGATTTTCCGGAGAAATTGCCGGCGTTCCGGGGAGATTCTTCATCGGCTGGATCTGGGAAAGGAAAAAAACACTTTTATATCCAATCTTTCCGCCGGAAATCTCATGAAGGCAAAAATCTCCCTGGGCTTGATTCTGGAGATGGATTATGTTTTTCTGGATGAACCCTTTGCCCACCTGGATACCGCTTCCCGGCAGGCAGCCTCCGATCTCCTGTCCGGGGAATTTCCACGGGCGGACCGGATTCTGGTGGTTGTTTCCCATGAAGAGAATAACATCCATCCATGGTTTAACCGGCAGTGGGATATTCGTCACCAGAGCATAGAGGAAAACAAACCATGATGTTTTTTTTCTTCAAGGAAATTCGCATTCTGCTTTTCCGGGAAAAAATATATCTGTGGATTTTTCTATGGATTTTTATTCTATTATTTTTCTTCAAACTGTTTCTGGCCTCCCACTCCGGGTTTGTTACCACAGATTTTTTTCACATAGAGGGAATTTTATGGATGACGTACCTGCTCACCCTGCCGGTTCTCTATTCAGAAAGCGGGGCTATGGAATACCGGGATTCCACGTATCTGGTGTGGTTTTCCCATCCGGATCGGTATTTTTTTCTGGCAGGAAAATCCATCGCCCTTTTTATCCTTTCCGGTGTGGTTTTTTTATCTTCCTTCCTGACATGGTTTCTTTTTTTTGAATATGAAATTCTGGGTGCCTGGCACCATGCCGAAAAGTCCATTGGTGCTGCCCTGGTTGGTTTTTTCCCCCGTTTTGCAATCCAGACGTTTGCGTTTTCCGTGGGCACGCCTTTTTATTATTATATCTCCCATAAAACCGCCCATCCTTACTTCTACGGAAAGATAATGATGTATATCCTCTCGCTCTGGCTTTTGATGGTCACTGGTTAGAAGGTGATATTGGGCTGGATCACAAACTGCCATTCATTTTTTTTATATGGATTATCTTCCGCCAGTCTTCCGGTATATTTTTTATAGGATTCCCACAGAACCCCCAGCCGCAACCGGAAAGCGTAGCAGCACATGGGGTATTTCTTATCAATGGTGAAATAATGGCGGATGGGATCTGCGGTGCGGTAATCCATGGAAAAAGTATATTCAAAACCGCTATTGAAAATAAAGGAAATTACCGGAGCTTTGTAATCCAGCGAGCTGCGCCGGAAGGATATATAAACCACATCCTTGATTTCCGGATGATCATGAACTTTTGCCCCCAAGCGGAAACTCCAGCTCAGGCTCTGGTCATTGACCAAACGTTCTCCTTTTATCTTCGCTTCCGTTTCATACCAGAAATCCGGGATTAATTCACTGTCTTTAATATGGTAATCTCCTGCACTGAAAAGATAACCGGAATAACCCTTATTCCCGCTGAAGGTCTCCTGCCCTTTTTTCTCAAAACTCACCACATTCCCAATAAAAAAGGATGCCGCGTATGGTTCTTCAAAATCGGCCACGATGGCTTCCACCATATTCATCTCATAGACTTCGGATCCATGGTAGGCATCCGGTTCATAATGCCGGAGGGCAACCCCAGTCAATGGAAGGGGATTGATGCTGGCTTCCAGAATAATATTTCTGGGTTTATAGAAATTCAGAAAAAGATAGCGGTAAATTTCCCATTCATTTTTATCCCCCAGATTGGGTATGGGACTGGATGTTAAATTAAAAATCAGATACGCGCTGGAATAATATGGATCCAGATCATAATCCGGAATCACCCAAGCGGTTTTCTCCTCCGGTGGGGCTGCTTCCGGCTTGTTTTTTGCTGCGGATTCCGTTTCCTGTGGCCATGCCGGACCCATGATCATGGTAATTAAGAAGATGGTCCGGATAAAACGCATGGGATATATTTTATACCGCCAACATTTATTCAACGATTTTCTGTTCAGACTTTTCCGGATTATCCATATAAATTTTTATGGAGGTCCAGGATGCATCTTCTTTGATTTCAAAATAGGAATCCGGGGAGGAGCCGAGAATGTCATGGGCAGCCTTGCGGATTTTTCTGTTGGTTTCAATACCAGGAATGGAAACAAATTCAATGGTCATGGAGGTTCGCCGGTTGGTTGCATATACCTTTTTTATGTAGACAGCTATGCTTGCTTTTTCCGATCTCTGGCTTTTATAAATATTTTCCAGAAGAACATGCAACGCCAGAGGATATATTTTTATGTTCATCAATTCGCTGGAGCAGTACAGGTCAAACGTAAATCTATCCGGAAAGCGGATCTGCAGAAGCCGGGTATAGTTCAGAATGTGTTTCCATTCACTTTCCAGAGTGACTTTTTTTTCTGAATTGGATTCAATTATATGATGGTATACATCGGATAAATACATGAGAGTTTCCCTGGCCAGGTTTGGATTTATTTTTATCAATGAATAAATCGTGGAAAGACTGTTAAACAGAAAATGTGGATTAATGCTGGCCATTAATAATTTTAATTTTACCGATGTGTTATTTTTTAAGATCATCTCTTTCTGGCGGGCAGCAATGGCAATATTCAGAAAAAGATAAAAGGATAGACTGGCTGCATAGAGGGGAGAAGTCCATTGTATCATAGAAAAGGAATAATGCAGAAAACCGGCATTTTTGAACGCATCAACCAATGCTGCTATTCCGGATACAAAAAATGGCGTGGCTATCAGGATCATAGTGGTGTTATTGCCTCTTTGATTTTTCGCTATCTGCCGAAGGCGTTGAATTACCGGATACTGGTAAAAAAAATAGACCATGAAATATACCATTCCGGGGATATTATTTCTCCCAAATCCGGTGATCAAAAGGACGAAAATGGAGAAGATACTCCATAAAATTCCTTCCAGAAAAAACTGAGGTATTTTTGTTACGTAATAGAATATAAAAACCAGAAGCGGAATACTCAAATGAGCAGTAATTTTCATTACCATGGGAGCGTACAGCGATATGGATTCAAAGTTATGCAGTGATGGAATCAGGGTTGTTGTCCATATTCCATTAAAGCCGATAAATAGACCGGAGAATAGAAAAATAGTTTTTTTCCCCTGGTAGAAATAATAAATAAACAAAAGAACACTCATGGAGAGCACAAACCCGGAAATCATAAAAAAAATAATGTCATTCCATATCATCCTTTTCAGCAACTCTGAATGGGGTAGAATATGCGGAACCGGAAAATAATAGTAGGAATGTCCGGCGTGGGATAATTCCAGTGATATGGTGTAATGATCTGCAGGAGCGAGCAGAGCCGGATTACAGGGGCCTGGGTTCATGGGTATAATATGGAATTTTTTTCCAAACTGCCAGTTTTTCCCATGCTCATAAATGGATTGGCCATCTTTGGATACTTTCAGATAATCCAGAAAAAAATTCAGATAAAGATAATCATAGGAATTGGATTGAGCGTATACCTCTCGTTGCAGAATTCCTGTTTCTTCTTTTTCTACTTTTAAAAAAGCCGGCAGACTCACTTGCTTTTGCTCCAGTATTTTTCCCGTATTTTTCTGGATTTTTGTGAAATTCCACCCCTCACGCATTGCATATTTTTCCGGCAGGGGTTTAATAAAAAAGGCATGGATCATAATCACTATAAGTCCATAGATAACATAAATAGAAAGCAGGATTTTTTCGTTAATGACTTTTTTATTTTTCAAGATTTTTTATGCCTTTTCTCTGCCGGAAGTATAAGACCCAGGAAAAGAAGATGGAAAGAAAAAATACCACCGCTGTTATCGCATCTGTCATTTCCGGAGAAATATCCCAGGGCATCCAGAGGTCAAATAAATATTTCATATAGGAATCCGGAAGATCCCGCACCCCGGCTGAATACAGATGATTGTAATGCAGATCTGTGAGGAAGCAGTATCCCCATCCATAAAAATAGCCGCCAATGGTCCAGGATGCCAGGGTGAGAAACTGCACCGCAAGAGTAAATTTTCTGGTGGCATTCCATATCCAACCAAACGTATTGATAGATATCACCGCAATATGGATGGCCATATAGAAAATATGGATAAAATCCGCATCCGCCAAAATCAATGGTCTCCTTTCCGAAGTAAGTAGTATATGGACAGGGTTTTTTCTCTTTCCTCATCCAGCCGGATAATGGGCTCGCGGATGGTTCCCCTTTCCCCCCCAAATAAATCCCCGCTGGCCGGGATAAATGTGGAAGCATATTCCCCCTGCGGATCAAATTTTTTTGCCTGTGTCCAAGCAATCCGCAGATGCTTTGTCAGAAAGGAAGCGGCAATCATCCGGGGGCGATTATGTATGAATCCGGTGGAGAGAAGCTGCCGCATTCCGGCGGCGGAAA
>DYOA01000027.1:26707-33866 GCA_020720785.1 Leptospira biflexa
GGCGGAAATATCCTCCGGTATGGATAATAATATTAAAATGGAATTCCCATGAGCCCGCAGTGCTACGGATAAAACAGGGTTGTCCATAAGACGGAAGTCATCCCGCAGCCAGACCAGTGCTGACAATTTTTTGCTTTTCACCAAACCACCCCTTTTTTTCCTATCTAAAATCCCCTATGGCCGTAACCTTCAGTTTGAAACTGCCCCAAATAAAGCTGCCCCGGTTTTCACCCCGGCCACGGGTGGGAGTTGCCATTGCCGGAGGCGGATGTAAAGCATTTTATGGCTTGGGACTTTTTTCCCGGTTCCAGGAATTTGGGCTTGCGGTGGACGCCTGGGCGGGGACTTCTGCCGGAGCCAGCATGGCACTCACCCTGGCACTGCGAAAAGTGGATGAGGTAATGACTGTTTTTACTGCTCTCACAGAGATTAACGAAAAGAATCTTTACATCTCCAGGTTGATCCAGGGCAAAACCCCGTTCCCCCATGAAAGAATGTACCGCACCACGGTACGCAAAACCATCGACTGGGAACAATTTCAGATCCAGGTAAAAGATATTGCCATCCCGGTAGCAAAGGTTCCACCGGATGCGTTCCTGTCCTTCCCGGAAGGGGTCAAAGGATTCTATGAATTAACCAAGGCATATCTGGGCGACGGGGAAAGAATAGCCAATGGGCTGAAAGAAAAACACCTCCTGAAAGCGGCCGCCAAATACGGTCTCACGGAAAAAGTTTTTTTCAAGGAAGATATTGAAAATGTAAAGCACCTGGAGGACATTATTCTGGCATCGTCTTCCATACCCCCGCTGATGAAATTCCAGAAAATCGGAAGGGAACGGTATCTGGATGGTGGAATATTCGCGAACCTCCCCCTGCAACACCTCCGGAAAGTGGATTACCGTCTGGGGGTGGTGTATGATCCCGCCGATTTAATCAACTACGAACAGTATCTGGACAGGGAAGATGTATTCATTTTTTATCCCGGAAAAAAAGTGACGGTAAAAGTCTGGGAATACTCCCGTCCGGATCTGGTGGAGGAAACATTTGAAATGGGACGCAGAGATGCGGAAAAAACGGCAGAGACCATCCGCTTTCTTCTGGAATAAATCCATTTGATTGTCAAAGATAAAACAGAACAGAAATGAATCCATTCAATATAAAAATATAAACCAGACTCCGCACCACCGCTTTGGAAACATAAATGGGAATTTCAAATAATGTCTGCGGCTTGAACCCGTAATAACTGCATGTGAGCGGAATGGATATTCCATAGACTATCATTTTCACCACACTGGAAAGAATATCCGGCAGGGTAATGGAACGGATGATGGCCTCAATAAATGTACCAAAAGGAATGGCCACTACCATGCTGGATAAAAAATATCCCCCCAAAAAAGCAATAAAATCAAAATACACAATCAGTAAGGAAACAGAAATCAGTCCGCCCACAACCCGGGGAAGAATCCAGAGGACATAGGGATTGATACCCATCAGTTCGATAGCTTCAATTTCCCGATGCAGTTTCTGTGTGGACAATTCGGAAGCAATAGCAGAGCCCGAACGGATCAGAACAATAATGGCGGTGATCAGAGGACCAATCTCCCGCACAATCACCATCTTCAGCAGATTCCCAATAAAATCCTGCTGTCCCAGCTTGGGAAGAAATGTCATGGACTGGATAATGGTGGTCCCGCCAATGATCAGAGAAATAAAAGATACCAGAGGCAACGCCTTTCGTCCCGTGAATTTTATCTGGCTGGTCACCACCCGGAGAAACGCATCCAGATGAGGTCCCCGTACCCGGGTAATCCCGGAAAAAACCTCCACGGAGAAATGGATGAAATTGCTTAAATCGGAAAAGAATGAATAATAAAATGTATTCCGCAGGTGATCATAGAAAAAGGTATTTACTCTTTCACGAAATTCACGCATTGCTTATCCCCGGATTCCGGGAACACCGGATAAAAATATCCTGATCCAGATTTTCCGGATGGCTTTTCCTTCTTTTCTGTTCAATTTCATGGATTATGGACACGATTTTTTCATTCAACGGAACCGGTACGGAATATTCTGTGGCCTTGCGGACGATATATCCATTCAGGGAATCCACCTCCGTGGGGCGCCCTCTTTCCAGGGATTGGAGGCTGGATGACTTGAGCCGGCGGTATTTAAACCCGATAATCCGGAGCAGAAGATGATGCCAGAATTTTTTCATCATTCCGGCTGGAGAGGTCAGATCATAATAATCCACTTTGCCACCGTATTTTTCCACATTCAGATTCATTTGATGTGCGACATCCATGGCTTCTTTCATTACACATAGAAATAAATTCCGTATTTTTTTCTGTTTGAGCATGTTGCCCAGGGTTAATCCGGTGATGGCCCCCAGAGAAGTGATACAGGAATTGATGATCAGCTTGGAATAGAGATAACCCTGCATATTTTCAGAAATCCGGGTTTCCAGAACAGAATCCATCATTTCTTTGAGAGGAGCCAGGCGATTGTCTGCCACTCCCCGGTAGTTTCCAATCACAAAATCTCCCGTGGAGGTCATCTCCAGGCGGGAAGGAGAGAGCATGGTGGCACCCCAGCCCACAACGCAGGAAATGAGCCGTTCTTTTCCCACAATTTTTTCCAAGTCTTCCTCCACAATTCCATTCTGCATGGATACCAGGATGGAATCTTTACCCATGATCTTCAATGCTTCTCTTGCGGGCAAATCAATGTCCGTGGTTTTTGTCGCTAAAAATACCACATCGGCTTTGTGGGGAATATCCGCAATCCGGGAAACCGCCGGAACGGGGATGCGGAAGTTTCCGCGTATTCCAGTTATTTCCAGGCCGGAATTTTCTATGGTGACCACAGCCTCCGGATAACGAGTCACCAGAGTAACATCATACCCTGCCTTTTTTAAAAATCCCGCGGTAATCCCGCCAATGGCCCCGGCACCAATAACCACAATCTTAGAAGAAGAATCCATACCGGTAATCTGCGGCGGAAAAATGCCATGTCAAGTATTATATCCAATGGCGGTACGGATGGACCAATGACCGGGGAACCACTAAAAAACCACGTCCGCCTTTAAAAACTCTTTACATAAGAATGCTTAAACCTAACCGGGATATGAGGTATATATGAAAAGAAAAAATCTTCATTTTATGGTTTTAGCGATTGCGGCTGGTTTTCTTGCTTCCTGTGGACCGGCAAAAGATGATCCAAAATTTATATCATCTGAATGCAAAGTCCACGCGGATAAAGTCCAGAGCAACCGTTATATTGGAATTCTTGCCGGGGCTGTGGGCAAGGGAAAAATGGTGAAGCTTGTTGTGAATGATAACAAATATGTTATCCGCTACAACAAGAATACCAAAGTCAATGGCACGGAAATCAAAAACAAAGACGGAATCAAAGCCCTGATTATGCCCTTGAAAAATGATGTGGGCAAATGTGCCATTGTCGATTTCAACCCCGCAGAGGATGGAATTCCGGTTGCCCGGACGCTGGATGTGACAGACACCAAAACATCTTGGCAGAGAGGCAAGCTCCAGGGTGAAATTTCCGGCGGGGAATTTGCGGCTATGGCTCTGAACGGACTTCCTTCCGACGTGGAGCTGATCGATGTCCGGGAGACCACAGAAGTTTCCGAAGATCCGGGAATGACCCTGCTGGGTGCAAAGAATATCCCACTGGGATCTTTACCAGGAAAAGTCAAAGAGCTGGATAAGAATAAAAAATATTATTTCTTCTGTCCCGGCGGAGAAAGAGCGGAACTTGCACGGGATATCCTGTCACAGAATAAGATATATCCGTATTTCATGTGGGCAAGAGTCAAGGGCGATGGAAATGGTGGTATAGAGATCATTGAAAAAGACCAGAGTGCCACCGTTCTTTTCACCGCTGAGCAAATTGCATCCATAAAGGAAGGGAAAAAAGCAGAAGGCTCCGGAGGAGCTGCCGCTTCCGGCTCCAAACCGGCCATCAGTGCTGCGGAAGGTTGTTGATTTTTGCGTATAGTCCGGATAAAACCGGACTGTACTTTTTAGAAACACTCTAATTTTATATCGTTTAAAATTTTATACCGGATAAAATATTTCTTTACAAATCAGATTCATTCTGGCAATGGTTAAAAAAATTCTTCAAAGAGAGGGTTAAATATGTTGAAAAAGCAAATAGTTTTATCTTTTATCGCTATGGCATCCTTGGTTCTGGCTTCCTGCGGACCCAAGATTGACGTGGCAAAAGTAGCAGATAAAAACTGTGTCTGCTGCGTGGAAGATGAACTGGTGGAAAACCGGTTCATTGGAGCGATGAAGGGTGTGTCCAAAAAAGCAAAAACACTGAGATTGGATATCAATAAGGAGACAAAACTTCTGATTGTCAATGAAAAAACAGTGTTGGAAGGAGCGGAAAGTCTTGATGTTATCAAACCGCAAACCTGTCTGATTGTTGATTTCAAAAAAGAAGGGGAAGATCTGGTTGCCGCCAAGGTCAAAGCATTACCTCCGTTGATTGAACGGGTAAAAGAATATGTGGTCCTCACAGACTATATGGAAGGGAAAATCAAGACCGTTCCTCCGGATACATCCAGCTTTATCCTGGTGGACTCCCGTCCGGCTTCCGTCTATCATACCGGAACCATTCCTGGAGCCATCAATATTGAATATCCCGCATTTAAGCAAAGCAAGGACATTGAAAAACTTCTGGGGAAAGATAAGAATAAAGAGATTATTTTCTTCTGTGGTGGTCTCCACTGTAACCTGGCACCTGGATCGGCCATTGTTGCCAAAAACGCAGGATATAACAATTTAAAAGTGTACCATCTGGGATTTCCCGCGTGGAGAATGACCGGACATCCGGTTTGTCTGAACATTAAAGGAATGCTGGATCAGCAGAAAAAGAATGTTTCCATGATCATTATTGACATGAGAGAAAATGCTGCCAAAGAGCATATTCCTGGTGCGATCAATATTCTGCAGAAAGATCTGCCCAAATGGAAAGGGAAATTTCCTGATGTGAAGAATCCATACAACAAAAATGCACCCATTGTTCTCTATCTGGATAACAACAAGTGCGACCAAGGTGATGCTAAGGTGGATATAAGCCCTGCCCTCAAAGACATTTTCTCTTGGGGATTCAATAATGTGGCCATCCTGAATGGCGGTATTGAAGGATTCAAGGCTGCCGGCGGAAAAACTGTCGCTAACCAGTTCAAAACCACCATCTCTTATACCCGTAACCTGTTACCCGGGGAAATTGATGTGGAAGATTTCATTGCCAAAGTTAAAACCCCCGGTGCCGGAGATATGATTGTGGATGCACGTCCTACGGAAGAGTTTGATATTATACACCTTCCCAACGCAAAAAACTATCCCGCAACAGATATCAACCAGTCCAAGGTGGGCGAATTCGCGAACAAGCATGTTTATGTGTACTGCAACAGCGGTATTCTGGCAGAAATTGCCTATGAAAAACTGAAAAACCTGGGCGTGAAAGATGTCAAATTTGTGAAAACCAATGTGGTATACCATGACAGTTTTGCCGAACTGGGTACATACAAAAAACAAAAAATTGAATTACCCAAAAAACGCGTAACAGAAGCAGAAGTGGCAGAATCCACTAAAGGTGGAAAATCCATCTCCGGTGGCGAGGGCTGCTGATCGTAAATTTCTTGGGATGCCGGCATTTTCCAGTGCCGGCGTTTTTTATAGGGAGAAAATGATGAAGAGATTAACCGTAATCATGGCGTTTGTGATGCTTGCAGTGGCAACTTCTTTCCATGGATGTGATTGCTCCGGAAAGGAAAAAATCAACGATGCGGATATCATGAAACAGTTGAAAGACAAAAACTGCGACGACTGCTCCAAATATTAAATCTCCCGCTAAGGGATAAAATTCCGCATAAAAAAATCCCTGGCGTTCTGGTGGAATATCTTTCTCAACAGCTTTTCATGGAAGGAGAATTCCTCCACAAATAGATTCCGCACATCGTCCGGGTTGGAAATGCCCCGGGGCAGCTTCACCCATCCGTCAAAGTCAGAACCAAAAGAAACAGATTCCTCTCCGGCCTGCCGGATAATATACCGGATATGTTTGAGGATATCCTTCCCGGTGGCATTGCCGGTCACATTCAGAAAACTGGCCGCGTAGTTGATACCCATCAGCCCCCGGGTTTCCCGCACCAGATTCAGGATTTCATCGTCCACATTCCGGGTATGCCGGCAAAGGGAATACGCATTGGAATGGGAAAAAAACAGGGGATGGCCTCCGCCTGTAAAATGATAAAAATCCAGAACCCCCTTGCGGGAAGCATGGCTCAAATCCGGCATGATGCGGTTATCAATCAAATGCCGCACCATTTTTTCCCCTGCTTTTGTGAGACCCTTTTCCGGCTCCAGATGAGAACCCATATAGGGATTGGGGTTGTTCCAGGTCAGAGTGATATAGGATACTTTTTTCTCCTTTAATTCTGCCACCATCTCCGGGATGGATTCCGGAATGGGGGAATCCGGCCGTAAATCCCCGGCATTATTATTGAGAAGATACGCCCCCTCAATTCCAATGAACGCAGCATTTTTTTCCGATCCCAGATCCTGAGGATTTGCGGAAAGCGGGATCTCCAGCTCCTTCAGTTTTTCCAGTGCATTCAGGATGAATTCATAATGGTTTTTTTCCCACATCTGCCGCATCTGTTCCGGATTCAATAAAAATGCGGGCCATCTGGTGAAATTATACGGAGGTCTCCACAATGCGAAAAAAAACTGGGAATTATGGTAATGGTCGCTACAAAGATCACATCGGAAACAATTGTTCCATGGCCGATGTGCCGCCACCAGACAGAATGCCCGGTCATTATGCAGATCCACCATCGGCAGGCTTGCCAAAAATTTTCTTCTGTTATTTGTATTTCTCATGATTCCCCATTTTGTTCTGTACGCCATATTTTAATCGGTCATGTCCGGATCAATGGAAATCTTATCCACTCTTATGATTGTCTGTGGCCGGGAGTGTATTCCGACGGAGAGTTTTCTTCTGAATTTCCGGAAAAAGAGGCCTATCTGGGACACATTCTGGCGGTACCCGAACGTGCCGCCCAGACCAAACCGGATTACGTGGAAGTTCCCAACCCGGAGGAAGAAGTGGAGGAACGTACGGTCCAGGG
>DYOA01000028.1 GCA_020720785.1 Leptospira biflexa
TCCTGCGGACGGTGGGTTTGAAAGATTCCTGGAAGCCGGAGAAATAGGGAGAGTTTAATCTTTACTTTCCACAAGTAATCCGGCATTGTATTTGTGTATTATACTGGAAATTAAAGCCTGGTAGGGTAGCCCTTGGTTTATTGCATTTTTCTGAATGTCCATTAAATCCTTTTCTGATATTCTAATTACGACTAATTTTATACCGACTCTTGGTTAAAAGATACAATAATCCGGCCAATTTTGGGTGTTCTGCCGCACAGAAGATTGGCATTGGACAACGGGCGGTCAACAAAATTTTAAGATGACAGCTTGCGGGCATTCACAATCCATTCCGCGATGGGAAAGGATTTCATTCACGCAGGCTGGCTGGAATACGCCAGTTTCCCGGAACTGGGAATCCAGAATAGCGTGGCCAAGCTGGACACAGGAGCATATAATTCCTCCATCCATGCCCGGAATATTTCTGTCCATTGCGACCCATCGGCCAAAGATAGCGGCAAGGGGACAGTCACGTTTACGTATTCTCCCACCGGAAAAGCCATGGAGTGTTGCTTCCCCATATACGACATCCGGGCGGTGAAAAGCTCCAACGGGGAAATCCAGCAGAGGATTTATATCAAAACCAGGATTCAGATGGGGGATAAAAACTGGCCCATTATCATCAATCTGGCAGACCGGTCACGAATGCGGTTTCCGGTTCTCATTGGGCGGAATTCGTTACGGGACAATGTCATCATCCATCCCGGAAAAAAGTTCATGACAAGAGAATTTTATGAAAATAGCGATCATATCCCGGAATAAAAATCTTTATTCCACAAAAAGGCTGTATGAAACCTGCCTGGAGCGGGGCCATGATGTCCATGTGATTGATCCTCTCCTTTGTTATATGAACATCACCCCGTCCCGTCCATCCATTCACTATAAAGGAAATTCTCTGGAGGGTTTTGACGCCATCATTCCGCGCATTGGGGCCTCCATAACATTTTATGGAAGTGCGGTGGTGCGGCAGTTTGAAATGATGGAAGTGTACAGCGTGAATGAATCCGTGGCCATTTCCCGTTCCCGGGATAAACTGCGCAGCCTCCAGCTTCTGGCCCGGAAGGGCATTGGGTTGCCCATCACCGGATTTGCCCACTCCACCCGCTACAGCGACGATTTAATCAACCTGACCGGGGGTGCCCCTCTGGTTTTGAAAATTCTGGAAGGAACCCAGGGCATTGGGGTTGTTCTGGCAGACACAAATAAAGCCGCACAGAGTGTGATTGAAGCGTTCCGGGGTTTGAATACCCATATTCTGGTACAGGAGTACATTCGGGAATCCCAGGGAAAGGACATCCGCTTTTTTGTGGTGGGGGACAAAGTGGTGGGAGCCATGGAAAGGGTTGCCGGCCCGGGGGATTTCCGCAGCAACATCCATCGGGGCGGAAGCGGGTATCCGGTGAAAATTACACCGGAGGAACGCACCACCGCCATTCGTTCTGCACAGATCATGGGACTCAATATTGCCGGGGTGGATATGCTGCGTTCCAATAATGGCCCCATGGTCATGGAAGTGAATTCCTCCCCTGGTCTGCAGGAAATTGAAAAGATTACCGGAGAAGATATTGCGGTAAAAATCATTGAATACACGGAACGGAACGCAAAGCTGGGAAAAACCCGCACCAGAGGAAGCGGCTGAATGCGACTAAAGCCAATTTACTATTATACCATCGGCATGGCCATTTCTCTTTTTCTGGGTTTCTGCTCTCCCCTTCTGCCCCATGCTCTGGTGCCCATGGACTCCGCTCAGGCAAATCATCTGAAAGCCTACGGGGCGGTATATTCCCTCATCCAGGGTGGCATGAAGGTTAAAATTCTGCTAAACTACCGGGGTGGTTCTTTTCTGGTGGAGAACCCGGAAAGCATTCCGGCAGAGAAAAAAAGCCTTTTCCAGGAAGTTTCCCTGGAGGCATTCACGCAGGAGGACTATTCCGGATTTCTGAGCCGGAGTGAAAAAACCAATATGGGGAGTATTGAGCTGGAAAAAGTTCCACGGGTGGGAGTGTACAAGCCCCCCGGCACTGCCCCCTGGGATGATGCGGTGGTGATGGCACTGGATTACGCAGGGATTCCGTATACCCGGATTTATGACAACGAAGTGCTGACCAATCGGCTGGTGGATTTTGACTGGCTCCACCTGCACCATGAGGATTTTACCGGGCAGATGGGCAAATTCTACGCCACATCCCGGCACGAGCTCTGGTACCAGAAAAGAAAATTTGCCTTTGAAAGTGAAGCCAAAAATTTGGGTTTTTCCAGTGTGCCGGAGTTGAAAAACGCCGTTGCCCGGAAAATTGCCGAATTTACTTTTGCCGGAGGGTATCTCTTTGCCATGTGCTCTGCCACAGACAGTCTGGACATTGCCCTCGCCTCCACCGGAGTGGACATTGTGGATCCCCGCATTGACGGAAGCCCCATTACGCCGGATTTTGAAAAAAAGCTGGATTTCTCCCGGACTCTGGCATTTGAGAATTTCACCCTGATCACAGACCCGGAGATCTATGAATTTTCTGATATAGATATAGACGCAGTAAAAGAGGGAATTTTATATAAAAAAGATTTTTTCACTCTTTTTGAGTTCAACGCAAAATATGACCCCATCCCCGCACTGCTGACCCAAAACCACGAGCGGGACATCCGGGGCTTTCTGGGTCAGACCAATGCGTTCCGGCGTTCCACAATCAAAAGCCGGGTGATCATATTGGGTGACACTCCGGGGACAAACCGGGTACGTTACATTTACGGGAAATACGGCAAAGGTTTTTTCACATTTTATGCGGGGCATGATCCGGAAGACTATGCTCATTATGTGGGGGATCCCAATACCAATCTGGAACTATTCCGGAACAGCCCCGGATACCGAATCATCCTCAATAATATATTTCTGCCATCGGCCAGGAAGCAGGAAAGAAAAACATGAGATGTTCAATTTTGCCCCCTCCGCTTTCCGATAATAAACCTATGGGATATTTCCGGAAAATATTTGTTATGATCTTTCTTTTTGCATGGACACAGGTTCTCTTCGCGGACGCGTTTAACTACATGCACATCCAGCGATTGCTCCGGGAAAACCGGGATTTTCTGGAATTTATCAACACTCCTGTATCCAATTTTGGGAAAGAGGAACATAAGAAATTTCTCCACCGTGCCTCCTATCATCAATTTCTGGCACAGAAGTATTTTCTGGCGTCGCATTACAAAGATTCCTTTGTGGAGATCCGCCGGTCACAGAAAATACAGACCATCCTTTTTGATCAGATTCTGACGGATATCTACCAGGCTGATACCAGAAAAATTCTGGAGCTATCTGCCGGAGATGTGATTCATTCCCAGGATGCCCGTGCCCTGTCCTTTCTGAAACTGGGCTTCCGGGATCTGCGCGTGAGTGAAGAAAACCATACGCTAGGGAAAAACATTGGGTATCACCTGTACAGCAGTAAAATTAAATATTATATTGAGGGGATTAAATTCGCCCGCCAGGCAAAAAAACTGGCTTTTCTTTCTCTGATGGAGATGAACACCCCGGTAGCGGAAAAATCCCAGAATAAAAAACAGACGCTGGACGATTATCTTTTCCCCAAAGAAAAGGAAATCATCGGGGAATACCAGAGGAATAAAGACCGCCTCACCAATATGATCCAGTTTAAATTAATTAAGGATCATTATAATTATCTTCTGCACCACGATGACAATTTTTCTCTTATTCCAGGACAGAATCTGTTATTTGCCTATGAAAATGAACACGCCGGAAAATTCAGCGAGCTGGCCATCAAAACAAAACGGAAGACCTCGGCACCAGAGTCCCCGGCTTCTTCGCCATGACATAAATCCGGTTGGGGGCGGGATAACCTTCAATGGTTAAATCCGGATTCTTTTTATTCAGAAAATCAGACAGACTTTCATAGGGTGCCCAAGAAGTGGACCGCTGTTCTTCCACTCCCAGGCGGGCATTGTATACCACCCGGACATCCGTAAAATGGGTACGCCGCAGCCAGTTTATCACGCTTTTTTCCGATGGCACAAACCAGATACCGGGGACCCCGCAATAACGCCGGGATGGAGACAGCACCACCTCCTCCGGTGAATCCATGCCCATTGTCTCCAGCACCAGGGTTCCCCCCGGAGCCAGAGCGGAATAGGAAACCTCCAGGACTTCCAGTGGGGATTTGTGGTGGTAGATAATTCCCATGTTGAATACCACATCAAAGAAATCCGGAAAAAACCGGAGAGTATCCCACCCCAAAAGATTATAGTACAAAGAAGGCACCCGGGCCAGATTCTGAAGATATTCAAACTGGGCACGGAACTTCATCACCGGATCAAACCCCATTACCAGAGCGGGATGATGTGTCGCCATTTTGAAGAGATAATACCCGGAGTTAGAACCAATATCCGCGATGACGGCATTTTCCAAGGGAGGTAATAACGGTACAAAGCGGTTCCACTTGAGATGGCTTTGCCACTCCGCGTCCAGTTCCATCCCCAGGATACGGTAGGGACCCTTGCGCCATGGGATGAGCCTTTCCAGATCCTCGCGGACACCACGGAGAATATGGTCTCTTTCCTGCACAGGAATATCCTCCTCTCTTCCAATGACCACGATATCCCCTGAAAAATCCGTGAACACGGGGGTTTTTATCCGGCGATGGCCATACATATCGGGAGTAAAATCATCGGGAATATGAACATCTCTGTTTTCTGCTTCCACCGATGCCGAAAAATAAGCATCCATGTCCACCGGGGTTTGGTTTTCCCGTGCCACACTCCGGATGGTTTCCAGAATCCGTGGCCGGTTCTGGTCAGAAAATGTATGGGGAGCGATATCGGTATATTTCATATTCAGGGCTTCTTAATGGCAATGAATGAGGCAAAATTAAACCATTTAAAATACAGATCAATATAATCAAAACCGGCCTCGGTGAGCATCTGGATATTTTCATCCGCCCGGTAGGGTATTAAAACATTTTCCAGTGCTTCCCGTTTACCGGCAATTTCCATTTCTGAATATCCGTTTTCTTTTTTGAAATCATAATAAAGCTTCTGGAATGCCCGGCTGTAACCGGAGTTGTTTTCCAGGACTTTTTCGCTCATCAGGAACACTCCGCCCGGCGCAAGAGATTGGTATAATTTTCTCAGAAAAGGAAGTCTCTCCATGGGTCGCAGGAACTGGATGGTGTAATTGGATACAAACACAAAAGGGTTTTCATAGTTAAAGGAGATAATATCATCGCAGAGAAACTGAATTTTATGCTCCGGACAGACGGAGTTCAGGGAAAAAATATCCACCGCCTTTTCCACCATAGCCGGGGAATTATCAATTCCGGTGTAATAAAACGGCGTCCCCTCGAATTTTTGGGAGAGGGCATGGGCCAAGGCTCCGGTGGAGGATCCCAGATCATAGATCATTTTTTTATCTGTCCCGGCTTCCTGTTCATAATAATACCGAATCAAGGACGCCGTCATGGATTTCACCTCATGGTAGTAGGGAACAGACCGCTCCAGCATATCCTCAAATACGCCCGCCACCTCCGGATTAAAATCAAAATCGGCCTCTCTGGATTTCTGGGATTGAAAAACCTGGTCTTTCACTGGCTACTCCTATACCGGGGTTGTCTCCCGCCCGATCTTATAATTTCCACCAGAAAAGATTCAGTGATAATTCCCAGAAACAGCGTAATTACACCCAGGTTGAGCGTCCAGAATACCCCGTTTTTAGCGAAATTCATCCCACGCTCCCTGCCGGGAATATGAAAAATCATATAGGAGATTATGGTAAGAGATACCGGAAAAGAGTACCCCAGATAAAAAACCTGGACATCCAGTTTGGGAAGAAAGCACCAATGGAAAAAATAATTATTCAGGATAACTCCTCCCATCAGGATATGGGTGAGCGATAAACATAACAGGGTGGCGTGGGAAAACTTTTCCGCCCACGGTCAAAAAAAATCCGACTCTGGTCACGCCGGTAAATTGAAAACCCGGCATTCCGCGTAAAGGAAATTACATCCCCGCCGAAAATAGATTTGACATCGGCAGAGTATGGATAATAGTGAGTTCCCTTGAAAAAAAATCCAGTTAGATTATTATTTATTATTATATTATTCGCCAGATACGGAACCATAACTGCGACGGACGGAAAGACCGGCACGTCCCAAATTGTCAACCTGGAGAACGGCTGGCAGTATACCAATGGTTTCAACGAAGAATGGATTAAGAATCCCAAAAAATTTAATACCTGGCTCCGCTGGGACCCCGTCCGGTTTCCATTCCACCCGTCCGATGAAGAACACGGTCAATGGATTACCCTGCGCCGGCAGATTCCGGATTCTCTTATAAAAATGGCGTCGAATGGGATCCCGCTTGCGGTGGACTATGGCCTCATCTCTGATGTAAACTTTCATTACATAAATGACCAGCTATTCGCAAAAAAAGGAAATAAAAAACCTTATGTATCCGCATTATTTATGAGAGGAATTTTTGAATTCCCCTTGTTGAAGTATGCCAAACCAGGGGAGAAAAATTATCTTTATGTTGCGTTATACCGGGAGCAGGGGCATCCCAATAAAGTCTGGGGACCGGATGTAAAAGCCGGAAGTGCGGAGAAAATATATTCTGCGTATTTCAAGGAAGATATTCTCAAGGGTATTTTCCTGGGAATTTACTTCTTTGTGGCTCTCTACCATCTGCTGCTGTTTTTCCGCAGAAGAGTGGATCATTATAATCTGTACTTTGGACTTTTTGCTTTGTTTTTTGGATTACTCGGTATTTTTTATATGGCAAGCCGGGATTTTATTTTCGGGCATGCCGTCCATCTGCGGCTGTATACCCAGCACCTGCTGCTGTATCTTTCCGTGGCTTTTCTGGTCCTCTTCACAGCCCGCTTTTTCACCCGTAGCTATACAAAATTCTCCATCGTTTATACCGGATTGAGCCTATTGCTTTGGCTGGTGGAAATTGTCTCCCCTTATGTAGTACAGGATACCACCCTCATGGTTTTTTATGCCATGGTTCTGCCCGCCCTGGTGTATATTCTGTTTGTAATTATCCGGGAAATACTCACCAAAAACCCCACACATGACTCCATCCGAGGGAAAAACCGGGAAGCCGCATTTTACATTTTTGGGGGATTTGTCTTTCTCGCTCTTGCCGCTATCAATGACATCCTCCGGGATATGGAAATCATCTATTCTCCCAAATTGGCGGATTTTGCTTTTTTATCTCTTGTGATTGGGATTGCCGGGGTTCTGGCTTCCCGGTTTGTAAAAATCCACAATGAGGTGGAAGAACTGAACGTGAACCTGGAAAACAAAGTCCGGGAAAGAACCCGGGAACTCAAGCAGACTCTGACAGAAGTGGAGGCATTGAAAACCCAGCAGGACGGGGATTATTTTCTCACATCCCTTCTCACGCAGCCACTGACAAGGGTAAATTCTGGATCAGAAAATGTCTTGGTAAATTATCACATCGAAGAATATAAAAAGTTCCGCTTCCGCAAATGGGAAAAAGACATTGGCGGGGACATCTGTATCATAGACAGAATTTTTCTGGGAGAAAAACCATTCACTTTTTTCACGAACGCCGATGCCATGGGAAAATCCATGCAGGGAGCCGGCGGGGTCATCATTTATGGATCCCTCATCCATGCGTCTCTGGACAGAACAAAAAATAATCCGGACAACACCGGAGTTCTGCCGGAATTATGGATTAAAAATCTTTTCATTGAACTTCATAAAACGTTTATCACCTTTGATGGCTCCATGCTGATGTCCTGCATCCTGGGGTTGCTGGATGAAACCACCGGAGCGGTATATTTTATCAATGCGGAACATCCCTGGCTTATCCTGTACCGGGATCATAAAGCTACTTTTGTTGAGGAGGAACTCAAATACCACAAACTGGGGACTCTGGATATGAAAAAAAGAATCCAGGTGGATAGTTACTTGCTGGAGGACGGGGATTCCCTACTTTTGGGATCTGATGGAAAAGATGATCTGATGCTAAGGCAGGCCGATGGATCCACTCTTCTGAACGAAGATGAGAACCGCTTTCTGGAATATGTGGAGAGAGGGGGAGCGGATACGGCAGAAATTCACCGCTTAATCCGTGATGAAGCAAATTTGAAAGATGACTTTTCCATCATGAAAATAACATGGCAGCGGCCACATAGCACAGACACACGAATCCCACCAGAAGAAATCACAGAAACAGTCCGGAAAATGGAAAACTATTTTGAGAAAAAAGATTATGCCATCATAATGCAAGCCTATCATGACACCAAAGACATGGTGAATCATCCCATTATACCCCGTACCGTCAAAGAAAGTTTCTATGAAATCTGCATCCGGGCAGCATCGGCTGCACAAGAAATGGATCTCATGGAAAAAATTTCCGGTGAATTCTACCAGGAAATCCCTCTTTCTGATGTGGCACTCTATTACCGGGTTCTATCCTTGAAAAAATCCGGCAAAGGGCGGATGGCCATTGCCTATGCAGAAGCTCTGCGTATGAGAAATCCATCGTCCGTGAAAAACCTGATCCTGCTGGCCGATTTGTATCGCAGGACAAATAATATTCCACGGGCAGAGAAAGTTCTCAAGGAAGCAAAAGGATATGAACCAGATAATGCCAATATCCGGAAACTGGAAAGTGCCTTGGCAGAAATTCACCCATAAACCCGTTTCCCATTACAAATTTTCATTTACAGAATACATCATGGAGGAATTCCGCAATCATGGAATCAGCAAAAAAGAAAATCACCTTTGAATCCGCTCTGGCAGAACTGGAGGATATTACCAGGAGGCTGGAACGGGGGAATGAGTCACTGGAAGACTCCATGGCTCTGTATTCCCGTGGAGTGGAATTAAAGGATTTCTGCGAAAAAAAACTTAAAGAAGCAGAAAAAAAATGGAAGGTATTAAAAAAAGATAAAAATACCGGAGATATTGTTGCGGAGGATTATTCCCTGGATATGGATGACTCCGGAGAAAGCAGAAATTCATAATAATCCATGGATTCCATTCATAAGGCCGCACTGGCCGCACGCCATACCTTTGAAGCCACCAGTGCTTCCATTGCCACCACCATTGGGCAGGAACATTTTTTTGAAAATATCTATAACGCTGCCCGTGCCCTGGCATCCACCCCAAACCGGGTCATTACCACCGGCATGGGAAAATCAGGAATCATAGCCCAGAAAATCAGTGCCACCCTCACCTCCACAGGTACCCCATCCGTTTTTCTGCATCCGGCGGACGCACTGCACGGAGACATGGGAAACATCCAGAAAAAGGAAACCGTCCTGGCTTTCAGTAACTCCGGGGAAACCAGGGAAATCATTGAACTGCTGCCGCATATCCGCTTGTTGGGAGCCCGTCTGGTGGGGGTTACCGGAAAGGCAGACTCCACCCTGCACAAAGAAGCGGACATTGGTATCATTTACAAAATTGAAAAAGAAGGTTGCCCCCTGGATCTGGCTCCCATGGCGTCCACCACTCTGTCCCTGATGATTGGGGATGGGATTGCGTCCGCTTTGATGGTGATCAAAGATTTTAAAAGGGAAGATTTTGGAAGATTCCACCCATCGGGCAGTCTGGGCAAAAAACTTCTAACCAGGGTAAAAGACCGGTATAAACATGACCCGCATGCCATCATTGAAAAAAAGACAAAATTAAAAGATATCATCAATGCAATGGTCACATCCAATCTGGGTGCGGTGGTTATCCGGGGAAGCAAAGGTCATCTGCGGGGTATTATCACGGATGGGGATATCAAAAGATTACTGGATGTCAATGATCTTACCACAGTTTTTGATAAAACGGCGGAAGAATTCATGACCCCGGAACCCTCGTTCACCCGCCTGGACGCGATGGTGGAAGAAGCCCTGTCCATTATGCATGAGAAAAAAACATATATCCTGCCCGTTGTGGACCAAAATAAAAAAATCTGCGGTCTTGTCCGCATGCATGATATTATTTGATTTTACTTGGCTTCATTGTCCTGGGATATTTCCACCCTGTTCCGGCCATTATGTTTAGCTTTGTATAGTGCCTTATCGCATTTTTCAATTAAATGCTTATTTGTTTCATCCAGAACCGGATTGAACTGGGCCACTCCGGCGGAAATGCTCACACTTAACTTATCTTCCCCCACGCCGGAATAATTTTTTACTTTGGATTTTTCTACATTCTTCCGGACACGCTCCGCAATCTCTTTTGCTGCCTGCAGGGACGTATTGGGAAGTATCATGGCAAACTCCTCTCCGCCGTACCGGGAAGGAACATCATTTCCTCTTGCACTACGGATCAAAACCTGGGCCACTTCCTTTAGCACAACATCACCCTGCTGGTGGCCGTATGTATCATTAAATTTTTTAAAATGATCGATGTCCGTCATGAACATGCTCAAAGGAGCACCGGTCTCCCTGGATTTCTCCATTTCTTCCCGTAGCCGGGTCTGGAAAAAGTGGTGGATTTTCAGTTTTGTCATCATATCCACCGTGGCAAGCTGGTACAGGCGAGCGTTATCCACCGCAATGGAGGCAATGGACGCAAGATCCAGCAAAAAATCCAACTCAGAGGATATGTATTCCTGCCCGCTGGTTTTGGGCCCAATGATGACCAGGCCATTGACTTTATTCTTATTCACCATGGGAATGAATGTCAGGTCATTGGAAATGGATTCAAACTGGTCCATCAATTCTTTTTCCACCTTTAAGCGGTTCTGGCTTTTGAGCTCCATCAATTGTGCGTAACAATATGCTTTTTTATTCGCGGAGAAAAATTGCAGAATGGGACTCTTGGCCGGAATGATCATTTTTTCCGGAGATTCAATATCAAAACCAATGACATTTCCATGAATAGAAAAATCATTGGTGTCAATTTCCGGATTCAGATAAATGGCAATCTGGAATGTCTGACTCTGGGCAAGGGATATATTCAGAATGGAATCAATCAGCGTGGATAAATCCAGCGTGGAATTCAATGCCTTGCTGATTTCAATCAGTTGCTGCTGGTCATATACTTTTTTTTCGTAATTATCCATCTGCCCCAGGGCATCCAGATCCAATCCTTCCATGTCTTCTATATTCATCGGTTAATTAATTGGTATGTTTTGTATTCCATCGACCGGTTTTTCATTATAATGAAGTTCAATTTTTTCTTTTACAGAGTCTTTCAACTCCTGTATTTTTTGCATGGTGTAATTGGTTGTTTCGATGGGTTTTTCAATCACAATACGGATTCTCTGCTTGTTAATCTTCCACCAAGAAGTGCTCAAATCATAGGCCTTTCTGGTATTGGAAATGGCCACCGGAATAATGGGCACCTTATTTTCCAAGGCCAGCAAAAAACCACCTTTTTTGAAAGATTCCATTGTATCCGAATGCACAATATGTCCTTCCGGAAAAATAACCACGGAAACTCCTTTTTTGAGCCATCGGGAGGCCTTTTTCAGGGCAATCTTCGCCAGACGCGGATTTTTGGTATCCAGAAAAATATGCCCGGCACTTTCTAAAGCGGGACGGAACATGGGAATGCCGGCCAACTCTTTTTTCATAATAAATTTAACTCTTTTTTTGAGAGCATACATAAGAAAGGGGGGATCAAAATAGCTGGTATGGTTGGCCATGATCACACAGGGTTTTTTTGCATCAAAATTTTCCTGACCCACCACCTCCACCCTGGAACCGGAGAAAATCACAAAAACTTTTGCCCACATCCAAAGGAAGAAATCCGGAATCCTGTGTACTCTGCCTCTCACCGTGTAAGATAACGTCATCAGCCCACCAAAAATTACCGTGTTAAAAACCGCCACTGTGGCCACTCTCATGGATCTGATATAATCTCTTATTTTCTTCAGCATACTATAATATACAAACGATAGATATCTTGTCTATAAAAAAATGCAGGTTTTGGGGAGCACCGGAGCTATATTTCCAGATCCGCAAACAAAAAAACCTTTTGCGTGAGCGGAAAAACCAGAGTGCGTACCTCCCGCCTTTCCTCCCGGTCGATGTAGGGAGCACTGAGAATGCCCGTGCCGGTTTTCTGGCTTTCTCTGTGGACGACGCAAAATACGGACGAAACCCCCAATTCTGGAACCGGTATTCCTTTTTCACGGAAGGCTTTTTCCTCGCGTCTTTCTCCACATTGGAGGAAAGCTGGTACCCTTCCTGGTTACAAATATAAAGCCGCATGGCACGGGGGGCAGTTTCTGCAGAAGCTTCTTCAAAATGGAATCCACATTATCATAGTACGATGGGTTTTGCTCATCAAAATTGAATTTTTCTGGAGCCGGCAGATTTTTTTGGATGATCTGCGACAATACAATTTCCGCCCGGTCAGCTTCTTTCTGGAACTGGATGGATTTATCCATGGACATCCGCCGATGGATGGGCACAATATTTTTGTATTTATCCGAACGGAGGATATTTTCATTCGCCTCAGAAAAATAAAACCCCTGCAAAAGAAATGCCCCGGAGTCAATGGCAGACACCAGCTCCGGCTCCTTTACAATCCCCTCAAAGAGCACGGAAATCCCCAAATCCAGAGAGAACTGGGAAATGGATTATTTTTTTATAACGGGACATGCTCACACTCAACCGTACCAGCCGGATATCAATTTTCACGATGTCCGGATTCAGCTTTATGAGCCGGTCAAAGTTATTGAAATAAAAATCATCAATGGCAATTTTTATCCCGTTTTTTCTGTATTCATCAATATAGCGGTTAAAAATGTCCATATTTTCATTGATTTCCTTTTCTGTGATCTCCACCACCACATTACGGGGATTTATTTTATATTTCTTTATCAGTTTTATTGTATAAAAGAGTAATTCATTTTTTCTTTTCCTGGATTCGTCCACGGAATGGATAATCCAGGATGGATTGATATTGATAAATATCCGTGCATCCTGGGCGGATCCGGAAAAAAACGGAAAGCCTTTTCCCGGATAATCCTGTCTGTGGTCAGCTTATCGGATTCGGAAATATCAGGATTGGAGAAATAATCCCCCAGACTCTTTCCCCCGGAGTTTCTGCCCAGAACCTCATAACCATAAATTTCCCCATCAGCCACGGATATAATGGACTGGAAATGCGGATATGCATCTTCTATTATCCCCGATGCGACATAATAAGTGACAGTCACATCAAAGGACATACATAATTTTATATGTCCTCCTTTTTATGTGACATATTACCGGGAGATATGTCCCATATAGTGACGTCCCCTTAGAACTCCCCAACAGATTGGAGATAGCACATTGGCCAGAGGTTCGCATATTTACGATCAAATTTTCACAAGGATAAGCAATTTATGATGGACAATGTAAACATGGAAAATATTCCCAGATATGAAAATTGCCATATTCACGGACGCTTTTCTGCCCAAGATTGACGGAATTTCCATTTCCATTGACCACCTGGTCCGGATTCTGGGAGCCAGAGGGCATGAGTTTATTATCTTTTGTCCCCGTTATGGCGAAAAAGATTTCTACCAGATTGATGATCACACAGAGATAATCCGTTTCCGTAATTTTCCCCTGCCATCCTATCCGGACGTGAAAGTGGTTCTGCCCAATAGAAAAAAAATAAAAAAGGCCATGAAGGAATTTTCTCCGGATATTGTTCACATCCACACTCCCGGATTGATTGGAAAATACGGGACAAAGCTGGCGGTCAAGTACGGAATACCCATGGTCTCCACCTATCACACCCTGGTTACGGAGATGGCCATGTATATTTCTCCGTATCGGCTTTTAAAGGTGGACCGTCTTTTTAATTTAATGAAATCAAAGAAAAAATTATCCCGGAATCTGGACAAAGTGGTTCGCACCCGTAAAAGGGCACTCCGGAAAAAATTCATCAAAAAAGTGGTGAATTCCATGTATGAGAAGGCGGATGTCATTGTGAGTCCCTCCCATTTGATTGAAAAGACACTTAGGGAGCAGAAAATCAAAGCTCCCATAGCGGTTATCTCCAACGGCATGGACCTGCATAATTTCAAGGGAGTGGAAAAAAAGGAAATATCTTCTCCCCCCCGGCTACTGCATGTGGGGCGGATTTCTTTTGAGAAAAATGTGGAGATACTTCTGCGGGCTCTGAAAAAAATTCACCATGAATTTCCGGGAGCCACTCTGGATATCATTGGAGATGGGCCGGCAATTTCTTCCCTCAAAATAGAAACCCGGCAATTGCAACTGGAAGACTATGTTTCTTTTCTGGGATACTGGCCGCATGAAAA
This sequence comes from Leptospira biflexa, assembly GCA_020720785.1. Taxonomy (GTDB): domain Bacteria; phylum Spirochaetota; class Leptospiria; order Turneriellales; family DYLW01; genus DYLW01. The sequence continues at coordinate 14,281 of DYOA01000028.1, forward strand.
CCTGCCGGAAGTTTATCCCAAATATGATTTATTCATTACTGCATCCACCATGGAGACCCAAGGATTGGTGGTACTGGAGGCCATAGCCTCAGGATTGCCGGTGGTGGGCGTGGAATCCTACGCTCTGCCGGAGCTGATCCACCATGAAAAAAACGGCTTTATTGCACCTCCTTTTGATGCCACAAAGATAGCGGAATATTCTGTGGCCATTCTGAAAAATGAATCCCTTGCCCGGAAATTTTCCCGGGCATCCATAGAGATAGCATCCCATCATGATCTGGACCATACCACCTCTCTGATGGAAGATCTCTATAAAAAAATTGCCGTTAAAAAAAGAGAAGATTTTTTGGATGAGCTGGAATAAATTCGCTTGTATGCGGGTTTAGAAATTAGAAATTTACCCATGGGAAACTGGAAAAATAAAATCTTCAAAGCTTTTTCAATTACATTCATGGTGTTTATTGTAATTCTGATTGTTGTATCTTTTGGTATGCCGGATCTGGGTGTTTCCAATGTTTCCGGAGAATTTTATGTGGCCCGGGTGGGCGATGAGGTGATTACGGTTGCGGATGTTTCCCGTACCCGGGAGCAGATGAAGGCACAATACCAGTCGGCGGGGAATGATCTTCTGATGTCCCGGGCGGTGGAGCAGAACATATACCAGAAATTATTCCTGCATTTATTGAAACAGTATGGAATGCACCCTTCGGAAAAAACCAGGAAAAAAATTATTGCAGATTATATCCGGCTCCAGTTTCCGCAGTATTATGGACCGGACGGAATTTTTAACATAAAAAAATTTCAGGATGAAATCCTCTTCGCCCGCAAACTGACATTTTCTGAACTGGAAAACTCCATTGTCTCCGAGTATGCTTTCAACCAGAACTACCGGACATTTCTGGAATTTTCCCGGATTGGCTCCGGGCGGGAAGCCCAGGCGGAAAAAATCCTGAAAGATACCGCTTATTCCATAACCTTTGGCGAGATGGATGCGGAAGCCATAAAAAACTATCTTCTCAACAGCCAGATCATATCAGAAAAAGAAATCCAGGACGAATGGAAAGCATCTTCCGGGACGCCGGATAAAGACAAAAAAAATATTTCCAATACGGGCAGAATCACCAATGATGAAAAAAAGGTTATTATTGAAAAAATTTTCCAGAAAAATAAAGATGCTTATATCAAAAAAGTAATGGATGCCATTTCCGGGGAAAAATCCCGGAATATTGCAATCATGGGCATGGCATACAAAATGAAAATCACCCGGGTAAAAGAGTACCGGCTGGACGGACAGGGCAACCCACCTGAGTTTTCCGGAATGGAAACCCAGGAGGAATTCCAGAAAAACCTGGTCAATCTGGAACCCGGCTCCCTTTCCACTCCATTTTATTTTGGAGGAAAAATTCTGGTTTTCTCCCCGGAGAAAAAAGAATTAAAAAACGCGGATGCTCCGGCTTCCCCCGGTAGCAACAATTACCAATTCATGGGTTTTGATATGATGATGGAAGGCTTCCGGAAAAGCACGGATATCATCCGTTATCAAGGTTGATATCCGCAATCATTAAAGAGATATCGTCCATCTCCATATCCTTGTGAGCACGGGCGGTTATTTTTTTGTACAGATGGGTTTTCTGGTCTTCCGGTGACAGGTTCACACTGTCCCGGATCCACTTTCTTAATTTCTGTTCGCCAATCATTTCCCCGTTGTCTTTGACCGTTTCAAAGGCACCATCCGAGTAAAGAAAAATCCTAATATCTTCCCGGAAGGAAACTTCCTTTTCCTGGTAATCCGTTGCAATCACTCCCAGAACTCTCTGGTTTTCTTTTAAGAAAATCAATTTATCGCTTTTTTTCAGATAAACCCCGGCTGCGTGTTGCCCGGCGTTAATAAACCGGATATATGTCTCTCCGCGATTCAGGGTGACCTCCATGGCAAAAAGTGTCATAAAATCACTGCCCTGGTATTGTTCTCCCAGGAATTCATTCAAATATACACATGTCTTTCGGAGTGTGTCCCGGTTTATTTGGACGGATCCACGGATGATGGTCCGGAGAATACTCATAATATACGCACTCCCCAGTCCGTGTCCGGACACATCGCCCAGTACCAAAAGGTATTTTTTGGATTTTATCTTCAGCAAATCCAGATAATCCCCGGTTACCAGTTGGGAGGGGGCAAATATCCCGGAATAATGAATAAAGCGGTCCTCATATTTTTCCGGCAGAATTTTCTTCTGTATTCTGGAAACCAGCTCCAGCTCTCTTTCTCTTCTGCGCAGATGGATATTGGTAATTAAAAACTGGTAATTCTTAAAGTATGGCTCTGTTTGTTTCAGAAACTGCCGCAGAAAATTAATATCCTCCGTGTTAAAAGGCATCTGGTTCACCTTTTCCGATATTAAAACCATCGCCGGAAAATCCTGGTACGCAATCACCAGAAAAGCCCCGTTCTTCTGGAGAAAATCCCGGGTGATGGCACTGGTCACTCCCGTGAAATATGGATACGGGATGGCCTTTTTGATAAACTTCCGGTGATTCCAGAGTGGATTATTCTGCGGCAGAAAGATGATATTAGAGTAGTCAATATTCCATTCCGGGAAAACATCATCCCTCACCACTACCTTCATCCAGGAAATATTCAGACTTTTACGAACAAACTGGTCCAACTGCCGCAGGAACAGGGCAACATTACGGGGATTATTAGAGCTGGCGATGGAGGCAAAAGACTTGAGGAGGCTTTCCCGGTAAAGAACATTGGATTTTTGCAAAGTGGAATATATCAACCCGCGAATAGTTTCCAGCAAAAGCATAAAAACAACAGCTATGCCAAAATGAAATTCCATGTGCTGGAAGTTATAGGGAATCTGTACCAGGTGAAAACCCACCGTAAACCAGAATAAAAACAGAAAAAACGTGAAATAGGAAAACCGGAGAAATACCCCAGGAACCGGAACCTCAAAATATATGATCCCCTGCCGCAGAGCAAAAAAGAAAAACAGCATGGGAAATACAGAAGGAAGAAAAAATAAAACGTTATGGGAAATGGAAATTTTAATATCAAAAAAAGTGGCAATCAGATAGCTGAGGGCTGGAAATGCCACCGTTCCAATTAATGCCAGGGTCAGAATGCTCCGGGTGGTTTTACTGGTTATGATGGAGTTTCTTCCGGGTGTATTCCTTTTTTGCAGATAAAAAACAACGGAATAAATAATAAATGCAATATGGACAAAACCCGCCACCCGGAAAAAACGTATTTCTTCCCCGGAGGATTCCGGAATCAGGTAAACAGACAAAGCGGCAAAAATCAGTACCAGAAGGAAAATTATCCGGGGATGGGTGGAATAACCATGGAGGGATCGGAATAAATATAAATACGGAATATTTATGAATAATGATGTAATAAAAAAAAGAACATGAAACTGTGAGACAGTAACCAGATCAAAGAAGAATAAAAGATTCAAAATCAGGAAAAGGGTAAATATCAGAAAAGCTTTTTCTATTTTCCGTATCCTCGCAAAAAGAAACAACAGCATGGATGTCAGGAAATAAACCCCGATGGTCCCCAGAATGGGGGAGAAAAAATAAACGGAAATCCCCCGGTTTTCCATTTCCGGGTTTTCCGGAAATTCCTGAAAATAAAAATATTTTTTTTCCAATTCCGGACTCACAGGATAAAGGGATAGGCCATGGGGAGTGGATAATATCTTTGTACGGATACTTGCGTTATAATAATAGATTCCCCGGAACACATCAAAAGCAAGCAGGATCAGGAAAAGAACTGGTAATATCAGCCGCATTCTTCTCATTTAATCTCTTTTCCAATCCATAAAAGAGGGTATCCGGAAATGGACAGCTGGAGCAAATCCGGATGGGATATGGACAAGGGGCTGGGGGTTCGGAATTCCGGAGATCCCAAAGCGGGAGTACGGGGAATTTTTTTCCAGATGTTCTCCTGAAACAGACCCAGGTTTTTTCCAAAAGGAAGAATATCCCAGATTCCCTTCTGGTAAAACTGCATTAGAAATCCGTCCAATTGGATTTTTCCGTTTTCCAGCCCCACCAGAGATTCATTCAACCGGGAAGAAAGAACGGTGATATTACGGGAGCTTTTTGCTATAGAGAGAAAGTATCCCTGTACGCTGAAAAGCTGCATGGTACGGGAAGAATGGGAAAGTTCGGATAAACGGGCAATAATAATAAAATAAGGGCACTCCGGATTTCTCTGCCCTTCCTTTTCCGTGGAGAAAAAATTATCCGTATAAACATTCTGATTCACTTCAAACAAAGCCGGGAAATATTTCTGCTTCCATCCTTTATCAATTTTACTGACAATATAGCCACAGCGATTCACATCTTCTTTTCTTTCCAGAAGTGCTTCCACCTTTCTGGCCAATGTGAATTCTTTTTCCAGAAATTGTCCTTGGGAAATTTCCTTTTTTAATTGTTCATTTTCCGTTACCAAAGCCAGGCGGCGGGCAAATTTTTCTGTGATCCCGGTTGTATGCTCTGAGAGAATATCCGCTATGCCAATGCTTCCCACAATATGATTGCGGATCATGATGGGGAAGATGGTTTTCACCTTGATTCGGGAAAAGTAGTTACGGAAAATTTCCGGAAAATCCTCAAAGCGGTGTATGGACGGATTTTTCCGGAAAAACTCCAGCAGTCCGTCCGGTTCCGGTTTCCGCACGGAAATCCACTTTCTTCTGCCCATGGAATTATAATACATTACTCTGGCGTATGGCTTATACAGAACCACGCGGAGCCCGGAGATTCTGGTTTCCCTGATAAAATCTGTCAGGAACTGAAAGATGTCCCCGTAATCCACAATCTGGTGAATACGGTTTTCAATGGAATTCCAGGAAGCATCCCGTATGGGGCTTTTGCGGAAAAAAAGGCGGGAGTATATATAATCCCTCATCGGTATTAAGAGAAACAGATAGGAGGTAATAAAAAGAATAGAAATCACCATGGAATACTCACGGAAAAAAAGCATAACCAGATAATACCCCGCAAAAAAAAGAAGATTATACGCAAGGGAATAGATTATTTCCTTAATAATTGTTTTTCTTATGGATATCATGAATTCTTTTCTTGCCTTATCTGGTTCCCCTGGGGAAGGGCTTCAGACCACTCTCAATATAAATCCAGGTCTTCAGCTCTTCCGGATCCAGAAGGGACACACCGCGATCATACCGGGTGCGGTGTCCTTTTAACCATTCTGTTTTCATTTTGTTTAATTCATTTAATTCTCTGGATAATAAGTCAAGATTATTCCGGAATTTCCCCGCTGCCAGATCAATTTTTATCTGTTTTTCCTTCCTCTGGATTTCCATTTTCTGCAAACTGCAGATGGTATGGCATTCCCTTGCCATCGATTCAATTTGCCTTCTTTTCCCATCACCCAGTTGCAGTGTTGCAGCATTGGCCAGCATAACCCCCAGATCCGGATAAACTTCTTTGGTTTGATCCGCCACATCCGCCGGCAATTCGGATTGAAAAATTCCACAACGGTAAGGGTCTGAATCCCGGAAGACGGGTTCAATTTCCCGGTATACCAGATTACAGGCATAAAAAAGCAGTATGCTGGCAATAATCCCTCCGATTGTGATAAAAAATGGCCGCATCATTTTACATATTTGGGGAAACCGAAGCTATGGCAAGGACTTTTCCGGTTTATCCCGATGTAAAAAGTGATTGGGAATTACCGTATCCCCGTGGATGCGGGGAGCCGGCCAATCGAAAAACAAATAACGATACAAGAGCTCCCATAATCCCTTTCCCTCCGATTTCTGACGTTTCTTTTTTTGTTGACAATACAAAAGAACTATTTTACGATAGTCCATGAAGACAACCATCGATATATCGGAAGATTTGGTGGACGAAGCAATGAAGGTAACGCAATCCAAAACCAAAGCAGAGGTAATTGAGCGGGGTTTACACGCACTAATATCATAAAATAAAATTCAGAGACTGAAAAACTTCAAGGGTAAGGTGGAAATCACCATTGATCCGGAATAAGAGCCGGTTTTCTTCTTTTCAATGTGATGGAAAATCCAAAGTGGGGGTATGGCCTATACAATAATATCCCGGAATGATCCAGAGGTGCATGCCGCTCTGGTCAGTGAGAACAAAAGACAAAATGAATACCTGGAGCTGATTGCATCGGAGAATTTTACCTCCCGTGCGGTACTGGAAGCCCACTCCTCCACCCTGACCAACAAGTACGCAGAGGGCTATCCCGGAAAACGATATTACGGCGGTTGCGGCCCATCGGACGTTGTGGAGAACCTTGCCCGCGACCGGGTGAAGAAGCTGTTTGGTGCTGCTTATGCGAATGTCCAGCCCCATTCCGGTGCCCAGGCAAATATGGCGGTATTTCTGGCTGCCCTCCGTCCCGGAGACACGTTTCTGGGGATGGATCTGGCCCATGGCGGGCATCTGAGCCATGGTTCCAAAGTGAATTTTTCCGGCCTGTATTTTAATGCGGTGGGTTATCCGGTGGATGAGAAAACCCATTTGATAGATTTTGACAAGGTGCGTGCTCTGGCAAAAGAGCATAAACCCACCCTGCTGATTGCCGGGGCGTCCGCATATCCCCGGATCATTGATTTTGCCCGCTTCCGGGAAATTGCCGATGAAACCGGTGCCCTCTTCATGGTGGACATGGCCCACATCGCCGGAATTGTCGCTGCAGGTCTTCACCCATCGCCCTTGTCGCACGCTCATTTTGTGACCTCCACCACCCATAAAACCCTCCGTGGTCCACGGGGTGGAATTATCCTGTCCAATGATCTGGATTGGGAGGCCAAGCTGAATTCCCGTGTATTCCCCGGGGTGCAGGGCGGTCCGCTGATGCATGTGGTTGCGGCCAAGGCGGTCGCGTTTGGGGAAGCTCTTCAGGATTCCTTTAAAGAATACCAGAGCCGGGTTCTGGAAAATGCCCGTGCCATGGCCGATCAATTTCTCCGCAGAGGTTTCTCTCTGGTTTCCGGGGGAACAGACAACCACCTGATGATTGTCAATACTTTTGCCTCCCAGGGCATCACCGGTAAGGATGCTCAGGAAAAGCTGGAAAATGCCGGAATCACCACCAATAAAAACGCCCTTCCTTATGATCCCAATCCGCCCATGGTGGCCAGCGGTATCCGGCTGGGCTCCCCTGCCCTCACTACCCGTGGGCTGAGCAAGGACGATTTTATTCAAGTGGCAGATATGATCTCCGATATTCTGGAACATCCGGAAGAGGAGAAAACCCTTGCGAGTGTCCGGAGCCGGGTAGCGGAAATCGCCCGGAAATATCCCATGGATGGATTCCAGCTTCTATAATATTGCTTATGAGTCTGATCCTGGGAATTGATATCGGCGGGACCACCATGAAGGGTGGGTTCATTGACCCCAAAGGAAACCTGACCGCCCGGCATGTGGTACCCACTCCGGGCAAGGAAAACAACGAAGTATTTCTGAACGCCCTCTGGGAATTAATCCGGGAACTGCTGGATTTGGCTGGCGATGCCGAACTCATCGGCATGGGCATTGGGGCTCCGGGGCCTCCCATCCACACCGGGAAAGGAATGATTATAGAAGCTTCCAATATGCCGGGGGTAAAAAATGCTCCCGTGGTGCCGTTTATCCGGGAGAAATTGTCACAGAGGGGAATGGACATCAAAATAAAAATAAATAATGATGCCAATGCCGCTGCTCTGGGACAGTTGTACTTTGGTCAGGGGAAGGAATTTTCCAACTTTGCGGTGATCACCCTGGGAACGGGAGTGGGCGGGGGTTTGATTCTCAATAAACGCCTTTTCTCCGGATTTCATGGCAACGCATTTGAAGCCGGCCATATTCCGGTTTTTTATCCCGGCAATGATGTTCCGCCCCGCCGGTGTGGATGTGGTTCTCTGGGTTGCCTGGAAACCATTGCCTCCGCCACGGGAATCAAGGCATATTACCAGCTTTTCACCGGACAGGAGAAACGATCCATTGAAATTGCGGATCTGGCAAAAGCCGGGGACGCAGACGCAAAAAAAGTGTTCCACATTGCCGGATGGGCTCTGGGCCATGTTTGTGTGAGTCTGGTGCATATCCTGAATCTGGAAGCGATCATCTTCACCGGCGGTCTGGCCAAGGCAAAGGATCTTCTTTTACCGGAAATTGAAGCCATCACCCAGGAAAGGATTTTTCCCTTTTTAAGGGACAGATTGAAGATTTTTTTCACGGAAGGGGATGAAAATTCCGGCATCAAGGGAGCCGCGTCCTTACTGTTTGACTATGCCTGAATGCCCGGTCTGCCACAGTAAAACAACTCCATTGCCGGGAACGGAGAATTTCTCCCGATGTGTTCGGTGCGGGGTGGTTGTCCATAACCGGGCACGCTCCACCGAGTATGAGGACGATTATTTTGATAAAGAATATAAAAACCAGTATGGCAAAAGCTATCTGGACGATGAACCCGGAATCACGCAAAAAGCGGAGGACCGCCTCCGGAAGCTGACCCATGTCTTTCCGGAAATTATGGACATGCCCTTCTTGCGGATTCTGGAAATTGGCTCCTCTGCCGGATTTTTCCTGGCCCGGGCAAAAAGCCGGGGTTGGAAAGTCCTGGGGTGGGAAATTTCCCGGAATATGGCAAAATATGCCAACCAGAATCAAATCCCCACTGTCCAGGGTGACTTTTTATCCCTCTATGAAAAATGGAAGAGTCATCCGGAGAAATTTGATATTCTGGCGGCCTTTTATGTTCTGGAGCATATTCCTGACCAGAAAAAGGTTTGGGAGGCGTTCTCCGCGATGACCACGGAAACCGGCTTTTTACTTCTGGCACTGCCCTCCTCTTATGGACCGGTTTTCTATTCTCATTTTAACCAGTGGAAAAAGGAACACCCCGGAGATCATTTTGTGGATTATTCTCCTTACTCTCTGAAAATGGCTGCCCGGCAGTATGGCTTTGAGCTGGTGGCGGCTTTTCCAGAAAGCCTGCATCCAGAGCGTTTTCCTCTTGCAAAACCTTTTGGGAAAAATCTGGCTCCGGTGTGGATCCGGGTTCAGGAACAGTTCATTTTTGCGGACACATTTTATGCCATATTAAGGAAAAATAATGCGGATTAACCGCCAGATAATATCTTATGAAATCTACCTGACCCGATGGAAAGAAAAACTCCGGGACAACTCTTCCCTGAACCCACCCATCGGCAGGGAGGAATTGAATAAAGAAACCGGCAAACTTCTTTTGCTTTCCGGTCCCGCCGATGGGTTTATTCCTCCGGCCATAAATATTCCTGTAATTTATTACCCGGCAGACAATATCCATTGTGTCCTGGAAAAACCGGATTCCCGCCGCGTTTCCGTTCTCCGGGATAATCCGGAGAGTATTCTTTTTGTGGCATACCTTCTTTCCCGTTTCCCTTTTCTGGAAACTCCTCAGCGTTTACCCGTTACAGAAAGCCAGGAAGACATTTCTGCTATCCCCCCATCGGCTCTGAAAATTCTTATGGAGGCCATTCTCCTGGGCAGAAAACCCTCAGCGGCGTTTTTATTCCTCCGCCAGAGTGGACTTCTGGATGGGATCCTGCCGGAGCTTTCCGCCACTTATGGAATGGAGCAGAATAAATTTCACCTGTATGATGTGTTCCACCACCTGCTGGCCAGTTTGGACGCCGTGGAGACGGCCTCTCTGGAGCTGCGCTGGTCTGCCCTGCTGCATGACATTGGCAAGGTGAAAACCCGCCGCCCCAAAAAAAACGGGGAATTTTCATTTTACAATCATGAAATAGAGTCTGCCCGCATGACTCCGGCCATTCTGGAGAGATTCGGGGTGGAAGAGACATTGGCGGAAAAAATACTCTTTCTGGTGCGGAACCACATGTTCCATTATACGGATGACTGGACAGACCGGGCTATCCGTCGCTTCATGAAAAACATCCCGCAGGAAAACATGAAGGATCTGATTCTCCTGCGTCTGGCGGACCGGCGAGGCTCCGGGAAGAGAAATTATTTTCCGCCAGCCATCCGGCGACTTCTGGAGCATATTGATACCGTCCAGAAAAAAGATTCTGCTTTCAAAGTGACGGATCTGGAGATCAACGGGCATGACCTCATGGAAGCCGGCATTCCCGCTGGCAGGGAGATGGGTGTCATCCTGAGTCATCTGAAAACCCTGGTGGAAAGCGGGCGGCTGGAAAATAACCGGGAAGTCCTGCTGCGGGAGGCCGGGTCACTTTTTCACCGTTAATTCCACATTTCGTTGGTACCGCCTCTTTCTGCAAAGATGGTGGACGGCCGGTCATAAATTCCAAAAATAACCGATGCAGAGTTTTTTTCGAACCCGTATACGGGAAATCCTCCGGACGGCCACAGATAATGTTCTCCTCCGGGCACAGGTTGCCCAGCCGTTGCATATCAAGCTCCAGTATCCTCCCAACGCCACTTATGGGGATTATTCATCCCCCAATGCCATGGAACTGGCAAAAGCCTTGAAAAAAAATCCCCGTGCCATTGCGGAGGAAATCGCGGAAGAAATCAGAAAGATACAGGAAGAGAAAACCGGATCCGGTGGAGCCTTTTCCATTGCCGATGTGAAAATTGAAGGGCCTGGGTTCATCAATTTTTTTCTGGCGGATTCTTCCTTTGCTGACTTTTTATCAAAATCCTTTCAACTGAAAGACTATTTGGAAAAAAATTTTATAGGGGAGCATAAACCACAGGAGAAAATTAATTTGGAGTATGTGTCCGCTAATCCCACCGGCCCGCTGAACATAGTCTCTTCTCGTGCGGCAGCACTGGGAGATACCATTTCCCGGATCCTTTCCGAATGCGGGTATTCCGTGAACCGGGAATATTATGTGAATGATTACGGAAACCAGGTGGAAATTCTGGGGCGAACATTTGTCTACCGTTATGCCCAGAAGCTTGGAATATCTGTGGAATTGCCGGAGGATTCCTATATGGGGAGTTATATTCCGGATATCCTGGAAGAAATACTGAAATCCGGGGAAATCCCACCCGAATTCCGGATATCTCCGGAAGAGATGATGGCCATTTTTTCTGATGAAATCCGGAAAGCAGATTACATTTCCCGTGCCGCCGGCATTTTTGGGAAAACCGGACTGGAGATGATTCTGGGCGGCCAGAAAAAGGATCTGGAAAATTTTGGGGCGTTTTTTGACCTTTTCTTTTCAGAGAGAACCCTCCATGAAACCGGAAAAGTGGCTACCGCCCTGGAACTTCTCCGGAAAGCCGGGCACACTTATGATGAGCAGGGAGCGGAATATTTCCGTTCCACGGATTTTGGGGATGAAAAGGACCGGGTATTGATGCGGTCTGATGGCCGGCCCACATATTTTCTGGCCGATATTGCTTACCATATAGATAAATTCCACCGGGGTTTTACCACCCTATACGATATCTGGGGACCGGACCACCATGGATACATACCCCGCCTGACCGGAGCCCTGGAGGCTTCCGGCATAATAAAAGAGAATAATAGTTTTTCTGTAATTATAGCCCAGCAGGTGAATCTTCTGGAAAACGGCAAGCCGGTGGAGATGAGCAAACGTGCGGGGAAATTCCAGACCATGAAAGATCTTTTGGATATTATTCCGCTGGATGCCGCCCGGTATTTTTTTCTGATGCGGGCAATTTCCACTCCTCTGGATTTTGATCTGGATCTGGCCAGGGAAAAGTCCAGTAAAAATCCAGTGTATTACATCCAATACGCCCACGCACGTATTTACTCCATTTTCCGGGAGGCGGATATCGATGTTTCCCACATCGGCCTGGCGGAAGAAGAAATTCCATCCTCATTGCAGTATATTATCCCCGGAGACAGAAAAAAGCTTTTAATGAACCTGTCCCGGCTGGGGGAACTCCTGGAGGACATTTCCCAGAACTTGGAGGCCCATCGTCTCGCATCCTTTCTTCTGGAAGTGGCCACCGATTTCACGGAATTTTATCACGGAAAAGATAACCGGGTCGTGGAAAAACTCCGGGACAATCCGGCGGAGGGACGGGTTCTGGTGATTCTGGCAAACATCACGCGGCAGATTCTGGAAAAAGGGCTTTCCCTGATGGGAGTGAGAGCTCCGGAAAGAATGTAAAATGTACCGTATATCCATCAAAGAAAAATTTGAAAGTGCCCATTACCTGTACCGGTATTTTCCGGATGGTTCGGATGAAGCAATTCACGGCCATACATTTTATGTGGAAATCCTTATGGAATCCCCGTATCTGGACAATGGGATCAGCCTGGATTTTATTCCTTATGAAGATACCCTGAAGAAAATTGCCGCAGACCTGGACCACCGTATGATCAATGAACACCCGGCTTTCCGGAATCTAAACCCCACAGCGGAAAATATTGCCGTATATATCTATCAGGAATTATTAAAAAATTCTTTTTTACGGGAAAAGGAAAGAATTGCCGAGGTGAAAGTATATGAGGGTCCGGATCACTACGCATCCTTTATCCCCGATCTGCCCAACCGATCCGGAAAATGCTAATATGAAAAAACGGAGATGACCATGAACCAGAACCATCCTGCGGAAAAATTTTTGCATTACTCCTTTGGTCTTTTTCTGTTTTTCTCTTTCATCTCCATCAGCGTTTCCCAGATTTTCCTGTTTCTGAGTACTGTATTTTTTCTCTGGCTGATGATTTCCCGGCGGAAAGAGACTTCTTTTCATTTTCCGGTATCCATGAAAATTTTGGCCATCCTTTATCTCTGGGCTACTTTTGCCACACTGTTTCATGAAAACAGGGCAAAAAATTTCCGGGAATTCACGGATTTATGGTTATATGTCCCGGTGCTGGTTCTGGCTAATTTTTATTTTCTCCGCAAAGATTTGTTCCCATCGGCGGTAAAATTTTTTCTGGCAGGAGCACTCTTCACCGGCTTTGTGGGCGTCCTGGAATATATTCTTCTGGTGGATGCCAAGGGCTTATTCAAATACGGCCTTTCCCATGGCCTGGATCACCCGGATGTCCGGCTACCCATTGTCATGGGCGGAGGACGGGTGGCCGGATTTATGGGAAATCCCCTGACATATTCCGGAATTATGATCCTGCCTGTATTGTTTTATTTCCTCCGGATTTTTTTCCCACAGAGCCATTTTCCTGGATTGTTCACCCGGCTGGAAAAAACGATAACCCGTAAACAGTATTTTCTCCAAACCATCCTGGGATGGATACTGTACTTTTTCAACCTCTTCGCAAGTGCATCCAGATCCGCCACTTTGGGAATCCTGGCAGCGATGACCCTGGGGGCCATGCGTTTTTCCAGGAAAATATTTTTTATTCTGACATCCATTCTGGTCATTTTTTTCGCTGCCGTCATGACGTTTTCCCCCTCTTCCCGGGCACGGATTGCTCTCATTTTTACCCATCAGGAATTGGGAATACAGCAGCGATTTGTCACATACCGGGTGGCTACCAACATTATGGCAGAAGCTCCCCTGACCGGAAAAGGACCCCGGAATTTTGACGTCATGTATAAAACATATTTTCCGGAAGCACGATCCTATGATCACGCCCATAATGACCTTCTGGATAAAGGGGCATCCTGGGGAATTCCGGCCCTGCTCATGTTTCTGATTTTTTATCTGGTCCCCGCCGGGCAGTTCTGGAAAGCAATGCGCAATCCGGATCCCGAAATCTCTTATTATGCGGCCATTGGCTTTTTTGGGATTGTGGCGTTTTTCATCTCCGGATTATTCCAGTGTTACCTCACAGATAGCGAAGACATTGTTCATTATGCAATGATTCTGGGATTGGGAGAGCTGGCGTTGCGGCGGGCACAAACGGAAAACTAACGGATTTTTTTTACAAAAGAAACAGATCTTTCCAGGAGGTCTTCTTCCAGAAAAAGATGATGATCCGCATAATAATCATCCTCATCCGGATCATCCATATCCGCCGGATAACCGGAGTGCTTTTTCTCCATTGGCCGGGAGTATTTCCGCTTCAGAAGCTGGAGATTGTCATTATAACTTTTGGATAAATCCAGCTTTTCTGAAAGCAATTCATCCAGATCATCTTCAATGAATTTGCTCAATTCCCTGAATTTCTCAATATAATCATCCCGCAGATGGCTCATACGGTAGGATGGGGTTCGTGGGTTTTCTTCCGTGGTTGCTTTTTCCATCTTCGATGAAGACTTTGTTTTTTTTCCTGAAATGTCAAGATTTAATTAATAGTTATTTTTCTTTATTGCATAAATCCCATAAAAAGTTTATCCATTATGAGTCCATCCGCCAAAAAGTACATATCCCAACATGAATTTACAGAAAAGCTGAAGAATATCCGGGAACCGGAGTTCATCCGGAAATCCTGGGAAATCATTGAGAAAATTCACTCCATCCGGGAGAAAAAAGATTTTCTCATCATGGCACACAATTATATGCCCCCGGAAATTTTTTATTCGGTGGCGGATGTGACCGGGGATAGCTTTGAACTGGCAAAGAAGGCAATGAATACCCCGGAATCATCCATCCTGTTTGCGGGGGTTCATTTTATGGCGGAAACCGCAAAGATCCTGAATCCGGAAAAACGGGTTTTTGTTCCGGATATGACCGCCTCCTGTTCCCTGGCCGATGGAATCAGCATTCCGGAAGTACTTCGTCTGAAAAATGAACACCCCGGGGTTCCCGTTCTTTCCTATGTGAATTCTCCCGCTTCAGTGAAAGCCCTTTCCGATGTGATTGTCACCAGTGCAAACGCGGTGAAAATCGTGGAGAAAATGCCCGGAGATGAGGTCATTTTAATACCGGATAAATACCTGGCAGCGAATGTGCAGAAAAAAACAGGGAAAAAAGTCTATGTATCCCGTGCTTCCTGTGTGGTCCACGAGCTGTTCACGGAAGTGGATACGGAGATGGCGGAGAGGCAAAACCTTCTGGTCCTTTCCCACCTGGAATGTCGCCCCGGAGTGGCTCAAAAAACCGCTTTTTCCGGCTCCACATCCCAGTTCAGGAAAGTCATTGAAGAGAACCCGGACAGGGAAATTCTGCTGATGACGGAATATTCCATGGTGGAGAATTTATCCATTGACCTGCCACACCGGAAATTCCGGAAGCACCCGCTGTTTTGCCCCCACATGCAGAAAGTGACCCTGGAAAAAATCCTATATGCCCTGGAAAATGAGCCGGTGGAAAATGAAATATTCATGGAAGAGCCTCTCCGGAAAAAAGCAGAAGCGGCTCTTCTGAAAATGATGGAGCTTTCTGCTTAATCTTCCGCGAAATTGAATTTTCCGGCTGCGGAGATCAGGGCATTCCAGACCGGTGCCACCGGCGGTGCATAGGCAAAATCCATCCACGCAATATCAGAGGCTTTTGCCCGGGCGTAAATTAAAGCCGCTGCGGTGTCAATCATCCCATAGGAATCTATGGTTCCGGAATATGTGGCCCCCAAAATCTGGCCGGTATTTTCCTCCAGAAGCAGGCTCATTTTGATTTTTTCCGCTCCCGGATAATATCCCGCACGGGATGTCCTCTGCGCGGATACTTCCTTCACGGAGAAACCATGGTTTTTGGCTTCCTCCATGCTCAGTCCGGTCATCGCGTAAACTTCATCAAACAGTTTGAAAATCTGGGAACCCACAACGCCGGGAAATGGGATATCATCCGATACCATGTTCATACCGGTGATCCGTCCCTGTTTATTGGCCGTATGCCCCAGAGGTAAAAATACATTTTTGTCCAGCAGATGATGATAAACCACGGCACAGTCTCCGCCAGAAAAAACATCCTTCACACTGGTTTTTCCATGACGGTCCACAATAATGGCTCCGTGTGAATCCAGCTCCACGCCGGAGTTGTTCAGAAAACCGGTGGCAGGTTTAATCCCCACTGCGGTCAGCAGCAAATCGAACTCATCGGAACCGTTTTCTGTGTATACCCGGACTTTGTCTCCGATGTCCACATTGATCACTCTGGTCGAAAGCAGAATCTGTACACCGTTTTTCTTCAGATTCTGGAGGATGGACTTACGGGCACTTTCCGGATAGCGTGGCATGGTGGTGGGCAATGCTTCGTAAATGACAACTTCCAGTCCCATTTCTTTCAATGTTTCTGCCATTTCCAGGCCAATATACCCCGCTCCAAGGATGGCTGCCTTTTTCGCACCCGATGTCTTTACATAATTTTGTATTTTTTCTCCGTCTGGTACCGTTTTCAATTCAAAGATATTTTTTGCGGAATAATCAATAAACGGCAGGCGGGAGGGAAACGCCCCGGTGGCAATCATCAGTTTATTATAAGAAGTCTGGACAATTTTGTCTCCTGCAATATCCCGGACTTTCACTTTTTTATTCACGGTGTCCACTTCCAGGGCTTCATGACCAATGCAGACATCCGTATTATTCCGTATTCCAAAGGCATTCGCTGTAAAATGAACGAGGGAAGAGAACTGGTCAATTGTTCCGCTGATGGCATAAGGAAGTCCGCAGGCACCATAGGCAATCACCCTGCCCATCTCCAGCATCCCGATGCTGGATGTTTTATCTTTTCTACGGATTTGTCCCACAGCAGAGTTCCCCGCAGCATCCGCTCCAATGATCAAATAATCATAATATTCTTTTAATTCCATGATTGTTTCTGGATTCCGTCCGATGGCCGTCAAGAGGAATTTATGACAATGGAGCGGAGCTACCGCAACTCATTTTTTCCGTTGCTTCCAGCGGATGTATTTCATGGCCAGACGGGTGGCCAGATCCTGCTTTTCTTCCGGTTCCCCCTCCTCCGCATTCATTCCGCCATCGGACGGGTCAATCATCTTAGCGTCCGGGCCATACATCCCTGCAAACATTTTGAGGACATTTTTCTTCACCATTCCCCGCAGCGGAATATTCGCAATCATGCCATACATGGCCGCTCCACCCTTCATGGCCAGCTCCGGATCTGCCTTCACCCTTGCCACGGATTCTCTGAGATCAGATAGATATTTCCCCACAATTTTCGCGTGCCCCGGAGTCACCATCGCATGGAGGGCCTCCGGAAACTGAAGCCGGTCAATCTGCCATCCCCGTTCCTCCATCTGGTCGCCCACCGCATAAATGCTCACATTTTTATCCACAGACCGGTACGCGAAGAGACTGGACTCCGGATTTCCAATGATCTCCAACTCCGGAATGGACTGAATCCCGGCTTTGAGCTTTTGGGTGGTTTCCATGGTGATCCGAGTGAGCTCCCCATAACCGTCCATTCCCGTGGACATAAGGGCGGCCCACGCAGCGGAGTATGCCCCACCCGGACGCGTGCCCAGAATGCCGGGAGAAGCAAAAATTCCACCCGGCCAGTTTTCATAAACAAAAAGCTGGTGTTTCAGAATATCCACACTGCGGTAGGTCAAAGTGGACGCCCCCTTTGCGGCAAATCCATACTTATGGGTATCCGCAGAAATAGAAGTCACCCCCGGAACCCGATAGTCCCAGAGCGGAAGGGGAATACCCATTTTTTCCATGAAGGGCAGAATGTAACCACCCACACAGGCATCCACATGCACCGGCACCTTTTTTTGGAGGCCGATGTGCCCCAATTCCTCAATGGGATCAATAATTCCATGAGGATACTCCGGAGCGGAACCCAGAATCATCACTGTCCTTCTGCTCACCAGCTTTTCCACCGCTTTTGTGTCCACCCGGAAATCTTTTCCCAAAGGGGCACGGACCGGCTTCACCCCAAAATATTCCGCTCCCTTTTCCCATGCCACATGTGCCGTCTCCGGAATAACCATCTCCGGTTTCCGGATTCCCCGCTCGGAACGTCCCATATCCCGGTAGGTTTTCACGGCCAGGAGGCAACTTTCCGTGCCTCCGGAGGTCATCATTCCCACGGTGTGACTGTCACCATGAAGCAAAGCGGCGGTCATCTGCACCACTTCTGTCTCCAGCTTTTTGAGACTCTGGAAAACTGTGGGGTTCAGGCCGTTTGCGGAAAAGAATTTTTCATAGGCCGCCATCAGGAAATCCTTATGCTCATCCCCCAGATAGTATACCAGACTCCATGTGCGGGATTTTTTATAGTCCGGATCATGGGAGGCAAAGGAGTCCAGTTGCTTCAGAACCGTTTTTTTGCCCAGACCTTTTTCCGGCAGAACGGCAGTTTTGGGTTTATCATTCATTATATTTCCTTATCAGTTATTATCCAAAGGTTTTCAAAATATAGGCCAGGGAAATACCCAGATAATTTCCAATGGCATAGCCAATAATCCCGGTGGTGAGACCGGAAAGCACAACTTCCCGGTTCCGGAGACCCCCCGCAACCACGGGAACAAACGGTGGCGAACATATTGCAGACACTGATGTGATAATAAACGTATCCGCATCCACTTTAAACAGTCTGCTCAAAACGGCGTGCACGGCCATCGACCCGGCAATGGAAAGAATCACAAAAAACATGATATGATAATCTATGTTCACAATCATATCATAGCTGACCATGGAACCCACCACAAAACAGAACATATAAATCAGGTACATTCCAAGCTGGAAGGTTTTTTCCATCC
This sequence comes from Leptospira biflexa, assembly GCA_020720785.1. Taxonomy (GTDB): domain Bacteria; phylum Spirochaetota; class Leptospiria; order Turneriellales; family DYLW01; genus DYLW01. The sequence continues at coordinate 32,780 of DYOA01000028.1, forward strand.
GATGGATGGCCGGTACCAGAGACGCACCAATCCCTAAGGTGGTGATGGCCAGAATTGTAATGGCCGCCGCCATCCCTTTGGGAAACAACATGCTCACCGCAACAGAAACTCCCACAATCAAAAGAGAAATGCCCAAAGCCGCTGCCAGAGTGACCAGGGATTTTTTCCCAAAAATGCCGGCATACAGTTGAATATCCTCCGTCTGGTTTTGCTCTCCCGCCAGCTCGACCTGGACTGTCTTTTTGAATGGGGGCAAAAAAAGCAGGAAAAATCTCTGGGCGATGGTGACAGTGAATAGAATATAGATCATGGAAATAACGGTGTCATAGGTATGCAAAAGAACAAAGCGGGAAGTGTCCACCCCCAAGGCTGTTTTTATCGCAGCCAGATTTGGGGTGCCTCCTGTATAAAGTGCCGTCGCCATGCCAGAAAGCTGCCAGGCATCGCTCACCCTGCTTTTGTAAACAAAAAACAGAATGGTTGCAACAATCACTATGGCAATCACAGCCAACAGCATGGAAAGCAGGGTTTTCCCCGCCAGGCGTGCCCAGTGTCTGATATCCAGAGAAAACAGGAGGAGTGGCAGGCCAATGGCCACAGATGCTTCCGATATGCTTGTTTGCACCGCCATGAAATTCTCCGGAAAAATCCCCAGATTCCCCAAGGCAAACCCGGAAATGTACGCAATGGCCACCGGACTGATTTTATTCACCAGTGGATATCGGTAGCAGAGATACAGAATCGCTACAGGGAATAAAACATAGACAGCAATCAGGAAATACATATTCATGGTTCCTCCGGGCGGCCGTTCCTATTGTATTCTTTTGTGGATGATTCCAGCCATAATCAAGCTTAATTCCAGGTACAGGATATCAAGTGTTTTTTGGGGACAGTCACCCCG
>DYOA01000005.1 GCA_020720785.1 Leptospira biflexa
CCCATCCCCGGAAAAGCTGTTGCGGGTGGTGGAAAACACCACCAGGATACTTTGATAAAACCATCGGGTTGGCGGGATATCTTGCAACCTATCCCCGTAAACGCTTGACATAGTAGGTCGTTCATTGGTAAGGAAAAAAATGCTTGAGGTTAGGAGACGATAGATGAATGGAAAATATACCCTGTGGGTCCTGTTTGCGGTATTTATGTTTATGGGTTGTAAATCAAATGAGGTCATTCCATTCAATAATCGCTTCAAAGTAGCAATTTTGCCTGTGCAATCACAATTGACCGATGAGGACAAGAAAAAAAAGGAAAATCTAGCGGAACAAGCATTTACAACGGAGCTGATGGAGGAACAAAGGGTCCGCCTCATTGAAAGAGGCCGGATTGATCAATTACTGAAAGAACATGCACTTATACAGCAAGGATTGATTGATGAGAAGAATGCCGCAAAAATCGGGAAAATGGCTGGGGCTGATGCTGTTTTAATATCAGAATTATTCGTCGAAATTGATGAGGCCCTTTCCAAAGTCCCCATGGTGGAATATAAAAAAGTAAGGATTGTGGTCAGAATTTCTGCCAGAATCATTGATGTGGAAACCGGAGAGATTCTTGCCGCAGCCTCGGATTATAAAGCGTCAGAAGAGGATCTGGGAGTAACCATTTCCCCTCAAAGGGAAGGAGGCGAAACCTATGGCCAATTTTCCACAAAAAAAATCAATGAAAAAACGCATAACTTAATTGTTGCAGCCGCAGACCACGTTGCTGAGGACCTTTCTGATATGATGCCTTCAAAAAAATAGTCCATTTTCAAAATCAATTTTTGCTGTTTTTTATTTACTCTCCGCTTTTCGGAGAATTTGATCAATTTCAGTTTTCATAGAGAAACACCATCCCGCTCTATATTGATTCCAATAGGAAGATTTCTCCTTTTTACCCACTCCGCTTCGTTGTAAATTATACTTCCAAATAATGTGCCATAAGTATCCAATAATTCAACCTCGACGTTACGGATCAATTGGACAATTTCACTGCTGCGTTCATCAACAAGAATTAAAAAGTCATAGTCGGAATGGGGCATTTCATCCCCGCGAGCACGCGACGCAAAAAGAAATCTGAATCAAAATACCAGCCAGACAAATCCTGTCAATACAAATTGAGCGGAAGACTATGCAACCCGGATGGGTGCTCCCGTGTTGGAAAATCCCACAGGAATCCTTTGACACTCCCAATAAATCATTGACAAAGGATATCCACATGAGAGGAGGATCGTGCCGATTTTGAGCTTTGGCAAAAGGGGGGATTTTGATTGAACGAATACTAACGGCATTGCGGACGCAGGGTCCCATTGAACCCATCCGGGACAGTAATGAGATTATCGGAAGCTACCGGTATTGGCAGGTCCGGATCATGTACAGCATGATGATTACGTATGCCACTTTCTATTTTGTCCGGAAAAACTTTTCCATGGCCAATAACGCCATCGCCAAAGAATTTGGATTTTCCAACACGGAAATGGGCATCATTCTTAGTGTGGCCACCATTGTTTACGCCGGCTCCAAATTCCTGAGCGGGATACTGGCAGACCATGCCAATCCACGGTACTTCATGGCCATTGGCCTGGTGATATCCGCCATAATGAATATCTTCTTTGGCCTGAGCTCCGCATTGCCACTATTCATTCTCTTCTGGGCACTCAACAACCTCTTTCAGGGGATGGGCATGCCACCCTGCAGCCGTCTGCTCACCATCTGGTTTCCTCCCAACACAAGAGGACGGGCATGGGGAGTTTGGAACGCGTCCCACCAGATTGGTGGCGGGATCATTGTGATTCTGGCGGGCTTCCTGGTGTCCGCTTATGGCTGGAGGGCGGCATTTTATGTACCGGCCATCATTGCCATTGCGGTGGCCATTTTCACGATCAGCCGGCTCCGCGACACCCCGGAATCCATGGGGCTACCTTCTGTGGAACAATTCCACGGGAATGGGTCTTTGAGAACTGATGGGAAAGAAGAAACGTCCAGAGAAATCTTTGTGAAATATGTATTGAAAAATAAAATTGTCTGGATCGTGAGCATTGCCAACTTTTTTGTTTATATTGTGCGCATAGGCATTCTGGATTGGGCACCCAAATTTCTGGAAAATGCCCGTGGCTTTACCACTGAACAGGCGGGATTCGCAGTATCCGGATTTGAGTTTGTGGGGATTGCTGGGGCGTTTGCCTCCGGATGGATTTCTGACAAAGTTTTCAAAGGCCGGCGGGGACCGGTTTCCGTCTTTTTTATGCTGTGGCTGACGCTGTCTGTGGTAGCTATTTTCTTTGTCCCATCCGGAAATTTCTGGCTGATGCTTACGGCCCTTCTGGGAGTGGGTTTCTTTGTTTATGGTCCGCAGATGATGGTAGCGGTGGCGGCCACCGATTTTGCGACCAGCAAGGCGGCGGCAGCAGCGGTGGGACTCACCGGACTCTTTGGATACATCGGGGCCACCGTCTGCGGTGTGGGAACCGGCATGATAGTGGACCGCTGGGGATGGGATGGCGGTATTATTTTCTACATTGTATCGGCAGTCATCGGCATGTTGCTCTTTCTGCTGATATGGGGAGCAAAGTTGCCGGAACCAAAAAGTAGCACCGTAGGATAGGATCGTTCCATTATTAGATTATCGATAAATAAATTTAACGGAGTGTAAAAAGATGAACCAAAAACGACATTACCTGACAATCGGCCTTATTGCCACGACAATGGTTTTGAGCGGCTGCAACCAAACAGGGATCACTATTCATCTGGATCCTTCCCGGTGTGAGCAACCGGGCCGTATGGTCCCCGATGGAGAAATCCCGACTCCGGAGGACATGGCACTGGATGTCTACTGTGCAGCGGAAGTCATTAAAAGGAATGCTCCGGGCGGTGTGATCACAATTTTTGGCAGTGCCCGCGCAAAGGAAGGCATGGTTTCCTACGACCAGACCCGGGCTTTTGCTTCGCTCTGGACAAAAAAGCTGGGTCAAAAATATCCCATTCTGACCGGGGGTGGTCCAGGTATCATGGAAGCGGGTAACCGCGGTGCCATAGAAGCCGGAGGTAAAAGCCTTTATTATGCCACCTATTTTGGCAGTGGTGCGGAAAAGGCTAACCGCTACATAACCGATGGATATATGTTTGCCAGTTTTTCGCAGCGGGAAGCGGACATGGTGGATTGGGCGGCGGCTATTGTTATCGCTCCCGGAGGCGTGGGTACAGAATGGGAAATCTTTGAGACTGTATCCAAAATCCAGACACACAAGAAAAAAGCCGTGCCGGTGGTACTTCTGGGTTCAAAGAAGACATGGCAGTCGCTTTTTGACCGCATGGCATATCTGGCAAAGATCAAGACAATATCGCCCAAAGATATGGATATCCTCCAGGTGGCCGAATCTCCGGAGGATGCGGTGGCTATTATTGAAAATGGTCTGCAAAAAGAAAATAAGGAGAAATAAATTATGACAAAATCCTTCATATCACATGGGGTGGGCACATTGGACGCATACATGGAACACCAGGGCATTGCTGGCAATGCCGGGGATCTGAAAGGTACGCACCTGGCTCAACTCATCGACCATACTGCCCTCAAGCCGGAGACCCCGGAAAAAGCTATTGTTGAGCTTTGCAAAGAGGCACGGGAGAATCATTTTAAAAGTGTCTGCATCAATCCAGCCTGGATACCAGTCGCAGCAAAGGAGCTGAACGGTTCCGGGGTGCTGGTTTGTACGGTAATTGGTTTTCCGCTGGGAGCTAATTCAACGTCTACCAAAGTTCACGAAACCGGGGATAGCGTTGATATGGGTGGCGATGAGATTGACATGGTGATCAATGTGGGGGCATTAAAGGGTAAAAACCATTCCATGGTGGGCGATGAGATAAAATCTGTGGTAAAAGCTGCCCGTGGCAAGCTGGTCAAGGTGATCTTTGAGACTTGTCTTCTGGAGAAATGGGAAATTGAACTGGCCTGTAAGCTATCCCTGGATGCGGGTGCCCATTATGTGAAGACATCGACCGGTTTTTCCAGCGGCGGGGCAACTGTGGAGGACATTGCCCTGATGCGAAAAACCGTGGGGAGTGCTATGGGAGTAAAAGCGTCGGGAGGGGTACGCGACTATAAAGGAGCCCTTGCCATGCTTCAGGCCGGTGCTACCCGTATTGGAGCCAGTGCCGGAATAGCCATTGTTCACGGCGGTTTGGCGGGGGATGGATACTAAATACAACCACCGGCTTGCCTGCAGTCGGGTTGAAAAAACTTAATCTTTTACTTTACAGAGTAACAGAATTTTAATAAATGCAAGCATGCAGGGGGAAACCAATATTTCACCGGTTAAGAAAGAGGCGGTGGTCGCATCCATTGGGATTCTGTCCTTGGAGACAATCATTAACAAGCTACCGGCGTCCCATTTATATTCCACTCTGAATACGTTTTATGAGCTTTCCGGAAGAATAATCCTCCAGTATAAAGGCCATGCTCAGATAGCTGCCGATAAAGTACATGCGTTCTTCCCAAAGACCAACGCCGATGACGCAATCCAGGCATGTCTGGATCTTCTGGATGAGTTTAAAATGATAAGGAAGAAATCTCCCCGTCAGAATCCTTTGAAGATAATTTATCCTGGAATTGGTATTTCCACTGGTGAGATACTGGAAGCCAATATGGGCTACGGCAAGAAAAAAGAATTGATTATGGTGGGCGATGTGGTTTGGAAAAGCGACAAACTGCAGAAATATACTGAACAGGTGGCCCGTCAATTCCTTCTGGATGAGACAGTGAAAAGCACTGCCAGCTATAATTGGTTCTTCCAGAAAGTGGGTGTCATCCGAAATCCACGTACTCTGCAGGAATCCCGGATTTGCACCATTGACTATGGCATTTCCAGCCGTCCCAAAAGCAATTCCATGATACAAAAAGAGATTGAGCGGTATCTTGCAACCGCTTCTCTATAATTCCCTTGTTACTGTTTTTTTTCCGCTTTTCCTGGCAGTGTAAAATAGGCTACCAGTGGCATGTGGTCGGAGATTTTCTGGGTATCCTGATGGCGGACGTAATATTTCCCGATTTTCAGATTGGGTGAATAAAAAATAAAGTCAATGGTTCTGTCCGGTACGCTGGAACGTCCATTGGGAATGTGGGTGAACCATTTGGGAAATTCTTTACTGTTCACGTCTTTCAGGGCAGGAATTCCGGAATAGTTCTGAAATATCTTTTGTAATTCTGTTTCTTTCTGATAATATGCCTTCTCATCGTCTGCCAGGCGGGCATAAGATTCACCGGGGGGAAGCAGATTGAAATCTCCGCCAATCAGCCAAGGGATATCTCCTTTGGTTTTGGAATCCAGTAATTCCTTGGTTTCCTTTACCTGTTTTTCCATGGTATCATAGCCCTGGGCAAAAGCGTCCAGATGGGTATTGAACAGTGCCAATGGTTTATCCGATCCTTCAATGGAAATCCATGTTTCCAGAACGGCCCGTTTGAGATTATACTGTTTCATGAGAATATTGGCGGGGATTTTCTCCAGTTGGTGGCGGATGGATTTTGTCATTTTATATTTGGAATATGTGGCCATCTTTAATCCCACACTGCCCATTATCATGGGATGGGGAACAAATGCGGATTTGTGATAAAAGGCACTGGTATAGCAGCCATATTCCGTTGATATTTTATTTTTCAGGATTTCCACCTGGTTTTCATAATCCGTTCTTTTTGAGTTTTCATCCACTTCCTGGATTAAAATAATGTCCGGATTCTCTTCCTTTATGACCCTTGCCACCTCATCAAATGTAAGGTCAATATCCTGGCGGGATGGCCGGGAATCTTTTCCACTGCCATCGAGTTTGTCATAGAAAAAAACATAATTTTTTCCAGCCATATACTGCACATTCCAACTGAGGACTTTAACGGTGGCCCCCGGCGTCAATGATGGGGATTTGGCATCGCAGACAATATCCATTTCCTCTACTTCAGAGGGCTGATAATTTCCAAAATAAGAAAACCCCAAAAAAGCGACGATCAGAGAGAGGAGACCGGAACCAGCTATTTTGATTATTTTTTTCATGAGACCAGCATAAAGGAAGCCATTGCGGAAGTAAACCAATTTTTTTGGCTCACGGGTTTTCGTCTGCTTGCCGCCAGCAGGGCATGAATTTTATCAGGAAGGAAAACACAACGGCCCGGTGGGAAAGAGGCATATTTCCAAAAACCCGGATCTCAAGATTTTTGAAAAAACTTTCCATGGCGGAATACAGACAGAAAAGGTTTTCCCTTTGGTTGAACGGTATGGCAATCGGGGAGATGGATGGAATCATTCCGCCGTAAATAATTCTGTCCCGGATTGCATAAAAAACCGGAAGGAGGGCCATTTTTGTGTAGAATAGCTGTTCGGTTGTTCCGGCTCCCCGGAAAACAGAGCGGACTTTATTCCAGCCCAGATTCTCAAATAGACTATAGTCCAGGCGTGAAAACATCATTTGGTCGTATTCTTCCCGGATGATTCGTGGCCACTCTTTTTTTCTGGCATTCTGGAAAAGCGGATCAGATGAATATCCGCTCATTGCCCAGAATCTTTCCCATAAATCCTCCGGTACTATTTCTCCTTCCTGGTGTTTTCGCATGGGTACCACAACAGAACGGCTCAGGATGGTATCCTTTAACTCATCTGTAGAGGTGACAGACAGAAAAAACCGCACATAAGACGGCGGTTCTTCCATGGACTTGAGCAGTGCTGATTCCGCTTCGTTTTTTATCCCGCCGGCATCTTCAAAATAGACAATCCGGGTTTTACTTTTGTAACCAGAGTATGGTAGAAATTTTCCCAGCAGATGCCGGATGGTACCTGGTTCAGGATTTACCGGATCCCCAATTTTTACCGGAGCGGGAGGGAAGTAATAATAATCCGGGTGTTCGTTACCATAAATTTTTTCTGCTATTTCATGGAAATTCAACTGGTTGTCTTTTAATTGCTCCCGCTCCAGAATCCCGGTAATAGTATCCAGAATAAACTGTTTCTTTTTCCGTGACGGCTCCCCCGTAAATACCAGACTTGCCGGGTATCCGGCATTGTTATAGTAATTAATAATTCTGGCAGATGGCTCCATCAAATCAGTAAACCGGAAGGATCCATTTACGGTACTCTTCCATTTTACCTGTAACTATATCAAAGAAGGTATCCTGTATATCTTTTGTGATCTCCCCAATGCTCCCATTACCAATCTGTCGGTAATCAATCTCCCGGAGCCATGCAATCTGTACGCCGGTTCCGGCAAAGAATACTTCATCGGCCACGTACATTTCTGTGCGTGAGACTTCCCGTTCCTTGACTGCATATCCCTTTTGCTGTGCCAGGGCGATGATGGATTTACGGGTGATCCCCTCCAGGATGGCAGAGGTAACGGATGGCGTGATAATCTCCCTGTCCCGGATAAAAAAGAGATTTTCCGCTGAACCTTCGGAGACAAATCCTCTCTCATCCAGGAAAATGGCTTCATCAAATCCATTCTGTAATGCTTCTGATTTTGCCAGTGCGGAGTTGATATAACCTCCTGATGCTTTGGAGCGGGTGGGAATCTGGTTATCTGAAATTCTTCTCCAGGAAGAAGTCTGGGCACGGAGACCTTTTTTTGTATCCAAGTAATCATTCAGAGGGATGGCATATAGTGCAAAATCATCCTGTACATTGTGCAATCTGGGTGAGAGCTCCAGAGCCGATTTGTATACAAATGGCCGGAGGTACACATTCTGCTTCCATTCTCCTTTGCGGATTACATTTAAAGTGATTTCCTGAAATTGATCAAAGCTGTAAGGGAAATTCATCTGGAGAATGCGGGAGGAATTTTTCAGACGTTTATAGTGTTCGTCCAGACGGAATACAAAAAGATTATTCTGATCCGGATTCCAATAGCCCCGGATACCGCCAAAAAATGCTGTTCCATACTGGAGAGCATGGGTTTGTATGTTCACATTCGCGTTTTTCAGAGGAATATAGTTTCCCTGAAAGTAACATGGTTTTTCATTGAAGTCCTGCATAACCTATCCTGTTTGGTAATTTTGGTTTAAATATACACTATTTATGACATGTAAACTACATATTTTCACCGGATGGCATAATTCTTTAGTTTATGTAAAAAGAGAGAACGCAGAGGCGGTAAAGCAGGCCTGGGCAGAATAATAAAACACGGATATGAATATTTTTTTGATTTTATTTTCGTTAACAAAGTACTGCCAGGCCAGCATTCCGTCGGAAACAGAGAAAAGGAACGCCCCTGCGATCACCCATAGGCCAGTGGCTTTCCCGGAATTAATGGAATAATTTGCGGAGATAATAAATAACGTGGATAATACCAGAACATAAAAACCAATCAGGTAAAGACTCCGCATTTTATCCGGGTTCCTTTTCAGAAATGACCGGGAAAAAATACGGAAATATAACGATGAGGCCGCAAAGACCATTACCAGGATAAGGATTTGTTTTTCCCAGCCGGGAGCGAAAAAAGCCATAATATACAAGAGATGTCCTGTCAGGAAGGAGGCTAAACCAAATTTGAAGTATTTTCTGTTCAGTAGCAATATGTCCCCCACTAAACCGAAAAAAAGGCCACCCATGACCAGATAATACCGGGCATTTTCCGTTTGGATTCCGGATTCAGAAAAAGCGACATGGTATAATAATAAAAGAAAAAGCCCCAGAACCGGTAAAGGTTTCATCCTTCTGTATAACTTCAGTTCCCGGTATTTGGACAATGTGGACACAAATACCAGTACAAAATAAATGCCAGAAAATATTAATTCCGGGGCGGTTACAGTCATTTCTTTTTCGTTGGTTTTTTATCTTTTTCTGCTGCTTTTGCGGTTTTCAATTCTTCTTTAAGAGTTTTTACCTCTTCTTTCAGTTTATCCATTTCCGCTTTCAGTTTATTTTGCTTTGCTGCATTATTATCAATAGCAGTTTGTACCTGCTTAGTTGTTCTTGCCATATTTCCCTCCAAATTTATTTTGGTAATAAAATATTTTCCTCTTGCATTGACAATGGAATTTTGAAATTTATTAAATTCTTTTGAAAAAAATCACTTTTTATTTTGTTTGAGAGTTCACCAGTTGAAAGCGGGATAAGGTTTCATGGGCAAAAACCCTGTCCATTTTATATGTCATCTCATCCGTTTTGGGGTTTTCTCTGGGAATTTCCATTCGGAACGGAATGTCTTTATTTCCAAGACGAAGTGAATATGATACAACCAGAGCGGAAGTGATAAATACATCCATGGGATCTACTCCATCCGGGAGTGACTTTTCCATATTCGGGTTATCCCGCAACCAGGAGTTATAGTCGGCAACGTAATTTTCCTGCACAAACCGGGATGCACTGTCCTCTTCTCCCAAATCCGGTGTGGATGGGTCATTTCGTGGGGAGTTCCAGTAAAGAAGACCACTGGGGGCAGGCAGGTTTTCCACCATTATCAGTATTTTGCCTGCTTTGATTTTTTCCATGTTATCATTGTCTTCGCGGTTTCTGCCAATGGATACCATCATTCCGGAGCGGAGTTTGAAATGCCGTCCGATGTAAAATAATGACAAAAGAGAGTTATCCAGGACAATAGAATTATCTCCGGTGATGGATTTTTTTTCTGCTTCCAGATAATTTTTCAGTTTCACCGCATAATTGGGATCTGTGAGGGAACAACTGATTCCCCCGCTGTCCACCCCTTCTGTCAGGTTCCATTTTTTCATCGCCGCTATCTGGTGTTTTCGTGTTCTGCCCTGTATGTTACCCAGGTTTTCCCTTTTTACCCACCCTTCCTTTTCCGGGAGACTGGGTGGAAGGCAGCGGGCGGAAAGCGGACGCAGAAGACGCCCCCCCAATCCGGAATAACGGGAAAGCGAGCGGAGGCGGGGATACCTCTGGGACATGGGACGCTGATCCAGCACTTCTCCGGTAGCGACAAAATCGGCATTAATTTCACGCATATAATCCGCCGCCTCCCGGAGCATCAAAATCCGGCAGTCCACGCATGGGTTCATGTTTTTTCCATATCCGAATCTGGGGGAGATAACAATTTTTTTCATTTTTTCGCGGATATCTTTTTCCATAAAGGAAATACCCAGAGCTTCCGCGGATTTACGGGCAGCGGAAACATGGGGGATATTGTCCAGGCGGTTTTTCCAAGACGCCGGGCAAAAACCGGTGATAAAGCTGATGCCATGAACCTCAATGTCTTCCTGCAGAAGCCACCGGGCCGCCAGTGTGGAATCCAGTCCCCCGCTTAATAAAACAACCGCTTTTTTACCCATTGGATTTCTTTATTTAATCAGGATTTTTGCCACACCCTTCCAGTTTTTACCCGGAGGACGATGGGTCAATTTTTCGCAACGGCGGATGAAAATATCCGGAAGGGGATCATCCTTCATCTTTCCGGCGTATTCCTCAAAGCCAGCACGAGCCAGAGAGAAATTCCCTTTTTTATATTCCTCTAAAGCGTTTGTAAAGACTCCGGAATTGTCCAGTTTTTTGCGAAGCAGTTCCTCCGGCTCATAACCGAATATTTCATAGATTTTCACCGGATTCTCCTTCCCCTTCAGAATGGCGGTGTCTATCTCCCGGAAATAAAAATCAATTCCCGCGGATTCTCCATCGGGCAGGGCGGAAATAACATCTTCAGTGGCCAGAATGTGGGTATGATATATTTTTGTGATGGATTCCAGGCGGGATGCGGTGTTAACCGTGTCCCCAATGACCGTATATTCCATCCGCTCCGGAGTGCCAATGTTTCCCGCAATGACCCTTCCGGAATGGATTCCGATTCCGGTCCGCAAATTCCAAGATTTTTCCCAGTTCAACGCGTTCAATTCCCGGATCATGCCCACGGCGGCTATGAGGGCTTTTTTCTCCGGATGTTCTGTTTCCACCGGAATATTGAAAATGGCCAGAATGGCATCGCCAATGAATTTATTGATGAGACCGGAATTCCGTGCAATGGGAACGCCCATTTTCTCAAAGTAGACATTGAGGATATTCACCAGATCAGTTGCGTCCATGTTTTCTGAAAGTGAAGTAAACTCCCGGATATCGGAAAACAGGACCACTCCTTTCCGGGCAACTCCACCCAGTTCCAGATTTCCCTGCAGAAGGGTGTCTCTTATAACGGGATCCACCACCTTCCCAAATATGTTTTTTATTTTTTCCTTTTCTTTCAAGCCTTCCACCATGAGGTTAAATCCGGAGCTTAAAAGCCCAAATTCATCGTTAGTGAAAACCGGGGTGCGTACTTCAAATGCTGAGCTTTCCACCAGCCCCATGTTTTCACTCATAATTTTAATGGGGAAAATAATATTGTATCCCAGAATGGCTCCGGAAATAAGGGATATAAAAATTGTCCGGAGAACGGTCTGCATGATGGCCAGATAGGCAGCGTCCCCCAGAATGTTCATACCGGACGATGTGAAATAATAGAGCTTGAATCCAAGGAACACCATGGGTACAATAATGAACACAAAAAATGTAATGATTATCTTCAGGGTAAAAGGGATGCGTATTTTTTTCAGGTTCTGGTAATAGCCCTCTTTTTTCAATTCATAAAGAGCGTTTTCAAAACCAAAGAAAAGATACGCCCCCACCAGCATAGCCAAAACCATCGCTTCCAGAATATCCAAGGTTCCTGTCTTATGTAAAATAATTCCAGTGACAAAAATAAAAAAATCAAAAAAATAAAGCAGGAAAGTGAGAATGTACGGAAGCCTCTGTATCTTTCGGATGGTGGCTTCTTTTTTTTCTTCCCGTATATCTTTTTTCAGGGAGCGGATAAACCAGAAAACAGTCAGATAAGAAAACGGAGTGAAAGTGGTAGCAACAATCCAGATGAAAGGATGAAAATTTGGGGTGAACAGATAGCTGATGAGCAGAATAATCCAGGTTATGGCAATATATCCATGGGTAATGTGGATTATTTTTTTTCCAAACCGCATGGGACTTTTTCAGGAATGGAAGCAAGCACGGCAAGGACATTTTTACATCTGCTTTAGCCTTTTAGCCGGCGGGACATATTTCCAGCATGTGGCAGGAATAATTATCTGCTATTTATTGATAGCTTAATAAATTCAAACATGCGTTTAAAATAGGTGTTTACATTTCCATGGGGGTTCATAACATGGTTAGTATGAAAGAGGATACCAAAGAAAAGATCATCAGAAAATCTCTGGAGATCATTGGCAAAGATGGAGTGGATCAAATTACCATGAGGCGCATTGCCAATGAAAGCGGAGTGAATATTGCCTCCGTGAACTATCACTTTGGCAACAAGGAAAATCTGATCCGGGAGATTATCCGGCATTTCCTGGACAATATGGGGCGTTCCTTTCTGTTTTTACAGGAGGATAACCTCTCCTCCTGGGAACGAGTGGCGGGATTCATTACCGCATACACGCAGATCATGGTGGAATACCAGGGCCTTCTACGATCATTCTTTTTCCAGATTATCGGCCAGAAATTTCAATACCCGGAGGTCATTGATATGATCCGTAAGGGATTGGGTCTGCTCCGGACAGAACTGGAAAAAACCAGGAAAGAAGAGAATCCACCCGAATGGTCCACCATGTCCGCGATCGCACTCATGGGCAGTGTTGCCTATCCCATTCTGATGGGGGAGCAACTGGAAAAAATCTTTGGGCTTAATTACCAGGATCCGGAGATACGCAAGGGATATCTGGATATTCTGGTGAAACGATACTGCACGGATAATCCCGCAGGGAATCATAAATCGGCCAGGAAAAAACAAGGAGTATGAAATGGGAAAAATAGTCAGATATCTTTTGAATAATCCGCTGGTGGTCCATTTGACGGTATTCACTGTTTTACTGATTGGAGTCAATAATGCCGCTAAAATGCGGAAGGAGGCATTTCCGGAAATTTCCATGAATAAGATTTTTATCCAGACAGTGTATCCAGGTTCTTCCGCAAAAGATGTGGAACTGAATGTGACTGTCCCTTTGGAGGAATCCCTGTCTGAGGTGGAAAGCATTGATGAGATGACATCCATCTCCTCGGAAGGATTATCTTTGATCTCCATTGATGCCGATGAGGATGCCAATGCTTCCGGATTTGATAAAATTCTGGATAAGGTGGATGACGCTGTTCGCGGGACAAAGGATTTGCCTGCGGAAATTGACGGCAGACCGGTGATCACAACATTCACATCCAAAGATATTCCGATAATGGAAATTGCCATCACCGGCGATGAGGATAGATTAAAAAAATATGTCCCTTTTCTGGAAAAGGAATTACGGAAAGCGGACGGAGTGTCCTATGTGAACACCATTGGTCTGCCGGATGACGAATTGAATATCCTGGTGGATGCTGCCCGTGCACGGGAATACTCTGTGGGACTGGGCATGGTGGCCACTGCGGTGAAGAAAAGGAATGTGCAGGGCTCCGGTGGTACGCTGGAATCATTTATGGCGGAAAAGAAGGTGGTATCCTATCACAAATACAAAGACCATGCGGATATTCTGAACACGTTTTTACGGGTCTCCGATCTGGGTTATGATGTCCAGTTGAAAGATATTGCCAGCGTTTCCATTGCCCCCAAAAATATGGGGCTGACTGTCCGGAATAACGGAAAGCCCGGGGTGATGATGTACCTCAAAAAAGAAGGGAAAGCAGACGTCCTGAAGACATCAGAAAATATACAGGCGGTTTTTCAGAAGCTGAAAGTCCCGGATGGGGTCAGCTATAAAGTTCTGAATGACGGCTCCCGCCTCACCCGTGACAGGCTGAAAATGATTGTGAGCAATTCGGCTCTGGGCTTTTTTCTGGTGGTGTTGATTCTGTACGTGGTATTCAATGCCCACACTGCATTCTGGGTGGCATTTGGGATACCGTTTACGTTATTTGCTTCTCTGATTATCCTGTTCGCCGTGGATATTTCCCTGAATTTAATTTCCCTGGGAGGTTTTATCATCGTGCTGGGTATGCTGGTGGATGACGCCATTGTGGTAGCAGAAGAAATCAACACAAATCTGGAAAACGGAAAGAGTCCGGAGCAGTCCGCTGTGGATGCCGTAAAAGTGATGTGGAAACCCATCCTGGGAGCTTCCACCACCACCATGGTCGCTTTCTCCCCGGCCATGTATCTGGGCGGATTTCCCGGAAAATTTGTCTGGATCATCCCCCTGATGGTGGTGATCACTCTGGCCATTTCTGTTCTGGAGAGTTATTTTATTCTGCCCATCCATCTGGCACACAGAAAAGAAAAAGCAGATGCAAACCAGGAAAAATTCCCCCAACGCAAGAAATTCATTATCTTTCTGGAAAATAAATACAGAATTTCTCTCAAGCAGGTTCTGAAGCACCGCTATATCTATCTGGGAATTTTTGCGGGGGTTTTCCTGCTGGCCATTCTGAGCATGAAATTTTTCATCAAACAGGATGCATTTCCCCAGGGAGCGGCGGAATCCTTCAACATCCAGATTACCTATCCGGAAGGGTTCAGTAAAGAGAAGACCACGGAGGAACTCACAAAAATTGAGACAATTCTGAATTCAATTCCCAAAAAAGAATTGATTGGCTACAGCTCCCGGATTGGCACTCTCAACGAAAGCTCCGTCACGGAGAGGGGGACACAGGATAATCTGGCTGTGCTTTTTGTCTATCTGACCCCGTATTCAGAAAGGACCAGAACTGCCTATAAAATTATGGACGAAGTCCGCAGGCAGATGGATCCACTCCTTGCATCCCATAAATCCGCATATTCCATAAATCTGGTTCGTTTGGGCCCGCCGATGGGTAAGGATCTGGAGATACGGATATCCGGAAAAGACGAAGCCGCCATGACAAAGCGGGTGGAAGAAATGAAGCAGTACCTGCGTACCGTGAAGGGAATCAAAGATGTCTCTGACAATACCATTGCCGGAAAAAAAGAACTGAATGTGGAGATTAATTATAAACTTCTGGCCACGGTGGGATTGACGGTGGAGGATGTTCTGACCACACTGCGTATTGCTTATGACGGAATGATTGTTACCTCCATCAATCTTCCGGAAAATACCCTGGATTTCCGGCTGCGTCTGAATGAAACGGGAAGAGCAAACGAAAATTATATTAAGACCCTGCCCATTGTGAACCAGTATGGCCAGTTGATCAATCTGGGTGACATCATCCGGCTGCGGGAATCCGAAGCATCCGGTGAGATCCACCATATTGAGCGGGAACGTGCCATCAGTATTTATCTGAACCTGGATTTGTCCATTCTGCCGCATAAGAACGCCTATGAGCTGGTACGCAAAAAATTTACCTCTGACCAGAATACCACGGTATCCTATGCTGGTATGCCGGTGGAAACGGCAAAGATTTTCCGGGATCTGGGGGCAGCGGGAATCACCGCATTGATTGGGATTTTTGTGATTATTTCACTGATCTTTAATTCCTATAAAAAAACCTTTATCATTATCTTTGTCATCCCGTTTTCCCTGATTGGGATTGTCTTTGCTCTTGTGACCCATGGCCTGCCCATGTCCACTCTGGCAGGGGTTTCCATGCTGGGTCTGATGGGGGTGGTGGTCAATGACGGCATCGTAATGGTGGATACCATCACCCGTATGGCACAAGACGGAGACATCTTCATCGGCGGTATTGTGGAGGGGGCAGTTTCCCGGCTCCGGCCTGTGCTGCTGACATCCCTCACCACCATTTTTGGCCTCTTGCCCACGGGATACGGAATTGGAGGATATGATCCCATGCTTTCTGATATGTGTCTGGTGATGGCCTATGGGCTGGCAGCGGGAACCATGATCACCATGTTCTTGATACCCATCTATTATATGATTGGGATGGACATCAGAAAAGTCATGGCGAATATTATGCTTCCCGGATTTCTCCGGCGGGGTTAGATTTCTTTCAGAATTTCCTTCAGGGAGCGGAGGCGGTTTTCCAGCTCCTGGAAATTTTTATTCCGGAGGATATCTTTGGAGATCAGGGCGGAACCCATACCCACGCAAACGGCTCCTGCGGAAAACCATTTCTGCAGTGATTCCTTTTTGGGCTCCACTCCGCCGGTGGGCATAATACGGGTGTACGGCATCGGACCCAGCACAGCCTTTATATAATCCGGACCGCCCACGGAATCTCCGGGGAACATTTTCACAATTTCCGCTCCCAGCCGGTGGGCGTGCTGGATTTCTGTGAGGGTGCCAGTCCCCGGAAAATACGGTACCTTATACTGGTTTGCCAGAGAAAAAATTTCCTCAGAAATCCCGGGACTCACCAGAAAGTCCGCTCCGGAGTGGATATAATGGGATGCCAGTGGTGCGTCCATCACAGAACCAATCCCAATGATAAATCCGTCCAGGGATTTTCTCTGTTGCTGGATATACGTGAAGACTTCCCTGGCTTTCTCTCCCCGATGGGTGAATTCCACCGCGTGGAAGCCATGGCGGTGCAGAATGGTAATGACATCCCAGACGGTCTGTGGGTCATCATGATAAAAGACCGGAATCACCCTGGTGCGGGTCAGAATTTCATAAATTTCGCAGCGGGAATATTTGTTCATCTGTCCACCCTCGCGGATTTGGAATGGATAGCTTTTTCAATTTCGGAAAGGGACGCCATGGTGGTATCTCCGGGGGTGGTCATGGCCAGAGCACCGTGTGCCGCTCCGTATTCCACAATTTCCTGCGGGGATTTCCCGGATAAAAAGCCATAGATGAGGCCGGAAGCAAAGCTGTCCCCTCCGCCCACGCGATCATAGATTTCCAGATTCTCCCGCATGCGGGCTTCATAAAAAGTTTTTTCATAAAACAGCATCCCGCCCCAGTCATTAAAGGTGGCGGTTTTTGCGGTCCTCAGAGTAGTGGCAATGGCATGGAAATTGGGATAATCTTTCACCACATTCCCAATCATCTTCCGGAAGCTTTCCACATTAATTTTGGAAATATCATCATCCATATCTTCCACTTCATACCCCAGGGCATTGGAGAAATCCTCTTCATTGCCAATCATGACATCCACATAGCGGGCAATTTCCCGGTTAATTTTCTGTGCTTCTTTGATTCCGCCTCTGGCTTTCCACAGGCTGGGGCGGTAATTCAGATCATAGCTGACAATGGTGCCGGCTTCTTTTGCTGCCACCATGGCTTCCAGTACCACCTCCGGTGTGGATTCAGAGAGGCCGGCAAAAATACCCCCGGTGTGAAACCAGCGGGATTTTTCTTCCTGGAAAATTTTCTTCCAGGGGATATCCCCTTTTTTCAGGTTGCCGGCAGCGGAATATGCCCGGTCGGAGACGCCCTTGGCCGCACGGATTCCAAAGCCTCTTTCCACAAAATTCAGACCCACGCGGACATCCCGGCCAATGCCATCATAGGGAAACCACTTTACATAGGATAAATCCATTCCCCCTTGGAGCATCAGATCTTCCAGAAGGTAGCCCACCTCATTGTCCACATTGCCGGTGACCATGGCTGTCCGCAGACCAAAGGCTCTGCGCAGACCTCTGGCGACATTATATTCCCCGCCGCCTTCGGAAATCCGCATCATTCTGGCCGT
Organism: Leptospira biflexa; assembly: GCA_020720785.1. Lineage (GTDB taxonomy): Bacteria > Spirochaetota > Leptospiria > Turneriellales > DYLW01 > DYLW01. The sequence continues at coordinate 17,551 of DYOA01000005.1, forward strand.
TTTGATGCGGGTATCCATCGGGTCAAAGCGGAGCATGACCTCTCCTAAGCTGATTTCATCGTATTTGGTTTTATCTGGTGGGAGTACGGTTAACATGGGGCAACATTGGACGATTCATTAAGCGATCAAGATTATTATTTTTCTTTGTGCAGCTTTTCCAGAATCTCACGGATGCGGTTTTCCATGGAGTTTTCAAACCGGGTCTCCGCCGGCGAGTAAAAATTCTGTTTGGGAAGATCCTCCGGCCAGTAATTCTGCGGGACAAAACCTCCAAAATCATGGGGATAGCGGTAGTCTTTGATCCGCTCCGAATGGTTGACAATATACAGGGGGGGAAGGATGGTTTTGTCCCTCACATAATCCATCGCCCGGTTGATGGCCAGATATGCGGAATTGGATTTGGGGGAGGCCGCCAGATAGATGACCGCATGGGCCAGCATGATCCGTGCCTCCGGCATTCCGGTTTTCTCCACGGATTCCAAGACCGATGTGGTCAGCACTGCTGCCTGGGAATTTGCCAGGCCAATGTCTTCGGAAGCGGCAATCACCAGACGCCGGGCAATATACGCGGGGTCCACATCCATATCCAGCATCTTTGCCAGATATAAAATGGCGGCATCCGGATCCGATCCACGAATGGATTTGATAAAGGCACTCATCAGTTCATAGGAATATTTTTCCCTGTTTTTGTTATATATCCGGTTATTCTCAAAAAAGGAAAGAATAGTCTTTTTGTAATGCTCCGTGGCCCGTGGTTCAGCGGCATTCTCCCCAATGGGCAGATTTTCCAGAAGATGCTCCATGGCCAGATACGCAGAGCGGAAATCCGGGTATGAGTAATCCACAATCATACCCATCACCGCATCCGGAAAACCGTCCTGTCCTTTTTCTCCGTAGCCGGAAAGCAGAGAATCCAGGCCGTCCGTAATGATTTTTTTAAAAAGAGGAGGCTCCGGGGGAATAAATTCTTTTAGCTGGACACGGGAAAGTAGCGGGCGGGTAAAATAATACCAGGGAGATTCCGTGGTGGCTCCGGCCAGAATGACTCGTCCTTCTTCCAGTGGTTTCAGAAAAAAATCCTGTCTGGCTTTGGAAAAGCGGTGCAGTTCATCCATAAACAGGATAAAAGTCCCGGAGCGGGAGTCCATGATTTTGCGGATTTCCGCGAGCGAAGAGGAGGCCGCCCCCAGACTCAGGGATTTCATGGGAACATCCGGGTCCTTAATGAGCAGCTCAATGAATGTGGTTTTCCCTGCTCCCGGTGGTCCGTACAGAATAAAGGAAAACGGATTGCGGATGAACTTCTCCCGGAATTCCTTCAGGCCGGAAAAAAACGCAAACTTTTCCCAGCTATCCGGCCGGAGCCGGCTCCATACGGGAAGGCGATGCGTGGAGAACAGCTCGTTCAAGGATTTACTTTCTGGTACTGAATGGCCGCTTCAATAAATTTTACAAAAAGAGGATGGGGTTTATGCGGCTTGCTCTGGAATTCCGGATGGAACTGGGTTCCCACAAACCAGGGATGATTATTCCGGGAAAGCTCCACTGCTTCCACCAGCTTATTATCCGGTGAAACCCCGGAAACAACCAGACCTTTGCGGAGATACTGATCCAGATAAAGATTGTTGAATTCATACCTGTGCCGGTGGCGTTCATGAATGGTCTTCTGCTCATAGGCCTCTTCCATCCGGGTGTTGTCCTGGATTTGACAGGGATAGGCTCCTTTCCGAGTGGTGCCACCCATTTTATCAATGCCAATCTGTTCGTCCATAATATGGATAACCGGATGCGGGGTGTCCGGGTTGAATTCTGTGGAATTGGCTCCCTCCAGACCCAGGACATTCCGGGCGTATTCAATCACGGCACACTGCATCCCCAGGCAAATTCCAAAATACGGAATCTTACTCTCCCGTGCGTACCGGATGGAAATGAGTTTCCCTTCCACCCCCCGGTTACCAAATCCGCCTGGCACCAGAATTCCCTGGATACCGCTCAGATATTCTTTATAATTCTCCGGGGTGATTTTTTCCGAATCTATTTTAATGTATTCCACTTTACAATTATGCGGAAATCCACCATGCCAGAGAGCTTCATACAGGCTGCGGTAAGCGTCACTCACTTCCACATATTTTCCCACAATAGCAATTTTCACTGTGGTGGCAGGATTTTTGAAATAATCCACAATTTTTTCCCATTTCTGGAGCATGGGGTTCATCTCTCCCTGAAAAAGCGGGGAGACACTCTCCATTCCAAAATACTGGATGATGACATCATCAATCCTTTCCTGGTGGAGATTCAGGGGGACTTCATATATGGTATAATCAATATCGGCGGCACTGAATACCCTGTCCGAAGGAACGTTGGTGAACTGGGAAATTTTCCATTTGATTTCCGGGGTCAATGGTTTGGTGGCTCGGGAAATCAGGATGTCTGGCTGGATCCCCTGCTTTAATAATTCTTTGACCGAATGCTGGGTGGGCTTGGTTTTGATTTCTCCGGCCACACTGATGGTGGGTACAAGGGTCAGGTGGATATAGAGTGTTTTTTCTCTTCCGTTATCAAAGCGGAACTGGCGGATGGCTTCCAGGAAGGGAACGGATTCTATGTCTCCCACCGTGCCACCAATCTCCACCAGAATAAAATCCAACTCCGGATCAGCATTTTTCAATTTTAAAATCCGGCTTTTAATTTCATTGGTAATATGCGGGATCACCTGAACCGTCCGTCCCTGATATTCCCCCTGGCGTTCTCTTTCAATGACCGTTTTGTAGATCTGCCCGGTGGTGATGGAATTTAATTTTGTCAGCTTGGAATTGGTAAACCTTTCATAGTATCCCAAATCCAGATCGGTCTCTGCACCATCCTCCGTAACATACACCTCGCCATGCTGGAATGGACTCATGGTACCCGGATCCTCATTGATATAAGGATCCATCTTCTGGATGGTGACTTTGAATCCCCTTGCCTCTAAAAGTGCTCCAATGGAGGCGATGGTCACTCCCTTTCCCAGGGAACTGGCAACCCCCCCCGTGATAAAAATATAACGGGTATTTGGCATATGGCAGAATTTGGGCGGATTTTACAGCGTCAATAAAAATGGGATTAATTTCCGCATTCTGCGAATAGATTGGAATTATCCAGATCTTTGATGCAGGTCATCATAAAGGAGGAAAGTGTTTTAACTTCCAGGGGATCCACCATCCGCTCATCATCAATATTGAACTGGACTCCCATCTCTCCGGTCTGACCCACCCGGACAATGACCGCTTTTTTGATGCGGATGACAAACCGGGGGATATAAATTTTAATCATGACCAGACTTTTGGGGGGGATTAAATCCAGAAAACGGGGATCCGCCATAAATCCTGCTCCGTTCAGGCTGATATCCCGTACAATTACAGATATCTTCCTTTTGTCATCTATATGGATATCCGCTTTCACACTCTGGTCTTTCATTACCAGCCGGAGAAACCCCCTCTGCAACCGGGCTTCTCCGGCGGGAAAAAAAAATTCCGATAATTTATTCAAAAAGCCGATGGCAATGGCATCGTCATTGAGATTTTTTATGACGATGGGAATTCTATTCCGTTTAAACATGCCCTCCACTTTGGGATCAATATAACTGGTGTATACCACAGAGCGGTTTTTTATAAAATTTTCTATGACCAGGGAATAATCATTGGCTTTGGCAAACAGATCGGACTCTTTCCGTACTCCGGCTTGGTTAATGAAGCCGTCCAGAGAAAAAAGATAAAATTTTGTATCATTGTGTTTTTTTAGCAAGCGATGGATTTCTTTATGTTTTGTCTTTGTCAGTAAAACATCCGTCTTCAGCATCTCCACCCGGAGGGAATCACTGATGGCCGGCTCTCTGTCTATCCACATTACGCATTTGGGAGACGCTGTAACGTTGAATGTTATCTCCATAATCCAGTTATCAATTTCTGTTTCTGGATTAAAGCATTTTTTCCTCCGGACTTATGCAACCCGGATCAGAATCCGCAGCAAAGAAGGAGCCGGAACCGCAGTTTTTCTCCTCTTCCATACAACAACCCATCGGCCGGAATGACCGGAAAAAATTACTCCATCGCTGTGCCCTTTGGTATAGTGCCCTTCCCTCCGGCAAACGTCGCACATATTCCCTTGATATGTAATCCCCCCAAACGCCCAAATATTCTTGACAAACAGTGAAAACCAGCAGAATGAACCGTGGCATTTGTGTTATTATTTCTGTTTCTGGTCAGCTTTGTGCTGCTGGTCTTCACGTTCATCTATCCGTTTGGGCTGGTTTCCCTGATTGTCCAGCTTTTCATTGTGGGGGTGGCTCTGACCATTGTATATTTCCGTTATAAGAAACAAAAGGGGTATGTTTTTCTGGCTCTGCTGACCTTTTTCCATTTTCTGGTTCTGATTGCGATGGCTTTCATATTCCTTACCATCGCCCTGCCGCAGAGAGAAGAAAGCGATTTTAAAGATATTGGTTCCGGTATCCAGAAACTGTGGAAAAGCAAAAATGGAAGTCTTCCCGCAGAAAAACTGATCCCGGACGCGGAGAGAGGAGCTTTACCCCCGTTGGACCAGGAAGGGGGAAGCAAACTCCAGGATGATGGGAAAGATGGTATGCCGGGCGATGTGCGGGATTCGGTAAAAGACCCGTTTTAATAAAATATGCGTTAAAGGAAAGATTTATGGATGGTAAAAAAATCGGCTGGATTACTCTGAAAGTAAGTATCTGGTTTCTTGTGGGTGTTCTGGTGTTCTTATCTCTTCTCCCTCTGGTGCAGTGGTGGGCGGGGGTGATCGCATTCATTGTTCTGGCGGCTGTGGCCATTCTGAGCTTTCTGTTGCCGGATTTCGTGGACAAAATTGCCATCCCTCCCTACCGTGGATGGCTCAAAGCCATGATTGTGGTTTTCATCTTTGGATTCATTATGCATCTGGGTTGTTCTGTTTATTCGGATATGAAAATTGGAGATTTTGCTGAGGATGCCCATAAAGAAAAGAACACCGTCTTTGAAAAAACCAAAGTGGTCCAGCCTCCTGACAAAGTGATCCAGGGTCTGAACCGGCTGTACCAGGCAAAGCCGGAACAGAAAAAAGCGGAATAAATTTTTCATGATCCCGTTTTCCTCACCCACCCTGAAATTTTCCGTCTCCGGTTTGAGGGGGGTGGTTCCCGCCGATTTAAACGCCCTGAATCTGCCCTTTCTGGTGGCGGCTTTTGAAAAAAGCCTGGGGAAAGGGAAAATTGCCGTGGCCAGAGATACCAGAGCCACCGGGGAATTCATTGAAAATATCACCATCGGGGCTTTGGCTGGCTTGGGGCGGGATGTGGTTTCTCTGGGGATTGCCCCCACTCCCACCATTAAGGCATACATAGCCCGGAATAAACTGGCAGGAGGGATCATGATTTCCGCCAGCCATAATCCGCCGGAATACAATGCTTTTAAGCTGATCAAATCAGGGGGTTTCTTTTTTGATGAGGAAGAGAATCAGGTTTTCACCCGGTATCTGCGGGAGATAATCCAGAACCCCGCTCCTGCAAAAAATGATTCCTACCATGCCGGAAAAATACACCGAACGGCAGCGGGAAAAGAAAATGAAGCATACCAGCAGCATATTGACTCTGTGATCCGCCGGGTTCTGCCTTCCGGAGTGGCCGGGGATATTAAGGTGGCCATTGATCCGGTTTCCGCTGCCGCCTCTGAAATTGCCCCCATGTTTTTATCCCGGCTGGGGATTCCTTTTGTGGCTGTCCACGGGGAATTCCGGAATGAGTTCCCCCGCAAGCCGGAACCCACGCCGGATGCGCTGAAGAAACTTTCTGCTCTGGTGAAGAATGAAAAATGCGACATCGGTTTTGCGTTTGATCCGGACGCAGACCGTTTGGCTCTGGTGGGGCCGGATGGAAAACCTCTGGGGGAAGAGTACACGCTGGCCATCTCTCTGGATGAATTTTACCATCGCCATTCTGGTCCTGCTGTGATTAATCTGTCCACTTCCTGGGTAAACGAGTTCATTGGCCTGCGGACAGGAAATGATATTTACCGTAGCAAAGTGGGAGAGGCCAATGTGGTGGCCATGATGCGGGAGAAGAAGGCCAAATTTGGCGGTGAAGGAAATGGTGGCGTGATTGACCCGGCCATCCCGTCCTATGGCAGGGATTCTCTGGCAGCTATGGCATATATTCTGGGTTCCCTGAGCAGAAGACCTCTGGCAGAAACTCTGGCCGGATTTCCTGTTCTTTCCATGGAAAAAATGGTGGTACGGCTGGAGGGGAATAACCCCAAAGAAGTGACCGCTTGGCTCCGGAAAACCTCGGATAAAATCAGAAAGAAATATAAAGATTTCCAACTGGACACATCGGACGGATACCGTTTTGCACCCACAGAAGGGTTGCCCTGGATTCATATCCGCTCCTCCAATACCGAACCCATCATCCGGGTGATTGTGGAAGCCCATTCCGGAAAAGAAACCCGGGAAATCCTGCAATATCTCTCCTCCTGACTGGCGAAAAAGCTGGTCTGGTTTTCCTTTCCGCCGATAATGTACGTATGAAAACCAGATTCTCCGCCAGGATTGGAATATCATCGGTTGTTTTTTTTATGGCATTGATCAGCACCATAAGATTGGAAGCCACTCCGGAAAAGTTTGATCACCTTTCCGTTTACAAAATCCTCCCTAATCCGGGGAATGGACCTGTCCGGGAAGAAATCCGGGAGGCGGAAAATGCAAACGGAATTTTTGCCACCTATGAATATGACCAGAAAAATCTTCTGATACGTGAAAATTATTTTAACCCTGAAGGAAAAGCGGAAGGATATCTGGTCCACCATTATAAATCCGGACGACTGCAAAAAAGCGAACTTTTCAACGCACAGAATATCATCCGGGAAACCATAGAATATAAGACAATATCCGGAGGAAAGATTTCCTCTTACAAGGTGACAGACACCAATAACCAGAATAAGCTTTCCTGGTCATTCCAATATGACTCCAAAGGCCGGTTGATTTCCGGATTCCGGGTTTTAAACAAGGATAAAACGGAAAGCTTTTCCATGGAATACGAAGACAACCAGAGCATCCAAGTCATTATAGACGCCAAGGGGGAGAAGAGCGGAAGCATCCAAACCCTTTATGCCCGGGGAAAAGTATCCCAGCGTATTAAAAATTATAATACCGGAATCCAGAGAATTGATTATATGTATGATTCCAATGGCCGGCTTTCAGAAATGAAATTTTTCAACACGGAGAGAGGAAAATTCATTCTGGTTAAAGTGCACAAACTGAAATACGCTAATTAGTTTTTCCCGCCAGCAGTTTTGCCTTCAATCCTTCCTTTAGAAGGACTTCATTGTGCAGGATGGTGAATTCAATTTTCACATAAAAGAAATTTTTCAGCACGGAAAAGTGGTCCCGGAATTTGCGTAGCCGGATCCAATCCTTTTCTGTGGTAATCAGAAAATCATAGGGTTCCACTCTTTTCAGGATGTTTTCAATATCCCGGATATCGTATTCATGGTGATCCCGGTAACTGATGGACTCCACATCGGCCACGCCCAGGGAGCGAAGAGTGGCCTCAAATGCCCTGTGGTTCCCAATGGCAGAGAGAGCCCATACCGATTCATTTATTAACAAATCCAATTTTTTTGTTTTCTGTTTTCCTGTTATTCTCTGATCTTCAGTATATGGTAGCTTCACCAGGGCGGACGGCCGGTGGGAACTCCGGAATATCATTTCATGGCCGGAGAGGGTCTGGAGTTCTTCTGTGAGTTTTTCCACAGAAGGCGGGTCTGCGATATCCGCTTTGGTAATGATCACAATATCTGACCGTTTCAGGGCGTCCAGAGGTTCCCGTAAAATTCCGTTGGGGAGGGTATGGCGGTTCCCAAACGGATTGGTGGCGTCCACCAGGACAATGTCCACATCTCTTTCCAGGGCATAGTGCTGGAATCCATCATCCAGAATAAATAAATCCGTCTGGAAATTTTTCTGAAGGAGCATGGCAGACTCATAGCGTTTTCTTCCCACGCCCACCGGAATACCGGGGAGATTGGCAGCCAGAAGCCAGGGTTCATCCCCACTCTGGCTGGAATCCAGAAGAATGTTTTTTCCATCGGACAGGATGTGATTTTCCTTCACCAAACTGCCCCCATATCCACGGGATAAAATTCCAATATTATAGTCCTCATTCTGCAGTATCTGGGTAAAATAAATAACACCGGGGGTTTTTCCTGTGCCACCAGTGGTAATATTTCCAATGGAAAGGACTTTGGCATTATCAATGTGCTGGGGTTTGCTCATGTTTTTGTTTATTCTGTCCCCCAACTGGTAGATCATCTCTAAAGGGTTTGCCATGAGGTTTTTTCCCACAGTTTTCCGGATTGTCAATGATAAAATGATGGTGGCGGAGGGCGGGACGGGCGGATATGAGCAAAATCTCTTTGACGGCAGGAAAAGCAATCCCGGTTTATCTTGTGGCAGAGGAAAGAACCGGTCTTTTAATTCTGAATACGGGAACCCCGGACTCCCCGGATGCGAAAGATGTCAGAAAATATCTTCAGGAGTTTCTGATGGACAGAAATGTGATTGATGCTCCCTGGCCCGTCCGGGCGATGATTGTCCACGGCTTTGTATTGCCCCGCCGTCCCCGGGTTTCCTCCCGGCGTTATGCACAGATATGGGAAACCGATTCCCCGTTGCGTTTACGGACTCAGGAGATTACCGGGAAACTGCGGACGATGTTTCCCTTTTATGCAACGGAATATGCCATGCGCTACGGTAATCCATCGGTGGCGTCTGTTATCCGGAAATTCCGGGAAGAAAACATTAGCCGTGTGGTTGTGTTTCCATTGTTTCCCCATTACGCCATGTCCAGCTACGGCTCTGCGGTGGAGCATGCGGAAGAGATACTCAGGCAATTTGGAATCCATTATACCGTCATCCCGCCTTACTACCGCCAGCCGGAATATATTCATGCCCTGTCTGCACATACGGAACGCTATCTAAAACAGCTTTATCCACGCGGAGATTGGGATTATCTGGTTTTTTCCTATCACTCCGTACCCGTCCGGCATCTTAAAAAAACCGATCCCACAGGAAATCACTGCCGGGCGGACGGGAGCTGTTGTGTGACTCCGTCTCCCGCCCATGATTTCTGCTACCGGCACCAGGTTCTGGAGACCACCCGTCTGGTGGCGGAGAAACTCCATTTGCCCCAGGATAGATATGGAGTGTATTTCCAGTCCCGCTTTGACGCTTCCTCCTGGTTGTCTCCGTTTCTGGAGTCTGCTCTGCGGGAAATGCCCGGACGCCGGAAAAAGCGGATTGCCATCATCGCAGGGTCATTTATCACCGACGGCCTGGAAACCCTGGAGGAAATCAATATCAGCGGAAGAGAAATATTTCTTTCTGCCGGCGGGGAAGAATATGGGATCATACCCCCCCTGAACGCGGAAGATTTATGGATCAACGCCGCCGCCACCATCATCCGCAAGGCCGATGGGTTGGAATAATTCATTTACTTCCCGCCCGCCCGTGGAAAATATGCCCATGGATCCCATCCCCGTAAAACCCTATAGCGTAGCAGAAATCAGTGATCGGCTCAAGGCCACCATAGCCACCGACCCAATGCTGAATTCCGTTTACGTGATTGGAGAAATAATAGAGATAAAAATTAATTCGGGATCCGGCCATGCATATTTCACCATTGCGGATAAAAGTGCTGCTCTGGTCCCCGGGAATAAGCAGGTTTTACGATGTGTTATGTGGAGGGGCAGGGTGGCCACCCTGAAAGTCCTTCCCAAAATTGGGAATGAGGTGGTCCTTTTTGGTAAGATCACCATCTATGAGCCATCCTCCAGCTATAATTTTTCCGTGGAAAGCCTCCGGTACCAGGGAGAGGGGGATCTGGCAAAAAAAATTGAGGAGATTCGCCGGAAACTCCGGGAAGAGGGATTAACGGATCCCTCCCGGAAGAAGCCCCTACCTCTTCTGCCCCGGACAATCGGGATCATTTCCGGACAGGAAACTGCGGCCCTGCGGGATATCTTCAAGCAGATCCAGGACCGTTATCCCCATGTGGATGTGATTTTTGCTCCAGCTCGGATGCAGGGAGAGGGTTCCGCCGTATCTGTGATCAATGCCATTAATGAGATCATAAAACCCCAGTATGCCATTGATGTATTGATTATTGCCCGTGGCGGTGGCTCCCAGGAAGATCTGATGGCCTTTAATGATATGGATCTGGCCCGCCGGGTTGCGGATATTCCAATTCCTGTGGTTACGGGGATTGGCCATGAAATTGATCATCCTGTCGTTGACGATGTGGCCGATGTGGCCGCAGCCACTCCCACAGACGCCGCCAAGCTGGTTCTTCCGGACGTGGAGGAATTGGCGGCAAATATTCAAGGAAAATTTATCTATCTGGAAAGCCGGGTGAAAAGCACTCTCCAGAACCTGTCCGGCCGGCTTCAGCTTGTTTCTGAAAGGCCTTTTTTTCGTGATCCCCAGGTTTTGCTGGAGGCAAAATCCATCTATCTGGATGATCTCAACCAGATGCTCCGGGATGGCCTGCGGAGTGTCCTGGATATTTCCTGGGACTCTTTCCGGGGAATTCCGGATCTGGAACCCCAGTTTCAGATGTATTTCCAGAAAGTTTCCTCCCGGATGGAGAATATCTCTTCCCGCTTCCTGGCATATTCCCCCCTGGCCACATTAAAAAGGGGATTTTCTGTGGTTTATCATAATGGAAAGATTCTTGCCTCATCCCGGAATCTGCACCCGGACGATGAAATCCGGATCCAATTCCATGACGGGGAAAGAAACGCGAAAGTCCTACCCGATATTTTTTTATAAAAAAGTTTACGGGCTGGATGTGGTTCCCATAATCTCTTATGATTTACCGTATCATAAATGACTATATTGTGTGGATGCTTCATAATCTGGAAGAGAAATTTGAAAGCACCCATTCTTTTAAATTCATTGGAGCACTTCTGGTGGGGATTTTTATTGCCGGAATTATTCTCATTGAGCTGAACCGGCAAAATATCCTTCCATCGTCCATGGCGGATAAACTGCCCACAAATCACCTGATTGCCATTGATATGGTTTTTAATCTGCTTTTATTCATAGAGGTCATCAGCCTCATTTTCAAGATGGTGCGGTCATTTTCCGACTCCGTGGGAAAACAGTTTGAGGTGTTCAGTCTGATTCTCCTGCGGGATACGTTTAAGGAATTTTCCCACTTCCAGGAGCCGCTGTGCTGGAGCAATGTGGCACCCGCCATCATTCCCATTCTGGCCACATCCGGAGGGAGCTTGGTAATTTTTGTCTTGATTGGTTTTTATTATAAACTGCAGAAGCATAAACCCATTTCCAGAGATGAAAATAATATTTCTTCCTTCAAAGCCGCAAAATATACCATTGCCTTGTTGCTTCTGGTGGTTATCCAATTTCTGGGAGTTCTTTCTCTTTACCAGCAGATTGCGTATGGGAAAGCGTATTTTTCTGTTTTTGGGGCATTTTATACCGTGCTGGTTTTTGCGGATATTTTTATTGTAATTTTTTCTATTCGTGGAAATTACAGTTATCCGGTGGCGTTCCGGAATTCCGGTTTTGCTGTTTCCACCATCATTATCCGGCTGGCATTGATTGCTCCCCCTGCCTATGGAGCAGGCATCGGTATTGGGGCTGCTGTTTTTGCCATATCTCTGACCCTGGCCTATAATTATTTTACCTCAGAAGAATCTGTGATTGAATTTTTAATCGACCGGGAAAAAAGAAAAGTCATTGCACGGAATCATTTGAAAAAAAACCAAATATAGTATTCTTTTTTCTCTCCTTGAATAAGAAAACTTTGTCGATTGTAAATATGGACAGTATTTTATATCATTACCCCGGGGTTTTCATCCCGGATAGAAAAAATGAACCCCAAAAAATCGTTGGGAAAGCGGAGTGAAAGGTTAAAGTATGGAAGATCAAATGAAGAAAAACGGATCACAGGTTTTACTGGATTCGCTGCGACATCATGGAGTGGACACCCTTTTTGGGATACCCGGAGGGGCATTGCTTCCTTTCTATGATGAAATATACAAATCCAATTTCCGGCATTTCAATACCCGGATGGAACAGGGTGCCGCGTTTGCCGCAGAGGGATACGCCCGTGCCACGGGAAAACTGGGGGTGGCCATCGGTACCTCCGGTCCCGGCTCCACCAACTTATTGACCGGTATTGCCAATGCAAAGCTGGATTCCATTCCAGTGTTGTATATTTCCGGGCAGGTGGCTACCAGCGTGATTGGGACCGACGCGTTCCAAGAATCCGATACCTACGGAATGAGCATCCCGGTGACAAAATATAATGCCCTGGTAAAAAAAGCGGACGATATGGCCCGTATTGCAGAAGAGGCCATTGTGGTGGCCAAAGCAAAAAGGCCAGGTCCCGTGCTCATTGATCTTCCCAAAGATGTCCAGGGAGAAATGACCTCTCACTTAAAACCCGGCAATCTGCATATTGCGGAGCATCACTATAAAAACGCGCCGGTAAAAGGGGATTTGGCCAAACTGATCTCTGCCATCAATCGTGCCAATAAGCCCATATTATACGTGGGCGGTGGAGCCATTTCATCCAATGCATCCAAAAATATTTATGAACTGGCCACAAAAGCGGAAATCCCGGTGGTGACCACCATTATGGGACTGGGGGCTTTTCCCGGAGCCCATGACCTGTGTCTGGGAATGCCCGGTATGCATGGGACCGCGTATGCGAATAAGGCCATCATGGAAGCGGATTTCATTATGGCCATGGGTGCCCGGTTTGATGACCGGGTGGCCGGAGACGTGGCGGATTTTGCCCACCAGGCGGTGAGGGTACACATTGATATTGATCCGGCAGAATTCAACAAGCGGGTCAATGTGGACATTTATATTGAAGGGGATCTGAATGAAGTGCTGGAGCAGATTTTACCGGATGTCCATGCCATCAAAAACCGTCCCTGGGCTTCCCATATCCAGAATTTAAAAAAGAATAATCCATTGAAATATAACAAGGTGGAGGGATTCATCAAGCCCCAGCAGATTATCCATCGTCTCTGGGAAAAAACAAAAGGGGATGCCATCATCGCGTCCGATGTGGGACAACACCAGATGTGGGCCGCCCTTTTTTATATGTTCAAAGAACCCCGGCAATGGCTGAATTCCGGTGGTCTGGGATCCATGGGCTTTGGTTTTCCTGCGGGAATCGGGGCCAAAGTGGGAAGACCGGACAAGGAAGTGGTTGTCATCACCGGGGATGGCTCGTTCCAGATGAATATTCAGGAACTGGCCACGATACGCCAGAATAATATCAAGGTGAAAATTATGGTGCTGAATAATTCCTATCTGGGGATGGTGCGGCAATGGCAGGAAATGTTTTACGATGAGCGTTATGCCAGTGTCCATAATGAGTTCAACCCGGACTTTGTAAAGGTTGCCCAGGCATACTCCATTCCTGCCAAACGCGTCCAGAAAAGCAGCGAAATTGATGATGGCATTGATTTTTTACTCAAAACAGATGATGCCGCACTGCTGGAAGTGGACATTCCTCCCGGAGAAAAGGTTTTCCCAATGGTTCCTTCCGGGCTGAAATATGATTCCATGATTATGTTTGATGAAAAGAGCGAACCGGGGGAGATGATAACCGTAATCCCAAACCGGACCATAAAATAAGGAAATGGGGAAAATATGAAACACGTTTTATCTGTACTGGTTAACAACAGCGCGGGAGTCCTGAGCCATGTTTCCGGCTTGTTCACCCGCCGGGGTTACAATATTGATTCGCTTTCCGTGGGGGAGACAGAAGACCCCACCAAATCCACCATCACCATAGTTGTCAATGAAGAGGAAAAAATGGTGCGTCAGATTGAGATGCAGCTTTATAAGCTGATGAATGTTCTGCGGATTGAGGATTTAACGTACAAGGAAAGTGCAAAAAGGGAGCTGGTTCTGGTGACAGTCACGGCCCCACGGGAAAGTCGCAGTGAGATTTTGACTTTGATTGATGTTTTCAAAGCCCGCATCGTGGACATGACAAAAGATCAGATTATGGTGGAAATGTCCGGAACTCCGCGTGCTGTGGAGTCCTTTCTGGAGGCATTCCGGGAGATTGGTATTGAAAAAATTGCTCGTACCGGAACCATTGCACTGGCCCTTCCCTCGTGTTCTTACTGTGATGGGAATACCCAGTAAAATAATTCTTCTCCTGGTAGCGGTCTTCCTTTTATCCGCGTGCCGGGAGGATCCCCGGAAAATTCTGCTCAAGGGCAATGAAATGCTCAAGCAGGAAAATGCTGCTTGGGCCCTTCGGTATTACCAGAGGGCATTTGAGTATTCCCTGGACAAGGGATTCCTGCTTTCCCATATCAAAGACTATTATTCCACGTTCTCCCTTTCCGCCTCCGGAAAATGGGCTCTGGCTGTCCAGAAAGATGTGGATATGGACAAAGTTCTGGCCACCGGTAAGGCCGCTGAGGAAAAAAAATTATCTGTCGCAAATTCCAAATTCATTGTCTTTGATATTCTGGAGAATTCCCGGAAAACCATCCCTTATGACCTTCCCTTTGAGCGGGCTGATATTTCTCCCAATGGAAATTACCTGTTGATAAAATACAAAAATAAGGACAACACCTGCGGATTGTGGCCAGTGGACGTTGTGGAAGAAGATATCCTGGAGCCTCTGGGGTTTCCGGTCCACTGCAGCAACACGGAAGCCATTTCCGACGATGGGTTTATTTACTACTATGTTCACCCCCACATTGGCCGTTACTCCGTGAAGGAAAAAACCAATGTGTATCCATACATAAAGAAAAAGTTCCCGTTTATCATAAAAAAAACCTATGGAAAATCCGCCTTGGGGGTTTCCCCCGGCCAAAAGGTTTTTTTTATTTATGGTCTGGCGGGTAAATATAGCATTTATGAAATCCTCCAGAAGGAAAAGGAAAAAGATCCGTCCCTGGAGCTTATATCATCCGCCGTGACCTATCCCAAAATTATTTTCATGCAGAATGAGGATTATCCGGGGGTGCTCACTGGTGGGGCGGACAGTTACCAGTTTATTTTCTACAAAACCGGAAAAGAGAAAAAATCCGCGTATTCCTATCCCGCCAATTACTGGGAGGAAGTGGCTTTCTATAATGGAGAGAATTTTGCCACCATTGAAGAAAACCTCATGTTTTATTATGATCTGAACCAAAAAAAGAATCAAAAAACAAAGATGTCTCTGGATGCCCGCTACTCCCCCGGATTTGGTATGCTCACTGGGCTTGACGAAGAAGGAAAAATCCAGTTGGAATTCTGGGCAAAAAATGTACAGATTGATTATAACGGGAATATATATTTCCGCACTCCCAATGGCGTCATCATCCGATGGAACCAGTCCCCATTGGCGGAATTGTCCCGGAAAATTTACAAGATGAGCACGGAGATTGACCCGGAAAGCTGATTCCTATTTTCTTTTGACAACCACTTTGTCAATGGCTCGCCAGTAGAGATCATGCTCCGCTTTTAAAATCCTTTGGGAAAGAGAATCCACATCGTCCGTTTCCTGTATTTCCACAGCGGTCTGCCCAATGATGGGTCCGGTATCCACGCCGGAATCCACATAATGAACGGTGCAGCCGGATATTTTCACTCCGTAATCCAGGGCTTGCTTCTGGGCTTTCAGACCGGGAAAGGAAGGAAGAAGGGACGGATGGATATTCAGAATTCTGCCCGGATACGATGCCAGTATGGTCTCCCTTAATATCCGCATGTAACCGGCACAGACAATCCACTGGGCACGGTATGCCTGGAGATAGGAAACTGCTTTTTTTTCGTATTCTGCAAAATTGGGGAAATCTTTGGGATGTGCCGTTTCCACGGGAATTTTGTACTTTCTGGCAATGTCCAGGCCACCAGCCACACCATTATCACTGAACACCAACACGGGTTCCACTTTCAGTTTTCCGGAATGAATTTTGCTGAGAATGGCTTCCATATTGGAGCCCCGCCCGGATATAAAAAATGCAATTCTGGGGTTTTCTTGATTCAATCTTCAGTCAAAAACCTTTTTAATACTCTGCACACTGCAGAATTTATCGGAAAAGGAGCAGTAGTATATTTTTCCTGCGATCGCAAAAGGAGTGTCTTTCTGGATGGTGGCATTGGTATAGGAAATGGAATCCACCCTGGAAAAATAATCCTTGTCTTCTTTTGTTGTGACCCCGGCAAACGGTTTGTTTTCATCCACCAGGCTCTTTGCGTCGTAACCATAGATCTTGATTTTTTTCTCAAAGTTTGGCTCCGTAGCATGATCATTTTTCAGCCTGTATATGGTTATTTTGTGCGGACCTTCTTTCTGGATGCCATAACCTTTATCCACCATGAATAAAAGCTTAATATTCCCATCCTTCCGGATGGATTGCAGGGAAATCACTTCGTTACCCAAGGTTTGGGGGAAAAGAAAAACGGACATTCCTGCAAAAAGAAACGTTTTTAACCCGATAGTTCTCATGGGGACTTGCTTCATGGCTGGATTAGGTTGTCAATTATTCTTTGGCGGTTTTTCCACAATCCCAATCTGGATTATATGGATTTGTATGGTCTCCTTCAGGTATCCGGTGATTTCCCTTAGCTTGGTCTGGTAGTGGCTTTCCTCTTCCATTTGAATATTCTTTGTTCTTTGCAGGGCGGACCGCATCCGGTTGTCCCCATACCAAGCCATTTTTCCACGCTGGATTTCAATTTTTTCTGTAAGTTCCCGTTTTTTTTCCTCATGGGACTCTCTGATCCGTGCGGTATAAAAATCCAGCGAACTCTGGATTCTTTCCCTGATGGACCGGATTTCCTCAGCGACTTCCGGCAGAACGGAAAGGATGGCGGATGCAACCGCCGGGCGGATTTGGCGGTTGATGCTGGTGTAAATAAACTTTTGGGAATCCAGATTTTGGCCGGCCAGAATATCCGCTGGCACTGCTTCAGCGGAATAATTCATTTCCGCGTCCATAAATCGGGCAAAGGGAAGACGGTATTCCCTGTCCATGCGGATGCGGATTTCCAGATCCAGCTTTATCCCCCTTTTTTCCGGATGGTAAAAGTGGTAGATGGTTTTATTTTTTCCACCGGCGGAAATGGCATTCATTGCCATATCCACCACCGGATGACCCAGGGAAAAAAATTCCAGAGAATCATTTTTTTCAATCTGGGATAGCTGGAAGCTGCCCCTCCAGGAGGGAATGTCCATTTTTTTCTGTTTGTTTGGTTTACGGCCGATGGGAGGTGCCGTGGAAATATGGTATACTCCCGGTTTTTCCTTTTCCCATGGGATTTCCTTGGCGGTATAATAATCCAGGATCAGCCCGCGTATTTCCTTTTCATTTTCATTCTGGCTTTGGGATAAGTTCAACGCTTTTTCATAGGCCTTTAAATTAAATCCCACAACAGAAAGGGATAAAAGATCATCCAGAAGAAGCACACTTTTTTCAGCCTCCCGGAGATTAATGCGGGTCTCCGCTTTAATCTCTTTTTCCGATTTTTTATTCTGGAGAAATTCCCAAAGGCTTTTATAATATGTTTCATCATTTTCCATGATCCCCAGAAGAGCATCCGTGCTGCCAAACGCATTCTCAAAAAGGTCAATTTTATACTGCAGAATATCAATCACTTTTTCCGCCACCGTATCTTTGGATGCATAGTTGAGGATAAAAACATCTTTTTTTTGTCCAAAGCGGTGGATTCTCCCAATCCTCTGCTCCATGCGGACCGGGGACCAGGGAAGGTCATAATTGATCAGCACGGAAGCTATCTGGAGATTTCTTCCTTCCCCTCCGGCATCCGTGAGAATGAGAATATCAATCTCACCGTAAAATGCTTCAATGGCCTTTTCCTTTTCCCGTGCATTCATGCCGCCGTGAAAAATTCCCGTGGGATAATCTTTTTTCAGAACATCGGCAATGGCATCCTGGGTTTTGCGAAATTGGGTAAAAATAATTATTTTTTCATGACCGGATTTCCGGAATTCTGCGATGGACCGGCGGAGCATGACCAGCTTTGTGTCCGTTTCAATGGACGCCCCATAGGAAATCAGCCGATTGATGATTTCCAGCTCATAGGCCAGATCCTTAATATCAATTTCATCCAGATCCAGTATTCCGGAAAGCCGTTCATCCAGCTCCGCTTCATCCACATCAGTTTCCAGTAAAATGTCTTCCCTTCCGTTCTGGAGATGGTCAATGATAAAATAGGATTTTTCCAGTTTCCGCTTGCGTTTTTCCAGGGCAGAAAGAAGGGCATGGGAAGATGAATCCAGCAGTTTCTGCAGGACAATCATGATAAATGATTTGAAGGTGTTTCCTTTTTTAATCGCCAGATCATATTCCCGGCGGACATATTCTGTGGTTTCATCGTAAAACCGGCGTTCCTCTTTAGTGAGGGTAATTTTAATGGTTTTCACAAAACGTTTGGTGAAACCGCCAATGTCCTTTTTCCGCCTCCGGATGACCACAGGTTCAATCAACCGGGAAAGGGAAAATCCGGGAACATTCTCATAGTCCCTCTTCAATGCGGTTATGGGACCCAGAATATCCGGATTCAGAAGATGAATCATATAATATATTTCCTCAATTTTGCCCCGGAATGGTGTCGCGGAAAGAAGAAGCAGAGCCGTGGTTTTTCCGGATAAAGCGGACGCCAGACTCCAGGCCTTTGTGGTGAGCTTTTCATCTTTCCTCAGACGATGTGCTTCGTCAAAGACAATGAGATCATAATGGTGGCGGGCAAATTCTTCCATATACGGAGAGTTTTTGGAGAAATCCAGAGAAGTGATGATCTGGTTTTCTGTGTATAATATCCGGGGATTTTTTTTCCACTCCCGGGCATCCAGAATGGTAAATTTTTCATTGAACTTATATTCCAGCTCCTTCTGCCACTGGAATGTGAGCGGAGCCGGTACAATCACCAGAAATTTTTTATAATGGTATTTTAATTTCATCTCTTTAATGATCAATCCCGTTTCGATGGTTTTTCCCAGCCCCACCTCATCCGCTATTAAAAACCGGGGTATCATGGAGTTGATAATCCTCAGTGCGGTCTGCACCTGGTGGGGTAGTAGCATGATCTTGGAATGGGAAAGAGACCCCAGAGGGTTCATCATGGATTTCCGCTGAAATTCCAGATACCTGTAGTAAAGAGATACATGACATTCCTCCACCCGATTACGATTCCGGGGAGGAAATACAATCCGGAGACTGTCCGGCTGGAACCCATGACGCAGTATCTCCGGCAGGGGAAGAATGGCCACGGCTTTTTTATGTCTCATTGGGGAAGGGACAGGCCTGAGAGGAAGCTCATTAAAGTTCAGTTGTTTCATAAACCGGTCATTCTTTGGGTATGGATTTCAAGTGCATCTTTTTTTCCAGTAATTTTATTTCTTTTACCAGATTCCCCAGAAAAATACTCACTTCATCGTCCTGCTCAATAATATGGGTACGTATCAAACGCTTTTTTTCCTGATACAGGTCATCCATATTCCCCAGCCGGAGGCGGCCCAGAATGGTCTGGAAACTGTCCAAGTATTCCCGGTAATTATCTTTATCAAATTGGATCCTTTCCCCCATGATGAATTCTGCCAGCAAGGAAGACAACTCCACCGATGTAATTTCCTCCGATGCTTTCCAGAGTTCCTCCCATGGCCAATATACCCCCACTTTCAAACGGTCCCGAAAAAAGGAATACAAAAGATATAAATCTTCATGATTCCAGATAATGGACCGCACCGCACTTTCCTTTTCCCAGAATTCCGGAAAACGCAGGAACAAACCCAGGAGTTCAAATTCATAATGCCGGTATTTTCCGGAGAAAATGTTGGTTATGGGAGGCCTTTTGGTTTTTTCCTGAACCTGGGGGAGGTTTTTTTCTATGGTGGAAAAATCGTTTTTTATGGAATCCAGAGACAGGGAGGTTTTTTCCGACGCCTTTCGCAGAAATTCCTCCTTTTCCCATTGCGTGTCCACATCCTTGAGATATTCAAAAAAAGTCTCTATGGCTTTTCTTTTCTCTTCCATTTTCTCCGTATTATATTTTTTACTGAAAAAATACCAGAGCAGAAAATCTATCTCGCTCATGGGATCATCCAGTATGGAATACAGCTCTTCTTTACCGGAAATAATGGATATGTCATAAGGGTCCATTCCGGCGTATTTATCCGGAATCCGGATCACGTTAATGTCAATTTTATTCCGCCGCAGAATCACGCAGGCCTTGTATGCCGCTTCCAGTCCGGCAGGATCATTATCAAAAAAAATGCTGACCTTCTCCGTGTACCGTTTCAGAAGACGTGCCTGGTGGTCAGTGAAAGATGTCCCCATGGGTGCGACAACGTTTTCCACGGACTGGTTTACCAGCCCGGCAACGTCAAAATACCCCTCCACAAGATATACATTTTTTTCTTTGCGTATTTCCTCCCTGGCTTCATAAAGATGATATAGAATGTTTTTTTTCTCAAACACCGGATTTTCCGGCGAGTTGATATATTTTGCATAATTCCCGTCTGTGCCCAGAATTCTTCCCCCAAAGGCTGCTGTTTGTCCGTTGATGTCCCGGATGGGGAAAATAATTCGGCCACGGAACCGGTTCATCGTGTTGCCCTCTTTCGCGTAAACCAGACCGGATTCTTCCAGAAGCGAATGGATCTTCCTGCCGGATTCCGGGGTGATTCCAGATGTGATCAACTGGCCTTCCAGGAAACGCAGAACATTGGGGGCATACCCAATGCCCAGTTTGGAAGCCGTTTCCGGAAGGATCCGGCGGCTTTTGAGATATTCCACCGCTTCCGGATGCCGCGGAAGTGCTTCCTGGTAGACACTGGCCACTTTATTCTGGAGATAGTATAAATCCTGCTTGAGCTCTTTCCGTGGGTCTTTTTTCTCATAGCTGCCGGCCTTCTCTTCAATGCCGGCAAAATCGGCCAGAAGCTTGAGAGCCTGGGGAAATTCTATCTTTTCATATTCTTTGGCAAAAGTGATGACATTCCCCCCAATCCCGCAGCCAAAGCATTTAAAAAGCTTTTTTTCTTCGGACACAGAAAAAGACGGAGTCTTCTCGTTATGGAATGGACAAATCCCCCAGTGGTTGTTTCCTTTCTTTTTCAGGGGGACGAATTTGGATATGTAATCTACAATGGAAACGCGGCTTAGAATTTCATGGATATCATAGGCCATGGCAGGACGGCATTATTCAGCACCATATAATACTTTTTTGCGTTCTCTTTTGCGGACAGCTGCCTCTTTTGCTCTTCTTTGGGTTACACTGGGTTTTTCAAAGAATTCTCTTTTTTTCAGTTCTGTTAAAATTCCTGCGTTGGTAACTTCCCGCTTGAATCTCTTGAGTGCTATCTCAATGGATTCATTGTCCCGGACTTCTATTCCGTTATTAAAATAATCGTAAACGTTCATTTAATTTCTGAACCTCCGTTTTTTTTATTCGATTCCGGCAGGCTGGAAAATGTTTACAGGACGACAAGTTTTTTCTTCATTACCCACAGAAATGAGTGATCTGGGAAATCTGTTACGCATTACCGCCGTGGTGGGCACATTCCATCTTCTGGTCTTTGGCCTGCTGTGGAAAAATATCCAGGTGGCCACCCTGCGGTATGAAATATCAGAACTCAAAAACCAGAAAAAGGAAAAATATCTGGAACTAGAACGCCTAAAATCCAGCGTGGCCCGGTATTATAACGCAGAGAATCTGGAGCGGCTTTACAAACAAAAATATGGTTACGTTCCCATGGAAGTAAGCCAGAAAATCGTCACCGTCCGGCTGGGGACCACAAAGAAAAAAAATGAATTTTAAGCTGAAAGCCCCGTTCTCCCCCTCCGGAGACCAGCCCGACGCCATTGAAAAACTCACGGAAGCCCTGGCTCCTCCGGATGGCAAAGCCGTGCTTGTGGGAGTCACAGGCTCCGGAAAAACTATGACTATGGCTTCTGTGGTGGAGAGACTGGGCCGCAAAACCCTGGTTCTAACTCATAATAAAACCCTGGCTGCCCAGCTTTACCGGGAATTCACGGAATTTTTCCCGGAAAACGCCGTGGAATATTTCATCAGCTATTATGATTACTATCAGCCGGAAGCGTATATCCCGGTCTCGGATACGTTTATCGAAAAGGACGCCTCCATCAATGAGGAAATTGAAATGCTGCGTCTGCGAGCCACCTCCTCCCTGCTGGAAAGGGATGACGTGATTATTGTGGCCAGCGTCAGCAGCATCTACGGTCTGGGCTCTCCGGAAGATTATAAAAATTCCGTCATGTTCCTCAGAGAGGGGAATCAGATATCCAGAGAGGAAATCATGCAGGGACTTCTGGCCATGCAGTATGCCCGCAATGACGTGGAATTAAAACCGGGCTTTTTCCGCTCCCGGGGTGACGCGGTGGACATCCTGCCGGCGTATTCCCAGGAAATATACAGAATAGAAATGTTTGGGGATTCCATCGACGGGATCTACAAGCTGGATAGAATTACCGGAAGAAAAACTGTCCGATTAAAAATGACAGCCGTGTATCCGGCAAAACATTTTATCACGTCTCCCGTTCGGCTCAAGGGTGCCCTGGATAAAATCCGCGATGAACTCAAGGAGAGAGTGGAATATTTCCGGAAAACCAATAAGCCACTGGAAGCGGAAAGAATCCAGCAGCGGACAATGTATGACCTGGAAATGCTCAAGGAAATGGGATATTGCAACGGCATTGAAAACTACTCCCGGCATTTGTCAGAAAGAGAACCCGGCTCCCGCCCTGCCGTTCTGCTGGACTATTTTCCGGAAGACTTCCTGGTGATCATCGATGAAAGCCATGTGACTGTCCCCCAGATTCGGGGAATGCATGCAGGTGACCGCAGCCGCAAAGAGACCCTGGTGGAGTTCGGATTCCGGCTGCCCTCCGCCCTGGATAACCGCCCGCTGAACTATCCGGAATTTGCATCCATAGCGAAAAATATATTATATGTCTCTGCAACCCCCGCCGATTATGAACTTGGGGTAAGCCCCCACCGTGTTTACCAGATCATCCGCCCCACCGGTCTGCTGGATCCGGAAGTGGATGTCCGCCCCTCTGAAGGACAGATGGAAGATCTGGCCCGGGAAATTGAAGCCCGGGCACGGATTAATGAGCGGGTTCTGGTCACCACCCTCACGAAAAAAATGGCGGAAGATCTCACGGATTATTTCAACCAGAGGGGAATGCGCGTGCGTTATATGCATTCAGAAATTGATGCTATTGAAAGAACAGAAATCCTGTATGGTCTCCGGAAGGGAGAATTTGACACTCTCATCGGGATTAACCTCCTCCGGGAAGGCCTGGACCTGCCAGAGGTGTCCCTCGTGGCCATCCTGGATGCAGATAAGGAAGGATTCCTGCGTTCCCGGACATCTTTGATACAAACCATGGGACGGGCTGCACGTAATATAAACGGGAGGGTGATTCTTTACGCGGATACCATGACAGATTCCATGCAATACGCCATTGATGAAACCACCCGAAGAAGAAATATCCAGCGGGAATTCAATGAAAAAAACGGAATTATCCCCCAGTCCATCCGGAAGGATGTAAGATCCATCCTGGACAGACAATTAGAAGCGGTGGAGGCCGGGGATCCATCCCTGGAGCTGGCCAGGCGATGGAACCGGAAAAACTTCCGCTCCGCTTCCGAATGGAAGGATAAACTGCAGGAAGAAATGCTCACCGCCGCAAAAAATCTGGATTTTGAAAAAGCAACCCTGTTACGGGATATCCTCTTTGAGAAAAACAAGACGGCATTTGAGTAACGGAAAGGGACGGTGGATGTGGCATGTTGGTCCCCGTGACCGATATTTCAGCATAGCTTGATCGAAGGCAATTACACAGGAAGAAGGGAGAAAAGATTTTTTTTATTCACAAAATATATCGTTATCCATTATTGCCATAAAGCCGGATGGGAATGAACATGGAGAAAAAAATACTCATCATAGAGGATGACCAAATTACCCTGACCATCATGAAAACCATGGTGGAGCAGAAAGGGTATGAGGTGCACACAGCCAATGACGGTGCCGTTGCCATCAAACTGACCACCCAGGAAGATTTTCCTGTGATCATCACAGATTTACGAATGCCCATCATGGGAGGACTCCAGTTTATTGACTATCTCCATGCGTCCAATGTGGATCCTGTTATTCTGGTGGTTTCCGGGGAAGAGGACGTGGAAACCGTGATCACCATCATGAAGCGGGGCGTGTATGATTATCTGATCAAACCGGTGGAACGCAATGAGTTTTTACTAAAGATTGAAAAAGCCTTTGAGCTGGCAGAAATTAAGGGCCTCAATAAAATACTGCAAAAAGAAAGAGAGATCATCCATTCCCAGAAAACCGACTGGGCGGCATGGAAAGATGCTCTTCTCCGTAAAAAAATGGAAAAAATTGACCAGAATCTGCTCACCAATCTCACCACCGGCCTTTCCCAGGGAGCCGGTTTTGGGGGGTTAATCTCCCTGATTCAGGTCATCCCCATGCAGGCAAAAGAAAGCGGGGATCATTATCTGGTTCCCAAAGAAGTGATCAACCTCATCATGGAAAATGCGAATACCGCAGGAAAGATTCTGGATGATTTCTCAGAGATTGGGCGTGCCATTAATTCCAGTTTTTCCCTGTCTCCCGCAACGGTGGGGGATTTTGGAAGTCTGGTTAATGAGTCCATTGCCGCAGTGGAAAAATTTCTTTTATTGAAAAATCAGACCATTAAGATCAATGTTATTCCGGAAAGCATTATCCAGAATAAAATTGAAATAAACAAAGAGAATCTGAAGAGGGTCATCGTGGAAATGCTGATCAATGCCATGAAATTTTCTGAAAATAATTCTGAGATTTTTGCCTTCAGTGAACCATCCGGCAAGAAATTATCCTTTGTGGTAACCAGTCACCCCCCAAAAAAAGGCAATGTGGTTGGGATTCCGCCGGAGTACGAAAAAAAGGTATTCGAGCCGTTTTTCCGCCTGAATAAATCTGTCTTTGAGGATTATCCCACTCTGGATTTTGGGATTGGGTTGACCATGATCCAATCTATCATGCAAAGCCATAACGGGAAAGTGAGTATCAAAAATATGGATGATTACGCCGGGATGAAGCAGGAAAAGGAAATTCAGGTTGCCGTGGAAATAACCCTTCCATTTGTGTGAATTCATGACCAGAGAAATGAAAGCTTACAGGAATTTTATTTTTGATATGGATGGGACTCTTTTCACAAGCGAACCCATCCTGGGGCTGGCTTATGCGGATGCCGTGGATACGCTGGAAAAAGAAAATATCCCCGGTCTCAGAAAACCCGCCGTGGAAGAAATACTGAAATACGTGGGTTATCCCGCCAGCGTAATATTTGCCAATCTTTTCCCCCATGTCAATGAAGAAACCCGGAGCAGGCTGAACGCCGCAGCTCTGGAGGCATTGGTGAACCGCATTGGCCAGGCCCGGGATCTGATGTATCCGGGGATAAAAGAATTTCTGGAGGAAATACATCGGCAAGGTATCAGGATGTATCTGGCTTCCAATGGCAGAAGAAAATACCTGGCGGCCATTCTGGATGCCTATAAACTTACGGATTTTTTTCCGGAATTTTTCACCATTGAAGATCCCCAGACTCCCAGCAAGTCCGCCATTCTGGAATATTATGTCCGGAATAATAATCTTGTAAAAGGGGAAACGGTTATGGTGGGAGACCGCAAATCTGATCTGGATGCCGCCAGAGACAATGGTATAGATTTTATTGGAGTTATATGGGGTCACGGCAACAAGCAGGAAATTGCCAGTGCGGATTACCTGTTTTATGCCGTGGAAGATTTTGCCCGTGCCGTCCTTGGATAATTATCTCGTATACCCTTTTCTGCCATGCTCATTTTTTCTGTGGCGTATTTAAGATAGGGAATAATGATACCTGAATTCAGGATATCATTTTTGTCCCCATCCGTTCCATCATAGGCAATGGACACCATGGGGATTTGGGTCACTTCCTCAATTTTGGTTTTCATGGCCTCCGTCACCGGTCCGGCAGCACAGAAAGAGGGACTGGTCTGCACCAGCAAAGATAAATCCGGATAATATTTTTTGAGATACCGGATTTTGAGCAGATTATCGGAAGATTCTCCCATTTGGTCCACCCGGAGGTGAAACGGAGCAAACATTTTTTCATGATCTTCATCGTATTCATGCAGAGGTCAGCCAGAACCTGAT
This sequence comes from Leptospira biflexa, assembly GCA_020720785.1. Classification (GTDB taxonomy): domain Bacteria; phylum Spirochaetota; class Leptospiria; order Turneriellales; family DYLW01; genus DYLW01. Next base: position 43,820 of record DYOA01000005.1, read on the forward strand.
TGAATATCCGATAGTATTTTTTCTCCCCGGTGGACAGGAAAAAACTGCCTATGTAATTTTTCCAGAAAGGCATAGATGGCAGACTATGGCTTACCTTTATGGAATACGTAATCCATAAGGTCGATGGATTGATCCTCATTCAGAATGACCATGGAAGCGGAAACCGAACCGGAATCCACCCCGATTATTTTCTTCTCCATAAAAATCCTCCAATCTTTAAATAAATTCCTTTGCGGAAGAAACCTTCTTTATATCACTCCAGTTTCCCATCCGGTAATAATGCCATCCCAGGGCGGCCACCATGGCACCGTTGTCTGTGCATAAAGACACTGGCGGTACCGTTATTCGGGCGTGAATTTCTGCGGCCAGTTTCTCCAGGGCTTCCCTTAAAAAGGTATTTGCCGTAACGCCTCCGGCGGCAACAACCCGTTTGATGCCAAAATGAAGGACCGCATTCCTTACATTACGTATGATAATTTCTATGATTCTTTCCTGATAAAAATATGCGGCTTCCTCCGTGGCTAGGTCTGGGTTCCTCTGTTTCAGATACAGCAGCGATGTTTTCAACCCGCTGAAGGAAAAGTTGAACTCATCGGACGGCTGGGATTTCAGAATTCTGGGGAAAGGGTTCTTTGCCGCATCCAGGTGTTCACCGGCATTCCGGTAATCTCTTGCTTTTTTTTCCATGGAAGGCCCACCGGGATATGAGAGACCCAGAAGGGAGGCCGCTTTGTCCAAGGCTTCCCCGGCAGCATCATCAAAGGTGTCCCCTGCCAGTTCAATTTCCCCCGGTCCATGCACCAGAAAAATGGATGAATTCCCTCCGGAAAGAAGGAGTCCCAGAAAAGGATATTCCGGCATAACGGATTGGATGCCCGCTGCGTAAAAATGAGCCTCCAGATGGTGGATGGGAATAACGGGAATGTCCAGTAAATGGGATATGGCCAGGGCGGCGTTGTATCCCATCAAAAGAGACCCCACAAGACCCGGCCGTGTGGTCACAGCCACGTACGATATCTTCTCATCCGGTGCGGTTGCATGGAAATCCGCCATGGCTTTTTTTATCATGGAGGGCATTTTTTCCAGGTGCATCCGGCTGGCATTCTCCGGTACCACACCTCCGTACAGACGGTGTGTCTCTATCTGGCTAAAAAGCGGATTGGTGATGATTTCCTTTCCATTTTTTAAAATGGCCACTCCGGTTTCATCACAACTGCTTTCAATCCCCATTCCGTAAATGTCCATGGTACGACTCTTATATTTTAATATCAATTCCTGCCTTCAGTGAGTTTAATTTCTGTTCGTCCACCACATCCACCTTCTTTATATCCAGATCATCCAGTAAATGCTTTATTTCCTCCAGGTGTTGCCCCAGAAACTCCCGGCCTTCCGGAGTGGAGGAAAGATATAAATGAACCCCGTCCGGACGCAACAGAAACACCCCCATCAGCGGATCCTCTGCCAGCGGGCGAATGGAAAAACGCCAGGCACCTTTCTCCGGATAGATCTCCGTACCAGCCTCATCCTGTAGAAAATGGATTCCCAGGGCATTTAAAAAATCCCCCATGTTAAAGTTACCGGATAAATCCTCAAAAGAGAGCTGCCATTTTTCCATGCTGGCAGCGGGGATTTCCTCTTGTTTCAAAGCCGATGTCGCGTTTTTTCCTTCCAGGGTTTTATCCGCGGGTTGGTTTTTCTGAACAGGATCTTTCTCCTCCAGTATTTTTATCACAAGAGGGGATTTTTTTTCCACCAGATAACTCTTCCCCGCTGTGAGCTTTTGCCGGGAAAGGAGATTCAGTGTATGGCCCATTATATTCACCTGATACCAGATTCCTTTTGGGGTTTGGTTTCCTTCGGAAAGTATCCCCAGCATAAACCGGGAAGGAAGCCGGGATATAAAGGAAAAATTCCGGGGCAGTTCAATCAGATTATCAGGAAATTTTCCCAGCATGGTATTCCATCCAGTGCGGAACAAGGTTTTTTTCCTTTATTTTTTCAAATATTCCATCTTCTTCCCTGCGTAAAAAATCGGACAGATTATCCATTGTCTCCGGAGGAAGATGGATGTCTTCATATATCATTTTTTTTATAATGGCAATGTCGTTCAGCTCCCCCAGATGCTTCTGCATGGATTTGGAAATTTTTTCTGTTTCCAGATAAAACCGGGGAAGGACAATTTTATAAGTTTCAATGAGATAGCGGATTTTTTTAAAGTCTTTTCTCAGATCATGAAGCCATTCCGTATTTCTGCTCATAGCGGGAAAATTTTCCAGCTTTCCGGAAATGGTGCGTGCCATATCCCCAATCACGGAAAGAGCAAAAAAATCAACACTAATGTTCATTTCTTTTTTCCAGGGAATTATAAACATAGCCTCCAGCTCTTTCAGAGGGGATAAAAAAGCGGGACCGCCCAGTTTCTCCCTGACAGATTCTCGGAGAATGACTTCCTTATCCTGTCTTTCCGCGATCCATGTATTGAGAGATTCCGGGATAGATTCATTGACCGGGCTGAATTCCCCGGAAAGAAAATTTTCCCTTATGTATGAGATTTTCTCAATGATAACCTCTTCATCTCTGAGTGAAGATGCCTCCCGCGAAATCTCTGCCAGTGCCTTGATAAAATATTTTGTATGGTATTTACCCAGAATTTTCCTGGAGTTCTGTAATATGCTACGTAGCTTGCGGATAAATACCCGGAAATCATGGACCGCCTCCGGATCGCTTCCGTCCTGAATTTTCTTTGCTGCCCGGCGGATATTTCCGGTAATTTTTTTTATCTCCTTTTCCAGATATGCCCGTGTGTGCATGGGTAACAATAAAACAGAGAAACAGATTTACAACGGATTATTTTTTCAACGGTGCACCAATTGGGGAATCCATACCATCGAACCCAATCCCACCAAATGAAACAGTGGGAAACCGGGGGTTTTACAGCCTCTGGATATCTTCTTCGCTGAGGCCGGTGATCTCTGCGATATCTTCCATGGGATAGCCTTTGGACAGCATCCGCCGGGCGGCGTCGTATGCCTTTTCTTTGATGCCTTGCCGCAGGCCTTCGGTTTTGCCTTTTTGCATTCCTTGTCTGATACCCTTTTCCACCCCTTTTTCCGGAGCAATTCTTTCCACCCTGTCAAAAAGAACCTCCGGTTGAATATCTTTTGCTCCATATATGTATAACAATAACTTTCGGATCAGTTCCAGTCCGGAATTCTCATCCAATAAATCTCTGGAAAGCAGGAAGAGTTCATCCAGCTTCCGGATATCTTCCAAATTCCAGATGTTTTTAAATGTATAAAGAATTGCCCGGAGCGTCAATGAAAAAATAATACTGTCTATGTTTGTTTGATTCAGGTCAAACAATTGGTAGGAGAAATTCGGGAGATAGCGTCCCAAAAGCCGCATTTCCTTTTGTGAAATGATTGGCAACGATTCGCGGGATGAATCCATCGGCGGGGACAATGGGCGATGAGCGGATGCAAAGCGGACTGGGCGACCTGCCAATCTGACCGGAAAGGTGGTGGAGATGGCCGGCCCCTCGATACGACCATGCCCACCCATCGGCCACCGGCACAGATTCTGTAGAAGTGGCCATTGATTGGGGCGTCCCAACGCAGATTGCTAATTAAAACCATTTTCAATTAGTATTATTTTATAAAATTATACTAATTCAAATTTTATTGACTCCGCGTACTATATTTTGAGCATGGGCAAACTTTTCAACAAAAGGGTGCCCAAATGATAAACGAAAAAAATAAAGTAAGCCGCCGGGAGTTTATAAAGATTTCCGGAGCTACCGTTGCGGCAGCAGCGGCGGCGTCAGCAGGTGCAGGTTATTTATTCAGCGAGATAAAAACAAATAGTGATGGGAAAACAGACAGAAAGATAGTGAATACATACTGTGATGTCTGCTTCTTCCAGTGTGGTCTGAATGTTACGGTGGAGAACGGCGTAGCGGTTAACATTGAAGGAAATCCCCACCATCCGCTTTCCCGTGGGAAATTGTGTCCCCGTGGGACCGGCGGATTGGGACAGCTTTATGATAAAGATCGGATAAAAAATCCCCTGAAAAGAACTACGAATCTCTTGGGGCAACAGACATTCAAGGAAATTTCCTGGGATCAGGCTTTGGATGAAATTGCAGAAAAAATGAAAGAAATTATCGGTAAATACGGACCCCAATCCATGGGTATGGTTAAGCATGGGAAGGGAGCGGAACCATGGGAGCAGTTATGGCATGCAATTGGATCCAAAACAGAAGGGCATGCATCCTTTGCACAATGCAGGGGTCCAAGAGACGTGGGCTGGATCATTACCTATGGTTCCAATCCGGGTTCACCGGAAATGGTAGCTTTGGATAAGGCCGAAGTGGTTGCCTTCATTGGCGGGCACCTTGGCGAAAACATGCATAATATCAATGTGCAGGATTTCGCACTTGGATTGAAAAACGGGGCCCGTAACATTGTTGTGGATCCACGGCACTCCACGACTGCGGCAAAAGCCAAATACTGGCTTCCCATTAAACCGGGCACGGATACAGCGTTGCTTCTGGCGTGGATGAATGTACTTATATCGGAAGGTCTTTATGACAAGGCCTTTGTTGCCAACCATACTTTGGGATTTGATAAGCTTTCTGCTCATGTGAAGAACATGACTCCGGAATGGGCAGCCGCCTATACCGGCCTGGATGCGGAAGCGATCCGTGCCACAGCGAGGGAATTAGGAAATGCAAGAGGAAAATCTCTGGTATGGCCGGGAAGAAAATATGTATGGTATGGAGATGATACACAGAGAGCCCGTGCGGTGGCGATACTGAACGCCCTGTTAGGGGCATGGCACAATGAAAATGCCCTTTTCCCCGGCGATAGATTTCCACTTCCCGAACCAACCCTGGGGCACCATTCCCACAAGAAAGGGAAGAAAGCATTTGACCAGATGGCAAAATATCCCTTTGCCACCGATGTGCCCGCCCAGGATATCATGGCGTCTGCCATCCCGGGGAAATACGAAGCCGGAAAAGATGCTACTGTTAAGGGTATGGTGATTTACAGTTCCAATGTGGTCACATCCATCCCCAATGGCCGGGAATTATCGGAACAAATGGCAGAGAACCTGGACTTGCTGGTGGTGGTGGAAACCATGCCGGCAGAGATTACCGGATTTGCGGATTACGTCCTTCCGGATACAACGTATCTGGAAAGATACGACGTTCTGACCGCACCACCATGGAGAGAGCCTTTCCTGGCTATCCGCCAGCCTGTGGTGAAACCTTTGCATAATTCCAAACCTTCCTGGTGGATTGCTCTGCAACTGGCCAAGCGGTTGGGATATAAAGAAGAGTTTGGCTATGAGGACTACAAGGAAGTAATTGAAAACCAATTGGCACAGATTGGTTCTTCCATTGATGATATTAATAAAAACCACGGAGTTTTGAAAAAGGAATATAAAAAGCCTCCTATGAAACTAAAAACTCCTTCCGGAAAGGTGGAACTGTATTCCGAACTGTTGGCCTCCGCCGGATTTGATCCAATGCCGGTTTTTAAACCCCCCGTACCCGGACCGGAAGGATTCCTGAGGTTGTTATTTGGAAGGGCACCCCAGCATACTTTTACACGAACCACCAACAACACACTTCTCCGAGAGGTTTACAGTGAGAACGATGTGTGGGTGAACCATAAAGTGGCCAAAAGGTTTGGACTGGAGAATGGCCAATATGTGGTTTTAATGAACCAGGATGGCGTCAAGAGTGACAAAGTTAAAGTCCGGGTGACAGAAAGAATCCATGAGGACTGTGTTTATATGGTCCATGGGTTTGGAAGGCGGGACAGAAGATTAACAAAGGCATATAAAAAAGGTGCCAGCGTTGGCGAATTGGTAACCAAATATGAGATTGATCCCATTATGGGCGGGACCGGCTCCCAGGTGAATTTTGTGACATTCACACTATAAAGGGCAAAGGAAAAAAGAGAGGATATTATGGCAAGATATGCAATGTCAATTGACTTAACCACATGCGTTGCCTGCGACGCCTGTGTGGTCGCCTGTAAAATGGAGAACCATGTTCCCGATGGCTTTGCCAGGGACTGGACGGTTCAGGTAATTAAAAACCATTTTCCCAATTTTGTGGCCGATCTGTATTCCAGCAGATGCCAGCACTGCGAAAACGCTCCCTGTGTATCCGCATGCCCCACTGAAGCATCGTACATAAAGGACGGAATTGTTCTGGTAAACAAAGATCTTTGCGTGGGCTGTGAACACTGCGTGGCGGCTTGCCCCTATGGAGCACGGTATCTGCATCCGGAAGGGTTTGTGGATAAATGTACCTTCTGTGACCATAGACTGGGCACCGGAAAAGATCCTGCTTGTGTGGAAATCTGCCCCACGTATTCGCTTACCTTTGGGGATCTGGATAATCCGGAAAGCGAAGTGGCCAAGCAGCTCCAGGATCGCAAATACAAGGTACTGAAACCGGAAGAAGAGACCCAGCCCAAGTATATTCTTCTGGAATCCATAACAGAAAAAGCGTTCACCAAGTGAGGTAATTATGGAAAAGCAAAATGTAAAACAACCATTTTTTCAGAAATTCAGTGAGAATCCAAAACCTTATATGAACCCGTATACAGCGGGGGTTATTGTGGGCTTTATTCTCTTCTTATCGTTCATACTCATCGGCAAAGGCCTGGGAGCATCCGGGGCCATCACCCGGTCCGTGCTCACCTTCATCTCACTGTTTGTGCCGGATCATGCGGCAGCGGCTCCTTATTACCAGAAGTATCTGGGGAGCACCACCCATTCCCTTTATGACTGGCTGGTGTTCATGTTCATTGGTTCCGCTGTGGGTGGATTTGTCTCCGGTATGATGAACAGACGGATGAAAGTGGAAATTTTTAAGGGAGAACAAATCTCCAATAAAAAGCGCCTGTATCTGGCTTTTCTGGGTGGTTTCATTACTTTCATTGGTGCCAGACTCGCGGAGGGTTGTACCAGCGGTCACGGACTCACCGGCGGTGCCATGCTGGGAGTTGCCGGTTGGATTTTTTTAATGGGGGTTTTTGCCTCCGGTTTTATTACTGCGTTTTTCATCAGAAAAACCTGGATATCAAAGGAGTAAACCATGGATGCACCACTGTTTAAATATGGAGTACTGGGAGATCCCGGACTTGTGTTCTGGGGTCTGATAATTGGATTTATTTTTGGCTATTTTCTGGAAAGCGGTGGATTTGGAAATTCCATCAAGATTGCCGGAGTTTTTGTGGGGGAAGACTGGCGGGTGTTCAAAATGATGTTCACCATCATCATTACCGCTATGATACTCACATTCGGCTCTTTTTATCTGGGAGTGATTGACATATCCGTGGTTCAGCTTGCCAGCGTGAACCTTTGGCCTCTGCTTGTGGGAAGTCTCATCTTTGGGGTGGGTATGTCCATTGGTGGTTATTGCCCAGGAACATCCGTTGTTTCTGTGGTCACCCGGAAACTGGACGGATTAGCTTTCCTTCTGGGCGGGCTGGTTGCCATTTTCTTTTATGCGGAAACATTCCCTCTTTTTGAAGGCTTTACTAAAAGCGGTAATTTGGGGGCCATCATGCTTCCCGACGTTTTTGGTGGGAGCTATGCCCTCTGGGTTTTTATAATCACTGTGCTGGGTCTGCTTGCACTGGTCTTTATTGATAAGGCAACTGGCAAGCTCTATGCCTGGGATAAAAAGAAAGGAGAATGAAATGAACATTTTAGCAGAATTAAAGAAAGACAAGGTTCAGTTCCTGTTCACTCTTCTGGCTCTGAACGCTGCCGTAATTTTACTGGTGGTCAGCTTTTTTTCCGGCAACAAAGCCTTTGCCGTGCCGGATTTAAAAATGTATGAAAATGAATTAAACCAGACTGCCGTTTCCTCCGATGATCTGGCGTCTCGCCTGGAAAGAGGGGAGAGATCCTTTCTTCTCACTCAGGTGATGAGTGAAGAAGATTATGCTTATGCAAAACCCATAAAAAGCGGTTTTTTCTTGGATGCAGCGGATCTGGCCGATGGAAGATCGTTCAGAAAATCCTTGCCGTTTATTTCGGTGCCACTCATCGTCATGGGAAAGAATACCCAGGAAAGCTTGGAGTATGCAAAACTCCTGAAATACTATGGCTACCAGAATGTGCGGTACGTAACCGGTGGTTATGAAGAATTTGTGAAAGATATTCTGACCCGTCCGGAGGATTTGGCCGTGGGAACACAGGATGAAAAAAAGGCTCATGACCGCAAAATGTCCCGGTATTATTACTTTATGGGCGGAGACCCTAATCTGGGTGCAGAAACCAAAGCAGCCCCGGCATCATCCGGTGGCGGTGGTATTGCTGCGGCAGAAGGATGCTAAGGAGAAGTTAATGAAAAAGAATGCAAAATATATCAAATTTTTTCTGTCTCTGGCCCTTGCGGCCGGCATTGGCGGGGCGGTCATTATCCCCCGGCAAACAATGAATGCTGTATCTGCGGAACAGACGGAAAAGGTATACACAGAAGTTCATGGAGAAAGAGACTTACCTTATCTGGTGAATAATATCCATAAACTGGTAAAACCATATAATTACATCATTGGGAAAACAAAATACCTGTGGATTGAGATTCTGGGATATCTCTTAACCCTGGGAGTTTTTGCCGGGGTAATGGGACACGCTCTCCTGAGGGTTTTCTTCAATTACAAAAACCAGAAAGCCCAGCCATACCAGTATGTACACACCGGAGAAGATTTTATTTATGATGGGATCATCCGCACCGGCCACTGGCTGAATGCACTGTTTATCATCACGCTAATCATTACAGGTTTTGCGATGCACTATTCAGGCCCCAGCCATGTTCTGGGCTATCTCCATAATATGACAGGAATCAGCCTGACGGTTCTGTATATTTTCTTTTTAATCCATGCGGTGGTCCGTCTGGATTATAAACAGTATTTCCCTGGCGTAAAGGAAATTCTTTCCGGACAGTTGATTAAGGATTTAATAAAAAACGGTATGTTTTACCTGCATGGCATTTTTATGGGCACAAAAAATCCTTTCCACTCATCCCATGAACACAGATTGATGCCCATCCAGAAGGTGTCCTATATGGCGGCTATGTATATCCAGGTTCCTCTGGTGATTATGACCGGAGTAATTCTGGTGGAGCCCGCTAATCTGCCATTTGTGGTTTCCCTCATTGGAATGGAGAACATGAATTTCGTTTTCATTGTCCATCTTCTGGCGGCGTTTACCGTATTCATGTTTTTGATCATTCACTTATATATGATCACAGCCGGGGATAAAATTGCCCAGCACTTGATGACCATGGTGACAGGATACCATAAAACATACCAGAAAAAAGATGTATCCAAATAATTTTTGGTATTGAGTTGGATAAAGAAAAAAAGGAAAACGATCCTCTTTCCAGGAAAGATTTTTTTACTTTGCTTCTCCAATTTTCTTTTTCCCTGGATACATGGCGGGGGGCAGTTCTCCCCGCTTTTTTTTTGCTCACCGGCATTATCTTTCATCTGTCCAATAAAGCTCACCAGAAAACCGGAACCTCCGGAAAAACCATTGAACTGCCGGAAGATTCCATTCTGGATGGATTGAATATTTATCCGAAATTTCTGGCATCACGGCAGGATGGAGAGACCATTTTTTTATCCAACCGCTGTACGCATCTGGGGTGTAAAATTCAGAAAAAAAATAAAGACCATTTTATATGCCATTGCCATGGTTCCCATTTTGATACATGGGGGCGGGTGTCGCAGGGTCCAGCGGATTCCCCGTTACCCCGCCTGGCATCGGAAAAAATTCATAGAAATGGGCAATCTATTTATAAAATCCACATCCATGAGACATCATGAAATCGGTTTTTTCCAAGAAATGGAGCGTTTTCCGCTTTGGGGATTTTTCTTACGCATTTTTCTGGATTGCAGTCCTGTCCGGGGCAATCTTGGCTGTTTTTTACCAGCCACAGACGCCGGAGCTCTCCATTCAGGAAAATCTGATACAGAATCCTTATTTTTCCCTTTTCCGGGATATGCATTATTTCTCCGCAAATTTTTTTATCATAACCCTGCTCCTGCATTTCTGGGATTATTTCCCGTTTATCCAGAAGGATGCCATAAAACCCGGTCGATGGATGACGATGCTTTTTTCTTTATTTCTCTCCTTCTATCTGATGATCTCCGGCTTTATTCTGAAGGGGGATCTGGATTCTCTTCTGGCTCTGGATGTATTCCGCGGGCTGATGACCAGACTACCGGTTGCGGGGAAAGACTTATCGGCTTTTTTTACGGGGAGCGGTTCCAGCCTTATGGTGGTTTATCTCCAGCACGCTGGAATAGCCACCATTCTTACTCTGGCGATCATCTATGAACACTCCCGGAAGAGATGGCCTGCCGGGGAAGTATTCATTTATAGTTTTATAGTTACCGGGGTGGCATCGCAGATTTGGAATGCTCCGATAAAAATGCCCTACGATGTTGTGGTAAAAGGACCCTGGTATTTCGTTGCCTTCCAGGAGGCACTGCACCACATTCCGCAACCCGAATATTTTTTATCTTTGCTGGCGGTTTTGTTTATTATCCTGTATCTTTACGATTATACCAGGGATAAAACCAGAAAAATTGCGATTGGTTTTTTTCTGTTCTGGTTTATTCTTTATCTGGTGGCGACGGTGATTGGTTTATATTTCCGGGGGGAGAACTGGAGCTGGGTATTATGAACTGGTGGAAAATAAATATCTCCGGATTAGTTTTTTCTGTTCTGGTGACCGTGTTTCTGGCCGCTCTGGTGTTTGACACCATCCGGCAGGCAGGTATCATCCGGGAAATTTCTTCTCTTACGGAGAGCGTCCCCGTTATCAATGGCTCCAAAGAAACCTGTCTGTCCTGCCATTCGGAGATGACCGGCTTCTCTCCGTCCCATGACCCATCGGCCATTGGGTGTTCCTCCTGCCACTTGGGAAACCCCTTCAGTCTGGACAAAGAAGAATCCCACAAGGGAATGGTGACTGTCCCTGGCAATCTCCAGAATGCCCATATAACCTGCGGGAAGTGTCATGCAGAAATTGAACATAATATCCACCATTCCATGATGGCCACCGGTCGGGGATTGGTGACAGTCAACCAGTATGTGTTCATGGAATCAGAGTCCCCGGACGGAAAGGGACAGGTCCGCCGGAAGTATAAAGATTCCAAAAAGGATCTGGCCTCCGGGAAGCAATTCCATCTTTCCCGGCTGGATGAAAAAATCCCATCCGAAAAACACCTCCGCCAGCTCTGTGCCACCTGCCATCTGAACTATGAAAAAATGGAGCCGGGTCCGGTGGAACAGACGTCACGGGGAGGAGGATGCAATGCCTGTCATATCCGTTATTCCCCGGCAGCACGGGAGCAGTGGGAAATTTACCAGAATGATAAAACGGAGCTGCCCCAAGTCCATCCGGAGCTGACACAAAACGTGCCCAATGAGCACTGCTTTGGATGCCATTCCCGCTCCGGACGGATTTCCACCAATTTTGAAGGCTGGCATGAAACCATGGAAAAAACTCTGCCGGATTTGTCCGCCCGGTACCGCAAGCTTCAGGATGGCCGGATTTTCCGGAAGATGCCGGCGGACATCCACCATGATCTGGGTTTTACCTGTATTGACTGTCACTCCTCCGGAGAGACCATGGGAAACGGAAAAGCATACTGGCATAAGGAAGAACAGCTGGAAGTGGGCTGTGGTGACTGTCACCGGGATGATTGGGAAAACGCATCTTGGATTCCAGCGGGGGATCTTCCGGAGACTGACCGTAGAGTGGTGGAGCTACGGGGATTATACCAGAAGGATAGAAAATTCCTGCTCACAGGGAAGAGAAAAGTGCCTCTGACCAATGTGTATCAAGATAACGGACGGGTGATTCTGGCCGGGAAGCTGAGCGGGAAAACCTTTGCCCTGCGGGAGAATTCCCGTGCCTGCGTCCACGCCCGGAAAAACCATGAAAATCTTCGCTGTGAGAGCTGCCATAATTCTTGGGCACCGCAGTGTATTTCCTGCCATACCGGATATTCCAGGGAATCAGCGGCGTATGATCATTTGAAAAGGGGACCGGTAAATGGCCGATGGGTGGAGAAAGCCGCACCGGGAAGTTATCTGGCAAAGGCCCCGGTACTGGGGGTTCTGGAAACCTGGAATGGGAAGAAAGAAATTTCCACTTTTTCTCCGGGAATGGTGCTCACAATTTCCATACCGGAGGAGATGGAGCATTTTACCACAGGCATACGCAAAGAGAAATATTATCACCCGGCCAGCGGAAAGTATGAAATTTTCCAGCGGCTCCACGCCCAGGGTTTTTCCCATACCATCCGGAAGGAAACCCGGAGTTGCCAGAGTTGCCATCAATCCTCCCATGCCCTGGGTTGGGGGGAGGGGGTCATCCAATTCCAAAGTTCTTTGCCGGCAGAAGGGGAATCTCTGGAGGATTTTATCCGCCGGGGTCTTCATTTTACCCCGCAATATGAAAAACATCCGGTGGATGGTCTGCCGCAGGATGCCTGGATAGCACCGTGGGAGGATCCCAGGGGGAAAAGAAGCCATTCCACCCGTTCCAATTTGCGGCCATTTACCCCGGAGGAACAATGGAAAATTCTGGTGCCAGGCACCTGCATGACCTGTCATGATCCCATACGCCAGAAACATCTTTATGACAATTTTCCGCAATCCGTTCAGTATTTTCAGAAATGCCGGAAGCTAAAAAAACCTTGAGAGTTTTCCAAACCAGGCCGATGCGTTAAGCATGAAAAGAATAATTTTTATCATGATAGCATTATCCATGTTTGTGTATTCCTGTGCCTCCTCTCCGCAGAAGACAGAGAACCCACCGGTGGCGGAAAATCCACAGGCCAGTGCAAATCCGGATGAGAACTTCTTTCTGGAGAATTCTGGTGATAATCCTGCTACCGACCCATCGGTCAAGGGGGAGGGGACTGCCATGGAAAATTCCGGATACGCAAGCTGGTACGGCAAGGAACTCCAGGGGAAACCAACAGCAAGTGGGGAACTTTTTGATATGAATAAATTTACTGCCGCCCACCGCACCATACCTATGAATTCCATTGTTCTGGTGAAAAACAAAGATAATGGAAAGAAACAGCTTGTACGGATCAATGACCGGGGACCGTATGTGGAAGGCCGTATTATAGATGTGAGCTATGCTGCCGCCAGGGATATGGGATTTGCGGAGAAAGGGGTTGCTCCGGTGGAAATAGAGGTTATCCAGGAAGGCCAGGATGATTTCCTGAGCAAACTGGCACCGCCTGCAAGAACGCAGGAATCGGTGGAGGAGACTCCGGTGGAGAATAATGACCAGAAAAAAGAAGATGGCCTGGATCTGGTGGAAGACGACACTGCAATGGAAAGCAGTGAGGATGAAGCTGTAACAGAAGCGGATGAGGGCGGATTTACCTTTCCCGATGGCAAAAAACCCAGTGGTTATACCATCCAGACAGGGGCATTCAAAAAAGAAGTCAATGCAGAGAAATACAGGGAAGAGCTGGAAGACAAGTATGATTTGGATGGATATGTGGGGAAAAAAGGGAAGTTCCATTATGTCCTCTTGGGTAATTTTAAAACCAAAGAAAAAGCAAAAGAGTTCTATAAAAAGCTGAGAAAATCCGGAGTGGACGTGGTGTACAAAGGAAAAGTGGATTCCGCGAGCTGACCCGCCTTCACCGTCATGATAAACAATCCGGACATTAAATTTTCCTACAAAGACGCGGGAGTGGATACCCACAAAGCCGCGTCTTCCATTTCTACCTTGAAAAATATTATCAGGAAAACATATTCTGCCCCAGCTAATGGAACGGTGGGCGGGGAGTTTGGGAGTTTTGCCGGGGTTTTCATACCGGAAGATAATTTTTATCAATCCCGCCATCGTCTGGTGGCAGCCACCGATGGAGTGGGCACCAAGATTGAGCTGGCAAAAGAATATGGATATTATGCAGGCCTGGGGTATGATCTGGTGGCCATGAGCGTTAACGATCTTCTCTGTAATGGGGCCAGACCGGCTTTTTTTCTGGACTATGTGTCCTGTGGAAAACTGGATAATTCCTGGTATATCCCGGTGGTGGAATCCATTGCCAATGCGTGTATTCTTGCCCGTACAGCCCTCATTGGCGGGGAAACCGCTGAACATCCGGGGGTTATGAAAGAGAATGATCTGGATTTGGCGGGTTTCTGTGTGGGATTTCTGGAGGATAAAAAGGCCCTCCCCCGGAAAGAAAATATAAAAGAGGGAACATTGATTTATGGAATTCCTTCGTCCGGCCTCCATTCCAATGGCTTTTCTCTGGTGCGGAAAATTTTTTCCCATATCCGGGAGAATAATTCAGAAGACCGGGCGATTGTGGAAAACCCGGAATGGGTGATTTCCCATGTCCTGACCCCCACAAGGATTTATACAGAACTGGCAGATGCACTGGATAAAATTGGGGTGGATGCCTTGGTGCATATCACCGGGGGCGGATATTATGAGAACATTCCCAGGGTCCTTCCCGATGACGTGGCGGTAACCCTGGATTTTTCCGGAGTTCCGGAGCTGCCGATCTATGCGTTGCTGAAAAAATATGTGAATCCACGGGAACTATATTCCACTTTTAATATGGGGATTGGATTGGTGGCGTTTGTGTGTCCGCAGGAGAAAAACTCCATACATCGCTATCTTCCGGAGGCAATATCCATCGGCCGGGTGATCCGGAAAGAAGCAGGCAATCCGGAGCCGGTGTTCATCAATGGGATTGATCTTCCCTGACAAGAAAATACACAATTATTTTGCGTTTCTGCATTTTCCCGGCTTCTGGTGTGTCCATTTTCCAAGTATCCGTTAATTCCTGGTCAGAGATGATTACCCCCGCATGTCCGTTTTTTTTATGGATTTCTTTTTTTACTTTCCGGTAAATGTCGCTGGTTTTGGATGCTGCGGATACCAGAATGGTATATTTGCCGATGACCTTGTATGGATATGCCGGGTACTCATCAAAATATATTTCAATTTTATCCACGGCAATAGAATTTTCCGGTTCCGCATTTTTATACTTAATATATTCCGTGGAAGCACAGTTTCCGGTGAATAATAATATCGCCATAAAGACGGAGAAAGGAAAAAGGTTTGACGTTGAGTAATTTTTCACAGGATAGTCAATGTACAGTAAACGGATAACCAATAATGAGTAAAGAAAAAATCACAACAACCAGTCCACTAAAAATTACAGGTGGACGACCAGCATCGGATGCTTTTTTGAATACTTTTTTTAAGGTTTTTTCCTTTGAAAATATCCGTGCTTTTGAGGATCTGTTCATTGAGCTGGAGCCCAAACTGAAGAAAATCAACATTGACGGCCCCAAGTTAATGGAACAGATCCGGGATGCGTATACCCGTTACCAGAAATTCAAGGATCTGGATACGTTCACACCCATGGATCACAAAGCAGAGAAGTATGTTATTAATTTTATACGCAAGACAGTAACGGACGTTTATAACGTCGCAAGTAAGGTTAAATAAATTTGCTTATCGGAGGATAATCCATGAAAAAAATCAAAATCATTCTAGCGTCAGTGGTATTCTTACTCATTTCCGGGGTCTTTATTCTGGCCACGGATTACACCACCAATCTGGAGGTAAAGATTTATCCCAATCCCTACAATCCAGGGAAACATAAAAAGCTGACGGTGGAATTAAGTAGTACGCCCACCGACGGTTCTTATCAGTATATTATCTTTACTTATAATCTTAAGGAAGTATATCAGCAGACTTTTTATGATCCATCCAAGGTCCACTGGTATGGTAATGACAAAAGCGGGAACCGGGTGGCCCCTGGTTTGTATTACATGAAAATTATCGTGGCCGGAGGGACAGACTCCTCCGGGATTAAATCCAGAATAATGAAAGTACTGGTTCAATAAGGTTTGGGGATTATGAAAAATTATCGTGGTTTACTCTTTCTGGTATTGTCTGCTGTGTTTGCGGACGCTGTTTTTTCCGCCAACGGAGCCCAATTTTTAAATGAGGGATTTGGTGCCAAGGCAAAAGGCCTTGGGGGGGCTTATGGCGTCATCGTGAATGATCCATCCTCCCTTTACTGGAATCCCGCCGGTCTGGCAAATATTGACGGTGAGGTAAAACGCTACCGTAAAATTAACATCCAGGATGAGGCAGAAAAGGCCTTTGAGGATGGAGAATTTGAGGATTTTATTAACGAGGGGGCTGCCCCGCCGGAAAAAAAGGCAGAAAATGCTCAACCAGTGAATACAGAAAGAACTTTTGAGATGAACGTCTACGGTTCCTTTGGCGAGCTTTCCCTTGACCGCCAGATTGCCTTTGTGGGTACAGGTTTTACCTTTCTGGGTGGATCATTGGGGGCTGGTGCTCTGGGAACCCTAGTGGACGGAATTTCCGGTTATGACGAAGCCGGAGTCTCCACCGGCAGCAAGGATTATTCTGCCTTTGCTGGATATCTGGGTTATGCCAGGGGCCAGGGTAGCGGCAAATACGGTGTCAGCCTGATGGGATTCGAGGAAAAACTGAGTGGCAATTCTCTGTACGGTGGCGGGATCAATGCCGGCATCCAGTATGGCATCCTGCCCATCCTGGCGGTGGGAATGGATATACAGAATCTGGTGGGTTTCATGCAGAAAAATGTTTCCCAGAGCGGAGAGTACCAGAAGCTGGACAGTATTCTTCACTTTAATATGGCATTATCTACCCCGCCCCCCAATTCCAATATTAAGCTCCTATTGGGTTTCACTTCGAATATCGACGAGCCGGAAACAGAAGCATTCATGCCCAATATTGGCATAGCTTACGGCATCAATAAATACGCGTACATTATGCTGGGGCTGGATAATGGATATCCATCGGGCGGCGTGGGCATTTCCCTCAAGCACTTCAATCTGGCCTATTCCATCAATAGGGATAAGCTGGGGGAGGACTTCCAGCATTATGCCGAATTTAATTTTATCTTTTAAAAGCAATGCAGATATGGGGAATCATTAATTTAACGCCCGATTCCTTTTATGCCCCGTCGCGTTCAAATTTTGCGGAATTGTCTCAGCGTCTGAAAAATGCCCTGTATTCGGGGGTGGATGTGATGGATCTGGGTGCGGAAAGCAGCCGGCCTTTTTCCCAACCTGTGTCCGAAGAGGAAGAATGGGATCGTCTGTATCCCGCTCTGATTACGGCCAGAAATCTACTGGGTGCGGATGATTTTGCCCGGCGTATATCCGTGGACAGCTATAAAACAACCACTATTGAAAAATCCCTGGAAATGGGCGTCCGGATATTCAACCATATAAAGGGAGGCGACAAGGATGTTTTCAAAATGGTGGCAGACCACAATGCGTCCATTGTCATCATGCACACATTATCCGCCCCGGCCACCATGCAGACCGATCCCCATTATGAAGATGCGGTAACGGAAATATATTCTTATCTGGAGCATAGGTCGATGGAGGCGAAGGATGCCGGCATTCCCGGGGAAAATATTATCTGGGATTTTGGGGTGGGGTTTGGCAAAACCATGCAGCATAATCTGTACCTACTGAAAAATATACCATTCTTTAAACGAAGCGGATTTAAACTTATGGTTGGGTTATCCAGAAAATCGTTCATGGGAAAACTTTTGGGATTGGATTCCCCGGAAGACCGCTTGGTTCCCACCGCTATTTTCCATTCTCTGGTGGCTTCCGCTATGGGCGATGAGGATATTCTGCGGGTTCATGATTTCATCGAGGGGATACAGTTAAAGAAAATAATGAACGCATGGGAGAGCACCCAATTGGTGGAAGTATGAACGAGCTGCTCTTTCATTCCCGCATGTTTCTGGATATTACCATAACCGCTTTTATTATTTACCAGATTTACCGTCTGATTGCCCATACCCGTACTATTCCCGTGGTACTGGGTATCTTTCTGTTATTTGGATTATACGGGGTTTCTCGCTTGATCCCGCTGAAAACAGTGCAGTTCATTTTTGAGACTCTATCCAATTATTTGATCATTGGGGTGTTGATTGTCCTGCAGCCGGAACTACGGCGGCTTTTTTACCGGATTGGACAGACAAACATATTAAAAAATCTATTCCCCCGGACATCTCTCCCTCTGGAAATCTTTCTGGCCGCCGTGGTGGAGCTGGCAGAAACTAAAACAGGGGCATTATTTGTTCTGGTAAATAAAATCGGCCTGAACCAGATTGTGGAGGGCGGGATTGTTCTGAATGCCCAGATCAGCCGGGAACTTTTGCTGGCCATTTTTTATGAGGAAAACCCTCTTCATGATGGTGCTGTGGTCATTGACGGGAGCACCGTATTATCTGCTGCTTCCTACCTCCCCCTTTCTGACAGTCCACAGTTGAAAAAAACCCATGGTGCCAGACACCGGAGCGGCCTGGGAATATCTGAAGAATCCGATGCTCTGTCCGTCATTGTCTCTGAAGAAAAAGGGAAAATTTCTGTCTGTTATAATGGCATCCTGCATTCCCATGTGGACACGGTGACTCTGAAATCCATTCTTCTGGCATATAATAATAACCGGCTTTCTGAGGAAATGGATATTATTTTTAAGATAGGATAATATGGGAAAAAACAGATATTTAATATTATTCAGAAATTATAAACCCAAGCTATTTTCTGTTTTTCTGGCTGTGTTGCTTTGGGCCTATGTTTACTATGCGGAGAAAAATAATGTCATTATCAATGTCCCGCTCATTTACAAAGGTCTTCCGGATTCTATGGTAATTGCCAATAAGCCTCCTCGATTTATAAAACTGGAGATTGAAGGGGATGCAGGCTCTGTAAAATTCCCCACCGGAAACCTGAAAGCAGAGGTGAATTTAAAAAATGCCCGGCCCGGAGAACATTCCTTTGCTGTTTTTTTTGATAAAAGGCAGATTCCGGAGAAAACCCAGATTCTATCCTTGACAGAAGCGGTGGGCGTGGTTGTTGAAGAAAAAATTGTAAAAAATTTATGGATTCATCCCCTCATTGTGGGTTCCCCTGATCCCCGCTATTCCATAGCATCCATGACCACATACCCAAAATTTGTGCAGGTGACCGGCTCACGGGATGCCCTCAACGGGGTGGATGAAATACGCACCTATTCCCTGGATATCTCCAATGAGAAAAACAATATTACCCGGACAGCAAAACTGGAACCCCTTCCGGATATTAAAATCCTCTCTGAGCAGGATGTCCGGGTGGACATTACTCTGCAACGCCGCAAGGAAAAAATGAATATAGCCGAGCGGACATTCAACCGGATTCCCGTAAATATTTCCGGTGGAATATCCCCTTCCCGGCTGGAGCTGGATATTCAATATGTGGATATTGTAGTTCATGGCGAAAACGCGGTGCTCCGGGATCTAACGAAAGCAGAGGTCTTTACCTTTGTTATTGTGGAAGCCAAAGATGGAACCTGTGTGGCAAAAAAGATATTTTCTGACCTTAAAGTGCACGTCCAGTTTATGCGGTTTGCGGATACCGTGACAGTCAAAAAAGTGGTCCCGCCGGTTATATCTGCCATCTGCAGAGGAGATGGAGATGTGGAAAATGACCCCAAGCCGGAATCCGGGGAAACACCGGAAGAGAGCCCCATCACCGAGGATAATAAAAATGAATAAGAACCCTATTCGCCTGGGAGTGAATATTGACCATGTGGCCACGCTGAGAAATGCACGCGGTCAGAATGACCCTTCTGTATTAAGACTGATGTTTGAAGCGTCGGATGGCGGGGCACAGATTATCACCATCCATTTGCGGGAAGACCGCCGGCACATCCGGGATGAGGACGTCCATGAAATACTGCGGCATTCTCTGGTACCGGTTAACTTGGAAATGGCCCTCAATGACCACATCCTGGATTTTGCATTGAAAAGCAGACCTTATTCCGTGTGCATTGTGCCGGAGCGACGGGAAGAGGTGACCACGGAAGGTGGTCTGGATGTCATTAAATACAAAGATAAAATTAATCAATACGCAAAGGTATTAAAAGAAGCGGGAATATCCGTTTATTTATTCATTGATCCGGAAAAAGAAATGCTCCGGCATATTTCTCCGGATTATGTGGACGGCATAGAAGTCCACACCGGATCCTACGCCAATCATTTCCATATTTTGCGGGAACGGGAGCGGGAGTTGGAAAAAATCCGGATGGTCCATGATTTATCCCAGGATCTGGGGTTGGAGTTTCACGCCGGCCATGGTTTAAACTACCACAACATCCGGGAATTTCTGGTATTCCCGCAATTGAAAGAGGTTAACATTGGCCATTCCATTATTTCCCGGGCACTATCCATCGGCCTGAAAAATGCTGTCCGGGAAATGAAAGAATTAATTATATGATACTGGGAATTGGGACAGATATAGCGGAAAACAACCGGATTGGGGGACTGCTGGAGAAATTTGGACCCCGTTTTTTGAACAGGATTTACATTCAGGAAGAAATTGATTATTGCATGGGAAAAAAAGACCCCATACCCCATCTGTCCGCCCGCTTTGCCCTGAAAGAAGCTTTCATCAAAGCCCTGGGAATAAAAAGAGATTTATCCTTATCTTATTTTGAAGTGGGGCTGACCGGAACGATTGGAAAGAAAGATATTGCGGTCTTTGGCCGATTGCGGGACATGATAAAAGAGAAGAATGTAGATTCCATACACTTCAGTATATCCCATGCGGAAAACTATTCCAGTGCGACCGTGATACTGGAAGGCAAGGAAATTACCCATGTGCCCGCTAATGGAAATGGATAACGTCGTCGCAGCCAGCCAGATTCGCCCCGGCAATCTGGAATCCTTCATTGGCCAGCGACAGATTGTAAAAAATCTGAAAGTTTATCTGGAAGCCGCGTTAATCCGGGATGAGCCTCTGGATCACATTGTATTCTATGGCCCTCCGGGGCTGGGAAAGACAACCTTGGCCCGCATACTGGCAGATGCCCAAAAAGCAAATTTCCATTCCATCTCCGCACCCAATCTCCAGCGTCCCGGGGATATAGCCAAAATTGTGACCTCGCTGGGGAAAAAAGATATATTATTTATCGATGAAATCCACCGTCTTCCCGCACCAGTGGAGGAAATGTTGTATACGGTCATGGAAGACAGAAAAATTGAAATCACCCTTTCAGAAGGGATGGCCTCATCCCCGGTTCAGATTGATCTGCCACCATTCACCATTGTGGGGGCCACAACCCGGCTGGGTGCCCTCTCCTCTCCGCTGCGGGATAGATTTGGAATACAGTTCCCTCTGGATTATTATGATATGGGGGAACTGGTTGCCATTGTCCAACGCTCCGCAAGGATATGGAATATTTCCATGGAGGAGGCGACAGCCCTTGAGATTGCCCAACGTTCGCGTGGGATTCCCCGGATTGCGAACCATTTGCTCCGGAGAATCTGGGATTTCGCTATTGTGGAAAATAAAAACAATCACAACATTCACCTGGATAGTATACAGGTGGATCAATCCTGCCGGAAGATGGGCATTGATCCCAATGGAATAACCCAAAGAGAAATCCGGATGATGAAATCCATTGCAGAGGACCATCATGGCGGTCCGGTGGGTTTAAAACCACTGGCTTCCTTGATGTCAGAAGATATGATTAATCTGGAGGAATCCATTGAGCCGTATCTGGTGAGAATCGGGTTGATCCGCCGGACTCCACGCGGAAGAGTTCTTTCTGAAAAAGGCTTTCAATACCTGGGTATCCAACCGTTTGCGGGTTTATTCCGGGTGGAGGAAACCCAATGAAGAAAATTCTCCCGATTGTATTGGGTGTCTTGATTGCATTTCCTTTATACGGGGATCCCATACATCTGGGTCTGGAAGATGATTACCGCGAAACACCGGGCAGGCGTGCGGAAGTGATCTTTTTTCTGTCCTTGCCATTTGCTCTTCTTACCCAGGGCTTGATCATTGCCGGTTTGTACGCAGTCAATAATCCCAATGATCCGTTGCAGTTTAATGTGGCCACCTATAGTTTCTGGATTGGAGGTTCTCTTTTGATTTCCGGAGGCATTGCCTATGCGGATTACAGGGATACGTGTCTCCGGGAAAAGGAAGAGCAAACCCAGGACCACAAAGAAGCCCGTTATTATGTTCAGCTTAACCACCGCTTTTAATCAGGCGTTGATGAATTTCCGGGCATTGATATTCATCAGAATTCCCACAGCGATGAAGGTGACAATCAGGTTGGATCCGCCGGAGCTCAGGAATATCAAGGGTATGCCGGTTACCGGAAACAGCCCCATAGTGATCCCAATATTGATCAATATATGAAAAAAGAATAAAAAGGTTATACCTCCGGCCAGAAGGCTCCCAAAATCATCTTTGGATTCAATGGCAATGATGACGCCCCGGATAATCAAACCAAAGAATAATAGCAGAGTGACACTCACCCCAAGGAATCCAAACTGCTCCCCAATCACAGAAAATATAAAGTCATTGTTCCATTCCGGAAGGAAGGGAATCTCCCCTCTGGTCATATCCCCACCGAACAACCCCTTGCCGGCAATCTGGCCGGATCCCATGGCGATGAGGGAGTGCCGTAACTGGTATCCGGCTCCCTTTTGGAATTTATCCGGATTAGCAAAAGATACAATCCGGGTTACCTGGTGGGGTTTAAATGTAACCATTTTACGAAGCATAAAAGATCCCAGAAAGGATAGGGATAATATCAGGGTGAATATGGTGACCCCCCGGAGCCAGCGCATACGGGAAAAATAACGCAGGAGCATGGAAATTCCATAGACCACGGAGGAAAGGGTGATAATGATAACCATGGCCAGGTCATTCATCAGAAAATTTTTCAGATAATTGGGGGATGCGTTATCCAGGGCGGTCACTGTCTGGTAAAAAATTTTACGGTTTTCCGGTATGGATACGATTTTGATGGCCCACTTTTTCAGAGCATCCGCACCGTATAAGGGCACTGTGGTTTTATTTTCCAAATAATGCCAGACCTCAAAATTCAGAATCCGCACGGCATCCGCTATTTTTATATGAGTGTCTTTGACGGCGTTATAAATATCATCCACCATAATATATTTTTGGTACTCCAGATACATGGGAACAAAGAGCGTGAATAGGCCAATGGTCATAAAACCCGCAAGAAGGCTGATATTGGCACCACCAATAAAAAGCATGGAAAATAAAATGGGAATGAGTAGAAAGGCGGAACCCAAATCCGGCTGAACTGCAATCAGCACAATGGGGATAAACGATATAATAAATGGAAGCCATAACTCCTTGACATTTTCAATCTGGGTTTCTTTGAGCACAAGGTATCGAGCCAGGGCAAGCACCAAAGCAAGCTTCACAAACTCCGCCGGTTGGAACCCCAACCCGGCAATGCGGATCCAGCTCCGGGCTCCTTTAACTTTTGTGCCGATAAACGGCAGCAGGGTGAGCAATAATATTACAATCAAAACACCCAGAATAATAAAAGCATACGAGCCAATAATCTGATAATTCAGTTTTTCATAAAATGCGAATAGAAACATCAGACCAATCCCCAGAAGGAGCCAGACTAATTTTCTGATGGCCATCCCGGCGGAATCATCGCTTCCGCCAAAAATGGTCACTATACCAATAATACTCAGTGCTATGGAAAAAAATAAAAGGTATCCGTCAATTCTGTAGCTTTTCATTTTCCTTCTTCCCCGTTGTCTTTTCCCCCGGCACCGGATTTCCAGTGGTTTTAGCATCCAGTTTTTTCTGCCATGCGTCAAACACCCGCCGGGCAATGGGGGCAGCATAGGAGGCACCCCACATTCCCTTGTCTATGAAAACCCCCACCACAATGACATCGTCGGAATTTCCCTGGTACGGACCATAACCCACAAACCAAGCATGCTGGGACTGGTTGTGTTTCCGGGCCGTACTGATGGTCTGGGCGGTACCCGTCTTTCCGGCAATGGCGATTTTGGTGCCGGAGAAGGCGTACCGGGTGGTACCGGAAAGGGAAACTTGCCGCAGAGCCCGCCGGATTGTATCCAGATTCTGGCGGGCTATGGGGATTTCAAAGGCCACTTCCGGGTTGTTCACCATTTTCACCTCATCATTTTCCGCATAACGGATTTCTTTTACCAGATGCGGCTGGTATACAATACCCCCATTGGCGATTGCTGCATAAAAATTCATCAGGCCGATGAGGGTTGTTTCAATAAAGCCCTGCCCAATACTCAGGTTCACGGTATCCCCGTCAAACCAACGCATGTTATAATTTTTTTCTTTCCAGAGTGGGGATGGCACAAACCCCGGAACTTCTCCCGGAACATCAATATTGGTTTTTTCATCCAGATTAAAATACCGGGCATATTTGATCATGGGTTCCGCACCAATTTTATATCCCAATTGGTAAAAATACACCGAGCAACTCTGAGCAATACCATTAACAAGGTCATTATTACCGTGGACACCGTAACAGTGAAATCTTCTATCCGGATACCCTTTTATGGTGCTTTTTAATGTCCAATGTCCGGGGCAGGAATAGCTCTGGGTTTCTGTGATTCTGCCTTCTTCCAGAGCAGCCAGAGCCACAATCGGTTTGAACGTGGAGGCGGGTGCATATTTTGTGGAAATGGCCCGGTTCAGCTCCGCCTTATCAGCTTTCATTTTGAGGACATGTTCCCTTCTTATACCATTATCCGGCATGACCATTATGTTGGGATCAAAGGATGGCTTGCTGACCATGGCCAGAACCTCTCCTGTCCGGGCGTGGATAACCAGAACCGCCCCGGTCTTATCCCCAAAGGCATCATAAGCGGTTTTCTGGATGTCTGCGTCTATGGTGAGGATAAAATTATTGCCCGGAACAAAATTTCTGAGTACTTTTTGCTCTTCAATGTCCCCACGGGCAGTTTTAATCTGGATGATCTCTCCATCCGTTCCTCTTAATATGGAATCATACTGGTATTCCAGGCCATTTTTTCCCAATAGCTGGTAGCTTTTGATGCCCTGGGTAATATCTCTAGTGTCCGGTTTGCCCACAAATCCGGTGATATGGGCGGTGGATTCCCCCATGATGTAGTTTCTGCCTATGTTCTGGCGGATAATAAACTTGGAAAAATTCAGGTAATAGTCCGCTATGATGGTATGTTCCCGTTCGTTTATGTTTTCTATGATGATGATCTCATCGTTGTTCTTTATCTTTTCTCTGGCAATTCTTGATGTTAACGACCCTGTTTTATAGCGAAGCAATCGTTCCAGAAGACGGACTTTCTCCTCCAATTCCTTTCCTTTAAAATGGGATGGAATCGCAATCAGATTGAGCTGGGTTGTGTTGGATACAATGACCACCGCCCGCTCTCTGCTGATATAATTTCTGTCAAAAAATTCTCCTCGGGGGGCAGGCAAGGGAACAACTTTGGTGATGACCCTCTGGGATTTTTCATAGTTAAGATCGCCCTCCATGACCTGTACCTGGAATGCCCGGGCAATGAACGCAAAGAGCACAACGATGGATAAAAACAGAAAAAAAACTAAACGTCGCTTTAATCTTTGCTCTATCCTTACCTGTTGCGTTGTTTTTGACATGGTTACGTTTTTACCTCGCCAATGGGCAAAATCCAGCGTAATATCCGGAACCAGACCAGAGCCACAATGGCAGTGTAAAAAGATTCCGGTATTATGATAGTGGCAATGGCCCGGGGGCTCACATTCACATGGAATAGCCCAATCACAAACATCAGAATGATATCTTTAATCAGATTGGAAACCAGGATAAGACCAAATAAGACGATCCTGCCATCTCCATGAAAGTTTTTTGTGATTCTACCCGTAAAATAGCCGATGAGGGTTTTGGGGAGGGCGTGGGTTCCAATATAATAGGAAGTTGCGACAGCACCGGTTTCCACCATTCCGCCCAGGTTGATGTCCTGCAAAAGCCCACCCAGAAAACCAACCCATAGGCCGGCAAATGGTCCCCGGTAATAAGAAAAGTAAATGGTCAGAATCAAAAGGAAATCCGCATTGATACTTCCCAGCCGGAAAAAATCCACACTGGTCTGGATAAAATAGGAAATCAGGATAGTGATGAATATAACGGTTTTTTCAAGAATCATGGCTCTGGTACACTCTGGGAATTCAGCATTTCAAACTGAAGTTCTTCCGGTTTATATTTTTTTTGTATGATATATACATAATCAAGCTTCTGGAAATCAATAGAAGGTTGGATGGATGCCGTCTGGTATGTCCCCAATCGGTTGATCTGGCCGCGCACCTTCCCCACCAGTAACCCTTTGGGAAAAATACCGTCTGTTCCGGATGTGATAATTTCGTCTTCTTTTTCCAGATAAATACTTAGGCTCAGATAATTTAATAACGGGTACTGGTCATGCGGAGCTCTTCCCATAAGCAGTGTCCAGTGGCCGCTTTTTTTCAGGGTAACCCCCATACGGGAATACTGGTCAATAATGGGAATAATGCGGGCAGAATGAGCGTTCACCTGAATGACTTTCCCCACAACAGCTTCCACCAGCTCCTCCACTTGTGCATCTTTGGATGTGGCCTTCCGGATCTGGGAGGCAATGACCGGCATATACGGTTCCACCCCATCTTTGTGGCCTTTATTGATAATAATGGTACGGAACCAGTTATCCGGATCCTGAGAAATCACTTCTGCCAGGATCGTGGGATAATTTTCCGGAACCGGGAGCCCCAGCATTTCCTTCAGGCGAAGATTTTCATTCTGTAGCTGGAATATTTGGAGTTGCTGGTTCTGGGATAGCTGGAGTTTTTTCATCAGAATATCCCTTTCTTTTTTCACGGCAGAATACTCCGCATAGCTGTCAAAGACCCCGGTTATTCCCGCCCCAATATTATGGAATGTCCCGGTAAAAAAATCCAGAACTTCCACAAACGAACTCACCGAACGGGCAAACACATTGGACTGCCAGACCAAGGCACTCAACGAAAACAAAATGGTAAATGCCAGCGATAAACCTGATTTGTATCTGGATAAATATTCCGCCAGCATTGGCTTTTATTACAGATTGCCTTTGATATATTTGAGCTCTTCCAGATATTTTCCGGTACCGAGGGCAACACAATTCAGAGGATTTTCTGCTTTAATGACCGGTACTGATGTCTGGTTGCTAAGAAAAGTATCCAGCCCTTTCAGCAAACTCCCGCCGCCAGTCATAACAATTCCTCTTTCCACAATATCCGCAGCCAGTTCTGGCGGAGTTCTTTCCAGGGCTCTCATGGTACCTTCCAGAATTGCATCAATGGGTTCCTTGAGGGCTTTCCGGATTTCTGTGTTATCTATGGCAAGGGTGCGTGGAAGACCACTGACAGCATCCCGGCCTTTTAATTCAAAGGTTTCTGTTTTTTTATTATCTGTGTATGCATTACCAATGGCCAGTTTTGCTTCTTCCGCAGTTCTTTCGCCAATGACCAGATTATACTGGGTGCGCATGTATTTTATAATAGCTTCATCGAACTCATCTCCCCCCACCCGGATGGAGTCTGCAATCACCATTCCACCCAGGGAGATGACAGCGATTTCAGTGGTACCACCACCGATGTCTATGACCATATTCCCGGCGGGTTCGTGGACGGGTATGTTGGCCCCAATGGCGGCTGCCATGGCTTCCTCAATCAGAAAAATTTCCCTGGCACCGGCCTGTTCTGCTGATTCTTTCACCGCACGTTTTTCTACTTCTGTGATGCCGGAGGGTACCCCTATCACAATTCGTGGTTTTACCAGAGTGGTCCGATTGTGCACCTTACCAATAAAATAACGGATCATTTTTTCCACAGTTTCAAAATCTGCGATCACACCATCTTTCATGGGTCTGATGGCTACAATTTCACCCGGCGTTCTCCCCATCATCCTTTTTGCTTCCTGCCCCACAGCCAGCACTCTTCCGGTGCTTGCCTGGACAGCAACCACAGACGGCTCCGACAGTACAATCCCCTGGCCTTTTACATATACCAGAGTATTGGCTGTTCCAAGATCAATTCCCATGTCATTGGAAAATAGTGAATGTACCCAGTCAAATATCATATACGCCTCTTACCCCATTTTTGATTATTTCATGGGATGACAAGCTTTATTCTTTGTATCCGCCAATTATTGGAAAAAAATAAGCAGTGCCA
The DNA here is from genome assembly GCA_020720785.1 of Leptospira biflexa. Classification (GTDB taxonomy): domain Bacteria; phylum Spirochaetota; class Leptospiria; order Turneriellales; family DYLW01; genus DYLW01. Next base: position 71,948 of record DYOA01000005.1, read on the forward strand.
CCTATTGTTGGATGAACGTATTATGGCAGTATTCTACTAAAATCCGCCTTCTGGGTGTAGGAAATCTATCCGGGTTGCATATTTATCAAAAGTATTCTACTTGACTATACCAATCCAATCCGGTTAGCATTCATGGGTAAAAAAAATTTGGAGAGATTATGAAAAAAATTGATATGTACTTAAAATTAACAACACCATTTGTAGCAATTTTTCTTATGGCCCAGAATGTCTTTGGGGCAGCACCCAAGCCAATTGATACTGTCCGGGGATGGGGTTATCTGAACGCGACCGCAAAGCTGAGCCCCAACTGGTCTTTTACCGCGATGCCGGGTTACCGCTATGAGTTTACCCGGGAACAGGACGGAAAAGAGTTAGCGAACATAGAAAATTTCTACAATGAATTGTTTGTGGGGCCAGCATACCACGCCTCCTTTGGGAAAAATCTGAAATTCAGTCTTCCGGTTTGGTACTACTACATGGCTTTCCCCAATTACAAGGATGCCAGTAAATATGAGGATGCTCACAACTTGACCATCATTCCGGTTTTCGCATATAAACTGAAGAATTTTGTTTTTGTGAGCCGTACCATTTTCCACAATACTCTGTATGCCTCCGTGAATAACGATAAGAATGAGGATCCGGCGGGGTACGGTCTGCTACTCCGGGAGATGATTCTGGTGAATTATATCATCAGTAAACCCTTTCTGGTCTATGCCGGAAGTGAAATCTGGGTGGGGGCCATTGAAAACAAGGATGCCACGCCACACCCCCTGGGGTATTTTCCTAACGGGCTTGCGAGAAGCAGATACATTGCAGGTTTCAAATGGAAAGCGACAGAATGCCTCACCATCAACCCGGAGTATATGTATGAAACCCAGTACGGAGTATATACCAAATTAATACCCACACTAAACAAGTCTGAGCCATGGATTAATTCCCACTATCTGCGGTTGACCGTGGAGTATGCATTCAAGGCATATTCGGATAAAAAACCGGAAGCCCCCGCAGAACCTAAAGCAGAAACCAAACCCTTGGAGGGGGAACAAACCGCTCCGGCAGAAAAACCAGCAGAAAACTAATCCTTACTGATTTCCATCCTCCCCGGGTTTTATGTCCCGGGGCGGATGGAAAATTCAACTTCGTTATTGTGCCATCCGGCGTGAATTTCGCTTCCGGATGCAAGATTCCCCTCCAGCAATTTCACAGAAAGCGGATTCACCAGTCGCTTCTGCATCACACTTTTTAACGGACGGGCTCCATAGACGGGATTAAATCCCTCCTCCAGAATGACACTCTTTACTTTATTCTCCACGGTAAGCGTTAGTCCGCTTTTCTTCAACCGGGCATTAATCAGCGAAAGCTGCAGTATAAAAATTTTCTCCAGGGCATCCCTGCCGATGGAATGATACACCACAATCTCATCCAGCCGGTTCAGGAACTCCGGCTTGAAGTGGCGGGAGAGCTCATTGCGGATGGCAATCTCCCTCTCCTCGTCATCCATCTGGGGATCCTGGATGAGAGACGTTCCAATATTGGAGGTCATAATAAGAATGGTATTTTTAAAATCCACCTCACGTCCTTTGGAGTCCGTGAGCCGGCCATCCTCCAGAATCTGGAGAAAAATATGGAACACATCCGAATGGGCTTTTTCAATCTCATCAAACAATACCACGGAGTATGGCTGGCGACGGATTTTCTCCGTGAGCTGGCCCCCTTCCTCATGACCGATGTATCCGGGCGGAGAGCCAATCATCCGGGAGATAGCGTGTTTCTCCATATACTCACTCATATCAATGCGGATCATGGCTTTCTCTGTGTTAAACAAAAAATCGGCCAGGGCTTTGGATGTCTCTGTTTTGCCCACCCCGGTGGGTCCCAGAAACAGGAAACTGCCGATGGGTCGATTCTCATCGGAAAGGCCGGCACGGTTTCTCCGGATTGCTTCCGCTAGACGGGTCAATGCATCGTCCTGTCCCACCACTCTTCTGGATAAAATGGATTCAATTTGGAGCATTTTATCCTTTTCGCTCTCCAGCATTTTTGTCACCGGAATGCCCGTCCACTTGCCCACCACAGTCGCAATGTCTTCTTCGGCTACCTCTTTTTTCAGCATCCGGGAGGACTTTTCCTTTTCCAGAGTTTCTTCCAGTCCGGCTAATGCTGCTTCCAGTGGCGGAATTTTACCATAACGGATCTCCGCCACCCGGTTCAGATCCCCGCTACGCTCATAACGTTTTTCCTCGTTACGGAGAGAATCCAGTTCCTCCTTGCGGCGGGTTAAATCATCCAGAATGGCACGTTCCCGCACCAGAATAGCCTTTTTGGAATTAAAGATTTCACTGAGACGGGATTTTTCCTCTCGCACCGCATCCAGCCGGTCTTTGCTTATCTGGTCTTTCTCCCGGGTCAGGGCCATCTCTTCTATCTCCAGCGAGCGTATCCGCCGATGAATATCTTCCAGATCGGACGGCATGGAACCCAGCTCCATGCGGATCTTAGAGGCTGCCTCATCCATTAAATCCACCGCCTTGTCCGGCAGAAACCGGTCGCGGATGTATTTATTGGAAAGCTCCACCGCTGCCACAATGGCCGGATCTGATATCCGGATTCCATGGTGGAGCTCATATTTCTCCCGGATTCCGCGCAGAATGTTGATGGAATCATTCACATCCGGTTCCATCACTTTCACTATCTGGAAGCGGCGTTCCAGAGCGGCATCTTTTTCAATATATTTCTGGTATTCTTTGAGTGTGGTTGCCCCAATCAGATGCAGATCCCCCCGTGCCAGAGCTGGCTTTGCCAGATTCGCGGCATCCATGGAGCCTTCGTTATTGCCAGCTCCCACCACGTTATGGATCTCATCCATGAATAGAATAATTTTTCCTTCAGAATCCGTCACTTCCTTCAGGACGGCCTTGAATCTTTCTTCAAATTCTCCCCGGTATTTTGCTCCGGCCACCAGTGCCCCCAGATCCAGGGAAATGATGGTTTTATCCCGCAGAACATCCGGCACATCACCGGAAATAATCCGCCCCGCCAGCCCTTCCACAATGGCGGTTTTCCCCACTCCCGGCTCCCCCACCAGGAGAGGATTGTTCTTGGTGCGGCGGGCCAGAATCTGGATAACTCTCCGGATTTCTTCATCCCGCCCAATCACCGGGTCCAGCTTTCCGGAGCGTGCCAGATGGTTCAAATTGCGGCCATACTTTTTCAGAGCGTTCCGCTGCCCCTCCGGATTCTGGTCTTCAATGGGTTTGTTCTCGCGGATAACCTGGATCATCTTCCGTGCCCCTTCCGGAGTAAACCCCTCATTATGGAAAATTGGTGTTACGGGATATTTTCCGGATAAATATGCAATAAAAATGTGTTCCATGGCCAGGTGACTGTCACCCAGATTTTTTTTCTCCCCTCCGGCGTCCTGCATGAGCTTGCGAAAGTCTCTGGATGCGTTTTCTCCATAGAGAATATCCCCTTCCACGGGGGGGATTTTGTTCAGATATTCACCCACTGCCTCCAGAACTTTCTGCGGGAGATTCGGTTTGGTCAGAAGCATCTGGAACGGAACCCCCTCCGGGTCCTGCAGGATGGAAGACAGAAGATGTTCCGGGAGCACTTCCGCATGTCGCAGTTCCCGGGATTTGTCCACAGAGGCAGCCATGGCCGCCGTAACTTTTTGTGTCCACTGATTATGATCCATATCCCCTCCCCAGAGATAAGCACTCTTTTGGTATATTGTTAGCAGTCTATTGGTTGCTCTGCTAACAATATACCTATCGGTGGGATAACCGGCGAAAAAAATTAAACGTTTTTGGGTTTTCGATCTTTTGGATTCTGGGGTCTGTGGTTATCCCTTCGCTGGTTTTTCTGTTTGGGCGAATGGGAAGAATGCGAAGACCGGGGAGACCGGGAGGCACCTCTTTCTTCTCTTTCCAGCCGATCCAGGGTCTTCTGGGATATCCGGATTTCTTCCGTTTTTTTCTTGCCGGTGAAGATTTCCGCGATCTTTCCAAACAGGGATTTTTTACCCACCGGACGATTCAATATCACCTGGTATTTAATTTCCTCATCGCTGGAAAAATCCCGCCGGGGCTGTGGCTTATTATACGGTTTTTTATTCCGATTGGAGGATTCTGGCCGGGTAAATTCTCTGGCAGATTTCTCTTGTTTTGGTTTCCATTCCGGTTTTGGGCCCGGAACCACATTTTTTTCCCGTCTTTTGGGGGGTCGCTCTGCTGGAGTGCTTGCCACTTCCGGCTGGATCTCCCGTTCCTCTTTTCTGGGTGCAACGGGTCTGGAAAAATCCCGTTCCTTCTGCCCTTCCCGGGGTGGTCTTCCGCCATCCCTGCTTTTTCCATCGTCCCTGCTTCTGCCACCATCCCGGCTTCTTCCTTGTCCATTTCTGTCACGGGAACGCCCTCCCCTGTCTCTGGAATCAAAACGCTCGGGTTTTTTATACTCCCATTGAATTCGCACAAAAGAGAGATTTTCAATATAGGCATCCACAATGTCGCCCAGAGGTATTTTGAATTTAATATATTTCTCAATATTATTCAATGCAAGGATGTCTTTCTCGTCCGCAAAAATACGCACTTTGGATTTGGGGGAAGTCTTGAGAATGGTATTCTCATAATCGTCCCCGGTTTTGGGCATTTCAAAAAAGAAAAGATCCACCGGATAAGGGAAAATAAAATCCCGGATGTTTTCTGTACTGGTGACCAGCACATTGGCCGATCTGTTTTTTAACGCGTCAAAAACCTCTTTCTGGGCGGGACCTTTCAACGGACGGTAGGCGGTCAGTAAGGGAATATCATGGTATTTCAGGTTTTTTTCCAGGTTTTCAATGGTGTATTTTTTTTCTGCCACCAGGACAATCCCCGGAGTGTTCTGTTTGATAGCATCCTCAATACACTGGATGGCATAGGCCGGCTTTTCATCGCCACTCAAATGGATGACTTTCTGGTCCACCGTCGCATGGGAAATGGGCTCCGGTCTTGCCACATAATAATTCCAGTTTTTGTCCCCATCATGAAACGGAGACAGCAGGCAGTCAAATGCGTCATTGGAAAACACAAAAAAATGGGCATTGGTCAGTTTTCCCGTGATCTCGTGCAGGGAACTTCCTGATCCGGATGAAATTTTCTGGGCGTCAAAGATTACTGCCTTCCGGATATTTTCCAACGTGAAAAGATCCCATTCCATGGCACGGATAAAATCTTCCGGTGTGGTAATGATGATCCGGAACTCCCGTACCGCACCTTCCATCATTTCCCTGCTTTTGGATGCAATCAGGGAATAGCAGGCATGGGGATTAATATCCGCAGCGTAAAAAGAAATCTCTTCACACAAACGGCTTACCGCATCCTGGCTGGGAGCAAAAACAACCGCCTGAGAAAACCCTTCCTCTGGCTCTTCCATTCCCCTGGATAACCATTCGGATAATCCCACCACCAGCCCCAGGGTTTTCCCCTCTGACTTTCTGGCCGCGATGAACGCGTTTTCATTCCGGGGGATGGCCGGTATAATCTCTTCCTGTATACGGGTTAATTGTTGAAACCCTTTTTTTGTTAGTTTCTCTTCTAGTGTTTTGTTGACAGACAAATCTGAAAAATACATATTAAATCCTTTAATTTTATTTTAGGCATGAAATACTTCATAGCCGTTGTAATACATAGTGGAATCTATTTTCTTTTCCTTTAAAAGCTTTCTTAAAACAGATTCTGTTAAGGCAATTCCAAGGAGCAGAGAATCCTCATTCTGGGCAGCGGAACCCAGCATTTCCTTTGTTAGTTCCAGGGCATCAACCTGTCGGTCACGGATACGCTTTTCCAGATTTTTTTCCATAATGGAAAGCGATTTCAAAAGAATTTTTATCTTTCTTTCTGGGTTTTCCATTTTTTCCCCATGTCCAGGAAAAAACTGGTATTCCTTAAAATCCCGCAATCGGCCAATGGAATCAATATAATCACAGACACTGCCTTCAGAATGGCTGTAAATGGCGGGTATATTGCCAATGATTAAATCACCGGTAAAAATCCATTTCTTTTTGTTTTCCACCGGAGTGATATGCCACTGGTTATGGCCCGGGGTCTCCAATATTTCCCACTCATATTTACCCGTGGAAAATGTATCAGAATCTTTCAATCCCCGGAACAGATCAATGTATCTGTCTCCTTTTTTGGGAACCGGTTTATCAAACTGTTGCAGAAAAGTATGCCAGCGGTTCCGGATTATCTGCTTAAATTTCTGGCGGGTCTCTTCCTCATTGAAGGCAAGGTCAATGAGTCTCTCATTTTCCTGAATCCAGCTATGGAAATAAATGAGATAATCTGACTGTTTTTTGAGACCATAATGACCAAGCTTTTTTATTTTCTTTGCGTACACGGAAAAAAGCAGGCTTCCGGATATGTGATCCACATGGTTATGCGTAATCAATGCATATTCAATTTTATTCAGGGAATAACCCAGATGCTTCAAACCGGAAACAAGATATCCAAAGGAGCCAATATAGCCGGTGTCAATGATCATGGGCAAATCATCGGCTACAAGGTAAATATTATTGGGCTCATAAAATGGCTGGGGAATCACCATCCGGAAAAGGTTCTCATCCACCTCTTCCACCCGGACATCTATGCTACTCAGCTTCATCCGTTCTATTTTCCCAAACCGATACGTGACGTAAAAGCATTTTTATGGAGGCAGGAGGAGATTAAGCGGAAATGGTGCCCACTCGTCCAGGATAAGCAGAAAAGAAAACCCTCTTTACTGTTTCCTCAAATCCAGCCTGATTACCTTTCCAGAATAGGGGAATTGAAAGGCATCAGCGGATGCAGTGATAATCACCGAATTTTCTTTCTCATACAGAAATATATTTGTCAGGAATTTTTCCTCCAGGGATATTTCCTTTAGTATGGTGCTATGCGGATTTGTCTCTGCAGAGAATTGCAGTATTTTACCGGAACCGAACAAGGTCACCCAGAGGTTGCCCCCGGAATCGACTTTGAGACCATCCGGGCCGGAATACTGGCCGATGTGCTCGTCCCCAAACTGGTGAAATATGGATAAGGTGTCCACCTTCCAATCCGTTCCATTTCCCCCTTCCGATGGATTTTCCAGATGTGAGTAGCTTATTTTACCGGCCAGATGCTCAGTAACATAGATGGTATTTCCATCCAGGGAAAAGGCAATTCCAGCTGGGTAGTGAAGGTTATCTGCTATGCGTACCGGTTGGTTATCCTTGAGATAATATATTCTTCCGGATGGTTTCGCGTTCGGGTCAAATATTCCGGAGGCTGTGAAAAACAGGGTTCCGGATGGATGCACTGCAAAATCATTAGGCCCGACCATGGTTTCCCCTATGGAATCCGCCGGAATCTCCTTGACTAATTGGCCTTTTGTATTCAGGACGAGGAGGGTGGATGCATCATAGCAGGAAACAACCAAATGCTCCCGATGGACCACTGCGGACGCCGGACCGCATCCTTTCTGTTTGTAGAATATCTGGTTATTTTTTTCGCCGGGGGTGTATTTCATCACCCGGTCCATGGAATACTCCACATAAAAAAGTTCTCCCTTCCAAACCGTGGGCCCATCCGGATAAAACGTTTGGGGATTGATAATTTCTGTTTTATAATCCGGTCCGCAGGAAAAAAAGACCAGAGCCAGAGCTAACGCAAGAATTGGTTTATTTTTTACAGTATACATAGTAATCGGTTTCCTTTAAAAACTGTTTATCCGCCATCCGGTTTAAGGATTTATTATTATCCAGTAAAACCCCCACGGACATGGCAATTAGAATGCCTGCTATGGCTCCGGCCAGGAACACCCCATTCAGTTGGAAACCGGCGAAGATCCAACCGTCAGAATTGTTCCAATGATCATCCCCGGCGGAAAAGGAAAGGCCGGGGGTGATGCTGGCAACTCCCATTACCATCACAAGGGTAACACCATAAATCACCAGCATTGTCGGATGAAAAAAATAAACCTTTTCTGTGGTCACAATCCCTGCTACTCCCCGGTATTTTCAAACACATCCGGAAATTCCTTCTGGCAGAATTCTTTAACAAATGGATTTTCATTTTCCTGGAATTTTTCTATCCGGGCGTTAAGAATGCACTCATCGCGGTCCACTGGATCATCCGCACTCCACTGCATGAGCATGTCCCATAAATCCGAATCCATGATTTCGCTTTCCGGATATGCTGCGTCCATATAAAAATAAATCCGGGCTATATCTCCACGGATTTCCGGACGGGGTTCCATGACCGCGTTTTCAATCTCCACATCGCACTGGCCGAATTTTCTTTTTTCCCCTTCAATGATTCCATAGGGATAATTGGAACGTGCCCGGTTTATTTTTGCCACTGCCGGCCGCAGGTTATATAGATCGGCCTCCATGTAACGGTAATCTGAATTCGTCCGTCCGGCACACTTACGGCCATTATACGGAGTTCCGTTTTTTGTTACACACTCCGGATGACCGTTTTCCCATTCCGGAATGTTCTTTGCCAGAATGGATGCCGGAACCACATGCTCTGCTTCTGTACGGATTTTTTTTCCGGCTTGGAAGTAGCAGGGACAGTTATCCGTGTCCACGCTTTTGTCCACAAAAAACGGGCATCCGCAATAGAAGGTGGTTCGGTTCCCGGCGTAAATATAACGGTAGAGAATTTTTTTCGCTTTTTGGAAAGAATCATTCTTCTGGTTTCCGGCTATCTCTGTTCTGTTTTCTTCCCCTTGGGTCGATTGCGGAAAAACCCCCACACACCAGAGAAGAAAAACGCCGGATAGGATAAATCGGGTTGCATTCCGCATTATTCTATTTTATACCGGGCGTAGAAATCCGCATCATAAACGGAGAGCAGATTTTTCAATCCCTGGAAAAAAAGTTTATCTGTTCCATCCAGAGAGCGGCGCATCCAGAAAAACACAGTGGTATTTACCACATTCCCGTTATAGCCCCCATCGTCCGCACCCTGCACCAGCTCAAAGGTGGAAATATGCAGGGGCGGAGTTTCCGGATATTCTTTGGGACTCATAAAGGAATAGAGTTGGTAATATGGATATCCGGCTTCCCCTTTACCCTTGAGGTATTCCTTATAATTATCCAGAAGCTGATTTTTCAGTTCCGGATTGGTGTTCAGTTTTGCGTATGTGATATAGGCAATGCGGGCAAGCGGAGCGATGACGGCGTTGTAACCTTTCTGAAATTCTTTTTTCCAGTATGGATTATCCGTGACGGGCACCGCAATCCGGATGAGACTGCGGACAAACTCCGGGTTGTAATGTCCAAACGAATAGGGATCATTAAATTTCAGCTCTCCATTTTTGTGTGGGCCTTTCAGAAATATTTTTACCCCCATCATTTTTTCCATCTCCGGATAGGCAATAATATCTGCGACGTGACAGTAAAATGTCCTTATCCCTCCTTCCGGAAAATAGTCAAAATCACCACAACGCATTTGCGTTTTTTCCAGACGTAGCCAGACCAGGGACGTCATCAGGGCGATTTTTTTATCCTTTACCGATAATTTATTCTTCAATGGGAAACCATCCCCATCCGCTGCGAATATGAACCAGCCAGACAAACCGGCCAGAAGTATGCCTGTAATAATTTTTTGTTTCATATCAACCTCCTTTTTTTCTGAATACCAGGGGCACCAGATAGAATCCGGCCAGGGCTACAATAAAATAACGGATAAAGTCTGCCGCACTAACCAATGTGAAAACCGGCTCCAGGACTTTCTTGAGACCTGTTTTTGCCGCCAGAATTACCACAATTCCCAGCAATCCAATGACTCCTGTCCGGAGGGTCACTGCTCTCCCGTTTTCCATCAGAGAGCCCAGAAGAAAACCAGATGCCAGAAGACCAGCCAGGGAGCCACCGGATTTATACACCGTCTCTGTGGGATAACTGCCCAAGGCCACCAGAAAAACCCCCAACCCCACCAGCGATAAAACCCAAAAGCGGGGCATTTCTATTGTCCGGGAGTATCCGTGGAAAAACACAGATAATGATAAAATCAATACCGCGAAAAAATAGCCGGCCACCACATCCAGAGGAAAATGGACCCCCAGATACATCCGAGAGAAGGGGATGCCCACCATGAAAAATACGGATGTTATTCTAACCCATCGGGCGGAATAATGAATATAGATAAAATACCAGAAAACAAAGGAAGCCATGGTATGGCCACTGGGCAGGCCGTAACCACCACCCGTGGATTCACCAATAATCCGGATCTGGTATCCCAGTGCCTTAGCCTCCGCCACCAGGGGACGGTGCATCCCGAAATAATTTTTTAATACATCCATCAGAATAAACGTTACCATCAGCGTAAATGCAGAATAATATGTCTTTTTCTCCCTGGAATACCAGAACAGGATAAGCAGAGCCACACTGAAAAAAGTCTCACTGCCAATATTGGTGATGACCAGCATCAGGTAATCCAGAGGCGGATTTTTTATCCATTGGATAAATTCCAGAATCGCGTACTGGGATGATAAAGCGGGAACCATACTCTCTCCTTTCAGGTTAGTTTATTTTTGAAATAGTATATTTTTTTGTTCATAAGACCCGTGGCAATGCGTTCCAGATTTTCCGAAAGGTGTATGGCTCTTTTTTTATTGCCGGCCTTCCGGTATATCCGTATGGCCAGATACAGATTTTTCTGATCAGTCGGATTCCAGATTCTGAGGCGTTCCCGGTATACTGCGGCTTTTTGATAATCCCCCGCTTTTTCCAGGCACAACGCCGCAAATGTCATCGCATCCACAGAGTCTGGTCTTCTTTCCAGAATCCTTTCCGCAACATGGGAAGCTTTTGTGTATTTTTTATAGCGAAAGTAATAATACGCAATGGACTGGAATAATTCCATATTCCAGGAAATCTCTGCGGCCAGCTTCCTGTATATTTCCCGGAGATTATCAATCACTTTCCCCAGATAAACCGCCTCCATGCCA
>DYOA01000096.1 GCA_020720785.1 Leptospira biflexa
ATTCTTGCACTCTGGTTGGATAATGTTTCTTTGGTGCAAGGTTTTATCAGATTTTCCATCGGCAGGATTATAGCGGAATAAACAAATAAGGTTCAGGGTAAAATTATGGATAACAAAAAGAAAGCGTTAATCACCGGCATCACGGGGCAAGATGGTTCCTATCTTGCCGAGTTTTTATTGAAGAAAGGCTATGAGGTGCATGGAATAAAAAGAAGAAGCTCCCTCTTCAATACGGATAGAATTGATCATTTGTATCAGGATCCGCATGAAAAGGATGTTCGTCTTTTTCTGTACCATGGGGATATGACAGACAGTATGAATCTCACCAGGATTATCCAGGAAGTGCAGCCGGATGAAATTTATAACCTTGCTGCCATGAGCCATGTGCATGTATCCTTTGAAACCCCGGAATATACCGCCAACGCCGATGGCATTGGAACACTACGGATACTGGAGGCGGTGCGCCTCCTGGGGCTTGCTCAGAAAACAAGAATCTACCAAGCGTCCACTTCTGAATTATACGGCAAAGTACAGGAAACCCCCCAAAGCGAGAAAACCCCGTTTTACCCCCGGAGTCCTTATGCAGCCGCAAAAATGTACGCATACTGGATCACAGTGAATTATCGGGAAGCTTATGGTATCTTTGCCTGTAATGGAATTCTTTTTAATCATGAATCCCCTGTGCGTGGCGAGACATTCGTTACCCGTAAAATTACACGTGCTGCCGCGAGGATAGCTCTGGGATTGCAGGATAAACTGTATCTGGGCAATCTGGACGCCCAAAGGGACTGGGGTCATGCGAAAGATTATGTAAAAATGATGTGGATGATTTTGCAGGCCAATGAGCCGGAGGACTGGGTGATAGCTACCGGCCAAACCACAACAGTCCGGGAATTTGTTCGAATGGCTTTTGGGTATTGCGGTATTGAGCTGGATTTCCAGGGGGAAGGTGTCCATGAGGTGGGCATCGTGAAAACCTGCTCCCAACCGGATTATCAGATAGAAACCGGCAAGGTGGTGGTGGCCGTGGATTCCCGGTATTTCCGTCCCACGGAGGTGGATTTGCTCCTGGGGGATCCCACAAAGGCGGAACAAAAACTGGGCTGGAAGCGTGAATATAAACTCCAGGATCTGGTGAATGACATGATGAAGTCCGATCTTAAACTTATGACAAAGGATGTGTACCTCAAAGATGGAGGATACAAAACCATGAATTATTTTGAGTAG
>DYOA01000029.1 GCA_020720785.1 Leptospira biflexa
GGTGACTGTCACCTCACCATGTTCCCACCACATGGGGATTTTACTGACCGGTAACCAAAAAAATCCGATAATTAAATATGCCCGGGTTCTGGCGTATTGCAGCGATTCTTATCACGATGGGAATTTCATTTCTTCCTGCCGCCACAAATCCCACCGGACTAATCCGGGAAATGGACTATGGGAATCCGGAACTAATCCGGATGCGTCAAGAAATCACAAAAAACATCTACGCATTACGCAATGGAGAGCCTCTGGATATCCGCTTCCGTACATACCGGACAAAGAAGGACGATGAGTTTTTCCTGTTAGTGGCCAAATCCATGCTGGATGCTCCCACCATTGCCAGTATCAACAACATTCTTCGTTTTGATGAAACCACCCCCGGAGAGAAATGGATTCTACCCAATATGCGGGGGGTGGCTAAAATCGGGAAGCGGGAAGAAATCGCGAAAGAAAATAAAATTCCTCCAAATATGCTGATACCGGTGCCAGGCCATTCCGGGGTATGGTTTATCCCACGGGTAAACAATGCCCTGGATATGTCTTTCCGGAGGGATGAATGGACCATTCCCCTGCAGGGCCGGATTTCTTCTGGTTTTGGTTACCGACGGGACCCATTCAGCGGGAAGAACTCATTCCATTCGGGTATCGATATTCCAGCTCCGCATGGGAAAGCGATAAAAGCCGCCAGATCCGGGGTGATCGCTTATGCCGGTCTGGCCAAAGGCTATGGGAATACCATCATCATTGAGCATAAAAATGGGTATCGGACGCTGTATGCTCATTTGTCTACCATCCTACCCAGAAAGGGACAGAAAGTCAACGCAGGAGAAACCATTGGCAGGGTGGGCAGCACCGGAAGATCCACCGGGTCGCATCTGCATTTTGAGGTGAGAAAGGATAACATGCCCGTTAAACCGGACTTTTTTTTCTGAAAATAGCGGGGTGACAGTCACTTTTTAAAAGGTGACTGTCATCATGCTGAGGCACACCATCCCCTAAGACTATGATCCATTCCCTATTCACGGTTTCCATGCTGGCTTTAATGGTTGTTATTGACGCTACGGCCTGCAAATACGGGGGTCAGATATGGTTGACCGCTTCTTCCACGGTTTCATAAAATGTCAGCAGTTCATCCGCACGGGACAGCCGGAACAGCATGGCGGTGGCTTTATTCAGGCTGGTTAAAAACATTTTCTGCCCGTTTTCATCGGTTTTTTTCTTGATATTGAAAAATGCTCCCAAGGCGGAAGAGTCCATATAATGGATATTCTGCATATCAAAAACAATATGGGGTTTCCCCTGTCCGATCATGGATTTCATATCATCGTTAAAGATGGGGATATTGTACATATCCAGCTCTTTAATGGTCAGACGAATCACCATGACGTTGTCATTATGAGGAATGATATCAAATAGATCGCTCACTGATTTATCAATATTTTTAAATTATCGGCGTCAAGCATTTTTATTCATTTTCTGCTTAAAATGACTGGAAATCGAAAGGAATCCTTAATTATCCGGAGCCAGATATTTATCGTTCATAAGGCGAATCGCAAGGGAGTTTTCTGTTTCCATAGCGTGAAAAAGCTCAATCCAGCGGATGCCCTCTTCTGTTAATACCGCCCCACCGCCGCCTTTCCCTCCGGTCTGGAATATTACCAGCGGATCACGGTTCATTTCATTCATAGAATGTACAACATCCCAGGCGGCTTTATAGCTCATTTTCATTTTCCGTGCGGCTTTATTGAGCGAGCCGTATTCCCGTATATATTCCAGAAGAGCTACTCTTCCTCTGCCCAGAAATCCCTCTTCTCCGTAGTTGATAAAAATATTTCCGGAAATACTCCATGGATGATTTTTTTTCATCTTCCCATCTCATATAAAAAAAATATTCTGTCAAGTAAAGATGGCAAACTTTTACCGGAAATATTTTTTTTTACTTTTTTTTTCCATTATCTCCGTTGCCGTCCATTCGATGGATGTTCAATGGCACAATACAATCCTGCTGGAAATATATCCTCCGGATGTGAAGGGGTCCGAACGGGAGGAATATCTGGGTTCCACCTTTTCCCTCCTTTTGTATCAGGAATTAGCGGTTATCCGGAAGATCCGGAGCGACCAAATCTATCCATACCGCATTCTCTATCCGGAAAAGCCCCCGGAAAAACCGGACGATGGGGACGCAGATTTTATCCGGATGCTCCGGGAGAAGAAAACTGCGGAAATGGAAGTGGTTCTGAAAAAGAAAGGAGAACTCCCGCCGGAACATCTTTCCCTTCATCCTGTTTCCTATTCCCTGACAACCATCATGAATCCGGAAAAAGAGAATATCCGGTACCAGGTAGGGTTTTTTCTCCACAATAACGAAATTTTTTCCAGAGAATATAATTTCCGGAAAGAGAACATGATGGAAGCATCCCGTGCCATTGCTCTGGATATCAGAAAGCTGCTTTTCGGAGATGAATCTGCACATGTGAGAATTGAAACCAACCCTCCGGGTGCCCAGGTTTATCTGGAAGGCGTCTTTACCGGCGAATCACCGCTGGTGCTGGAATTCATTCCCTACGGGGATTACCAGATTAAGATTTTAAAAGAAAAATATATGGACATGGAAAAAACAATATCCATTGGAAACCCTTCAGCGGAAATTTCTCTGGCACTGGCTCCCCGGACGGGAAACGGAAAGATATCCATTGAAACCAGCGAACCAGGGATGGAGGTGTATCTGGATAATCTTTTCCGGGGGAAAACCCCGCTGGTCATTGCGGAACTGGAATGGAGAACATACACGTTGTTTCTGCGGAAGAAGGGATTTATGGATGTATACCGTAAATTGACTGTCCATCCAGAGGAACCGGAACCTCACCTCAGGGTGACTGTCACCAGAGGGGATTCCCTGGAACGCTGGGAAGAACGCGGAACCCTGTATGGCCTCCGTTATGACCATCTGGTCACCGGGCATCTGGTTCTGGCGGGAGGAAGCTTTCTTTCTTACCTGTACTACACAGATAAGGGCTATGATACGCAGGACTATCTTTACGCCCATTATCTGAATAATTCTTCCATAAATAATCCGGATGCGGTATCCGTTCTCCGGGCTGATGTGTCCCGCTTTGGCCGGTATGCTGATATATCCATAGGGATCACTGCATACGGCCTGGTTGGAAGTATTTTCTTTTACTGGCTCAAAGTCAAATCCCTGGATCCGGGAGATTTTATTACTTCTTACAGGGAAGACAGGCAAAAATTTTTTTATACAACCCTGGACCCGGTCTCCGGAAGTTTCCAGGCAGGCTACAGGATGATGCTGGAATAACGGAAAAATGATCATGCAGGAAGGATAATATGCCGATATTTTAAAGAGGATTCCGATAACATGAAAAGAAAAAACTTCAGAAATCTGGCACTCACAGCGGGATTGCTGTTCCTCTGGCCGCTCTGGGCGGTTTCCATTGACCAGTCCACAACCGAAAGAATTATCAAAGAAAATCGGTATTTTTTAGCATTTATCAATGTTTCGGTTTCCAATTTTGGGGAGAAAACCCATATTGAAATTTTAAAAAAAGCCAACCAGCATCATTTCAACGCACACATGTGGTATCTCCAGAGCAATTATGTCCGTTCATACCAGGAAATCAAACGCAGCCAGTCCCTCCTCAGGGATTTATATCTGACCATACTGGATGATTACTACCGGGAGGACGCCCGGATTCTTCTGGATATCAGTGCCCCCATCATCATCCAGTCCAAAGATAAAAAAGCGGAGCATTTCCTGAAACTGGGCTACCGGGACTTGGAGGAATCCAAGGTTTTCCGGGAGATGGGGTACAATTACAACCGGTTTTTATTTTCCAATAAAATCCGTTTTTATATTGACGCTATTAAAAACGCACGCAGAGCCAAGCGGTTCGCATTTCTGGCCATTATTGAAAGTAAAATTCCCGTGGAAGAGAAGGATGAGTACAAACGGCAGACCCTTGACGATCATCTGTTCAAGAATGAAGACTCGGACAGCATTACCACTTATGAGGACGTTAAGAACAAACTCACCAATCTGATCAACCGCAAGCTGATTATCAATAATTATAACTTTTTTCTGCACCATGATGATAATTATGCAAAGGTATCCAAAGAAAAGACAGACATTCTTTTCACCACATCCGGAGAATTGAACACAGATGCCATATCCGGACACCAGTTCATTACCCGGGATGATGATAAAGAGAAAAAGGAATAAACATGCAACCGTGCAAAATAGGCCGGAAATTTCTTCTGTTCGTTTTTTTTATTCTTTTCACCTTTCCGTCCCACTCCAGCACTGATTTTCCCCGTCTCAAGGAAAAAGGAGATGCCCATCTTCTGACCATTGGGCGTATCTATGAAAAATACGGAGTCATGGAACAGAAAAAAACCTCCTATCGCCTTTTGGAGGAGAAATGGCTGGCCAATATCAAGCGGTATGAAAGGGCCACTCCCACGGAAAGATCCGCTGCTCTCAAAGCAGTGAAAGCCACCTATTATGAAATCATAGGGACACTCAAGCTGACTGCGGAGGAGCTGCAGCGTTATTCCGATGATCTGGTAAAGGATTATACCAACCGGATTCATGATGTGGATGTGAAAGGCCTGAACAAAGAGGAATACAGTGCATACAACAAAAGCAAAGAGAATTTCCAGGTAATTCAGCGGGAGTTCTACCGTGCCCACCGAGCATACCTTCAGAAACAGTACTCGTATTCCGTTTCCCTCTACGATGCCGGCATAGCCATGATGTACAACACATACCAGCTTCTGAAATGGCCTTTTCCTTCCCGGGAAAACAAGCCAAGCGGAGCCACTCCGGCAGTGACAGACACCCATTAAGCTGACGTTACGATTCTCTCAACGCCGGAGAGCAAAAAAGGGCGACACCCGTATTATGTCGTATTTTCACCACGACTGCTTTCCGGAAAATAAAAAAATAAAAAAATCTCACCCATAAAAGGCTTGTCAGTCTGCCGGGGAAGGCAAAATGGACTTATGTCTCCTGACAATCATGTTCCATCGGAGGGGAAATTAAAGCATTTTCTTCCGGAAATTGAACTGGATCTGACCGATATTGAAAACCAGGATTTTTTCTATGGACGAACCAAGCTGGTTGTCTCCAAAGATCGTTTTCTGGGGCTTTATGACCGGAAAGAAATCAATCAATTTCTGGAAATTTCCGGGATCATCGATCGTCTGAAGCAGAAGGGCTATCCCAAAATAGATGTAGAAATAACCACAGAAAACATACGGGACCAGAGGCTGAATATCCGGGACAGGAAAACCGGAGAGATCATTGTCATTATGCGGTTGCACCTGGGTTCTTTCCGGGCCAAGGACATAGCCATTAATCTGGACTCTCTGGATCTGTTATTCATTGACTATTTAGGTTTATCGGATGTTAGAAAAAAAAATGACCAGAAGGATCTGTATCCAGGCCAGACCCATCCCGGGCTGGGTATTTTTCCGGAGGTAGAAACTTTTGTTTATCTTCTTTCCAAAGAGAAAAAACTGGATGGGGTGGCCAATATACCGGAGTATTACCATGATGGTGTTTTATTCAAAAACCGTTTTCATTTTATCATACCCTCCAGCCAGGCAAAATTTGAGAAGCTGCACGAATTCGGGAAAAAGAATGGTTTGAAGCATACATCATTATCCATACAGAAAGATCTTGTTTATATCCATGATCTTTCCCATAAAACCTCAGAAATCTTTCATTTCCGGCTGGGGGAAATGATTGTTCCCAACTGTACGGAATTAAAATATTATCTGGAATCTCCGGCATACCGGCAGATGGTGGATAAAATCAAAAAATCCATCTATTTTTCCTGGGAAAGCAGCGGAAATTAAAAAAAAACTTGCCAACGCATTTTGCCTGTATTATATTAGCAGTCAGAAACGTTGAGTGCTAACAGATTTTAAAAGAAACTGATAGCAATGAATAGAAACCATAAAAACCGAAAATTATTAAGGAGGACAATGTGGCAATCAAACCATTGGGAGACAGGGTTTTAATTGAGCCGTTCAGTGAGGAAGAAGAAAAGATGGGGAACATCTTTATTCCAGACACAGCGAAAGAAAAACCAAATAAAGGGAAAGTTATTGCAGTAGGATCCGGAAGGGTCACCGACGACGGAAAGACCGTAGCACTTACGGTAAAAGAAGGAATGGTGGTTCTTTACGGAAAATATTCCGGGACAGAAATCAAAGTATCTGACAGGGAATACCTGATTGTCAGAGAATCCGATATTCTGGCAATTGTGGATTAATTTAAAAGGAGAAAAAAATGCCAAAAGTACTGGATTATAATGAAAGTGCCCGTGCATCGTTGATGACGGGAATTAACAAGCTGGCAAATGCCGTAAAGGTTACTCTGGGGCCACGCGGACGCAATGTGGTCATTGACAAAAAATTTGGTGCCCCCACCATCACCAAAGACGGGGTGACCGTGGCCAAAGAAATTGAGCTGGATGACCCAAAAGAAAATATGGGTGCCCAGTTAATCAAGGAAGTCGCCACCAAAACCAATGACATAGCCGGTGATGGAACCACCACAGCCACCATTCTTGCCCAATCCATGGCAAGAGAAGGTCTCAAAAACGTTACGGCTGGTGCAAACCCCATGGACTTGAAAAGAGGGATGGACAAAGCAGTGGAAGAAGCTGTCCGTTATATTACCTCCATTGCCCGCCCCATTGAAACCAAAAAGGAAATTGCCCAGGTGGCAACCATTTCCGCAAACAATGATCAGGAGATTGGAGATTTAATTGCGGATGCCATGGACAAAGTGGGCAAAGACGGCGTGATCACCGTGGAAGAAGCGAAATCCATCGAAACCAGCATGGACGTTGTGGAGGGTATGCAGTTTGACCGGGGCTATATTTCCGCATATATGGTGACAGATCCGGAAAACATGGTGGCCGTTCTGGATAATCCCGTGATCCTGCTCTATGATAAAAAAATCAGTGCGGTAAAAGACATCGCCAATGTGTTGAACGCAGTGGCACAGAGTGGAAAACCCATTTTAATTATCGCGGAAGACATGGACGGAGAAGCCTTGGCAACTGTGGTGTATAACACTATCCGCAAGGCCATCACTGCTGTAGCGGTGAAAGCTCCTGGATTTGGAGACAGAAGAAAAGCCATGCTGGAAGATATTGCGATCCTCACTGGCGGACAGGTCATCTCTGAGGACCTGGGTCTCAAGTTGGAAAATGTATCTCTGGATATGCTGGGCAAAGCCGAAAAAGTGATTGTGGAAAAAGAAAACACCACTGTCATCAAAGGCATGGGCAAAGAAGCCGATGTGCAGGGACGTATCAAGCAGATTAAAAAACAGATCGATGAAACCACATCGGACTATGACAAAGAAAAACTCCAGGAAAGACTGGCCAAGCTGGCTGGCGGAGTTGCTGTAATCAACGTGGGTGCGGCCACTGAAGTGGAAATGAAAGAGAAAAAAGCCCGCGTGGAGGATGCTCTGAGTGCAACCCGCTCCGCTGTGGAAGAAGGTATTGTTCCCGGTGGCGGAATGGCCCTGATAAAAGCCATTGAAACAGTATCCAAACTGAAACTGGATAAAGACCAGGAAACCGGAAAGAACATTGTGCTGCGTGCCCTGGAAGAACCCATGAGACAAATCTCCCAGAACGCCGGAATGGAAGGTTCCCTGATTGTCCAGCGGGCAAAAACAGAAAAAGGCAATGTGGGATTTGATGCTGGTTCTCTGGAATGGAGGGATTTACTGGAAGCAGGAATTATTGATCCGGCCAAAGTAACGCGTTCGGCTCTGCAGAATGCTTCCTCCATTGCCGGGCTGGTTTTAACCACGGAATGTGTTATTGTGGATAAGCCTGAAAAAGACAATAAAATGCATGGAATGCCTGGAGGCGATATGGGTGGAATGGGAGGCATGGGCGGAATGGATTTCTGAAAATCCACCCATCCAAACTTCATTCAGAAAAGGCTGCCCCCGGGCGGCCTTTTTTATTTTTTTCTTTCCGGATTCAGTATCCTGAACGATAATTAAGTATGCAGAACATAGATTACGGAAAAATAATGCGGAACCCCAAACCGGAAACCTCCTCCTCTTCCGGTAATTCCCGATGGAATATTTATGGAAGCCTTCTGATTATTGGGTTTACCTTTGGGGTTATTTCCGGAATTTTCTATGAAAAAAATATCTCCGGGAAAGAATCTGCATCCGGATTGCTGGCCCAGAGCCCCATGGAAACTCCGGAGTTTCGTAACATCGGGCAGGAGGATCCCTCCGGAGGTGAACCTGAAAGGGAGCCTGAAAATACTGCCGGCCTGAATGATCCGGACAACGATGGAGAAATTGTTGATTCGGTGAAGGTAAACCACCATGAGGAAAAAATAGATTCCGTAAAGAGAAAAAAGGAATCCCGGGAAAAAGCCAAAGCATCCCCTCTTCTTGATGAAAAGGCAAAATATGTGATCTTTGCAAGAAAATATGCGGACAAAAAAAAGGCTTTCTATGACGGCTCTCAATTGAAAAAAGCAGGATATCCGGCATTTCTGGTGAAAAGCGGTGATAAAATTAAGGTATATGTGGGGCCACTTGAGGGAAAAGAAGAGGCTTATCATTATCTGGCCAATCTGAAAAAAATCGAACAGTATAAAAATGCTATATTGTATAAAAAGTAAAAAATAACTATCCCTCCATGAATTACCGGGGAGCAGATTCCAGAGATATTCCCGTTTTATTGGACATTTTTTCCCCTTATGTGGAGAAACGGGTGGTGCTGTATCGTTCCGGGGAGCAGATTCTGAAAGAGGCCGAGGACACCTATCTGTCCACAGATCCCACAGACGGCAAGGAAAAAATCCAGGGCAGCGTAACCATCAAAAGCTTTGGGGACGGCCTTTTTGAAGTCCGTGGTTTGGTCATATCCCCCCTGCACCAGGGGAAAAACATCGGACGGGGTCTTGTGGAATATGCTCTGCAGAAAACCCTGGAAAAAAATTCCCAATGGAAAGACAGAGGGATCAGATTTTTTGCCCTCACCCTGGTGCCGGTTTTTTTTGAAAAAATGGGATTTCTAAGGGTGGAGAAAGAAAAATACCCCGCAAAGATATTCTTTGACTGCAACCAGTGTGCGAAGAAAGACCATTGCGATGAAATTGCCGTGGAAAAAATAATGAGGTTGCCATGAATACAGAGCTGGAAGAGTCCCTGATCCCCAGACTGGACTTCAATAAGATTAATTCTATCGCGAAAACGGGGGCTTCCGTCCTGCCTGTAATTGTCCAGGATTTCCATACAAAAGAGGTCCTCACTCTGGCCTATGCCAATTCAGAAGCTCTGGAGGAAACGCTCCGCACACGCAAGGCGGTTTTCTGGAGCACTTCCCGGAATGAGCTTTGGCGAAAGGGGGAAACATCCGGTTCTTGGCTGAAGGTTATTTCCATCAGAATCAACTGTGAACAGAATTCCCTCCTGTATCTGGTTTCCCCGGAGAACGGCGGGGTTTGCCATACAAAAAATAAAGACGGGGACTACCGGAGAACCTGTTATTACAGACAGGTGAAGGGCTTCCCGGAAAATCCGGACTCCATGAAACTGGAAATGGCAGAAAAAACACTTGAATGAAAGAATAAAAAAAAATAATCGCCATTTACGGTAATGAAGATAGAAAAAGGAAAAAATCGTCTACCCCGGGGTGGATATATTGTCCCCACACAATTGGGATATGTGCAGTATGGGGCTCCCCCGGAAACCATCAAAGATTCTATGGTATTACCCGGAAGCGTGCCGGTAATTTTCATCCTTCCCGGGGAATTATTCAGTGTGGAAAAAGGCATTGCTGTGGCGGAGCTGGAATTCCCTCTTTATTTTAACCATTTTTTAAAACAAAGAAAAACTCTGATTATCGCCACAGAAGGACAAAAAAACCAGATACTGACGCTTCTTCAGGAATCGGTATTCGGTCCGGTAAATGTCAACCTGGAAAGTGAATTTCCGGAGGGAAATAAATCCGTTGGTTTTCCGGACATGAAGAAGGAAATGGAGCATTTCCGGGGCAACAGAAAAATGGAAGATCTGGTGGAGTTTGGTACATTCCAAAACGGAATTTTTGCCATGGATTCCCTGGAAATCCGCAGAGAAGACAACAAAGGTTTTTTTATTTATGAAAACGGAGAGCTTTTGGCAGAGCTACCCTGGACAATTGATTTTCATTTTAAATATGACATTGGCGAAAGGCTGGATAACCCTTTTGAGGCACCGGAATACGGAATCACCTGTCTGGGGCCCAGCCATGGTTTTGATCCGGCGGATAACACCTCCGGGTTTATCCTGTGGATCAACCGGCGCGGAATCATGATTGATCCGCCGGTAAATTCCACTGAATGGCTGCGGGAATCCAACGTCAATCCCAAGCTTATTTCCCATGTAATTCTGACCCACTGCCATGCGGACCATGATGCGGGTACGTTCCAGAAAATTCTGGAGGAATCCTCCATCACCATTCACACAACGGAGACCATTATGGACTCCTTCATGCGTAAATATGCCGCATTGACAAAGATGAAGAAAAAAACACTCTTGGCCCTGTTTAACTTTAATCCGCTCACCATCAACAGACCTGTATTTATTGAAGGGGGGGAATTCCTCTTTTACTATGCCCTGCATTCCATTCCCACCATCGGTTTCCGGGTTCATTACAGAAACCAGTCATTTGTTTATTCCTCCGACCATCTGAATGACCCTGCGGTTCTGGAATCATTATTCCAGAAAAATATTCTTTCCGAATCCCGTTACCAGTCGCTGATGGGTTTTCCTTGGCATTACAACACCATTTACCATGAATCCGGGGTTCCACCCATCCATACCCCCATAAAATACCTTGCCTCCCTTCCGGAGGAAATCCAGAAAAAAATTACCGTTTATCATATCTCCCGCAAAGACTTTCCAACGGACACCCAATTAAACCTGGCCACTTTTGGAATAGCAAACACACTCTATCCCATAGTGGAAAAATCAGAATATGAAAATGCCATTGAAGTCTTGGATATTATGAATCATGTGGACTTGTTTGAAGAACTGAAGGTATCCAAAGCCCGGGAATTTTTAACAATTGTCAAAGATGTCCATTTTCCCATGGGGGAATATATAATCCATAAAAACACCCCCGGGGACGCTTTTTATATTATCAAAAACGGGAAGGTCAGCGTCCAGAATGTGGGAACAAATTATAAGAAGGAATATGGTCGTTACGATTATTTTGGAGAGGCGTCCATTTTTACCGGAAACCTGCGCTCGGCGGACGTTATGGCGGAAACCAATGTCTCCGCATTAAAAATAGAAAAAAATGCCTTTATAAATTTCATTGAAGGAACAAATCTGGAGAATAGCCTTAAACAGCTTATTGAAATCAGGGATTCCCGCTCTTGGGATTTACTCTCTGACTCCCCCATTTTCCGGGGAATGACCAGCCACCAGAAAACCCAGATGGAAAATATTATGCATTTTGTTGAGTATGAAAACGGACATAAGCTGTTCGATACCCATGAGATTCCAGAATATGCCTACCTGATCATAGAGGGCGAAATGAATATTTCTATTGATGGAAAGCCAATCAGAAAGTTATCCAGAGGGGATTTTGCAGGTGATATTTTTTCCATCCAGAAAAGGATTGTATCCCCGTTCTGTGCTACACTCACAAAAAAATCTCAATTATATACTGTACACCACGAAGCCCTGAATAATTTTATACAGAGAAATCCGGGAGTTTATATGAGGCTTCTGCGGTATCGGGAAGAAATTCTTTCCGAATAACAATAAAAAAAACTTTACGGATTAATCTTTTTTCATATAAATGTTCAGGAATCTTGTTTTTGGATTGACGGAAAAAAAGGAAAAACGAGACTGCGACAGTGTGGAAAATAAAAAGACGGAGTAGAAAATTATGGAAATAACTCAAAGAGAAAGAGATGCTATAGTGATTTTAGACATCCAGGGTGAGATTGACTTATACAATGCCCCCGAAATCAAGGATACTATACAAAAATTAATCGAAGAGCAGAAATACAATATCATTATCAATCTGGAAAAAGTATCGTACATTGACTCTTCCGGCATTGGAGCATTGATATCCAGCCTTTCCAACCTGAAAAAGTACCAGGGAAGCCTGAAAATTATCAATGTTTATGCATCCGTGAAGAAGGTCTTTGAATTAACCAAATTGACATCGTTTTTTGAAATTTTCGATTCGGAAGATGAGGCTGTTTCCAAATTCTGATTTTTTTTGGAAACCTGCCAGAATAAATAAAAAGGGGATAAGAATATGAATATTAATTGGAAAAAAGCCGGTTTTATGCTGGCATTGACATTCTTTCTGTACCAGTGTGGTGATCCATTACCTGTGGAAAAAATGGGAAATGCCCGATTGGGAATCCAGGAAGCGGAAAGTGTTAAGGCAGACCAATACGCTCCGGAAGAGATGAAAATGGCCAGGGATCTGCTCATTGAATCCCATGCCCAGATAGAAAAGGAAGAACTGAAAGAGGCCGCAAAAAAAGCGGATGAATCCAAAGCGGCTTCTGATGCGGCGTATCAAAAAGCACTGCCATTATACACCCAGGAATTCCAGAAAGACGCCAAAGAAAAACTGGACCAAGCAGATAAAATGAATGCAGCGGTATACGCATCGGATGAATTCACACAGGCGGGTGACGAATATAATGCAGGACAGAAAAACACGGAAGAAGGAAAATTTTTCCCAGCCATTGAAAACTATAAAAAATCCTCCGAACATTCCA
Organism: Leptospira biflexa; assembly: GCA_020720785.1. GTDB lineage: Bacteria > Spirochaetota > Leptospiria > Turneriellales > DYLW01 > DYLW01. The sequence continues at coordinate 12,814 of DYOA01000029.1, forward strand.
GTGTGGCCATATCCGAATCTGAAAACCAGAGAGGAAATCTGGAAACAAGTCTGTCCGAATCCGAAGATGCCCTTACCCAATCTAAAGGTTTGGGGTCCGGTAATTATCCGGAAGAAGAAGTGGAGCAACTGGAAAAAGATATTGAGCATGCCCGGAATTATTTAAACGAAGGGGATTTCAAATCGGCTGCTCCTCTGATAACATCCATTGCAGAAAAATCCCAATCTGTCAAATCCACGTCCAACTCTAATTATGCAAAATCCCTGAACACAGAAGCCAACCAGAAGGTGGAAGAAGCGGAAAGAAATCTGAATGATCTGAAAATATCCCTGCAGGAAGCGGACAATGTGGCGGTAGTGGAAAATTCCCCTAACGTTCAGGAGTCACTGAAAGCATCCGAAGATACCATTTTCGCGGCCAAAGAAGCTCTGAGTGCATCCGATAATGCATTTGCTGACGGTGCCTACGAAGAATCCATCCGCCAGTCCAATGAGGCTATCCGCCTGGCAGATCTGGCCAATGACCAGAAGCCGGAAATTGAATATCTCTTCAAGGTGGAGAAAAAGAATTATGCAACCAAAATGGCTGCGGACAACGCAGAGAAGGATAACAAAGACAATGCCGGGGATACAAAAGGGGATGCAACTGCACAGTCCTCCACCCATAAAGTGAAATACAAAGAATGTCTGTGGTGTATTGCCCAGAAAAAAGGTGTTTACGGTAACGCCCGTATGTGGAAAAAAATCTACAAGGCAAACAAGGGTAAAATAAAGAATCCGAATTTAATTTATCCCGGACAGGTATTCACAATTCCCCCAAAAGAAGATCAACCAGCAGTGGCTGATCCCAAAACTGAGCCAAAGGAAGAACCTGCAAACGATGATGTTGCGGAAGACTCCACTGAACCGTCCAATGAGGATACCATTTCTGATGAAAATTCTGATAACGGCCAAAATACAGAAGAAATGACTTCCGATGAAACTACGGAAAATGACTCTGCTTCCGGTACAGAAGATGAAACTGCAGTGGAGGAAGAAAGAAATGCGGATGAAGACGGATCTCAGGAAAACAATTAATTCTTAAAATATTACGTTCGTCTCGAAGAAAGCATGGAGTTCAATCTCCATGCTTTATCAATCTATCAATCACATAAAGAGGGTTTATGCCAAGAAGAAGAAAAAATGATCCGGATGAAAACGGAAACAATGTTGCGTATAATGATTATGAAGAATCTTCCGATGATCAAGCACAGAAAAAAATCCGCCTGAAAAAGGGGGATATACAGTCAACACAGGAAAAAGAACCTGTACACGAAGTCCCCAGACATGTAAGTAGAAGTCATTCGGATAACAAAGAGATGATTAATGACCCAAATGCCGAAAAAAAACATAAAAAATTATCCAAATCTGAAATTGACAATATCAAAGTGGACCTTGGATTAAATGATACCGGTAACAAACTAAACATCAGCCGGCTCAAGCAGAGAAATATGCTGGAGCTGATGGAAATAGCGGAACGGGTGGGCATTGACAACTATAGCGACATGAAAAAGCCATCCCTGATTTTTAATGTTCTGCAGGCCCTGTCCGAAGAAGAAACCCAGGTATACGCAGAAGGTGTACTGGAGGTTCTTCCGGATGGCTATGGTTTTCTCCGCTCCTCATATTACAACTATCTAGCGGGACCAGATGATATTTATGTGAGCCCATCCCAGATACGGATGTTTGGCTTGAGAAAGGGGGATACTGTCTATGGACAAATCCGTTCCCCCAAAGAAAGTGAACGATTTTTTGCCATCCTGCGGATTGAATCTGTCAATAATGATCTGGTCAAGAATAATTACCGCAGAATACACTTTGATAACCTGACGCCGTTATATCCTGATAAAAAAATATCCATGCAGGCGACTGCGGATAAACTCTCCACCCGGATTGTGGATTTGCTCGTGCCCATTGGGAAGGGACAGAGGGGATTGATTGTGGCACCGCCCCGGACAGGAAAAACCATCCTGATGCAGGACGTAGCGAATGCGATAACCTATAACCATCCGGAGATATTTCTCATCGTCCTGCTCATTGATGAAAGGCCGGAAGAAGTCACAGATATGGCCAGAAATGTGAAGGGAGAAGTAATATCCTCCACTTTTGATGAACCGGCCAGCCGCCATGTTCAGGTAGCAGAGATGGTCATTGAGAAAGCAAAGAGAATGGTGGAGCAGAAAAAGGATGTGGTTATTCTTCTGGATTCCATTACCCGCTTGGCCAGAGCTTACAACCAGGTGATTCCCTCCTCCGGAAAGGTGCTCTCCGGCGGGGTGGATTCCAATGCCCTGCATAAACCCAAAAGATTTTTTGGAGCTGCCAGAAATATTGAAGAAGGTGGTTCCTTGACCATAATCGCAACGGCTCTGGTGGATACCGGTTCCAAGATGGATGAGGTCATTTTTGAAGAATTTAAAGGAACCGGAAATATGGAAATCCATCTGGATCGCAAGCTGGTGGAAAAAAGGATATTCCCGGCCATTGACATCAATAAATCAGGAACCAGAAAAGAAGAATTACTGCTGGAGCCGGATTCCATCAACCGGATTTGGATACTCAGAAAAGTTCTGTCCCCGCTTTCCCCTGTGGAAAGCATGGAGCTCCTGGTGGATAAAATGAAAGGCACAAAGGATAACCGGGAGTTTCTGGACAGTATGAATGCCTGAAAAATGAAAAACAGCCGATTTGCGTTTTTCGTTTTTTTTGCGTTTGTGATTTCCAGCTTTGTGTTATTGTCCTGCCGATTGAACCCGGTAAAAAGCAGGGCTAACATTCCTGAAACGGAAGGGTTTATCAATACTCATTCCTTTCAGGTAATATGTGTCATCCCTTTAAGCCAGGAAAACATCCGGGATATACACGCATCGGATAGAGGGAAATTCCATTCCATGCGGACGGAGCATTTATCCATTTGCGACCAAAGAATGCTCCGATCCCTGTATCTGTTCCGCTTACAGCATGATCGTTTTTTATACTCAAAGGTGCATGGAATCGCCAGGAATTCCAATGGAAAAACCCTTGAGGAGAACATCCCATCTGCAGAAGTGGAATCCGGGCGTTTTGTGCATTACCTGCCGGGAAGGATCATCCAGGAAAAATGGGATGCCGATTCTATACGCTACCTGTATGCCGTATATGGCAACAATCTGCGAAACCAGATTGAAAGAGAGGAAATCTTTACCAATAATAAAAACGGGAATGAAAAATAAACCATTATCATCCGATAATAAAGCATGCCCGCAAAAAAGAAAACAAATGAGAAAAACATTATTCCTGTCCTTTTTACACTGGGGGTGATTGGCTGGGGTTTCTTTGCCATAGATAGACTCACGGTTTCCGGTAATAAGGAAACAGAACCAGTCCAATACAGAAATATTGAAAAAAAAAATAATACAGGGAATTCATCATCCGTCAGTAAATTTTTTAAAAGTGTATTTTCCGGGGTTTATGAGGACGATATCCTGAATCATCCCGCCCCCACCGCACAAAAAACAGAAAAAATCCCCTCTCCGCCGAATGCAGAATCCCATGAAGAGGAATCTGGAGATAAAAACGTTAAAATATACATGTATCGGCTGGACAAAACGGATCAACCGGCATTAACCTGGAAGAATGTAACCGTGGAGGATAAAAATATGGTATCCACCGCTTTTCATTTATTGCTGAAACCACCAGCGGAAGGAGAAGATTTTATTGACTCATTCCCCAATCGGCCAGAGCTGGATAAAGTGGTCATGAAGGACGGGGTGATCCATTTATATTTTGATTCCAGCTTTATCCATGGAAACAGCCTGGAGATGATCCGTTTCCAGGTCCGCCAGCTTCTGGCGACAGCCCGCCAGTTTGAGGGAGTCTCCGGTATTAAAATATTTATATCCGGAACGAATATATCCCGGATGGGAGTGGATGGCCTTCATCTTCCGGAAACGATTACCCGGATCTGATCATTTTTTTAAGTAAATGGCGTCGTATTTTCGCAATCTGTAAATATCATTCACATTGTCCGGATATGCCCACAACAGATCGTGGGAAATGCTGGTGATGACCAGCCGGGAAAAAACAGACCGGTCCCGGTAAACCTGAATAACGTCACCTTTTTTCAGGTTATCCCTGGTCCCAAGATTCACCAGAATCCCCATTGCCGGGTTGATCTGGATGATCCGGCCTTCTATGGGGATATCCTCTTCCAGTTTATCATGCAGAAAAAGGGCAATCTTTCTCAGATATCCTTTTCCGGTTGCCTTGAATCTGTAATGTCCTCTTTCAATCCCGGTTTGGATATCCAGAAGATGGGCGTTCACTTCAAGGCCGTTGTTTATCTCCCTGTATTTTCCATGAACAATGTAACGGAATTGGTCTTTATTCAGGTTAGGATGGGATGTTGTGACCTGGGCTGGTTGTATGATTTCTGAGACCGAATCCGGATGGAAAGTTCCTCCCATTCCCAGCGAAGATTTCTCCATGAGAGCACGGTACAATCGTTGGTTTTCATGGTAGGGTAAAATTCTGATATGACTGGATTCATGAAAGGCAAAATTCAGCGTTTCCGTTATTGCCATACCAGCGTCCGGATATTCCCCCATGGGGTCTTCCGGTAGAAAGTAGAAAATAAACAACGGATTTCTGGTCTTTAATTCTGGTGGATTTTTTATTCCGGCCTTCCAAAAGAGGAGGTTTCTGCGGTAATTAATGTATTTTTCATAAAGATCCGTATATTTGATATCATCAGAATGCTCTTTTAAAAAAAATAATTCTTTCTGCATATAATAAATATCTTTTTTACTGCGGTAATAGTCAAATAATTCATAGTGAGGTTCAATATAATCCGGAAACAAAAATAATGACCATCGCATTTCATAAATACCATGGCTCAACTGGTTGGAGAAAATCAGTTTTTTCCCATAATCATAATGGTACCTGGCCTTGGCAATCAAATCCGGATGATTTTTCCCCTGGGTATCCAGAATACGGTTCCATTCATACACAAACCTGATAATTTCGTTATTAAAATCTTCATTGAGAATTCTGGGATATATCTCCAGACTTCTTTTCCGGTCACAGTATCCCATGTAATACAATGACTTACGGTGGTTGGGATTTATTTTCAGTACATTTTCAAAATATTTGACCGCTTCCCCGCAATTCCGGTTAATTGCATAAATGGTGCCCAGAAGGGAATTCGCCGGAAGATAGTATGGATCATAGCCAATGGCATTTTCCAGCAATGCTATGGATTCTGAAAACACAGAGGATGAGCTATCCTCCGTGAAGTCATTACCGGAAAACACAAGATGCCTTTTTAACTCCACTTCCGCCAGAAGAACAAACAACCCTGGTTCCTCTGGTTTGATTCGTTTTGCTTTCTGGAAAAAGGAGCCCGCAAGATCATATCTTTTCTGGAGGGTATATATTTCTCCAAGGGTGATATAGGATTCAAAGTGCGAAGGATTTGACTGGATAATCTTTTTTAATTTACTCTCTGCCAGGTACAATCTTTTATCCAGGATATGTATTTTTGCTATCAAATAATTTAACTGGGAATTATACGGAGAAATCTGGATCCCTTCATTCAGGATACGCCGGGATGCTTCATAGTTTTTCATTTCATAAAGGACAGAGGCCAGCTCATAAAGCATGGGAATATCTTTTTTATTCAAGGAATATGCTTTCTTCAAATACTGGAGGGATTCCGGGTATGCCTCCGTTTCCCTTAAAACCTTTCCCAGAGAGATCAATGAAGGCAGATAATTTGGATTTACCTGAAGACTTTTTTTATATAATTGAATGGACGCCAAAATATGTCGCTGCGTATACTCTTTATCTCCCTGGGCCTTATAATAAACTGCTTTGGGCTCATTGGCTGCGACAGAAAATCCGGAAAAAAAAATCATCATAATCAGGAAATACCGGGACAGAATCCGGTAAATTTCTGTTCCGGAACGTTTACGGTATGAAGTAACCATAATTTTCCTTCCCATCTCTTCCCTGCACCCTGACCTCAATGGATAAATCCACATACTGGCCTTTCCAGTTGGGAGGAATGGGGCTTTTATAGGAAATAACATAGCTTTTTTCTTTGTATTCTCTGAGCTTTTGCTTTAGTTCGGTCAGATTTTCATAGGAATAAAAATAATGTCCTCCGGTTTTCTGTGCTATCGTCTGCAATCTTTCTGTGTTTGCCTTGTAACCGTCCACCTCTGGATTCTGGAAATTGATAATATGTATTTTAATATTATGAACCACGCCATAGTTTTCAATTTGCGTCAGAGGAATCCTTTCGGATTCGGTGAGACCGCCATCAGTAATCCAGATAACACTGCGGTTTCCTCTTCTGGGCAATAACTGGGTTATGGACCAGTAAAGGGCTTCACCGGATTTGTCCGGAGTCTGGGAAATTTCATCTTCAAATTTATTTTTATCCGTTAGATTCCCTTTTAATCCCAGAAAAGAATTTGTCCATGATGTTTCCTGGGAGTAATCTGTGGAATATCCCACGGTCATTATCTGGTCTTTTTCCCGCATGTCTTTGAAAAGGAAATCAGAGATCCAATGCAGTATTTCCATATATTCTTTCATCCGGGCAGATCGGGAAACCAGAACCACCCATTGGTCATTGTTGGAAAACTGATTGAGGTAATCCAGATTCACCATTCCCGGAGTGCCGTTATTTTCCCGGATCTGGAAATTATCCGGGTTCAGGTTGAGAATAAAGTTACCCAGATGGTCTTTCACATTGACCCAGATGCCGATGTGGGGAAACCTGTTCACATCTATCCTCTCAACCCAGACATTGAGGTTGGAATACAGGAATTCCTCCGGAACAAAATGATAAACAGAATGGGTGCCCATATCGGCAACATACATATTACCGTACTGGTCAATAAACGCAGAATAAGCCCGCTGGAAATATACCATCTGGTTTGTCTCTTCATCCCGGTATGCGTTGATTGTCTTCACTTCGCTGGTGGATAAGTTCATGGTAACAATTCCCCTGGATTCATCCCCCACAATCATGAGGTTTCTTTTTTTATCATAAAACAGGTGCCTGGGTTTTTCCAGACTACCCTCCCCTTCAAAGCGGAGAAAATTTCCATACTCATCAAAGACCACAAGCCGCTGGTTATCCGGTTCGGAAACGTAAATCTTATGATCCGGGGTACATGCCACCCCAAATGGATTTCTGAGCCCGATCTCTCCGGATATGGCAGAAAACTCCATATTGAAGGTTCCGTCTGCGGCAATTTTCTGGATCCGATTATTCCCGGAATCCGCAACATAGAAAAAACCATCGCAGTACGCAATGCCGGCAGGACCATGGAATTCCAGCTTTCCGTTCCCGGCTTTACCCATAGGGTCAGGATCACTCAGTACCGGTATTTTATCATTCAAATCCAACCGATAGATTTTATCATTTTTTAAATCTGTGATCCACAACTCTTTTCCATTCCCGGCGGCTCCGGCGGGAATCCCCAGTTTTTCAGATATTCTCCGTTTATTGGAGATAAATTGATAATTATTATTTATTTCAATGACACTCCCCACTCCTAATTGTCCCTGACTCAGCAATATTATGGAATCCCTGCCAGAATCTGTTATTTGCATGGGATAGGAAAACCGGAAACCCCGCCGTGGCTTGAGGATGGATTTCATAAACCAGTTTTCACTCTGTTCCATCCCGGCGGAAAGAATATTGCGGAGGTGGACGTCCAGAGAGGGATCATAAACCCCCATTTCTGATAAAAGTTTCCATTCAGAAATGGCTTCATCCACCTGCCCGGAGGAAAACAGGGCACTTCCCAGCATTTTCCTGGCCAGCGAAAATTCAGGATTATAGGAAAGTGCTTCCAGAAAATAATCAATGGATGCTTTGTACTGGTAGCTGTTATACAGGTTAAAACCTTTCTGGAATGCCTCTCTGGATTTATTCTGTTTGGTCCCGGTTCCGGGATAAAAATAGGCATAGGTAAAGCCTGCGACAGACAGGACGGCAGCCACAATAAGGATCTTTTTATAACCCATAAGCTTTTTCATAACTTTATTATGTCTCTTTATTATTCGTTTACCAGAAACGGAATGGTTCGTCAAGCGGTTTATTCCCATCGGCCACCGTCCCCGCATTATTGCTGAATCAGAATAATTATGTTTGACTTCTCATATTTAATCCAGCAAAGTCCCAAAAAGAAAAAAACAAAAGGAATAACCATGAATTCAGAAAATACCCATATCATCCTATCCAATGATTTTAACATTTCCAGCGATATTATCCCCAGCGTAATAATCCAGACGGTAAAAAAAATTCCCAAAAACGAAGCATATCAATACAAAGAAAAATCCGGGCAATGGCAAACAGCCACCTGGTATGAAACCCTGGAAAACATCCTGAATCTGGCCGTTGCTCTGGCAGAATCCGGATTGAAACCGGGCGATAAAGTTGCATTGATAGCGGACAACCGTTATGAGTGGATTCTTGCTGATATGGCCATCCAGTTTAACGGCTGCGTGAGTGTGCCCCGTGGTTCTGATTCCACTGAAGAGGAACTTTCTTACATAATGAACCATTCTGAATCCCGGATGATTATAGCGGAGAACAATGTGGTTACGCAAAAAGTATTCAACTACGCCCGGAAAAATAACATCTCCAAGGTGGTTGTCATGGACATGACCGGGATCAATGATCCATTGGCCGTGTCTTTTGAGAAACTCTTAGAAAGCGGTGCTGCTCTGCGTCCCAAATGGGAAAATGAAATCATAAACAGGTTAAAGTCACTGAAAAAAGAGGATATTTATACTATTATTTATACATCGGGAACCACCGGAGTGCCCAAAGGCGTGATGGCCACCCATGGAAATATTATCCACCAGATTACGGAAGTTCCTCCATTCCGGGGCATGGTTTTTGGAAAAGACCGATGGCTGTCCATTCTCCCCATCTGGCATGTTTTTGAGAGAACCGCCGAGTATATCACCATCGCCACCGGAGGTAAAACCATCTACACCAATATCCGCAATTTAAAAAGTGATATACGGGAACAGAAACCCACTCTCATGGCATCTGCTCCCCGGCTTTGGGAAACGGTCTATCTGGGTATACAGAAGACCATTGATTCCGGCTCCGGGGTTAAAAAAGTTCTGTTCAGTATTGCCTATAATTTATCCAGTTTCAAAGGAAGAGTGATCCGTTTTCTCAAAGGCAATGAACTCCACCAGAAAAAACCCAACGCCATCCTGAACTTCTTCCGTGGGATAATCTATATACTGGGGCTCATTCCTGCGTATCCTTTTTATCTGCTTTTTGATTTCATTGTTCTGTCCAAGATCCGGGCGGCCACGGGAGGAAAATTAAAGGCCACCATTTCCGGAGGAGGAGCCCTGCCCCGTCATGTGGATGAATTTTTCAATAATATTGGCATTCCTGTGCTGGAAGGATACGGCATGACAGAAACCGCTCCAGTGATTGCCGCACGGGACCTGAAAAAACTGGTGATTGGGTCTGTGGGAAGAATTATCCAGGATGTTTCCGTGGAGATTCGGGATTTTGAAGGGAAACCGCTCTCCCGTGGCGAAAAGGGAATCGTCTGGGTAAAAGGCCCCAATGTGATGAAGGGTTATTATAAAATGCCGGAAAAAACATCAGAGACCATCATCAATGGGTGGCTCAATACCGGGGATATGGGATTTATCAGTTTCAACAACACCCTGACCCTCACCGGACGTGCCAAAGATACCATTGTGTTGCTATCCGGGGAAAACATTGAACCGGGTCCCATAGAGGAAAAGCTGATCCAAAGTCGATACATTGACATGGTCATGATAACCGGCCAGGACAAAAAATTTCTCACTTGTATTGTATATCCCAATCTGGAAGCTTTGGCGGAAAAGATGTCCGTGGATCCGAGTGTCCTTACCATTGGTAGAATTTCCGATGACAAGGAAGTGAGGGATCTGTTTCTCACAGAAATCAAAACCTATACTTCTTCAGAATTTGGGTTCAAATATTTTGAAAAGGTGCAGGATTTCCGCTTTGCGGACAAGCCATTTGAGGTGGGAGATGAAATCACCAGCCTGGGTAAAATGAAACGACATATTATTACTGAAAAATACGCAATAAAAATTGCATCCATGTACGAAAACTGATTATGAAACTTACTTTCTGGGGAGTGAGGGGTTCACTCCCAATGCCCCTGACCTATGATATTGTTCAGAAAAAAATAAAGACCGTGATGCGTCTGGCCCGACCTTCTGATCTTTTATCGGAAGAGGCCATTGAAAAGTTTCTGGATTCCCTTCCTTTCTCTATATCCGGTACCTATGGGGGCAACACCACCTGCGTGGAAATACGCACGGATGATGATACAGTTTTCATAATAGATGCCGGTAGCGGAATCCGTCCCCTGGGCAGTCGGCTTTTCGCGGAAGAGAGATTCCGGGGAAAAGGCATCATCAATCTTTTCATTACCCATTCCCACTGGGATCATATCATGGGACTCTTGTTTTTCACTCCCATTTATATTCCTGGAAATCTGATCCGATTTTACAGTGCATTCCCCGATATTGAACAAAGGCTCCGCTACCAACAGGTGGATACTCATTTTCCGGCCGGTTTTGACTCTCACATGCTAGCAAAAAAGGAATTTTATGATCTCTCAGAAAAAGAACCCAGCATCATTGAAGGTGTGAAAGTATCCAGCAAGGAGCTGAACCATCCCGGAAAATCCTATGCGTATAAATTTGAACAGAACGGGAAAAACATCATTTTTGCTTCTGATGCAGAATTCAACCTGGATAATATGGACGGAGTTGCCGAATACGTGGAATTCTTCCGGGGAGCCGATGTTTTAATCTTTGACACCCAATACACCCTGGCGGAATCCTTCCAGAAAATTGACTGGGGACACAGTTCCGCCCAGATGGCCACGGATATTGCCATCAAAAGCGAAGTAAAAAAACTTATTCTGTTCCACCACGACAATTCTTATGATGACGAGAAAATGGATGCAGTGGCCTTACAGGCTGCCCAGTACCGGGAAATGGCCGCTCCCGGAAGCCAGCTAAAAATAATGCCAGCTTATGAAGGCTTGGAAATGGTATTATAAATGAAGAAGGATGCGGAACATTCTGAAGGCAGGCAGTTATACACCTGTGCAAAGTGCCATTGCTCCACGGAAACACTTTACCAGGATTTTCTCTGCCGGACTTGTGCCATGGAAATACTTAATCAAAAAAAGAAAATTATCAATGACACCCATCCTTTCTCCGCCCGGAATGAACCTGTTTCCATGGATATTCCATTGTCATCATGAAAAAGAAAAAAGAAAAGAAACACAAAAAGAAAATTATTTTTCTGGACAGGGATAATACCCTCAATTATGATCCTGGTTATCTGGGCAATCCAGAGAAAGTGCGTATTCTTCCCGGGGTCAAGGAATCCCTGCTCCTCCTCTACCGGATGGGTTATGAATTCATTGTGCTCAGCAACCAGTCCGGAATCACCCGTGGTTATATGACCGAAGAGGATGTGGACAAGGTGAACCAGAGAATCTCCAGAGAACTTGCCCCGGTGGAAATTCTCCGCTACTATATCTGCCCGCATCGGGATGAGGACCACTGTCCTTGCCGGAAACCCGCCGCCGGACTTCTGGAAAAAGCACTGGAAGATTACCGGATCTCCATTCCAGAGTGTTTCATGGCGGGAGACCGTTTCCGGGATTTAACTCCGGGAGAAAAATTTGGCATTCCTGGGGTGTTAATAAAAAGAGAGGAAGCCACCGATGAGGACGCGGGACTCCAGCCTCCCGGAAATTTGGTTTTTTCCGCATCTTCTTTTGAGGAAGCCGCCCGGTACATTCTGGAAGACAAATTTGAGCAGAATTTCAAAAAGAAAATATTCTCCGGAGTAAATGATATTGCATTTAAAAACAGACTGGCACGCTACAAGCTTTCCGGTAAAAAAATCGTATTTACAAACGGAGTTTTTGATATTCTGCACACCGGACATATCCAGTATCTGTACCACGCCGCCTCTCTGGGGAAAAAACTAATCATTGGCCTGAATGCAGATTCCACCGTAAAAAAGCTGAAAGGGAAAGACCGTCCGGTGAACTCCTTTTTTGACCGTGCCATCCATTTGGCAGCCCTGGATTTTGTGGATGCGGTTTTCTCATTTTCCGAGGACACCCCGGTGGAATCTATTAAGGTGATCCAGCCGGACATCCATGTGAAAGGCGGGGATTACAAAAAAGAAGACCTTCCGGAGTACCAGACAGTGAAATCCTATGGTGGAGAAATTGAGATACTGCCTTTCAGAAATGGTTATTCCACCACTTCCATCATCCGGAAAATCCGGAACAATAAATAAGCATTGACATTGCCGGTTTAATATTTATAATAAGTCAAAAAAATAACGGAGGTTTTATGGAAATGAATATGGTGATCCAACGCCAGGAAAGATACAGCAGAGGAGAACTTTTACTGCGGAGCTTCTTTGGCATTTTTTATATCATGATTCCGCATCTGGTGGTTATGATGGTTATGGGGATTTACACCCAGATATTGTCCATGATAGCATGGTGGGTAATTTTGTTTACAGGAAAATACCCCATGAGCTGGTTTGAAGCCCAGGTCAATATGCTCAAATGGAGTATCCGTCTTTACGCCCGCCTGTGGAATCTCTCCGATGGGTATCCAGCCATCGGCCTGAATGGAACGGATGACAAAACATCTTTTGAGGTGGAATATCCGGAAACATTAAGCAGAGGACTTTTGCTTCTGAGAACATTTTTTGGGATTTTCTATGTGATCATTCCCCATGGATTTGTTCTTTATCTGCGCATAATTGCCAGCCAGATCATTATGACCATTGCCTGGTGGGTTGTGCTGTTTACCGGCAGTTATCCGGAAAGTATGCATGAATTCAACGTGGGTACCGTTCGTTACATGATCCGCCTGAGTCTTTATCTGAGCTATATGACGGATAAATACCCACCGTTCAGCGGAAAATAAAAAATGGAAGAAACAAAATACCACCCCATCCCGCAACCGGAAGAAATTCCGGAGCGGGAAAGGGAAGACGCCATGGGTGCTTACCTGATGATGTTTGCTTCTCTGGGGCTGGGACTGCCGCTGCCGTTTGTAAACATTCTGGCGGCGGTTGTTTATTATTATGTGAACCGTTCCAAAGGCCGGTTTGTCCGTTTTCATGCCCTCCAGTCCATGCACAGCCAGATATTTATATCCCTGATCAATTCTGCTCTGGTGACATGGGGTTTTCTCATTCTGGCCGATTTGTCATCCCCCGGTAAATACTTCACGGGATTGCTACTGGCTGCGGGCGTGTTTAATCTGGTCTATTTTGTTTTCAGCATCGTGGGGGCTGTGTATGCCCGTAAAGGCAGATTTTACTATTTTCTGTTTTTTGGAAAATACGCATACCACCTTGCTTACGTTATCCGGGAAGAAAAAGTCCAAAACAACGTAAATCTTCCGCCTGTATAAGGAATCATCATGATCCAAAAAATCTGGAAAGAACTTGCGGTTGTCCTTGTTGCGGGCGTGGGAATATGGTTTGGATTTTCCCAGTTTACCTGCTCTGATTTAACTCCCATGAAAATATCCCAGGAAAAACAGCAACTTCTGGGGGAAAAGATTTATGACGAGTTGAAAAAAACCCGCAAGCCGGTCAGCAGCCCGGAAGTCCGCACAGCTGTAGATAACATTAAAATCCGTCTTATGAAATCTTTGGAAAAAAAAGACAGAGATAACAAAAAGGATCAAAGCAATACATACCAGATTTATGTTCTGGACGATCCCATGGTGAATGCATTTGCCCTTCCCGGCGGGATTATTGTGATTTTCTCCGGACTGGTGGATTTCTGCGATACACCGGAAGAGCTGGCAGGGGTGATTGCCCATGAAATGGGTCATATTGAAAATGAGCATGTCATGCAAAAAATATATACCCGCTTTGGTCTTGCTCTGATGACCCGGCTCTTTACCGGGAATGATCCCACCATTGCCACAGAAATGGGAGAAATGATCACAGAAAATTATTTCAGCCGGCAAATGGAGGAGGAAGCGGATTCCTTTGCACTGGATTTGCTTGAAAGAACCTCCATCCAGCCACGGGTTCTGGCAGCTTTTTTCAAAAAAATTTCCAAACTGGAAATGGACGTTATGAACATAAAAGCGTTATCCACGCATCCAGACTCCAACGAAAGATACCAGAATGTCCTTTTGTATGAAGTAAAAAAAGATTTTCAGGAAAAAAAGATTTCTCTGGACTGGCAGAAAGTCCGGAATTCCAGCCATAATTCACGGTAAGAATGGAAATTCACTACGTCCTTTTTGGCATCAGCCTGGCCGGAGGTTTTTTATCCGGCTATTTGGGGTTAGGGGGGGCCATAATTATTATACCCGCCATGCTGACCATCCCACAGCTCTTTGGGCTACCTCCACTGGCCATGAAAACGGTGTCCGGCATTTCCATGGTCCAGGTCTTTTTTGCGTCCGCATCCGGAATCATCGTGCACAGGAAAAACGGTTTTGTCCACCGTCCGTCCCTCATCCGGATGGGCATACCCATGGGGATTTTCTCTCTGGCTGGATCTTACCTCTCCGCAATGATGGATAACCGGGGTATTCTGGTGGTTTTTTTATTTCTGGTGGTGGCTTCCTTTCTACTCCTTCTGCGGGACAATAAAACAGAAGAAAATACTCCGGATGCAGAGTCCCTGGATGTTCCCCGGATTCCATCCATTCTGTCCGGGATATTTGTGGGGAGTCTTTCCGGAATGGTGGGTGCGGGCGGTGGCTTCATTCTGATGCCCATCATGATCCGGTTCCTGCGGATTCCCATTCATATCACCATTGGCACCAGTCTGGGCATTGTTTTCATTGGGGCGGTATTGGGAGCCCTAGGGAAAATTCTTTCCGCTCAGGTGGATTTTCTGCTGTTAATTCCGGTTATCCTGGGATCCCTTGTATCCGCCCGATGGGGGGCTCACTTCAGCGAAAAAACTCCGCCCGCAGTTCTCAGAAAGATGCTGCTGTGGGTGATCTTCATCGGTTTTGTGCAGACTCTGGCCCGGCTGGTGTAGCGGGGATATATTTTTTTATTCCGTTATTTCCCTGACCAGTTCCACTGCCTTGCTTCTGGCTGCCTTCAGCACTTTTCTGCCCTGGGGGGTTATGGAATAGTATTTGCGGATTTTCCCCTGAATGTTTCTTTTTTCAGAAAGAATGTACCCATCGTCCTCCAGGCTATGAAATATGGGATACAGCGTCCCAAAAGATATTTCATAGCCATGCCGGGATAACTCTTCCTGAAATTCCGCCCCATAGATTTCCTCTTTTTCCGCGTGGTGCAGAATGTGGATTTTAATGAAGCCCAGAAAGAGGTTTCTGATCAGTTTATCTGTGGCCATCATATCACTCCGGAAACCAGCCCGGTTCCAATAATCAACATACTTGTCATGGTTTTTCCTCTTCCTTATGTGTTAATGCTTTCGCTCGTTTTTTTGCGTCCAGAAGCTCCTCCTCTGTAACTATTTTATAGAGAATTTTATCAAAGGCAGGATTTATCCATCCGTGAATAACATTGAAAACGCGGGAATTTTCTTTCAGATAATTTTTATGAAATCGTGGGCATCCGGTACATTCCGGCGATGGTGGCAGAACCCGGGAGGATGGGAATCCCTTGAAAAAGGCAAATAGTTTCAAAGATATAAGCAGCGGTTCTCGGATCAATCGAAACCAGGGAGCTCTCTGGTACGCTGTCCGCACCAGGACGATGGTACAAGTATTGCAGCGGGCTGTCATTCCAGAATTATGGCACAAAAAAAGCGCCCGGAGGCGCCTCGTCTTTTAACTTCAAAAATGCCTTTTTATTTGGGGTTAGCTCCAAATGCGTTTTCACCAGCCGCACTGTCCTGAGCCCAGAATACAATCAGAACAATCACACCCACAATGGGTACAAACGCGATTAACTGCCACCAACCGCTTCTCCCGGTGTCATGCAGGCGACGGGCTCCCACAGCAATGGATGGGACCAGCACAGCCAGGGAATACAGTGCGCTCAGAATCTGTACCCCAATCAACCCATCCACAAAACCTAATACCATGTTCACAATTACGTTGAAGAGTACAAAAAACCAGAATTCGGATCTTCTTGCTCTCCCATTGAACTGGGCATATTTTTTTGTAAGGACTTCCATATAGTAATTCATATCCACTCCTTTTTTACTTTTGCCGTGTTTGCATTATGGCGTGAATTTGCATAGTTTTTTTTTGGCGACCACACACTATACGATGTTTCCCTTTTTCAGCTCTTCCATTCGTTCCGGAGAATAGCCCAGCCAATCCAGAATTTCCCGCGTGTGCTCTCCCTGTGCCGGCGGAGGGTTTTTGGGAATCTGGCTCTGGGCAGAAAATTTAATGGGGTTACCCAATTGGACCAAAGAATTCCCCCGTCCGTCCGGCATCCGAAAGAACATTTCCCTTTCCAGGAACTGTGGATTCTGCATGGCCTCTTCCGGAGTGGCAATGGGGGACAGACAGATATCCGGATTGGCAAAAAACGGAGTCCATTCTCCAAAGTTTTTTTCTTTGAAAATATTACCCACCTCTCTTTTGAGGTAAACAAAATTATCCTCTGTGAGAGTGTATTTTTCCAGCAACCCTTCCCGCTCCACCGCCTTGAGAAAATTCCGGAAAAACCGTTCTTCCAATGCCGCCAGCATCACATGCCTTCCGTCTTTGGTTTCATAAATCTGGTAATTGGGCAGAGCTCCGGAAAGGATCCACTGCCGGGGATCCAGAGGAGAAGAGGATGCCATGGATTCCGCAAGAAATAGCGGCAGAAACGCCACCGCCCCATCGGCCATGCCAATGTCCACATGCTGTCCCTTTCCGGTTTTTTCCCGGTAATACAGGGCGGCCAGAATGCCACTCATGGCCATCAGGGTTCCCCCACCGATGTCCGCCATCTGGTATGCGGGCAAAACCGGTTTTCCCTGGGCATCCACATTCAGGCTCATCAGCCCGGCATAGGAAGTGTAATTCCCGTCATGGCCCGCAAAATTTTTCATGGGCCCGGTGCCACCGTATCCGCTCAGGGAGACATAGATCAGATGCGGAAATTTATCTTTCAAATCCCCATAACCCAGACCCATCTTCTGCATACTCATGGGCCGGAAACCCTCCACCAGAACATCCGCTTTTTCCAGAAGTGCGTGGAACACTTCCCGCCCTTCCTCTCGTTTGAGATTCAGCGTGAGAGACTTTTTATTCCGGTTCAGCATCCCAAAAAGCGGGGATTCGTTTTCCTTATCCCCCTCCAAATCCAACCGGGAGCCCATGTACCGGGTGCCATCCCCCAACCGGGGATTTTCAATTTTTATAATTTCCGCTCCGTAATCTCCCAGATACATCGTGGCCAGAGGACCGGGCAGAAGCTGGGTCAAATCCACAATCCTCACCCCGCTGAGTATCTTATCCATTATGTATCCTCCCGGAGAATTGCTCCATCCGCATCCATATAATAATTTCCTTTTTCTGTGATATTGATTTCCAGGATATTCTTCTCTTCCAGAGCATATCCCCGGATTTTTAAATAAGGAGGCAGGTCTGGGTTACTCATTTCTATTTCAGAAAGTTCCCGCATCTCCACCCCCTCCCATCGGTCCAGGGTTACATTCCGGATATGCAAAACCGCTTCCGGAGATATTTTTATTCTCACCGCAGATTTATTTTTTAATTGAAAGGAATCCAGATAAATATTTTTCCCCTCCAGCACCAGAGACGTCTGCGGGCCAAAGGTGCAGTTTTTTATTTTATGGCCAATCTCCTTCTGCGTGATGGCAAACTTCGGGTGCAGGACAATACGGGCACCGGCTTTAAACGGAATTCCGTGATAAAAAACGGGCTCCGGAATCTCTTGGGCAAAATTTCCCGCCCGGTTGATTTTTTGCCGATTAATTTCATAGTAATCGGATTCCGCACTGGCGGCACATTCCGGGGGTTGTCCCGTGGCCGCCTTTTTGGCCGCGTCCGTGAGATTATTTTTATCCGGGCTGAAGACATATTTGCGGTCAAACATGGTCACCCCCACCCTGCTGCGAGCATCAAAAAGCCGGGGTAAATCCTGCATCATGGTTTCCAAGCGGGTGGGTTTCTGAAAAACGGTTTTTTCCGCGTCCGCATATTTGGGATTCACAAATTCCGGAACCAGACCGGCGGATTTTTTCAGTACTTCCACGTAGTTTTCCACCCCGATGATGATCACATTAATATTACCCGGATAAGGAGATAAACCATCCGGTCCATTCACATCGCCATCCGGATTCCCGGTGGAACGCAGCAGAGGATCCAACTGGTTGTATTCCACATTGATGGTCATCTTGCCGGCGGAGCCATCCTCCTGCACCAGAGTGGCAATTCCGCCCACAGCTTCTTTTGCCACCCGTGGAACCACAATAGAGTTGAAATCCAGCTTTTCCCGGACGCTCACGGAAATGGCTGGCAAAAGTGCGTTCACAACCTGGGCGTTGGTGTCCTGGATGGCCGCCAGGTATTTTTTCCCGTCTTTCAGAAGCTTTTCCGCCGTCCCCGTCTGGTGCATCAGCAGATGCACATCCCCGTGACCATGGGGTTTGAGCGTTATCTCATACCGGGACTTTTTTGCCAGCCGGGCGTCATTGTCCAGAATGGCCGGAACCAGCTCCTGTTTTAAGAGAATAACCTGCCCGGATTTCAATCCATAGGAATGCTTTTCCCGCAAAATAATCCGCGTGGCTTCCTCCGTATCCCCGGATACCATAATAATAAACGGAATAGTGGTGCGGCATCCAAACCGTTCGTGGTAAATATTTTCCATGGCCAGAATTGTCGTCGCGTAATAATGGATATAATTCAGGGAAGATAAAAGCTCAAACGGAATGGCAATCTTGATGCCGGGATATCCCAGACGCTCCCCCAATCCACCCGCCACCATCACAATGGCCAATTGGCCAATCAGAGAAACCCCATGCTCCTCCGCTTCCTCCAACCGATGAGCCATTCCGGAGAGATCTTTCATTTCCGGTGGACGTGGACGGTAACCCGCAAACGGATTCTTTCCAGACCGGGACTCCTCCAGCAGACGCCGGGCGTTCCGGATGTATCCGGAAATTCCATCCGGATAATTTGCCTCCACCCGGTGGAGACTTTGCAGAAAAGCTTTTTTATGTTCCACGGCATCCAATTCTTCCCAATCTTCGAAAAGATGCTCCTGCCCATTATCCGTTAATGTGCGTATCAACTGGATTTCTTCCGTGGTATAAACGGATTCTGATATTTCTTTTTCCAGAGATGGATTCATTCATTCCTCCTGAGGCCGATGGGTGAACTCATTGATGCAAATTTTCTTTATGGAAAATTATAGTGCTTACGCACGCTTTTTGTGATATTCCATTCACAGCCCAAACCCGCAGGAAAGGTGACAAAATCCCCTGGTCTGATTTCCCATTTTTTTTCCCCTGCGGTTATGGTAATTTCCCCTTCCAGAATGTAACACTCTTCCATAGAATCATAATGCCATTTAAAACGGGAAACTTCTTTTTCCCAAACCGGCCAGGAAAAAACTCCCCTGCTTTCCAGAATATTTTTCTCCACCTTTTCAATTGTTATCTGCATAGTTAATCATACTCCGGCAAACTTTATGTCAAGCATTTCCCATGGGAAGCACACAAGAAATCCATGGTTCCAACGAGGAATGATTAATATATTTTATTCGTTTGAATTCTCATCGCCCGTGGAAATTATTTCCCATTATTAGGGGGGAAGTGAAGAAGCATACTGCCAGCCAGATTCTATTCGAGGATATAGTGGATCTGGAGAGGATGCAGATCATACTGGATGGATTTGCGGTGGGAATTGTTTCCCAGCCTGACGGCAAACTGGTATTAAAAGCCGGTTGGAAGGATATTTGCACCAAATTCCATAAAAAATTCCCTTCTTCTGATTTACTGTGTGCCCAGAGTAACCAGGAATTATCCCAGAATCTTATCCAAAGTTGCCAGAAAACCGTTCATGAATGCAAAAATGGTTTCATGGAAGCCACAACCCCCATCCACATTGACGGATTCCACGCAGATATTTTCATTGGGCAGGCACTTTTTGCACCTCCGGATATGGACGTTTTCCGGGAAACAGCCATCCGTCATGGTTATGACATTGAGGGATATTTACAATCGGTCAGGGAAGTACCCATTGTTATCCGAGACCACTTTGAAAAGGCATTGGACTTTATTGTGAAAATTGCCACCGATATGGGCAAACAGGGAATGGTTGGGATTCATTGGCTATGACTTTCCTCTGGAAAGAAAAAAGCTGGATAATGAGGATATCAATCTTCTGGTAACCATTGCCGATCTGTTTGGTTCCTATTATGCAAACCTTCAAAGCAGGGAAC
>DYOA01000097.1 GCA_020720785.1 Leptospira biflexa
AGAAAAAATGAAAAAATATATCTTTATACACTCCGTGGGTACCAGTGTTTTGACGAATACCAAAGATGCTGCTATGAGAAATCTGGTCAATGAACATTCCAACCTGGAGGAAAAGGAGATATCCGGAGAAAATCTGGGAAAAATTCAGGATTTTATACGGGACAGGCACAAAGAGTTTCTGGAAAATCGGGATGATAGAAAATTTCTCAAGAAAAACAGTGCAGAGCTCAATGGATTTTTCACGTACATAGAGGAGAAGAATATCTCCAGGAAGGATATTTTAATCCATTATCTGATCCAGACCGATACGTTCCTGGGATCCCAAACCGGGGCCATTGTAAAAGAGATTCTGGAGGATTACGGGCCGGTGCAGGAAATCAAAGGCACTGGTCTGAATGTAAAGAACAGGGAAACGTTCCAGGGAGCCATCAAGGGTTTGGTGGAGAAAATTGTCACCGGCATAATCATCCCGCATAAAATTGATTCCTTTTTTATCACGGCCAATCTGAGCGGGGGTTTCAAAAGCCTGAACGGATTTTTACAGACCATTCTGGGCATGTACGCGGATGAGGTCTTTTATCTTTTTGAGAAAAATGCAGGTATTGTCACTATTCCCCGGCTGCCTCTCAAGGTGGCTCTGGAGCTGGATGACCGGGACGCCATTCTCTTCCGGCGGCTGCTCAATGGTCTGGATGTGGAATCTACGAGCATGAAGAAATCCCGCATTCCGGATGCCCTGTACACACAAATGGAGGATCAGATCATCCTTTCCGAATGGGGAGAAATGCTGGCAGAAAAGTACAGAGAGGATTTTTACACCGGAGAGATTCTGCCGTCCATCAGTGATAAAATGGTTGTGGAAGAGTCCTTCCAAAAGGGTGCCAAAAACCATAAAGAAAGGGTTTCCCAGATCAACCAGCAGCTGGATGCGGTAGCGGTTTTTCTGGAGAAGGGAAGCAACCCCCAAAGCCTGTCTTTCAAAGAATACAAAAACGGGTATAAGGGGAACACCCATGAATTTTACGTCTGGTCCGATGGTGGAGCGTACCGGGGGTTTGGTGTATTCGATGAGAAGAATATATTCCACGTAAATTTGCTGGAGCCACATCCCTGAGGAGGAGGACTGGGAAATAACAAAAGGGGAAGGGAAAACATGAAAAAGAAAATACTCATTGCCCCCTGGGG
>DYOA01000073.1 GCA_020720785.1 Leptospira biflexa
GTGGATATGTCATTTATGGGACGGATGGGAATCCGCTATAAAAAATTTTCTCTCCGGGAACCGTTTTTAATGGACACTATGGGGGGTTTATGCGTTTATTGTTCCCATGCAGAGAACACCATATATGCTCATTGTCCGGGACGGCTGGGGTTTTAACCCGGATTATCAATGGAACGCCATCGCGGAGGCCCCCACCCCCCACCATGACCGCTATCTGCGGCAATACCCCTCCTGTCTCATTTCCGCATCCGGAGAGGCGGTGGGACTTCCTCCCCAGAACCAGGGTTCCAGCGAAGTGGGGCATTTGAACCTGGGGGCGGGCCGGGTGGTGTATCAATCCCTGGTGCGTATTTCCAAAGAAATTGCCGATGGCAATTTTGCACAAAATCCGGTGGTGATTGCGGCCATGGAAAAAGCCCGGAAAAATAATTGCCGTATCCATTTATTCGGATTGGTGCAGGACCAGGGTGTTCATTCCCATAATGACCACGCAAAAGGAGTGATGGAATTAGCCGCAAAATATAAAATCCCCAGAGAAAATCTTCTGCTGCATGCCTTTTCTGACGGCAGAGATACACCGCCGCGTTCCGCCCGGATCTATCTGGAGGATCTGGAAAAAGCCATGGAAAAATCCGGGGTGGGGGTCTTTGCCTCCCTTGTGGGGCGGTATTTTTCCATGGACAGAGACAACCGTTGGGACAGAGTTCAAAAGGCGTATAACCTGCTCTCCGGTATGGAAAATTTTCCTGAGTTTGACACGGTCTATGACGCATTGGAAGATGGCTATGCAAAAGGAGAGAATGATGAGTTCATCCTGCCCCGGCGTACAAAACATTTCCATCCCATTTCCGATGGCGATGTGGTCATTTTCTTCAACTACCGTCTGGACAGAACCAGGGAGATCACCCGGGCGTTCATCCAGGACGGATTTTCTGAATTTCCTGTCCGGGAGATAAAAGATCTGACCTATATTGGTTTTACGGAATATTATGATGGCATGGAAAAATCCTCCCGTGCATCCGTGGGGGTAGTGTTCCGGCCATTGGCGTTGACGAATATTTTTCCGGAGTATTTGTCCAAAAAAAATATGACCCAGCTCCGGATTGCGGAAACGGAAAAATTTGCCCATGTCACCTTCTTTTTCAACGGCCAATCCGATGTGATTTTTCCCGGTGAAGACAGGGAATTGATCCCCTCTCCCCAAGTGGCCACCTATGACCTTCAGCCGGAAATGAGTGCCCATCAGGTAAAAGACAAAACCATAGAGATGGTGAATTCCGGCAAGTACGATGTGATCATTCTAAATTTTGCCAATCCGGATATGGTGGGTCACACCGGTATTTACGAAGCCGCACTAAAAGCCACTGCCGTGGTGGATGAATGCGTGGGAGCGGTGGTGAATGCTGTTCTGGCAAAAGACGGGGTGGTATTCCTCACATCCGACCACGGAAACGTGGACCAGATGAAAAATTATGAAACCAGAAAACCCATGACTTCCCACACCACCAATCTGGTATGGTTGCATGTCATTTCCCGCCGGGAAAATCTCCAGAAAAACCGGGTCTCCCTGTTACCGTCCGGTGGCCGTCTGGCCGATGTAATCCCCACCATGATGGAAGTGATGGGACTGGAGAAACCGCCGGAGATGACCGGGGAATCCCTGCTGATAAAAAATGGTTAATTTTTCAGTATAAGAACCGTGCCGATTTAATATTCCGGATGGAATCTGTTTTTACCTTTTTTCCGTTCACAACAGCGGTGACAGAGGAATCCGGAATTCTGATATAAACCTCTCCGGTCTTCATGAGATTCTCTACGGTTTTTATTTCTATGCGGGCTTCCTTTTCCGGGGTCAATTCTCCGGAAACTTCCGCCACTTCTGCTCCCGGATAAAGATAGCCGGAGGAGCCCAGAACCGTAAAGTCCCTCCCTTCCGGAATGAGCAGAAGGAGGGATTCATGCGGCGGGATTTTCATAATTTTCTGGTCAAATAAAAATCCATACTTCCGGGAGTTGAACGCCAGCGGATGGGAATTATTCCACTGGTATTCTGTATCGGACAGGTTTACCAGAAGCTGATAATGATAATTTCTTATGGAAAATTTTATGAGAAAAACATCCGCTTCCAATATCTGTACGGAATGGATTTCCTTTCTCTGGGATGGAAATATGGAAAGATATGTCTTATACTCCTCATCATTCAGACTGCCCATGGAATCCGATGTGAAAACGGTACCACCCAGGGTGAGGTTGACCAGCATAAGGGTGTACTTCTCCCCCGGAAGGAGGCGGTTATCCCCGGAACGCAGGTTGAACACATCCGGATCATTCCGCCACGCACGGTGGTTCAAATGCCATCGGCCCAGGGTGGAACGCAGGGAATTCAAAGTGGAAATCCTTTCCCGGTAGTGGATTCTCTTGAGGGTTTTATCCTCCCATTCCAGACCAATGTCGCTGCCAATCCGGCAGGAATCCATTTTCCCGTATCCTGCCCCCAGCGGGAGTCCGCAACCCAGGACTTTTTTCCCCTGGCACAGGAAGGAGATCAGATCCACCGCGTTGTGCATACTCTCCGAGCGGCTTTTATTCCCCCGGTGGTTCATTCCGGCTGCATATAGAAAATCCAGTTTAACCATATCAAAATTCCATTCGTGGAGAACGGTATGGAACACTTCTTTGAGGTATTCCTGAAATCCGGGATGGTAGATGTCCAGAGCGTAAAAAAATCCATTGGTCCAGCCTCCCCAGAGCGGATTAAACCCGGCTTTTACCAGATTACCGTCTTTATCCGTTGCCAGCCAATCGGGATGATCCCGGAATATAAACGACTTTTTTTCCGTGATAAATGGTGCCAGCCACAATCCAGCCTGGTATCCCGCCGCATGAATTTCCGGTACAATGGTATCAAATTTTCGCGGGAATTTTTCATTGAACGTGAGCCAGTCTCCCACCGCATTCTGGTAGCCATCATCAATCTGGAAAATATCCAGAGGAATTCTCCGCCCGGCAAACGAGCGGATATTTTCCAGAATAATTTCTTCGGTTATATTTGTATAATAATGGTACCAACTGGTCCAGCCGGTGAGCGGACGGGAAATATCCTGTGGTCCGGGAGAAAAGGAAGCGGGAATGATACCGGAAAATATTTCTTTATCTTTTTCATACAAGGAAAAATACCGGTCAAAGACGGCATTGATTTCCCCTTGGGACGTCATGATCCGGAATATCTCTTTTTCTCCGGAGAAAGGAAGATCCTGGACATCCTTATGGAGCAGGACATTTCCGTTGTTCATGGAAAAAATGGTGTACGCAAAACGCTCATCCAGAGAACCGACAAAGCCTATCCCATCTCTATTCTGTGCGGGTACGCCATAAATGTAATGGTATCCATGAGCAGAAACGCTGCCGGGGTTTAATTGGGACTCATAAAAGGACGGGATAAACCGCTGGTCCCCCATGTAACGGAGCAATGGCCGGGCAAAGGCAGCAAGTTTATGAAAACGGACATCCGGCGGATACTCCCCGGAATCTGTCCAGCTCTGGTATCCATTCAGAAAATGGCGTTGAAACGTCCCCCCGGTTTCCAGGGTTAATACCATTTGTTTCAGAATAATTTCCTGCGGTGAAGACATCATGATGCTCAGAATTGTGGTTCCATCCCGGCCAATGATTTCCCAATCCAAAGCAATGGGATGGCCGGGGGGAACTGCCAGAGATTCTTTCCCCTCTTTTTCCGGAACAGGAATATCCAGGGAAAAAGTCTTTCCGTCCTTCCGGTATTCCAGATGCAGATTTTTGCCGTTCATTTTTGGGAGAATTCCAGCTTGCGGGTTCCATCGTCAATCCGGGCAACAAAAAGATGAGGGGTCAGTCCGGTCTTTTTCTCATATTCTCCGGAGACTTTTTCCATAAAATCATCCACCAGGTAATTTTCCACCAGAGCAATGGCACATCCTCCAAAGCCCGCACCGGTCATGCGTGCACCAATGCATCCCTCATGCTGGAGACTTTCCTCCACCATCACATCCAGCTCAAACCCGGAGACTTCATACAGATTTTTCAGGGATTCATGTGATTGGGTGAGCATCCTGCCCACAGAAAGAATATCCCCTTCTGTCATGTATTTCACCGTCTCGATGACCCGCTCGTTTTCCCTGCTCACATGGAGAGCCCTTTTCCTTAATATGGGATCGGAGATAAATTCTTCAATCTGTTCTGGAAAGGCTTCCACCAGATTATCCATTTTAATATTCTTCTGCAGAATAGCCAGTGCTTCCTGGCATTCCCGTGCACGTTCGTTGTATTTGGATTCGTTTAATTCACGCTTCTTATTCGTGTGGGCAATCACCAGAGAATAATTCTGCAACACAAAAGGAATATAACTGTGGCTGAGCACGGAGGTATCCAGCAGCACCGCGTGGTTTTCCCTTCCCATGGCCACCGCAAACTGGTCCATAATGCCACAGTTCACTCCTATGTATTCATTTTCCATCTTTTTTGCGGTTTGGGCCAGAGCCACTCTGTCAAGATTCATTCCTTCATTTTCATACAGAAGCATGAATCCCGTCAGAATCTCCAGAGTAGCGGAGGAACTCAATCCCGCACCATCCGGGAGGTTGCTCACAAAAAGAATATTCATGGGCTGGATTTGACGATCTTCATCCATTAGATATTTTGTCATGCCCTTTACATAATTCACCCATCCATCTTCTTTACGGTATTCCAGATCCGGGCCGTCCATCATGAGAACCCCCATGCTGGAAAAAATATTGGATTTTATCTGGAGCGTCGCATCGGATCTTTTCTGGGCAATTCCGTATATCCCGATGTCCAGTGCGGCAGGCAGGACCATCCCGCCATTATAATCAATGTGCTCCCCAATGATGTTTACCCGCCCCGGAGAAAAGTAAACGTCCACCGGCAGATCTTCCCGGAATTCCGCCCCAAACGCATCCCGGAATAACTCCTGATAATGGTCGTTTTCCATCAGATTTTTTCTGGTTAATAATGCTCCTTTGTGTTTCATGCTATCCCCAGGGTGCGGGCAAAAGACTGGATGGCTTTCACCGCTTTATCAAGAGGGTCACTCATTGCACTGTCCTGAAACGTCAGGGCACTATCCAGGCGTTTCTGGCAGGTTTTCTGTAACCAGCTCAGCTTATAGCGGACATATTCATTTCTTTTCATGTCTTCATCCTCCCCAAACAGTTCGATGGGTTCTGTTATGATATGGGTTATTTTAACCGGTGCGGGAAACGCTCCATTCCAGAACATTTTTACTCTTTCATAATTATCCGAATTGGTCATGTTCAACTGACGGATGACCCAGGATGGGAGCTCCATATTTCCCTGGAATACCATTTCATCCACACCTATGGAAGCGACAAAAACAATCGGCATGCTGTATTTGACGGCCAGCTTAGCAAATCCGGGACGGTTTTCCCAGATGAGCTTATACGGATTCTTGTGGTAATCCCGCAACATAGCCTCATCCTCCCCACCCGGATAGATGAGCAGGCTTTTCCCTTTTTTTATGGCATCATGGATGGCACGGAAATCCAGATGGGATACAATTCCATACCGGCGGGCAATCTCACCCACCTCCTTGATTTTGAAAAATAAATCTTTATGACCCACAATCCGTGGAACCCGCCGATGAGCATTGTAAACAGAATGCAGAAGGAGTGCCGGCTCAATAAAATTAAATCCATGATTTCCAACCAGAAAAAACGGACGCCCGGAGGCCACCAGGGGATCGAGGATTTCCAAACCCCGGATTTCATATCTGTGGTAATACCGCATAAACTCAACGAGTGGTTTATCGGCTTCTATGGGATGTCGCATTTTTCATTATGATGGCGGTTATTTTCCTGTAAAGAATTTTTTTCCCCCCGGGATATGCTTTCGCGAACGGAACTCTCCGGGCAGGGCTTTTTCCCCCCGTCCAAGTTGATTTTATACGGCGATGGGTTTACGGCACCTTGATAAGGGTATCTCTAAAAATTTCCTAATAAAGCAAAATAATGTCCGTTACTACGATCTTTCAGTTGAAATTCCATCTGGTCATCCAATAAGCTATAGTATCTTT
>DYOA01000006.1:0-17573 GCA_020720785.1 Leptospira biflexa
ATTCCATGGATAAGATATCTCGTGTGACCGGATTGACCAGGCAGCAGTTGCGGGAAAACGGAATCACCCGGTAGGGTAAGAACGACCAGTGCAGATCAATGTGCCATCCTGAATGGGAATAACCCTCTCGCGAGGGCATCGCTACGGGGGGGCGTCTTTTTTTCTCATCTTCCCGTATATGAAATAAAATCCACTCCTAATCGCTTTCCGGTATGGCATAGATGCGACGGGTGACCCAGAAAAGGGAAAGAGCGGAGGCCACAATGCTGGAGAAAATCATGGAATACCATATATATTCCATTGGTTTATCCAGAATAAAAATAAAAATCCAGGACAGGGGAGCACTGATAAGGACCACGCGTACAGAAGTGATCACCAGGGAAGGAAATCCCATGCCCAGCCCCTGGAGAATTCGGCCGGAAAGAATGCCCACCACAACAAAAGGAAATGCAAAAACAATACTCCTGGTATAGGATACTGCTATTTCCCTCACAAGGATATCCGGGGTAAAAATTGCCGTGATCTGCCGGGCAAAAAGGTAGAAGATGGCCCCCAGTGCAATTCCAATGAAAACACCGTTTTTGAAGCCATACAGGATGATCTCCGTCATCTGGTCCTTCCTTTTTGCCCCATAATACATTCCCACCATGGTCACAAGAGCATTGGCTATGGCCATGGTGGGCACAAAAAAGATATGGTCAATCCTGCCACCAATCTGGTATCCGGCCACCGCATTGGAAGAAAATCGTATCAGAATGAAATTAAAGACAGCCCCACCCAAGGCCATGATAACCATGGAAAAGGACGCAGGAATCCCAATCCGGAATGCAATGGCCATTTCTTTCCAATGGAGACTTTTCAGATAAGGAAATACGGTAGCATGCAGCTTTTGTTTCCACTGTCCCTGGTACAGAAGAGCGGAAAAGACAAATATTTCACTGAACACAGTGGACAGGGCGGCACCGGATACCCCCAGTTCCAGAGTATAGATAAATATGGGATCCAGAATGATATTGATGAGCGTACCCAGTCCCTGGTATATCATGGGAGTGACAGTATTGCCCTCCCCGTTGAACATACTCCGGAGCATGATGGCCCCCACGCTGAAAAATGACCCGGACGCCATTACTACAAAATATTTTTCCGCTTCCGGTATGATTTCTTCTGTGGCACCCAACAGGGAAAAAATATACTTGCGGAATAACAATCCGGTGGCTGTCAGAATAAGCCCCAGAATCAGACTCAACTGAAGGGCACTGGCAGCCGTTTTGGACGCCCCCTCCAGATTTTTTGCACCCATGTTCCGGGCAATAGCAGAGGTAAATCCCACCCCCAAACCAAAACTGATGCCCATTACCAAAAACAAGAGAGGTGCGTTGAATCCAACGGCAGCTATGGCAATGGGTGAAATTTGTCCCACAAAAATCATATCTGTGGTGGCATAAATGGTTTGGACGCTCATGCCAGCCATCAGGGGGAGAGCCAATTTCCACATCGCTTTCTTGGGATTGGCCATTAAAAGCTCCACCCTTGATGGTTTCATTGGGATAGGGTGGCTTCCCCGGACAGAGTGGAAATAACTTTCTTTACAGTAGATAAAAAAAACATTTTCTGACCCTTTAAAGAAGGAGGCATTATGCCCAGTGGAAAAAAACGTAAACGATGGAAAATAGCCAATCATAAACGTAAGAAAAAAAGAAGACAGGACAGACATAAGAAAAAGAAATAGTAATGTCTTTCCGTTCAGGTAAGAACAGCAAAGCCGGCAGGGCCGATGACTATGGTACCCAAAGGGTTCTCCATGAGATTCGTGAGTTTGCCGGCCAGAGTCTGGAAAAAACCAAAAGTATCGTTATTGGACAGCAGGAGAATCTTTCCCTCATTACAAATGCTTTCCTTAATGGTGGACACATTCTTATTTCCGGCCTGCCCGGGCTGGGGAAAACCCTGGCCATACGGACCGTTGCCAGAGTATGGGATTATGAATTCCGCAGAATCCAGTTCACTCCGGATACCATGCCCTCGGATATTCTGGGTTCAGAAATTCTGCAGGAAAAACCGGATAAAAGCGGCAGAAAAGAATTTGTCTTTTCCCTAAAGAAAGGTCCCGTTTTTACGAATATTCTTCTGGCCGATGAAATTAACCGGACCCCCCCAAAAACCCAAAGTGCAATGCTCCAGGCCATGGAAGAAAAAACCGTCAGTCTGGGAAATGAAACGCATCGGCTTCCGGAACCTTTTTTTGTGCTGGCCACCCGCAATCCCATCGAACTGGAAGGAACCTATCCCCTCCCGGAAGCACAGGTGGACAGATTTTTCTTTTATCTGGACTTTGGATATCCCACAGAAAATGAGGAAATAAGCATTGCTTTGTTGGACCACCCGGACCGTTTGATAGAAAACATTGAACCTGTAACCATCCGCCCGGATCTGGAAAACTGGAGAAAGGCTCTGCGTTCTGTGCCTGTCCCGGAAAATGTTTTTTTATCTCTGGTAAGATCGGTGAGAAATACCCGGCCAGGCAAGGAAAGCCCCATAGCATCCCGCTACGCCCGGTATGGTGCCGGTACCCGGGCCACCCAGATGCTCCTCCATGCCGCCCAGGCGGAGGCAGCCATTTCCGGAGAACCCGTTGTCCATGAGAAAATCCTGGAAAAAGTTTTTTTCCCGGTGCTCCGTCATCGGATAAGCCTGAACTATGCCGCTGCAGCGGATGGCATCACGGTGGACGAATTTTTATCCCAATGTCTGGACATTTGATTTCACTGGAGCAATTTCTCCTTTACATCAAGAAATACCGGGAATCCACCTCCCCTTTCTGGAATCTCAGCGGATTTGGAAACCATCCCGTCCAGCGCATGGGACACGAGGATCCCTATCTGGAACGCACCCCGTATTATCCGGGGGCAGATATCCGGCATCTGGACTGGCGATACTACGCCCGCTCCCGCAAAATGGTGGTCAAAACCGGGATCCACAGATTTCCGGAAAATAAATCCATTCGTCTGGATCTCTCCGTTTCTGTCACCATGTATCCGGAAAAACTCCACACATCCCGGCTCCTGGGACTATCCCTGGGATGGCGGGCTCTGGAGGACGGAGATAGCGTGACATTTCAATTGGATGGAATACACCCACAGGAAACGCTGTTCCTCCGGATCACGGAAAAAAACCATCTTTTTCTTCTGGACCATTTCCTGATGCACTACCCGGAAAAAAATCCGGTTCCGGATAAAATCCTTCCCCGATTTTATCGCCAGGATAATAAAACCGCCTCCGTGATCTGGATCACGGATCTTTACCACTACCGCATGGAATTCTCCGGCATTCTCCGGGATTACGGAAATACGGGAAACCGCCTCCACCTACTGCATCTGGCAGTCCCGCAGGAAGAGGAACTATCGTCCTCCCGCTTTCTTCTGGATGCAGAAACAAAGGAGTCCTATTACGCACCCCACCCAGCCCAATTTGTGGCCATCCGGAAAAACGGAGTGGAGCAGAGAAAAAAAGAATTATTTTCCCATGGGTTTTCGTATGCAGGACTGGACGCATCCCGGAACCCGCTGGAAAATTTCCATCTGACGGAAGGATAAATGGATTTTCAGAATATTTCTGCTCTGTGGCTTTTGCCCCTTTCCGTGTTTCCCATGATCGCGTATTTTTTTCTACGGTTTTACGGAAAAAAAAGTGTGATCCCGTCCCTGGTTTTTCTGAAAGAGGAACATTCCCAAACCCGGATTCCCTCCGGATTCTGGAAATTTCTACTGCAGTCTGTGGCGGTATTTTTCCTGGTGGTATTCCTTTCCCAACCCCGGCTGGAAAATTCCCGGAATCCCGGGGTCTGCTTTTATGATGATACTCTGCATACCCAGACAGAGGCAGCCTTGACCAGAAGAATTCTGGAAAAATACCGGTCTTTCTGTGGCGACATTATGGGAAATATCAATGGGGTGGTATACTCCCTTTCCGATCTGGATACAGGAAAACTCTCACCATTATCCCTGGATCAACTCCACAGAAAAACTCCCATTTCCTATCCGGAAATCAGAACCAGGCTGGATGATACCCTGCAGAAATATCCGGACCGGATTTTTTATATGTTTCTGCCGGAGGACAATTACCAGGAAATACTGGGGGATAGCCGGAAAATAAAAATCATCCCCCTGCCCTCCCCGGATAAAAATAATAATTATTTTACATCGTATTCCCTGGGCACACATCCCGCAGATTACCGCAAACTGATCCTTAGGTTCACCGTAAAAACCCCGGGGACAGAAGTCCTCATACAGGCAGGTGATGGAAAGATCCTTTCTGTGGTTTCCCGGGATGGAATAAATGAACATATTCTGCCCCATGCGAATATATATAAACCATATAATATTATTATAAAATTGACCGGGGATGGATACACCCGGGATAATACCCTGGAATTTCCTGTCCCGCCCCTGAGGTTTTACACGTTCTCCCCGCAGGAAAAAAAGCCACATTCCGTGGAAGCCATATTCCGGGCATGCGAGGACTGTAACCAGTATATTTTCCGGGAAAAACCGGACGCAAAGATTCCTTCCCTGCCCATGTCCTTCCATAGGTTGGAATCCTATCCGGTTTCCGGAGATGGAATCCGGGTCTATTGGTTTTCCGGGGAAAATAAATTCATTACAGATTCCCTTTCCTTATCCGATGGGTCCCGCATCCTTGTAAAAAGAGCGGCGGAATATTCCTTCCCGGAAAGCGATGACAACCCAGCCATCCTGCATCATTTCACATCCGGAGAAGCTGCCGTCCTGAAAACCGATTCCGGGGATATCATCTTTTTATTTGATCCGGATTCTCCTTCCCGGAGGGAATTATTCCATCCGGACTACGTGGATATGCTTTTTGGGATATTGTCCGGTTTTACCGACGGAGAAAACCACCCATCGCCGGCATCCCAGGTGAGCGGAACAATGTTTATCTCCGCTACGTCACTTCCCCAAATTCCGGAAAATACCTTCTTATGGGAAGGACTGGCGATTTTTTTGTTGATTGTACTGATCATGGCAATGGAACGTTTCCACAGATAAAAAAAAATCCGGCGGATGCCGGATTTTTCCAAAAATTATTTTTTTCTTATTTCTGACTTTTTACTTTTCCGCTCAGGCTTTCAATTTTAGCTTTGATATCTTCGATGGTTTTTCCACCTGTGGGATCAAATTCTTTTAAAGCAGATACTACGCTGTCAGAAATTTCTTTTGCTTTGGCTTCGTATTCTTTTACGGAAACCAGCAGTTCATCAACAAATTTTCTGACTTTCAGTGAGTTTTCATCGTTAGCGGTATTTCCCTTGGAAATCAGGTCATTAATTCCGGTTTCTGCTTTTTTAAAAGCATCTTCCAGGTTTTCTTCCACGGATTTGAAAGCCCCAATTCCAAGATTAACAACTTTTTTCAACAATTCTTCCATATTTTTCTCCTTTATGGATGGTTTTGTGCCCTTTGGACAGTCCATTTATAGTGCAGTGCACAAACCGACAAGCACTTTTTTTATTTTCTGTGATTTTTTTTATTTTTTTCCTGCTTTTATACGCTGATCACATGATTAGTAAAGCAAGGGCAAATAGAATTTTCGGCAACAGGAAAAAATTTTTCCTTTCCACGGCGGGTATGTTTATTATTTATCCACTCGTTTCCACAACTGTGGATAACTTTTTATTACAGCCAAAGTATAAATAATGCTTTACATTAGAATGAAACAATAATAAAGAGAAGTCGTTTTTTAAAACGGAGAATTCAAAATGATAAAAAAAAATACAACATATGGGTTGGCTCTGTCCATTATCCTTTCTCTAACAGGATTGGGTTTTATGGGCTGCTCCAGCACGGATTCCAAAGATAAAAAGTTTGGCGTGAAAAATGACAACCTGGTTTACTTTCAGGATTCCTATTCCGCCTGCCGTGATGAATTCAGAAAAGCATCATCTGATCTTAAGGATAAATACCCTGCTACGGTAATTGGGAATTTTCAAGTCCCCAGCAAGGTGGACAATGATCTGACCATTGACTATGTCTATATTCCTGCTTCAGAGAAAAAAGAAAAATTATTGATATTATCTTCCGGAGTGCACGGGGTGGAAGGGTTTTCCGGCAGTGCAGCCCAACAGCTTTTCATGAAAGAATATATGGAAAAAGTGGACCATAAAAACACCGGAGTTCTTCTGTTGCACGGACTGAACCCTTATGGATTCAAATACCATCGCCGGGTAACAGAAAATAATGTGGATCTGAACCGGAATTCCGATGTTTCCATGGAACTCTACCAGAATAAAAATAAAGGCTATACCAAATTAAATGATTTTCTGAACCCCACCACAAAAGTGGATGTGGGCAGTTTCAAAAACCGCTTCTTCTATATGCGGGCACTGTTCCGGATCATGAAGGATTCCGTGTCCACCCTGCGGCAGGCCATATTGCAGGGACAGTATGAATACGAAAAGGGACTTTATTTTGGCGGAAAAACCTTTGAACCCCAGATTGTTACCATGCAGAAATTTCTGGGAGAAACCATGAAAGATTATGCAAAAATCCTGGAACTGGATATTCATACCGGTTACGGGGAAAGAGGAAAGCTGCATCTTTTTCCCAATCCCATGAAAGATAAGGATGAAAAAGCCGGGGTGGAAACCATCTTCAAAGGCTATGACATAGACTGGGGAGATGAGGCAGATTTCTATACTGTTACAGGAGATTTCAGTGATTTCATTGGCAAAATATATCCGAAAAAATTTTATATGCCCATGACCCTGGAATACGGCACCATGGACAGCCAGACCACCGGCGGTTCCATCAAATCCATCCACAACATGATTCTGGAAAACCAAGGCATCCATCATGGCTATGATTCCGATGACGATAAGAAAGAAGTTCTGCGGCGGTTGATGGAAATGTATTATCCTTCCTCACCGGCCTGGCGTTCTTATACTCTGGAACAAACCCGGAAAATCTTTGATACCACAGTGGAAAGATATAATTCCATGAATTAACAACCGGGGGGACTCTCCCCGGATTTTTTCAACTAACCGATGAAGAAATATATACCAGTATTGTTTTTATTTCTTTCCACCTTTGTCCACTCCATACAGGATTTGCCTGAACCCCTGCAGAATAAAAAACCGGTGGATGATAAAGAAATCGCAAAAAAAAAAGAGGGCAACTATTTTACCGGCATAGGGGTTCCGGCATCCAATCCGGATCTGGGTCTTCTGGGGGTTTTCCTTATCAGCTATTACATAAACGGACACCCCACTGATCCCTATTTTTACTATACCCCGTATCTGCACCAGATATCAGCGGTGACCATCCATTCCACCAAAGGCCTGCATTTATATGGCTTGGTCTGGAAAGCACCGTATTTCCTGTCCACGGCCAATAAAGTATCCGCAAATGTGAACTATTCCCGGAATATCACCGCCCAGTATTTTGGCGTGGGGGAAAAAACCATGAAGAAACTGACCACTCCCCAGGGGGTGCAATACCAGACTTATGATAAATATTTCCACGATATAAAAAACATTGAAAATGGAACCACAGATTCCTATTATAATAATTATATTGATGAGAGGGTGGATCTGGATTTAAACGTATCCAGGGATATAAAAAACACTAATTTTAAATTTACCTATGGAGTTATTTTTTCCCGCTTCTGGATCTATGATTACACCGGAAAGAAAGTTCCTTCTTATCAAAACGGAGATGAAAATGAGGTCACAGATGCCATCCAGGAAAAAACTCTTCTGGTAGCCGATAATGAGAATGGCCTTGTCAATGGATATAACGGAGGATGGGACAATTCTGTTAAAATTGGTTTTGCCTATGACACCAGGGATCTGGAACCCAATCCCCGGAGAGGCGGTTTCCATGATATAACTTTAAAATTAAGCCAGCCATACTGGGGAAGCGGTTACCAATACCATGAGGTCACCGTAGCCACCCGTTTTTATTATTCCCCGCTTCCCACCATAGCAGATGTCATCCTGGCCTTCCGGGGAGTATACAGTGCCAAAAGCGGAAACATACCATTTTTCACCATGGATAGAATTACCTTTTCTGATAAATCCACAGAAGGACTGGGGGGGGCCACCACCATGCGGGGTTACCTGGAACCACGCTTTGTGGCACCGGTTATGAATTTTTATAACCTGGAAATACGCTATGTTTTCCACCATGTCCACGCATGGAAACAGTATTTTGAGTTTATGATTGTTCCCTTTCTGGATGCGGGGCGGGTTTTTGATAATATGAAAAGCACAACTCTGGATAATTATCGTTATTCTTACGGAGCAGGATTCCGTATTGCGTGGAACCAGTCCACCATCATTGCCATGAATCTGGGCTTCTGTGATGAGGGGACCGGTTTTTATGTGAACGCGGATCATATTTTCTAAAAAAAAGTCTTTACATTTTATCAATCAGATACAAATGAAAAAAATATATGGACGGGAAAAATGGTCAAAAAAAAGGCTCAATTCTTCTGCCTGTCAATTTAATTCTGACCAGAGATGGCATTTCTCTTTTCCTGGACAATACCAAACTCAAAAGAATTAATAACAGGGAGGGGGTTATCAAGGAAGGCTTGGTATTCCCAGCTTACAACGCCACCACCATCCAGAAAATGATAATGAATTCTTATGTGGAAGAAATTTACGTCAAACTCCCGGATCTTCTGAGCCGCCGTTCTGAAGTGATCAGTACCAACAATCTGGTGGTTTATGCTATTTTATATAAAAAATTGAGTCCTTCTCTGGGACAGATGATCATTGAATCCCCGGTTTTGAAAGCATTCAACAGAAATAATCCCAAAAGCTCCATTATTTCCCTTTCCAATATAAACCCGGCTCTGGTGGATAAGCTTTTTCAGGAAAATAAAGATCACATGAACGGTATAAAAAAGGAGCTCTCCGAACGGGTGTTGCAGAAAATAGTTTCCGATCCATCGCTATCGGAAGACGACCGCAATGCCCGGCTGAAAAGTCTGGATAAGTTCATTGACTGGATTGATAAACGAATCTGGTACCTGTACCTGATCATATACCGCTCCTCGCTGAAAAACCAGATTGAAACCAGTTTTGCCAGCATGGTGTACCTTTACATGGATAATACCCAGATTGCCACTCATCTGAGCAATCTGTTGATGGAATTTGTGCAGAATGCAGAAAAAGCCCATTTTGAACGTCTGGCCTGGAAGAGTGGAATCATTTCCCCCGGACAGTCCGTGGATTTGGTGCTCCGGGATAAAGTAAAAAGGCAGGCTCTGACCGTCCTCGCGGAAAAGAGTGAGCAATTCCTGGAAATATCCTGGAACCTGAACCCGGAAAGAACCAGCGTTGGCAGACAATACCGCATCCAGATCATTATATCCAATTACGGAACCATTGATGAACACCAGAGAGCAAAACTTGCCCGCAAAATGAAAACAAATACCGATGGGATATCCCTGTCATCCTTTTACCAGGAAAGCGACCCCACAAAACTGGGGGCAGGTCTGGGGCTTATGTACAACTCTTATCTGGAAGATATCTGCCGGACAAAAAATATCCGTTATATTTGCAATATCTACCCGGAGCCAGCCAAAGAAAAAACAACAGTAAAAATTGATATCACACTATAATCCATAAAAAAGCCCCGTTTTTCCGGGGCTTTTCCTTGCCGATGGGTTTATTTTTTTTATTTATTTACCCAGAGCGGCCTTCATGGTACTGCCAATTTCCGCAGGGGTTTCCACAACATGCACCCCGGCTTTTTTCATGGCTTCCATTTTGCTGGCCGCTGTTCCGGACCCGCCGGAGATGATGGCACCAGCATGTCCCATTCTTTTTCCCGGAGGAGCCGTCTGGCCTGCGATGAACCCAACAACAGGTTTTTTCACATTGGCCTTGATATATTCAGAGGCTTCCTCTTCCGCTGTCCCGCCAATCTCTCCAATCATCACAATACCGTCGGTATCCGGATCTTCTGCCAGCAGTTTCACCGCTGCGAGATGGGGAAGACCAATGATGGGATCCCCACCAATACCGATGGCGGTGCTCTGCCCCAGACCCAGTTCAGTGAGCTGGGAAACCGCTTCATAGGTGAGAGTTCCGGAGCGGGAAATCACCCCAATCCGTCCTGGTTTATGGATAAAGCCGGGCATAATCCCGATTTTCCCAATCCCCGGAGAGATAATTCCCGGACAGTTGGGTCCAATGAGAACAGAGTTGGAGGACCGGACAAAGGGAATAATTCTGGCCATGTCTCGCACGGGAATTCCTTCCGTAATGGCCACAATCAATTCCAATCCCGCACCCACAGATTCCATAATCGCATCTGCGGAAAATGCCGGGGGCACAAAAATGACAGAAGCATTTGCTCCTGTGGCAGCAACAGCTTCCGCTACGGAGTTAAAAACGGGCAGCCCATGCTCGGATTTGGTTCCACCTTTCCCCGGAGTTACACCGGCCACCACTTTGGTTCCATAATCAATCATCTGGCCGGTGTGGAACGATCCTTCTTTTCCGGTGATGCCCTGTACCAGTACTTTTGTTTTTTCAGTTAATAATACAGCCATTTTATCCTCTTTATTTTCCTACAGCTTTACGGATTTTTTCCGCACCGTCTTTGATATTCTCAGCGATTTCCATTTTGATACCGCTGTTTTTCAAAATCACTTTGGCCTCTTCTGCGTTGGTTCCGGCCAGACGCACCACCAAGGGAACCCTGATTTCCACATTTTTTGCGGCTTCAATGATTCCATTGGCAATTCGGTCTCCCCGTACAATTCCGCCAAAGATATTCACAAAGATACCTTTTACGTTGGGATCAGAAAGAATGATTTTAAACCCATTGGTAACGGTTTCCACATTGGCACCGCCACCCACATCCAGGAAGTTAGCCGGGGTTGCACCAGCATACTTGATGATATCCATAGTGGCCATCGCCAGACCGGCACCATTGACCATACAGCCCACATCGCCGTCCAGACGGACATAGTTTAAATCTGATCTGGTAGCTTCCAGCTCCAGAGGATCCTCTTCCGTCTCATCCCGCAGCTCTGCCTGTTCCGGGTGACGGTATCCGGCATTGTCGTCAAAATTCAATTTTGCATCCAGTGCCAGTACTCTTCCGTCGCCGGTGGTTACCAGAGGATTGATTTCTATCAGAGAGCAGTCTTCTTTGTCATAGGCTGCCCAGAGAGAAGTCAAAAATTTAATCGCCTGTTTGGCGTAATCACCTTCCAGTCCCAATGCATAAGCCAGACGGGATGCCTGCCATCTTTGCAGACCCAGGGATGGTTCAATGGCTTCTTTGATAATTTTTTCCGGGGTATTCTTTGCCACGGTTTCAATTTCCATTCCACCTTCCGTGGAAACCATAAAAACCGGTTTTCCGGATTTTCTGTCCAGGGTAATTCCCACATAATATTCTTTGAGAATATTCATCCCTTCTTCAATTAAAACCTGGAGAACCTTTTTCCCCTCCTGTCCTGTCTGGTGGGTAACCAAATTCATTCCAATAATGTCCGTGGAATACTTGACCGCTTCCTCTGCAGATTTTGCCAATTTTACACCGCCGCCTTTTCCACGGCCGCCGGCGTGAATCTGGGCTTTCACCACCACTACGCTGGTGCCCAGTTTCTTGTATATCTCAGATGCCTCGGTTGGGCTTTTGGTCACAAAACCATTAGGAACATTAATACCATATTTTCTAAATATTTCTTTTGCCTGATATTCATGAATTTTCATAACA
The DNA here is from genome assembly GCA_020720785.1 of Leptospira biflexa. Classification (GTDB taxonomy): domain Bacteria; phylum Spirochaetota; class Leptospiria; order Turneriellales; family DYLW01; genus DYLW01. Next base: position 11,757 of record DYOA01000006.1, read on the forward strand.
TGACCAGATTGGGAGCCGGAAACCGGCGGTCAAATGAAATTAGATATCAATTGGTGGGGGATAGTGTTTTCTCTAGCGAAGCCACCGGATGGGAACAGTAGTGGGCAGCGGAATAGGCACCCGGCCAGTGGCTGCCACTTTCCTTGATTCCGCCAAAGGGAAGCCGGCTGGACGCCCCCGTGGTCTTACGGTTAAAATTGACAATGCCCGCCTCAATCTCTGCCAGAAAAATCCGGTATAATTCCGGATCCCCGGAGAACAGGGCAGCCGCAAGTCCATAGCGGGTGTCATTGGCTTCACGGATGGCCTCTGCAAAAGAAGAAACCCGGATTACCTGGAGAACCGGCCCAAAGATTTCCTCATCGATTTTCTCTCTAACATCTGTGGAATCCAGAAGAGCCGCACTGAGCAGATTTTTCCGGTTCCGCAGGGATTGCAGCGGAACCAGCTCCCGTGCTCCGGATTGGAGGATTTTTTGCGTCTGTCCCATAACTTTTTGGGCAGCGTCCGGGGAAATGAGGGTCCCCATATATGCTTCTTCTTTATCAAAATAGAATCCGGCTTTTACTGCCCGGATTTTTTCCGTGAGGGCTTCCAGAAAATCATCCCCTTCCCTGTCCTTCAGGAGGATGAGGCGACGGGCACAGGTGCACCTCTGTCCGGCATTGATATAGGCACTGTCCAGTACCATATCCGCAACCGCCTGCGTCTGGTTCTCAATTTTATGGACAATGACCGGATTATTCCCTCCCATCTCCAGGGCCAGCAGAACATCCGGACGCCCGGCAAAATGGGCATGGATACTTCTTCCGGCGGCGGAACTGCCGGTAAAGAAAACCCCTTTCAGGTTTTCCTGGGTTAAAATCCCACGGGCAGTATCCAGACCTCCCTGAAGCAGATTCGCCACTCCGCCCGGCAGACCCGCTTCTTCCCAGGCCGCCATCATCCACACGGCAGTCTGGGGAGTCAGTTCGGAGGGTTTAAACAAAACAGTATTCCCCGCCAGCAATGCGGGAAGGATGTGACCATTGGGGAGATGGCCCGGCATATTATACGGCCCTATGACGGCCACCATCCCCAAGGGTTTATACCGTTCATAGGCAAAACCTCCTTCCGCCGGAAACGACCGGGGAAGGTTTTTTTCTCTGTATGCCTCTATGGAGATGTCCGCCTTGGTCATCATGGAGCCCAGTTCCGTGCGGGATTCCCAGAGAGGCTTTCCGGTTTCTCTGGACAATTCCAGAGAATATTTCTCTTTGTTTGTCTCCAGGATTTTCTGAAAGTTTTTAATGATTTCTATTCTCTTTTCCAGAGAAACCCGCGACCATTCCGGAAAAGCTTTCCGGGCGGATAAAGCAGCCTTTTCCACCTGGGCCAACGTGGCGGATTTGCCCATCCAGAGGGTTTCATCCGTGGATTTATCCCACGCACGGAGCTCCTCCCCGCTTCCTTCCTCCCATAAGCCGTTAATATATTGATTTTTTTGTCCCATACCGGTTTATGCCCGCAGTGTCACATAACGAATGGAATCTCCCTCATGGACTTCCAGACCTGCTGCGTCTTTTGCGGAAAGCCATACCCCATCCTCTTCTACATGGATCCGGGTTTTCACCGCCCGGAAATCCGCCCTTGAGTTGGATATAATGTAATCGGCATAACCCGATGGAATATCCCGGAACCCTTTGATCTTTGCCCGAGTGCTCTGCCGGATGGAGCGGATATTTTTGATGTCTGCTTTAATGAGAGGTCCGGATTCAAAAATATCCACATGGTGGCTGAAGGAGAAGCCTTCGTTGTATAAAATATTCAGTGCGGGTTCCGTATTTGGGTGGGTTTTCCCAATGACATTCTGTGCGTCTTTGGGCAGGAGGTTCACATAGATGGGGTAAGACGGCATCAGCTCTTCAATAAAGGTTTTATCCACTCCGGTTAAATAATCGGCCTCCGGAAAATCTATGTCAAAAAAATGACGCCCCACTGCTTCCCAGAAGGGGGAATATCCATTGTCATCAATCACCCCGCGCATTTCCGCAATGACGTGGGGCTCAAAACTCTGCATAAAATCCGCCATAAACACAAATCGGACAAGGGAAAGAAAGCGTCCTGTTCCCGAATGCCGGTACTCCGGCTTCAGATACAGTGTCCCCAGAGCGGAAGGACCGTTATAATCCCGGTACAGGTGGAGAATCCGGATTTCCCGCCGTTTCTTTAAGCTGTCCGATTTTAAATCCAGGGTTTCCACCCGGAAGGAATAAAAGGGCTTGAATCCGCCCACTTTGGACTCTATGGCACTGGTCCCGATGATCTTTCCTGTTTCCGTATCTTCCATGATGAAAAGGTACGTCTGGCCGGCAGGACCATCCCCCAGTTTGGAGAAACTTTCCAGGGAATGGTGTATTTTTTTCTCCAGAATTTTGCGGTCTTTGGTGAGGGTGGTGATCCCAAAAGTGCTTTCCGCTGCAAGGTCATACAGACCATCCAGATCTTTTTGTGCAATGGGTCTTATAACATACATAACTTCTCCTTAACCGGCCATTGTCTGTCCCGCCAGCGAACACTGCGGGCTTTGGAAACCCGGTGTCCAGAAAAATCCGGTTATTTTTTCATTGACCATGAAAATCAATTTTCTGTTACATCGGTCAGATGAGCCACTGTGAAGATGTGAAGGAAGAAATCCGTGACCACCATATAATCCGCCATTATAAAAAATTTCAGCGACTCTATAAAATTTATCTGAGTCTGGCCATATTGGCTTCCATTACCGTTTCCTTGGGGTCTCTGTTTCTGGGCTCCTATGGACTTTCTCCGGGAAAAGTGATCCTGGCCATTCTGGGTCAATCCAATGATTCTTCGGGAGTGGTGGTTCTCACTCTGCGTCTTCCCCGGATTCTCGCAGCCATGGTATCCGGTCTGGGATTGGCCATCTCCGGAGCGGTCATGCAGAGTGCACTCCGCAATCCTCTGGCATCTCCCTTCACCCTGGGAATCAGCAACGGGGCCGCCTTTGGAGCCGCACTGGCGATCATTCTCACCGCGGACAATGGGCAAAACCCCGCAGCCCTGCATTCCTCGGCTACCCCTCTGGTAACCGTCAATAATATTTACCTGGTTTCCGGTTTTGCCCTGGCGGGATCCGTGCTGACGATGGGAGCGGTTTTGCTGCTGGCCGGACTGCGGAATATGAAAAGCGATGCGGTGATCTTAGCCGGGATTGCTCTGTCCTCCCTCTTTGCCTCCGGAACGGTTCTGCTCCAGTATCTGGCCGATGAAGTGCAACTGGCAGCTATTGTCTTCTGGAGCTTTGGGGATGTATCCCGCTCTTCCGGCTACGAATTGGGACTGGTGACAGTCGGGGTGGGCGTGGGTGCATTGTATTTCTATATGCTCCGCTGGAAACTGAATGCCCTTCTGGAAAGCGATGAAACCTCCATGAGTCTGGGAATCCACCCCGCCCGGACCCGGATGTTCCTCATGCTCGCGGCGTCTCTGGTGACCTCCTTCATAGTGGCGTTCCATGGGGTCATTGCCTTTCTGGGTCTTCTGGCTCCGCATATAGCCCGCCACTTTGTGGGGGATGATGCCCGGTATCTGATCCCGCTTTCCGGAGCCATTGGCATGGGACTGCTGATTATTTCCGATACCCTGGGAAGAATTCTGGTTCCCTCCGGAACGCTGCCGGTGGGAGTCATCACTTCTTTTATGGGGGCTCCGCTTTTTATCCTGTTACTGATCCGGGGGCGACGATGATTTTATCTGTGGAAAATTTAACCTTTGCCTATGGGAAAAACCCCATTCTGGAGGATATTTCTTTTGATATACAACCCGGAAGGCTCACCGCACTTCTGGGTGTCAACGGAGCGGGTAAAACCACTCTTCTGAAATGCTGCAACCGGATCCTTCGTCCGGATGCGGGCAGCGTTTTTCTGGATAAAACAGACATCGCCATTCTGAAGCAGCGGGATATTGCCACTCTGGTGGGCTTTGTCCCCCACTACCGTGCCGATGTGAATATCTCTGTTTTTGAGATGATTCTGATGGGCCGGCAACCCCATTCTTTCTGGATGCCCACGGAAAAAGATGAACAAATTACGGAAGAAATCATTTCCCTTCTGGGGATTGAACATTTATCCCAAAGGCCATTCCAAACGCTTTCTGGCGGAGAGTCCCAGATTGTCCTGATTGGGCGAGCCATGGCCCAGGAACCCAGAATTCTGCTGTTGGACGAACCCACCTCCAGTCTGGATCTACATAACCAGGCGGTCATCATGAACCTGCTCCAGCATCTGGCCCATGTCCACCAGATGGGCATTCTGGCCATCATTCATGATGTGAACCTGGCTGTCCGAACCTGTGACCAAATACTTATGCTCAAAGACAAAAAAATTATATGGACGGGAAATCCCGTGGATTTAACCCCGGAGATAATTGCCACGGCGTACGGTATTCTTCCCAGGGTGGTGAAAGTGGATCATCTCCCCGTGTTTGTCATATAAACCATAACAAACAAAGGAGTGGATATGAAAAAAAGCTGGATCATTCTTACGGTATCCGCCATGATGATGCTCACTTGGTCATGCGGACCCAAAACAGAATTAAAAGGAAAACCGGTGACAGACATTGCCGGCCGGATTGTGCCGGTACCGGAAAATCCTCAGAAAATAGTAGCCATTGGCCCGGGTGGGCTGCGGCTGGTAGCGTACCTGGGATCTCTGGATAAGGTGTCCGGAGTGGAAGCTTTTGAGAAGAAAAACTTCAAAGGCCGGGTTTACCGTTACGGATTCCCCCAAGCGGACACTCTTCCGGTAATTGGCCCCGGTGGTCCCCAGAGTATCAATACAATGCCGAATGTGGAGGCAGTCCTCAAAACGGGAGCTCAACTCATAATCGCATCCCATATGAAAAAGGATATGGCGGATAAACTCCAAGCAAAAGCCGGAATTGCCGTGGTCGTGGTGAGCTATGGACCCCGCTTTGCGACCATAACACCGGATTTTTTTAGATCCCTGAATCTTCTGGGAAAAATTCTGGGAAAAGAACAAAGAGCGGCAGAGATAAAAAAATTCTACCAGGATTTCAACAAAGATATGGAAACCCGGGTGAGTGTTGCGGAAAAAGCCGGAGGTAAAAAACCCCTGGTCTACGTGGGTGCCGTTGGGTATCGCGGAACACAGGGCATCACCAGTACAAATCCCATGTTCCTACCCCTGATGTCTTTGAAAACCAACGATGTGGCCAGCAAACATAGTCCCAAAGAGCATATTTTTCTGGACAAGGAAAAACTGCTCAAAGATAATCCGGAAATCATCTTTGTTGATGGACTGGGTCTGAAAATGGTCAAAGAAGATTTTTCCAAAAACAAGGACTTTTATGCATCGCTGGGGGCTTTTCAGAATAAAAAGGTCTATCTGCAGCTTCCTTTCAATTATTACACCACAAATCTGGGAACATCCATGGTGGATACCTATCTTGCGGGGAAAATCTTATATCCCGCTCAGTTTAAAGATGTGGAAATAAAGAAAAAAGCCGGAGAAATATACACCTTTTTACTGGGAAAAGATTTTTATCCCCAGGTTGTGACGGATTTTGGTGATCCGGAAAAACCGCTGGATTTTTCCAAATAATATACCGGTAACCCAAATTGGGCGTCTCTACCCGATGATTCCGTTTTCCCTTAGCTGATGCTCCGTTAAGCCGGTTAAGTCTTTGATCAGCGAAATTTCCATCTTGCGGGCAAGCATGTTCCGGGCGGTGGCGAGTTTTGCCTGTAGCTCTCCCTCCCGTGCACCTTCCTGTAAACCTTCCTGTTTGCCTTCCTGT
>DYOA01000006.1:17673-64642 GCA_020720785.1 Leptospira biflexa
CCTTCCTGTTTGCCTTCCTGTCTCCCTTCCTGTCTCCCTTCCTGTCTCCCTTCCTGTTTCCCCTTATCAAACCAGGGTTTAGCGATACGCGTCACATCTGCTCTCATTGTGGCTGGCATAATAAACTCCTTGAACTCCTCTCCCTCAAAATTATCAATTCTAAGGTAAATATAATCATGCAGGATGTCGAGTATTTTTTGTGATTCTGCATTTTTCCTGAACAGACTCTCTTTAAAGGCTTCCGTTTCCGCAAAATCACGAAAAAAAGCCTGGTCAACCCCTTTCAATTCTGTTTTATTTAAATCCACAAAGTAAATGGAAAAAAGGCCATAATGAATTTTCCAAACCCCCGCCGATGGGCCTTCAATATTAACGGCATGGGCTTTCAGAAATTTTTTGGGAACATGATTTGCCAGAATAGTCATGCTGGTATTGCTGTAATCTGCCCCGTCGGTCAAATTGATATAGCCATTCAGATAAATTAAGGCATCCCGGAAGTCTTTTTCTCTCACAGGATCAGCGGGGGATTTGTAGCTGATCAGATTGTGGTTGGTAAACCACGTGAAGAGGGCAAAATCTTCCGGTGGGGCTTTTGCCTCCGCTTCAATGACAAGAACGTCAATTTTTTTGGGAAGTTTAAATAGTTCAAACTCGGTGGTAACCTTGTAGCCGAATGCTTCAAAGAATGCTTTTGCTCCCATTTTGAAATATTCATCGAATGTGAGGTAAAAGCGTTCCATGCTCTGATGTTTCTCTGCTGGGATAGAATGTCAATGGATATAATGGCTGGTCATTTAATCCCCCCACTCCGTCTCACCGGAATGCCATTGCTATGCAGGTATTCTTTCAAATCCGGAATGGATAATTCCTGATAATGGAATAAAGAGGCGGCCAGAGCGGCGGAAGCCCCCAGATTAAATGCCTCTTTGAAATGTTCTTTTGTCCCCGCACCGCCACTGGCAATCACGGGGATGTTCACGCGTTGGATGACTCTCCGGGTGAGCTCCAGCTCAAAACCGGACTTGGTGCCATCCGTATCCATGCTGGTGAGGAGAATTTCCCCGGCTCCCCGGGTCTGGGCTTCCTCTGCCCAGTCCACGGCGTCTCTTCCCGTGGGAGTGCGTCCGCCATGCAGATACACTTCATAAAATTTTCCATTGAACCGGGCGTCAATGGCACAAACAATACACTGGCTCCCAAAATGCTCCGCTCCCTGTGTGAGCACTTCCGGGTTTTCAAATGCGGCGGTATTCAGAGCCACCTTGTCCGCCCCTTCGGAAAGGACCAGCTTCATATCTTCCAGAGTGCGGATTCCTCCCCCCACGGCAAAAGGAATGAATACTTTTTCTGCGACCTTTTTCACCAGCTCCAGAATGATACTGCGGCGGTCACTGGACGCGGTGATATCCAGAAAAACCAGTTCATCCGCTCCCTGCTCATTATATGCCACCGCGTTTTCTATGGGGTCTCCGGCGTCTCTGAGATTTACAAACTCCACACCTTTGACAACTCTACCATCTTTTACATCCAGACAGGGGATAATCCTTCTTTGTAGCATAGGTTTTTTTTTGCTTTATTGCTTACCGGTCAATTCATTTGATACTTTCATGCCCATGGAACCCATCGGAATTTTTGACAGCGGACTGGGAGGTCTGACCGTCCTTTCCGCAATCCGCAAAAAAATGCCCTTTGAAAATTTAATTTATTTTGGGGATACCGCCAGGGTTCCCTATGGAAGCAAATCCAAAGAAACCATCATCCGTTATTCCCTGGAAATACTTGACTTTTTACTCAAAAAAAATGTAAAGATGGTGGTGGTGGCCTGTAACACCGCCTCCTCCCATGCCCTGGAAAGCCTGCGGGCAAAATCCCCCATTCCCATCATCGGGGTGGTGGAGCCCGGCATTGACGCCCTCTTCCGGAATACGGGGATAATAAAAAAAGCCGGAGTGATTGCCACCCGTTCCACGGTAAACAGCCATTCCTATGTACACGCACTGCGGAAAAAAAATGATGATATTTTTTTATACCAGAAAGCATGCCCCCTTTTTGTCCCTCTGATTGAAGAAGGTTTTGCCAATAAGTCTGTCACGGAAATGGTGATCCGGGAATATCTGGAAGAGTTTAACCGGGAAGATATCCGGCATATCATTCTGGGATGCACCCACTATCCGCTCATCAAAGAAGCCATTCTCCGGATTTACCCGCATTTTGAGCTCATTGACTCTTCCACAGAAACCAGTGAGACGGTTTTTCGTAAGGCCGATGAGTTGAACCTGCTCAATGAAGAAAACCGTTCGGCAGGCAGGAATGGCAGTATAGAAATCTACGCTTCCGATCTCACGGAAAGTCTGGAGGAACTGCGCCGCATGTTTTTTGGGGAAAGCATAGACAAAATGGAGAAAGTCTCTCTCCAGTGGTAATATCTCCGGGAAAAAAGGTTGTCAGTTTGCTTTCCCGGAAAAAAAAAGATAATGATTCATTATCTGAGAATACCCGTGCTGGCAATATCCGTTATTGTTTTCTCCGGATTCCTTTACACCAATCCCACCCCGGAAAAAGGAAAAAGTGACCTCCCCCGGGAAAAAAATACGCATGACGATGAAGATACGCATTATTTTGACGAAGGTGACATTTATGATTCCATCCGGCATTCCGGAAAACTGCGCATAGGCATTTCCCGGTTTTATCCTCCCCTGAATAACACCAGAAAAGAAAACGGCGTTCTGGTCCACTATGGAGCGGAACTTAAAATGGGAGAATCCCTGGCGGATTTTCTGGGGGTAAAACCGGAATTTATCTCCCTGGATGTTCCGGATTATATTCCGGCCATAACCCACAGAAAAGTGGATGTGATCATTGGGGGGCTTTCCCGTAATCTGGAACGGGGCAAAAAAATATGGTTTTCCCATGCATACCTGAATATCACACCGGCTGCTCTTGCGGATGCCCGTATTCTGCCACAAACCCGCTTTGGGGATGAATTTGAAGAAGAACCATTCCGGATAATCTGGGATTTAAACCGTCTGGCAGATTTGAAATTTGCCGTGAAGAAGGGTTCTTCTTATGAAACCCTCATCCGGGAAAAATTCCCCCGGCATAAAATAATATTGTTTAATACCAATGAAGAAGGACTCCAGCTTTTAATGAGTAATAAAGTCCATGTTTTTGTTCATGATTCCCTTTTTTTGAAATATGTTTACGATACCACTCCGGAATGGAAATCCCGGTATTTTTTCCTGCAGGGTGGAGCATACCGTGAAGAGCTCTCCGTGGGCTTGCCCATGGGGGATTTGATTCTGAAAACGCAGGTGGATTTCTGGATACAGGAAATTCTGCGTACCGGAAAACTGGAAGAATGGATGCGGGATGAAGAATAAGCTTGGGATATTTTTCCTTTTCTGGGTTGCTTGGTTTGCCTCCGCATCCGCACAGGAACAAAACCTGGATCCTAATCTGCAAAACCTGAGGCTGAATGGATTTTTCCGCACCCGCGGCTGGTATATGGACACGGAAACCAAAATGAGAGACTTCACATCGGACGGAGAAAAAACCGTTTCCTATTCCGATTTATTTTTTCGCAACCGGCTGGAACTCAAGGTGCTCCCCGGCCTGTTCATAAACTACACCTTTGATATTTTTAATGTCTTTGGGGAAGAAGCGGCCGCACTGGGAAACAATGATGTCACGATGAAAACCAGATCTGTATTTTTTGTCATCAATTTTGGTGAGAAATCCCAGCTTTCCGCCGGTCTCCAGCCGTTCAGCGTCAGCGGAGGGTATATCCTGGCCAGAGACGGGGCGGGTATTAAATATGAGCATAAATTCCTGAATGGTAAACTGACCCCGTATTTTTACTGGATAAAAGCTTATGACAATTCCAGAGAGGAAAATCTGGAAGGTTATGGAAAAAACAACTATTCGGACGATGACATCTACACGATGGGGACAAAAATAAACTATCTCCCCAACCTCAACGGGGAATTTTATCTGATCTATGAAAGGGATATGGACAAATCCCTGGCATATAATCCGGACGCACCCGGAAGCCGGAAAACAGGAAATCTCTGCTGGGTGGGCAGCCAGAGCCAGTGGATTACCGGAAACTGGAATTTACAGTGGGGTGGCATTTATAACTGGGGGATTTTATCCACCAATGACGAACGTCGCAACCCCCGGCGGGTGGTTTCTGCTGCTCAGTATGAAGCATCCATTGGCTATCAATTCCGCCACACCCTTCTGTCCTTTGTCTCAGAAGGAGCCACCGGGGATGCGTCTGATGAGTTTGGGAAAGATTCTTTCCAGCAGATCAAAGCTTCCCATGGTTTTTCCAATATTTTCATCAATGATTCCGGCGGAATTGCATTCCGTGCTTCCGGGGAATCACCCTGGTATGGCCTGTATGGTTTTGGCTTGAAGGCGGATTTTATTTTGAGTTTTGCCCTGAAGGGGGAATTGCGGCTGGAAACCCGTTTACTGCATTTTCAGTCCACGCATTCTTTTAACGGATCCCACGTTATGGGGGAGGAATGGGATTTCCGGGCAGAATATGTATTTTATAAAAAGCTGGCCATGTATCTGGAATCGGGATTGTTTTTCCCTATGCGGGCATACCATGGACTTAGCGGTAGCCCGGATAAATCTGCCACGGCGGAAATTATGCTGGGCACCACCATCCGCTATTAATGATGAGAAAAATGATATTTCTTCTCCGTTCCTTAATCATCCTGGGTTTTTGTTTCCTCTGGAGCGGAATATCCTTGCCCAAACCACCGCTAAAGGATCAAACTGTTCTTCTGGATTATGAAAAAGAGGAATGGGGAATTTACTATCGGTATCTGCCAAACGGAGAAATGGATATCTGCCTGGATTTTTTTCCGCAGGTTTTCATTCTCCGGGAAGAAAACTACCGCTTTGCCGAACCGGCAATCCGGAAAGCCTGGCGGAAAAGAAATTATCGGGTCATCTCCACCCTTCTTCCCGGTGCGGTGCGGTTCCCCTGTGAAAAAACGCACAATCCGCTGGAATGCAGATCACACAAAAAGAATATCCACAATCTATATCAAAAAATTGCCAATGATAAAAACTATCTGACGTACAGAAAGAAAAACCAGAAATGGAACCACGGATATTTTTTTTATAACAACCGCTATTATCTGATTGCGGAGGATTTTGGATTCACCATAGAAAGCAGAATTCCGGTTTTTCTGGAAACCCATCCTGTACGGGAAAATGAATCGCTCATCCGCATGGCAATGGTAATGGAAAATTCCACGGGAATGATTTATGTGGTATTGAATCCGGATTTACTTCGTCTTTCCCCGGAAGATTTTTACCGCCGGGTATGGGAGAATCATCTGGAAAGGAGCAATCCGCCGGAATACGGAGAATCCAGAATCGGGATAAACGGCACCAGAGAAGCAACTCCCGGCATCACCGCAATTAAGGATGGGTACCAGTACACTTTCTGGAAATCTTCCTCCCGTGGAATTATTGTGAAAACCCCGGTTTCTGCGGCCGGGAGCGTAATCTTCTTCCTTTCTACCGTTTCAGATATTTTACCAGAGTAACGGAATTTCCCCGGTCGTTATAGTTCACTTCATCCATGTTGATTTTAGTTATCAGAATTCCCCGCCCGTTCAGATTATGGATATTTTCGGCATCTCTGGGACTGGGGACACGGGACACATCAAAGCCGGGACCCTCATCCGTAATGGTGAAAGAAACCCGGTCATTGAAATAGTGGTATGTGAACCATACTTTTCTGTCTTTATAGGGTACTTCCTTGGATTTGGCTTCCAGATAGTCATAATAGTCAATGAATTCTTCCAGAAGATTCTTTTTTTTCTCATAGGTAATTTCCAGATTCCCGTGCTCCATGGCATTGACCACCATTTCATAAAGGGAAAAACGCATCCCCCGTATTTCTGCTTTATCAAAACTCGGAAAATTCTGGATCATTTTCATCAGATCATCCAGAAAGATATTGATCAGATAAAAATCCGTGGGTAATATGAAAGAACGCTTTTCCTCCACCACCATAGCCTGGACATCGTATGCCATTCTGCCATAGGAAGTTAGTGACTGGAATTTTGTGAGAATGGATAATATATCTTTTACATTTACCGGTTTGGCAATGAAGTCAATGGCCCCGGACTGGAATGCCTCCACAGCATCCTCCATTTTTCCATCCTTGGTGAGTATAATGAACATGACGTCCGGCATCCGGGTGCGGACTTTCTTAATAAATGCAAAAGCATCCTCATTTTCCGGAAGCTCCGTTTCCACCATTATCAACTGGTAATTTCTTTCCCAGCATTTTCCCATCGCATCCTTGATATTGGACACATAATCTATATCAATTTTTCCAGGGAATAACTCTTCCATCTGGTTTTTATAATTCGCTTCCGGATCAATGACCAGCAGGTTCGGTAGATTCATTGTATACAGTTAATCCAATGGCAAAGTGGTCAACTGATTTTCCCTGTAAAAAACTTTCTTTACATTCAATAAATCATTTATAAGCTGATAAAAAAAAATCGTCAATGCTAAAAAGGAGCCAATGACAATGCAAACTTTAAATGAATTATTCCGTTACACTCTGGAGAATCATCCGGAGATGATGTCCTTCCATGATAAGGACCAGAAAAAGAATTTCCAAACCACCACTTTTCGTGAGGCATTTGAAATGGCCACCCATCTGGGATATGCCCTGATGGACATGGGCCTGCAACCCAAAGAAAATATTGGACTGTTTGCGGACAACCGTCTGGAATGGTGGATAGCAGATATTGCCGTCCAACTGAACGGAGCCGTGGATGTTCCGCGAGGAACGGACAGCACCCCAAAAGAAATAGAGTATATTTTAAGCCACAGCGAAGCTAAAATTACCTATATTGAAAATAGTGCCACCTACCACAACCTCAAGGAGATCCTGCCGAACACAAAAGTGGAAAAAGTGATCCTCCTTAACAAGGGAGATTCTGTTTCCGCAGATAATGTTTTCAACGTATATGATCTGATTGAAAAAGGAAAATCCCTGAAAGCCCGTTATGCGGCGGAACTGGAAAAAAGAGAAAAGGCCGTTACCAAAGATGATTTGTTCACCATGATTTATACTTCCGGAACCACCGGAAATCCCAAAGGTGTGATGCTCACCCACCAGAATATGATCTACAACACGGAAGTGGTGCCACCCATGGTGGACTTGCGCAATGGAGACCGGACGCTTTCCATACTGCCCGTTTGGCATGTGTTTGAAAGAGCGGTGGATTATGCTATCATCCGGAAAGGGGCCAAGATCTATTTTACCAATATCCGGGACCTGCGGGAGGACTTCCAGAAATGCAAACCCACATTCATGGTTTCCGCCCCCCGTCTCTGGGAAAACATTTACCAGGGAATTAAAAACCAGATTGAGAAAGCAGAAGGCATGAAAAAGATTCTTTTCAACAATGCTTTTGAGCTGAAAAAGAATTTTAAACGCAGTGTGGACTATCTCCAGGGGAATAAACTCCAGACAGAAGAGGAGCCCATAGCCGCAAAAGTAATCAACGGAGCCACCTCCCTTTTCACCGCTTCCAATCTTCTGGGTCTGGCCCTGCTTTCTGACACGGTTGTTTTTAAAAAACTCCGCCAGGCATTGGGTGGGCATCTGAGGGGAACCATTTCCGGGGGCGGTGCACTGCCAGCCCATGTGGATGAATTTTTTAACACGATTGGGGTTCCCATTTACGAAGGCTATGGCATGACAGAAACCGCACCCATCATCGCTGTCCGGGAAGTGGGTCACGTTATCCAGGGGTCTGTGGGCTATTTTCCTCCGGGAACGCTGGTGAAAATCCTCAACGATAGAGGGGAAGAAATGCCCAAAGGCCATATTGGGGTGATCCATGTCAAGGGTCCGCAGGTGATGCGGGGTTATTATAAAAATCCGGAGGAAACTTCCAAGGCATTAAAAGATGGCTGGCTGAATACCGGCGATCTGGGTTTTATCAGTTTCAATAACACCCTGAGCATCCGGGGACGTGCCAAAGAAACCATCGTCCTCACCGGAGGGGAAAACGTGGAACCAGTACCCATTGAAAACCTTCTTCTGGAAAGCGATTTTATCAACCAGATTATTGTAGTGGGACAGGACAGAAAAATCCTGGGTGCCCTGATCTGGCCGGACGTGGACAAACTCCGCTCTGCGGGATTTTCCATTTCCGATGGTGAGGATCTGAATAAAAACGAGGATGTCCGGAAAGAAATTCACAAGGTGCTGAAAAAAACCATCTCCGCAGAAAACGGATTCAAGTCCTTTGAAAAGGTTACAGGATTTCAGTTTCTGCCCAAACCCATGGAAGTGGGAGATGAGCTGACCAATCTGTTTAAAATGAAGCGGAATGTTATTGCCAGTAAATACGCAGATTTGATTGAACGGATTTATATTTAAGGAAAACGCCCCGGGTATTATCCATGTCCGGGGTTTTTCTGTTTTTTACAGAATTTCCCGGTTCCGGGGAAAACTTTTGAGATGATCATCATAAAAAGATACGGTTTTCCGGTCATCCTGCCATAATGTCCGGCCATCCAGAAGGGCTTCCTCCAAAACTTTTTCCATGGTACGCACCGGAATAAATTTCAGATTTTCCCTGACCTCTGCCGGCATCTCGTCCATATCCTTGAGATTGTCCTCCGGGATGATAATTTTCTTTATCCCCCCCCGGTACGCGGCCAGAGCTTTTTCTTTCAACCCCCCAATGGCCAGCACTTTGCCGGTCAGGGTAATTTCTCCGGTCATGGCAATATCCGGATGAATTTCCCGCTGCAAAATGGAAGAGAGGATGCATGTGGTTATGGAGATCCCCGCCGATGGCCCGTCTTTGGGAATGGCACCCTCCGGGGCATGGATAAATAAATCGGTTTTTTCAAAAAAATCTTTGGGCAGACCAAAAAAAAGTGCACGGGAACGGATATACCCAATGGAGGTCTGGACAGATTCTTTCATCACATCCCCCAGATTTCCGGTAATCATCACATTGCCCTTGCCAAAGGAAAGTGCCGCTTCAATATTTAAAATGTCTCCTCCGGATTGAGTCCATGCCAGTCCGTGAACCCGCCCGACGAATGGGCCTTTGTCGGTTTTTCCATACTGGTATTGTTCCCGTCCCAGAAAACGAACGATGGTGGGTTTATCCAGCAGATATTTTACCGACTTGCCGGTATGATGAGTTTTTTCTTCCAGATATTCCCGGGCAATTTTACGGGCAACTTTGGATAATTCTCTCTGGAGCTGCCGCACCCCGGCTTCCCTGGTATAATGGCGTATGATAAAGGCAATGGATTTTTCATTGTATTTCAAGGCCACATCCTGAATACCGTTTTCTGTGATCTGCCCGGGGATGATATGTCTCTGGGCGATGTTGATTTTCTCTCTTTCTGTATATCCGGAAATATGGATCAGCTCCAGTCTGTCCAGAAGTGGTTCCGGTATTGTATGCACGGCATTTGCTGTGGTGAGGAAGAGTACCTGGGATAAATCCACCGGTAGCTCCATATAATGATCCAGAAATTCCCGGTTTTGTTCCGGATCCAGAACTTCCAGAAGAGCTGCAGCAGGATTGCCCCGGTGGTCGGAGGACAGCTTGTCAATTTCATCCAGCAATATCAAGGGATTCGCGGCTTTTGCTTTTTTTAATGCCGATATAATTCTCCCCGGAAGGGCACCAATATAGGTGCGACGATGTCCCCGGATCTCTGCTTCATCCCGCACTCCGCCCAGGGAAATCCGCACAAACGGGCGGTTTAGACTTTCCGCCACGGATCTGGCCAGGGAGGTTTTTCCCACTCCAGGGGGCCCTGCCAGACATAAAATGGGACCACGGGAATCCGGAGAAAGCGTTTTTACGGCAATAAATTCCAGAATTCTTTCTTTAACTTTTTCCAGCCCGTAATGGCTGTCATCCAGGATCCGGGCAGCATGGGCAATGTCTTCGTTTTCTTCTGTTTTATCTTTCCAGGGAAGCTGGACAATCCAGTCCAGGTAATTCTGGATAATGGTGGATTCAATGGAAAAGGCGGGTGTCTTCTTCAGTTTACGGAGTTCAGATTCCGCTTTATCCCGTATTTCCTGGGGCAGATTCTTTTCCTGAATTTTTGCTTCCAGTTCTTTAAAATCAGATTCATCGCCCTCACCCAGTTCTTCTTTGATTACTTTAATTTTTTCATTCAGAAAATATTTTTTCTGAGCATTATCCATCTGGCGACCCACTTTTTCCTGTAGGGAATTTTCCAGAGTTTGCATTTCCAGATGTTCATTGGTGAAATTTTTTACAACTTTTGCTCTTTTTATTATATCAATGGTTTCCAATATCTTCTGTTTTTCCGCAAAAGGAATGGCCAGAAACTGGGAAACAGAGTCAATCACAGCAGAAGAATTGGATTTTTCCAGAATCTCCGTAAAAAATTCATCTGACACTTTGCGGTTCTGCTGGTTATACGCCCGGAAAGATTCCATGATTTCCAGCACAAGCTTATCCAGCAGTTTTTCCTGCAGGGAATCCTTTTCCGGTTCCTGGGATTTTATATGGGAAACCGTTACCTCAAAATGGGTCCCCAGATCCTGGAGATCCTGCAACTGGATCCGGTGGATGCCTTCCACCAGAATTTTCAGCGTTCCGTCCGGCATTTTCAGAAGCTGGAGTATCTCTCCCAGCACACCATAACCATAAAGATCATTCTGGGTTGGATTCAGATTTTTGGAATCTTTCTGGGAAAAAAAGGCGATGAGACGGGAATTCTGCATAGCCACCTGGGTGGATTCCATGGATTTATCCCTGCCCACAAACAGAGGAAGGACATTACCGGGGAAAAGAACTGTGTTTCTTAACGGTATGAGCGGATAACGCCCGTCTATTGGTTTAACATTTCTCAGCGATACCGTCTTCATGGTCATCCAATCAATAGATTATTATCGGATAGCTTATCGTGTTTGTTGACCTTTTTGAAAGTGTCCGCCTTTTTTTTCGATTCTTCACTGGACTCCCCAAAGGAGACAACCCGGGGTTCTTCTTTGGCGGCAATGACCCCTTCATGAATGATTACTTCTTTTACCCCTTTCATGGAGGGAATTTCATACATTAACTCCATCATCGCTTCTTCCATGATGCTTCGCAAACCCCTTGCACCCGTTTCCCTTTTGATGGATAATTCCGCGATTGTACGGATGGCATCCGGCTCCACTGTCAGTTTGACATTTTCCATCTCAAAGATTTTTTCATACTGGCGGATGAGGGAGTTCCGGGGTTCGGTCAGGATTCTCACTAGAGCCTCCACATCCAGGGTATCCAGGGTTTTCAC
The DNA here is from genome assembly GCA_020720785.1 of Leptospira biflexa. Lineage (GTDB taxonomy): Bacteria > Spirochaetota > Leptospiria > Turneriellales > DYLW01 > DYLW01. The sequence goes on from DYOA01000006.1 coordinate 29,017, forward strand.
CACCGGAAGCCTTCCCACAAATTCCGGAATAAGACCATAGTGCATGAGGTCATCCTGGCTAACACTTTTGAGATAGGAATGCCGGCTTTTTTTGTCTCTGGATTTGGCCGTAGAATCAAAACCCAGGGCAGAGCGGTCCACTCGTTTCTGGATAATTTCCTCCAGCCCCTCAAATGCTCCGCCGCAGATGAAAAGGATATTCTTTGTGTTGATGGTCAGAAATTCCTGGTGGGGGTGTTTTCTTCCCCCCGATGGTGGCACATTGGCCAGGGTCCCTTCAATAATTTTCAATAAGGCCTGCTGGACACCTTCACCGGAAACATCCCGGGTAATGGATGGATTATCCCCTTTGCGTGCCACTTTATCAATTTCATCAATATAAATAATTCCCAACTCTGTACGGGCAATATCCTGGTCTGCGTTCTGGTAAAGCCGGAGCAGAATGTTTTCCACATCCTCGCCCACATAACCAGCCTCTGTGAGTGCGGTAGCATCCACTATGGCAATGGGGACTTTCACCACTTTGGAAAGAGTCTGGGCCAGAAGGGTTTTACCAGAACCGGTGGGGCCAATCAGCAAAATATTGGATTTATCAATGGTTATGTGTTCCGCATCCCCTTTCTTTTTTATATTTTTTGCATTTTTCTGCTCATTCTGGATGCGCTTGTAATGGTTATACACTGCGACAGAAAGGGCTTTTTTGGCATCATCCTGCCCAATGATATACTCATCCAAGGTTTTCTTAATATCTTTGGGGCGGGGAACATTGGAAAGGGCTTCCGTTTCCGAATCATAGCTCTGGTCTTCATCCAGAATGGTATTGCAGAGCTCCACGCATTCGTCACAGATGAACACTCCCGGACCGGCAATCAATCGTTTTACCTCATTTTGCTCCTTGCCGCAAAATGAACAGTAATATTTATTCCCTTCTTTTTTTGTAGTTGCCATAATTATCCTTTCGGGGTGGATTCAGCATCTCCCTGCCGATTTTCTATTATTGTGTCAATAATTCCATATTTTTTTGCTTCCGCAGCGTCCATATAAAAATCCCGGTCTGTCTCTGACTCTATTTTTTTTATGGGACGTCCTGTGTGTTTGGAATACAACTCATTGATTTTTTCCCGTACCCGGATAATTTCATTGGCCTGAATTTCAATATCCATTGCCTGTCCGGAAGCCCCTCCCATGGGCTGGTGCATCATAATACGGGTATTGGGAAGGGCAGAACGCTTTCCCGGAGCTCCGGCGGCCAGAAGCAGGGCGGCAATATTGGAAGCCTGTCCCAGGCAAACTGTGCGGATATCCGGTTTGACGAACTGCATGGTATCATAGATGGCCATTCCGGAAGAAATATATCCCCCCGGAGAGTTAATATAGAGGTAAATATCCTTGTCCGGATCTTCCGATTCCAGGAACAACAACTGGGCAATAATAATATTTGCGTAGTAATCGTCTATGCCGGTACCAATAAAGATGATCCGGTCTTTCAAAAGACGGGAAAAAATATCGTACTGCCTTTCCCCCCGGCTGGTCTGTTCAATCACAATGGGTGCATAAGCCATAGTATATGGTCATTATGTCAGATACGCGGTCAAGTTTAATCCGTTTCTAAAATTCTGTACTGCCTGAAATCCTCCGGAAATATGGTCCATGATTTATTCCCTGGGGGAAAAAACGCCCCGCTTGGACCCGGATATCTTCATTGCCCGGTCCGCAGATCTCATTGGGGATGTACGGATGGCAAAAGGAAGCTCCGCGTGGTTTAACGCAACCCTGCGGGCAGACACAACCTATATTAACGTGGGTGAGGATTCCAATATCCAGGACAATGTGGCCATCCATGTGACGGGAGAAACCATGCCCGTCAATATCCACAAAGGGGTGACCGTGGGGCATTCTGCGGTAATCCATGGTGCCACCCTTCTAGATTATGCGTTCATTGGAATGGGGGCCATTGTCCTGGATGGGGCGGTGGTGGAATCCCATGGATTTGTGGCAGCCGGAGCCCTGGTCCCTCCTGGATTCAGGGTTCCCTCCCGCAAACTAGTAGCGGGAATACCGGCAAAGATCATCCGGGATATTACCCCGGAAGAAATAGAGATGATAGAAAGAAACGCTTCCCTATACGCAGCAAAAGCCTGGCTTATGCAAAAAAACCTGAAACCGGTATCTCTTTAAAACGTGGAATTCATTGGTCTCATACTTGTCCTGACTTTTTTATCCGCTTTTTTCTCAGGAAGCGAAACCGCCATTTTTTCCCTGAACCCCGGACAGAAAGAAAAATTCAGAAAAAGAAGAAAATTAAACAAGAAAGCATACTGGATCAACTCCTGGCTGCGTAATCCGGAAAAAACCATGGCCGGAATTCTGCTGGGGAATCTGGCTGTGAATATTGCCATCTCTGAAATTGGACACCGCTTTCTGGAAAAAAGCATCGGCCAGAATATCCAGAATTTTTCCTTATATTCTATGGGTATCATCACGGTTTTTCTTCTTATTTTTGGTGAGATTATGCCAAAAATCCTGGCATTGAAAATTTCCGAATTCTGGCTCCAGATTTTTTCACCACTACTTCAAGGCTGGTTTTCCTCCGCTCAGTTTTTGGTCCAGCCCATATACCGTTCCACCATCTGGATTGTCTCCCGCTTCCAGCATTTCCGGAAAGAAGTGGATGAACAGGATTTGCTGGAATCCATCCAGTACGCAGATACCATGGGCATCATTGAAAAGGAAGAAAAAAAAATCCTGATGCGTTCCGTCATTTTCCACCACGATACCGTTTACAACGCCATGGTTCCAAGATCCTCCGTTTTTATGCTTCCTCATGATATTTCCCCCGGAAAGGCAAGGCGGCAATTTGCCGAACGTAAACACCAGATTGCATTATTGTACCATGAAAAAGAAGGACATATTATTGGATTTCTGCATGTGCGGAATCTGCTGGCTGTTTTGCACCGCAAACTGAAATCCCTCCGCAGCCAGACCCAGGAAATTCTTTTTTTTCCGGAGAGTCTCCCCTTAAAGTCCGCCATGCAGGAATTTATTATCAATAAAAAAGAAGTCGCGGCGGTGGTGGATGAATCCGGGGAATTCTCCGGTTTGATAACCTTCAAGGATATTTTAACCCGGATTGTGGGGGGCTTTGATGAGGACAGCGAATCCGGCATCCTCACCATTGATAAGGAAATCCGCAGAATTTCCATTGACAGTTATGTAATTTCCGGATATCTGGATTTGAATACATTCAACGAATTCTTTCACTCCACTTTTGAAGCCAAGGATGCAGAAACCCTTTCCGGATTCATTCTGGAAAAACTGGACGGATTTCCGCAAAGGAGCACCCGCTTGGAATTAAATGGCTTCCATTTTTTTTCCATGCGTGTTGAAAACTTCCGGATTGTGTCCTTCCGTGTCCGGTTACCAGTGCTTCTTTCTTCCCGGAAACCTAAGCATGACATGGAAGATATTCCGGAAGATATGCGGAAGAAGGAATAAATGGAAATCTGGATAATTTTTATCATGCTGGCGTTTTCCGCCTTTTTTTCCGGAATGGAAAATGCCATTGTGGGACTGGGTCCCATGAATATTGTATCCGGAGATAACAAAAAAAAGCGTTCATGGCTGGCTTCCCTGTTAAGGAAAAAGGAAAAAATAATCGCAACCTGTTTGATTGGAAACAATATCACCATTGTGGGTGCTACGCTGGCAGTAAACTCCCTGCTGGATATTTATAATAATATTTATTTCAGTGTTTTGGTTTTTATCTCGCAATTGGTTTTTTTCTTTTTCCTTGCGGAAGTATTCCCCAAAAGCCTGTTTCGCAAACTGGATATCCGGATGCTGACTTTTTTTTATTATCCACTTCTGACTTTTTATTATTTATTCCTGCCATTTTCCACTTCCCTCGTGGTCATCATGAATAAAACCCTGTCCTTTTTCTTCCCCCGCCAGGAGAAAAAAATAGACAAAGAAGATATTTTTTATCATGTGGCCTCCAATCTCCGGGAAGAACGTTTGACCATCACCCGGGATATCCTGAGACTGGAGAATACCCGGGCAAAAGAAATTATTACCCCCATGACCGATGTGTACGCACTTTCCGTGGATGCTACGGTGGAAGATGCCATGGAAATTATTGAAGAAGCCCACTACAGCCGGTATCCCGTTTACGAAGAACGTATGGATAATATCATTGGCTATGTTTCCGTATCCGATTTTATCCCCCTGAAAAAATCCACCAGGATGAGAACCATTATGGAGAAGGCACACTTTGTCCCGGAAAGTCTCTCCATCGACCGGGTACTCTTCAAAATGCAGAATGAAAAAATCCCCATGATTTTTGTGGTGAATGAGCATGGGCTGATTCTGGGCATTATTACCCGGGAAGACGTCGCGGAAGAGCTGGTGGGAGAAATTGTCAATGATGAACAGAAAAACGAATGGGAACACATCCAGAGTGCAACGCAGTCTGAATATCCGGATGATTGGGAAAAAAATCCGGAAATTAATATAAAAAAAATATTCTTTCTTGATGGAAATCTGGACATTGACGATTTTAATGAGTACTTTTCCATGAGGATAAAGAAAGACGGGTTTGAAACCATCACCGGATCTATCGTAAAAAAGCTGGGCTACATCCCTGTGCCCGGAGAAACGATAATAATGGATGCCGGAACGATGGTTATTGAAAAAGCAGATGAAAAAACAATACACCGGATACGCTATATTCTTGATTAAAAAATATTTGACCCAAAAATTAAGAAAAAAAGCTTGTCCGACCACTTGGGGATACCATTTTTATGCGAGGTTGTTATGAATAAAAAAAATGAATTTAAAATGAAAGCCGATGACGAGCTGGAAGATCTGGATGATTTTGAAGATGAGGATGATGGGAATTCTCATGAAATCATTGTCAGCTATGCATGCGAAGACTGCGATTACCGATGGGAGGTAACGTTTGAAGACGAAGAAGATGAAATGCTGAATGAGTCCCAGTATTGCCCCATGTGTGGCAGCAAAAACACCACGCAGATATAAATGTCATTACGCTCATCCATTCTTGCCATCCTTCTGCTGGGGTTCTTAGTCCTGATACTGATAAACATACATGTTGTGCCGTTTCAGTTTTTTCTGTTTTCCCTCCAGGTGCCCCTGTTTTATGTAATTTCCCTTTCCGTATTGTTTGGTGTGGGTCTTACCTGGATGTTTATTTCCCTGGGACACAACGAACGGAAATGGAAACGCTATCTGGAAAAAGACAGGGAAGATAAAAAGAAATAGTTTTTACATTTCCGGGCGATGGGTTCTCCTTTGCGGTAAATACCATAAAGGATGTAAAACGATGCTCATCCTTTCCGCCACAGAATAAAGAGCGGAGAATACAGAATCACTGTCCTCCTGTACATCCTGTGCCAACGGAAAGTTTTCCACACCCATTAATTTCTCCGCCACACCGGTGTATTTCCTTGCTTCCCGGGCATCCAGATAGCGGAGCATCCCAGACGCTGCCACGGAAAAGCTGATCCTCTCCCTGTCCCGGATTTGGGCAGAAAAAAACCGGTACTGCCCCGGCTCCGGCAGGATAGATTTCTGCCTCTCTGCCTGGAAATCAAGGCGGACTTCATAGTGGGTGAGATCGGTTTCTCGCTCCGGATTTCCCAGATACGGGTATAATGGAGGGCTTTCCGGGGAAAAAAATGGATGATCCTTTCTCTTATCCCAGGTAATACTCTCTTTACCGGTCAAAGCCAGAAATGGCTTATTTTTTTCCCGTGCCAGAACCAGCAGGAATTCCGCCGGCATCACATGGGATTTTTCCCCTTTGATGGAAACGCCATCGCCTTCCGGAATGGCTATGGTCTTTAAATTCTTTGTCCGTCCATCCCATCCCTTTTCCGATGCCGCAAAAAATGGCAGGGCGTTTCGCTCCTGGAAAAAGGAATACTTCTCCGCCCATATATTCTTCGCAAGGAAAAGAGCGGTATTATAAGAAACCAGAGGAAGAAAGACTTCCCCCAAGTACCCATTCCGGGCAATGGTCTCCGCTAAGATATGGTGAAAAATCCGGGGTGCCTGGTACAACCATTCCATTCCGGATGATTTATCTTCGCCGCCAAGGGAAAAACCGTGTCCAGCCGGTGCGTTTTTTCCGGTGTTCATCCAGAAAATCATCGATGATGGATTTTACCTCTTCATCCCTGGTCTGGTGCACATTATGTCCGGCTCCATCCACCACCCGGAAAACCGCAGACACCATTTTCTGGGCGATGGAAGAACCATAGCCGGATGGAGTCAACTGGTCATACGCACCATAAATGAATAAAACAGGTGCATGGTAATTCGTGATCATGGCTTCCATGGACATACCAATGAAACTGTTCACGTAACCACGGGCAGCATGGACAGGATGATTGTTTTTTTTGATCCGGTAATATTGCAGACGTCCCGGTATCCGGTGGCCTTTTTCCGGATCATAGATATACGTACGGTCTTTAAAAGGGAATCTTCCTCTCACCGCCCGCAGAAACAGGAACCAGTTTCCCAACCATAACGGGAGTCTTCCCAGTTTGCGGAATACATGGTCAAAATTGCCAAAATCAATGACCGGGGAGATCAGAATCACATTCTGGATGTCTTTGGGATAATTCATCGCAAGTTGCATGGATAAAAACGACCCCAGAGAATGCCCCACTACTGTGACAGAGCCATGAGTTTTCTGGATTTTCAGGAACAGAATTTCCAGAGCCTCATAAGCTTCCCGCATTCCATAGGAAAACCCTTTTTCCTTATAACTGGAACCATGACCGGGCAGATCCAAAGCAAAGATATGGTAGTGGTGGGAGTACCGGTCGATGAGGGGACCAAAGCAGTCTCTGGCATTCTGGAACCATCCATGCACAAAAAGAAGAGTTTCCCTCCCCTCCCCTTTCTCAATATAAAAAATCTTTTTGGCTTTTGCTCCCGGATCAGAGGTGACAGAATTCAGAATCATGCTTGGCATACGCCACTATTCCGATATTTTCCAGTTCGGCAAGGATTTTCCTTTTTTTTCATGGACGATATAAATTCATGAATAAGCATAGACCATGAAATTCGTAAAAAGGCATCCGGTTTTGTCCACCTTTCTGGCAGTAACAGTGGTATTCCTCTTTTTTATTAAGACCATCCTGTTAAACCTGTTCCAGCTGGCCGCACCATATTACCCATGGGAACCCCGATGGGAGCGGATTATTCCCGGAAACGGTTTTGTGGAACTGGATATCCCGGGGAAAGGGAGGCAGAAATTCGCTTTCCGTCCATCCTGCTCCAATCGCCCTGGAACCAATCCGGAATTCAGCTTCTTTTTCCGCAAGGGGAAAGTGAATAAACTGCTGTTTTTAATGAGCGGTGGCGGTGCATGCTGGTCCGGGCAGAACTGCATTCCCGGAGACGGTTCCAGTGGTCTTAAACTGGACGGACGGGTCAGCTATATTGACCAGATATTCCCCACCATGTACGGTGCCCTCCAGTTCACTCCAGCGGGGCGGTATGGGATGCTGGACTATAAGGACGCGGAAAACCCCATCAAGGACTGGCATGTCCTCTGGATCTGGTCCTGTGATGGCTCCGTTTACTGGGGTTCCAAAGATCATGAATATGAGGATCCTTTCTATGAGGGGGGCAAGCATGTTCTGCGGCACCGGGGTTTTGACAATGCCATGAGTGCTCTGGCATATATCCAGAAGAAAATCCCGAATCCGGAGGCGGTTCTGGTTTCCGGCCAGAGTGCGGGCGGTTATGGATCCGTCTTCCTGTTCCCATACATACGGGAGACATACAAAAAAGCCCGGGTGGACCTGCTTTTTGACTCCTCCGCCGGAATTGTTCCCGCAAAAAAGGATGGGGACAGTCACGATTTTCTGGCAACCGCCCTGCCCAAATGGAATGCCCACAAAAATGCTCCGGGTTGGATTCCCGGTATCCCCGCCGATATGGAATCCTTATCCCGCATGAGCCTGCTGGAGATGGCAGGACAAATCGGTGCGTATTATCCGGATTCCCGGATTGGGGAATACACCCCGGCATGGGATCTGGGGCAGTTGTATTTTTATTATATCATGTTCAACTATGAAAAAAAGGATGTGGACTGGAAAGCCACCATCTATTCCCAAAAAAGGTTTGAAGCCATACCTCCGGAATACTGGTGCGGCTGGCATGAACGTCTGCTGAAAACCCGCAGAGATTTCATAGAAAAGAATAAAAACCATCCATACCGGTTGTATTTATCTCCCGGCTACCACCATGGCATTGGCCAGAAATTTGAGGTTGTTTCCGCCGGGGTTCCCTTCAAAAAATGGTTGACCGATTTTACCGGACAAAAAGATCCTGGCAGTGTTTTCTGTGATGGGGATTGCAATCCTCCGGAATTTGTCAAAAAGAATGCACGCTGCATAAACGGGCGTAATTAAACACAATTCGTTTGGGAGGCGGAAATCTGCTCCGGATTCATCATGGAATGGGATCCTGCTGACCGTTTTGTGTGCTATAGTATCTGAAAAAATGCTTGCAAATTTACTCTTTAATACATAAACATCCATAAACGAATCTACGAAAAGTGAGGAAATCATGTCGGAGAAAAAAAAGCGGACCAGATATTATATTGACAAAAATTTTCAGAATCAGTTCATTGGAAAGTTCTCCAGTATCATTCTGATCATTGCAGCCATAATCATTTTATCATTATGGTTCATCAATAAAAACGCGTATAACCTTTTACCGGGAAATACGGCAGTGCTGAGTGCCATCGATGCGGGAAAATCCAGTTCACTGCAGTTGGAAAAAACTCCGGATGGGACGTACAAGGAATCTGCTTCTCCGGATGCCTCCCTTTTTCTGGAGATGAAAAAAACCCCAAAAATCTATGATGCCTTTGAAATTTACTGGGTTCCATTTTTATTGATCAGCGGGATTTATCTGATTGTGATCATTATCTTCAGCTTGTTTTTTTCCCATAAGATGGCCGGCCCTGTCCACCGTATTAAGCTTACCCTGGAGGAGCATAATTCCGGAAAAAAGGTCGATCCAATCCGGCTCCGGAAGGGGGATTATTTTGATGAACTGGCCGATTTGATTAACGAAGCCCTGAAACTGGAGGATAAGAAAAATGATAAATAGTGTGAAGAAACGTCCGGCATTTGTTCTGGTGCTGGTCATGGCCGGCATTCTGGGCATTTCGTTGAGTGCCCAGGATGACCCCATTCGCAAAGGTGTCAACAGGGTTGGGCTCAAGGATGCTGACCAATTATTGAGGCTGATAGAAAGAGAAGATATTACCACCAGCGTCAAAATTCGTGCCATGCAGAGAGTTGCCTCCCTGTACCGGGAGAACAGGGAAGAAGCGGAACCCCAGGCACAGAAATTCATCCAAAGTCTTTCCGGAGCACTCCAAAATCTGAAAAAAGACGAGAATCCGCATTTCCATTACAAGGTGAGATCCTCGGCCTGCATGGCATTGGGCGATTTTGATAACTCTGACCACGGAGCTTCCGCCATTGGTGTGATTAAAGAGGCATTGCTGAACGACCCAAATCCCCAAGTGATCCAAACCTGTGCACAGTCACTGGGAGAATTCCGGAACAACCGATCTTCGGCAGCGGATGCCCTCATAGAGCGGGTCAATAAAAGCATGGGTGAACCCACCATCAAATACGGTGATATGGGAGTAATGAGCGTGAGCATTGCTTCGCTCGCAAAGCTCAAGCAAAAAAAAGCGTTTATTCCGTTAATGAAAGTCCTGCAATCCGGGTATCCGGATCATGTAAAAAAGGAAGCAGACCGTGCGATTGCCTCCTTTGACTTGGAATGATGTCCCTTTAAAAATCCTAAGCCACCTAACCCGAATAAACCCCCAGCCGGGGTTTATTCATTTATACCGTTCCGGTTCAGAAAAAGTAAGAATATCCCACATAGGCCGCAAAAAGGACCAGGGAAGCCCCCGTAATTTTATTGATTATAATTAACACTCGGAAGCTGAAATTTTTCTTGTATTTATGTATAACAAGAGTGAACACGGTGAACCAAGAAAGTGATCCCATAGCAACAAAAGCGGATGTGATTAAACTGTACAGAAACACATCAGGAAGATATTTCTGGCTGTGGATCCAGCCTGCAATTCCGATGAAGGTGGGCAGTAACGTGGGATTGGTGAGATAAAACATGATACCTTTAAAGAAGTACATCCGTTTCCGCTCCGGATGCCCGGATACCATATCAAAGGATTTGCTGGTAAAAATCAATTCTTTCAATCCCAGAGCAAAAAGAATCAACAAACCAATTACCGTAAAAATATCAGTGGTACGCTGATCAAAATGAACAAACGATACCCCGGTCAACCCAATAAACATGAAGATCCCATCCATTAGTGCCCCCCCTGCCCCCAGGGTGATGGCTCTTTTCTCATCCGAAGTTATTACTGTTGAAATCATGGCGATATTTACCGGTCCCACAGGAACGGAAAGTGCCAGCCCAATGCCAAGTCCCAGAACCATGGCTGTGATCATAAATAAGAGTTAAAGCCCTCTTTAGTTTGTAAAGGAAAAAACGGAAAGAAAATCCTCCAGCTCTGCCACATTCCCATGGAAAACAATTCTATCTGTTTTGCGTGACAACTGATAATCATACATGGGATCATAATAAAATTCCAGCAGAAGGCGAATCCATTCTCTGTGTCTGTCCAGATCTCCCGTCCGAATCTGGGACTGGAAAGCATCCTGGAGGATGGTTTTTATCATTTTATGGCGGTCCCCACCCAGTCGTTTTTGGATTCTATCCAGACTGTCCACCATCGACTGGTACCAGTCACCCGGATAATTTTCAACGGACTCGCGGAGAAAAAGCTGCTGGTTTTCCGTAACATATTCCTGAAAGATAATATCCACCCGTTCTTCCATGGGGGTTTCCAGAACAGCGAGGGGGGCAGCGGATAAGTATTCAAAGAGACCGGGGGGAAGATATAATCGGCCCACATTCCGTCCTTCGTCCTCAAAAAGAAGGAGGGGAAATTTCTGATCCATCAATTGGATCAACCGGTATGCCAGAGCATTTTCAAAGTTTATCTGGGTGGGTTGGTCATGAATATGCCTGCCAAAGGAGGACCCCCGGTGGTGAGCCAGTTTTTCCAGATCCACAGCATCAGCACGTTTCTGTAAAAACAATGTTTTTCCTGAACCGGTTCTGCCCCCAAGTATTAAAGGAGAAAATTTTCCCTGTGGATTTTCCAGAGACTGGAGCAGAAAACCCCGGAATCCTTTGTATCCTTTTCCCAGACGGAGTAGATTTCCCCCTGCTTCCAGAATCCATTGCTGGGAAATTTGGGATCTCTTGCCACCACGGAAGCAGTACAACACAGAATCCGGATTCTTCTTTATAAAATCCATCCATCCCTGGACTCTTTTTTCTTTAATCTCCCCGGATATTAAGCGGTAACCCATATCAATGGCATACTCTTTTCCCCGGTCTTTGTACGCAATTCCGATGTCTCTCCTTTCATCATCCAGAAGAAGGGGTAAATTGACACTTCCGGGGAACGCACCTTTGGCAAATTCCACAGGGGCCCGAACATCAATAAGGGGAGTATTCCGGATGATGATGGAGGAATAATCATCCGTTACCGGAAGTTGCAAATTAGTTTCCTCTTAAACATTAAATTTTCCTTCCATGTGTCCATCCAAAGGAATAAGTAGCGAAACACGGTAAAGCAAATCTGGTTCTGGGTTTTCGCGATTTTTCTTCCCAGTAGAAATCGTTAGGTCCATCATTTTCTTCTTGCTAAGGTAAATGATAATGGAAGTCCGCACTTCATGCGAATGTCCCGTAAATCCGGCGGAAACGAAAATATGTCATTGATAAAATTCAGTGATTTCCGGGCTTTTTTTTCATTGAATACATTAAAAACCACCCTCCATGAAAAAGGAACAGAATTTTTTAATAATCGGGTAAAGCCTCTTACCTCAGCCAAGTACTATCTCAGATGGTTGCGAGTGGAGAATATTCCCGGAGCGGTGCTTGCTGCCCTGGTCCTGTTAAATACCGTTTTGCTTTATTCTTATTTCCCCATACCGCAATGGAAAGAGGTAAATGGGCTATTGTCCAATGGGGGAATTTTTACCGGAACATTTTTGATATTTTTCTATATTAATTTTATTTATTTGAAAAAAATTAATATTATTTCCAGAATCCTTGCAATTCTTTTCTCTTTTACCTTTGGATATTTGATGCTGCATGCATTCTCCCCCGTGGACATCACGAAAACCCTGAAAGCGGAGAATCATTCGGCATTGGCTGTCCATTATATATTTGGCATGATGCTGCTCACCTCTTTCATCCTGCGCCTTTCCACGGAAGCCCATGAAAGAAGATTTATCCTGTATTTTTCCATCCCATTTCTGGTGTTTATGGTATATTATCTTGCCTATTTTCCCGGAAATATGTCTGTGGATTCCCTGAACCAATGGAAACAAATCATCCGCAATTCATACCATGACTGGCATCCAGCATTTCACACGGTCTTTATGTGGCTGCTGACCCGAATCTGGTTCAGCCCTGGCGTTGTCTCGCTTTTCCAGGTGATTTTCATGGCGGGGGTTTTTGCTTATGGAATGGCTGCACTGGAAAATGGCAAAGCTCCCCGGAGCCTGCTTCTGGCAATGACCATTTTCTTTGCATTATGGCCGCTTAATGGGATCTACTCGGTTACCCTTTGGAAAGATATTTTATATTCCGGGGCCATATTATGGCTTACAATACTGACCATTAAAATTGTTTTATCCCACGGTGAATGGCTCCGGCGTGTGCCCAATATTTTCCACATGATTTTTGTTATGACTCTGGTGAATCATTTCCGTCACAATGGTCTGGCCTCTGTCCTGGCTGTTATTCTGGGTATGCTTTTGTTTTATCCCCGGAAAATTATTCCGGTGGTTATCATCATCGCAGGGGTGATAACCACATACTCTCTGGTAAATGGTCCTTTTAAAAAGGTCTTCCATGTCCATGGACAACAACCGGGGTTTGCCTATGTATACACCCACCAGATTGCGGCGGTCATCAATGCGAAGGGAAACATCACTCCCGATGAATATAAAATTATCCACTCAATATACCGGCATAGCTGGTGGATACAAAATTATTATCCCCATGCAGGAGTACTGATGCTGGACATTCCTGGAATCCAAAAAATTGAAAAAATCCAGAATGAATACAGGAAAACCTGGGAAAACATTGCCCGCCGTAATCCCCAGATTATTATTGACCATGTTATAAAATCGGGCAGTCTTGCATGGAAAGTTACCTTTCCCCATAGGCTTTATTACGTTTACTGTCACCTGCTTGGCGGGAATAAAATGGGTTTAATCAGAGACTCCATGCTTCCCGGAATGAAAGAATTTTTAACCTCTTCCCTGAAAGCCTTGGATACAAAAGAATTGGGCTGGTTTTTCTACCGGGCTCCCCTTTTTCTGTATATATCCATTTTATTTGGATTTTTATTTTCCATAAAAAACCGCACCATCCGTGGGTTGCTGCCCATATTTCCCGGATTGGCCAATGCAATGGGAATATTTCTTTTTGCCATGGGCCAGGATACCCGGTTTATGTATCCTTCCATTGTCATTGCTCCATTGCTGGTGGGCTATTATTTTACCCAGTGGGAACCCGCCGAGCCGGTGAATCAGGGAGATAAATTATCCCCGCACGGAACTTCCCAGAATCATTTTCTTCTTGCTAAGGTAAATGATAATGGGAGATTGTACTTTTATGGCAATGTCACCAAAAGATCCGGCGGAGAAAAGGCCGAAAAAAACCAAACAACAACCGACAGAAAACGTAGGATACCAGCAAAAAGAACCGGAAGAAGCGGAAAAAACAGTGTCCGGAGAACCGGGCGTTCTGTCCCTTTTTAAAGCAAAGGCTCTGGCCATCCTGGAAAAAATCAAATCCAGCCGGGAAGCCGGAAAAGAAAGAGCGGCCTCTGCCATGGTTCCCCCCCAGGAAGAAGGGAAAAAACCCCTTCGGAAAATTATCTTCCGCTCGCTGAAAATTACATCGGCCGTGGTTGTTTTCCTTGTGTTCATTATCTATTTTTATGTCACCAGCTCTTCTTTTCTGGAAAAAACCATTCCGGAAGTTTTTTCCGGCATATCCAACGGAAAAATCAGCCTCAAGGTGAATCTGGCTTCCCTTTTCCGGGGATTTGAATTTGAAGATATTGAAATTCTCTCCGGACCGGATTTTGACAATAAGCCTCTGGTACAAATCAAAAAGCTTTCCCTCCGTTATAATGTCTATGGATTTTTTACCGGAGATTATGGGGTCTTTGAAGTGGGGATTTATCAGCCCCGGATTTTCCTGATCCAGAGGAATAATGTTTGGAACGCCCAGACCCTTATGAAACCGGGAGAACCTTCGCTGGAAAAAGAAAAAGAACCGGAAGAGCCCAAAGAGGAAGACACATCGGAACCCAAAGACATCCAGCTTCCTTTTGAACTGCAGATTTTTTTCAAATTTATCTTGGACGATTTTCATATTTCCATTGATGGGGGAGACAAAAGTAACTCCGCCCCCATGGAGTTCGGGATGAAAAATTTTACCTTCAAAACCCATATCCTGACCAAAGAGTTCTCCAGTATTCCCGCCGGTCTGGGAGCATTGGATATTGTGGACACGTTTCTGGTTCAGTTGAATCCGGATAAACCTCTGGATATCTATTTCCGCAATGCCCAGGCCTCCACCAAAACGCCGTTTGACCTGCACTGGCTGCTGGCTTTGGATTCCTCCGGAGAAAAACCCCGTTTTTTAACCACATTAAAGATTGGCCATAACAACGTGCCTGTCACCTATTCGGGGCGGCATCTGGCCCCGCTGGGAATCAATGTGGAATACAATATCCACTATTCCCCCTTGGAAGACCGTTTAAAGATTGGCTTTTTCAAATTCCAGTTTCTGGATGACACCTGGCTGAATCTGACAGGGCAGATCAATTCGGCCACCAAACCGGACCAGATGAAAATGTATCTGGAGCTGGATGAATCCAATATCAATTTGAATAAACTGTACCCATACTATGTGAAATTCACCAATGATCGATCCATCAGTTTCCGGGGCAATATGTCTCTGGCTCCCCTGAAAATTGAGGGGGGAATGGATGATCTGAACATTGACGGCAAATTTAAAATGAAGAATGTGTTTGTGTTTGCCGCCGGAATGCCCATCTCCATCCCGTTTTTTGATCTCTACTATAATACCAAATTGAATCTGCAAAAAAAAGAAGGTCTTCCGGTAGTCTTTGCCAAAGCCGGATGGCGGGGTTATCTGAACGGGGCAGCCCTGAAAGCGGATGTGCATTATATTCCCCAGAAAAAAGTTCAGGTGGGGGTCTTTGTCCGGAATCTGAATCCGGCGGTGTATTCCAAGGGCATGGCCTCCGGAAATGTGAATCTGGCTCTGACAGTCGATGGAAAATCAGAGAACCATCTGACCTCCAATTTTACGCTGGATATTCCCTGGCTGATCTATGTGCTCAACCGGGGGAAATCCGGAGTTAATAGAATCCATTTCACCACCGGCGTAAAGATTGATGCTCCGGACATGAAATTTGAGACAGTCAAGATCGATGTACACAAAATAGCTTTCTCTCTGAAAAATGAACAACATAAAAAAGCGGTCTGGATGAACGCGGCCAATAAAGTGAACATGGATACCAAGTCCGGCAACATGGATATTCACTTCCAGCTTTTTAATCTTTCCACCAATGTGATCCAGTTAATGCCCACTCTCACGGCTGCCCATGCGGAATCTGCGGAATCAGCCACGGAGTATGTCCGGAAGGACATCCACCTCAAAGGCCAGACCAGAGTGGGAATCCGGGGGAATACCCAGCAGATTGACCATGAAACCAATTTCATTCTGGAAGATTTTGATATATCTGACCTCTGGTTGCGGGCAAAAGTGGGAATGTACCCCAAACAAATCCAGCTTTCTTCCATCACCCTGGATGGTTTGAATAAAGCCCTGAGCATGAAAATCCATGGCAACCTGACGGAAGACCGGGTGAAAACAGTGGATGAAAAAACCGGAAAAACAGTTTATGTGAATGAAATGGTCCCCGATGTAAAAGTGGCCCTGAAATTTGGGAAAGCACAGAGAGAAAAGATATTCCAGGATAATTCAATTGAAGGATTCCTGGGGATGAATGTGCATGCTTATAAAGATGTGGCCAAGGGCGAAGTCACCATCGATAAATTTTACTATGACGACGGCGGGTTTACCAAAGTTAATAACATCAATATGAATTTTCCATTCCTGCACCAGCTGAAACTGAAAAAATCCCTCAATCTCACGGCGGCTAATAAAGAGAGGATTATTAAAAACTATAATTTTTCCGAACCATTTAATTTTTCCATTGAATCTGTGGAGATTGAAAATCCGGTAAAAGAAAAAGAGTCCTTCAAGCTTTTATATTCCACGCAGAATTATCCGGGCTTTGGTGCCACCATGAATTATAAGGATAATGTGTTCCGCATCCCTGCCCTGCAGATCAATATCCTGAATGGTATCGTCAGTGGCAATGATATCCTGTTTAATGTGGGCAGAGGTAAAACAAAAGAGATGGAATACCTTGCCCAGATACAGGTGAAAGATCTGGATTTAAAACAGTTAATCCCGCCGGATAAAGCAAAGGCAATTAAAGACGGTATTATCCGCATGGATATGTTTGTGGTGGGGGACAATCTGGACCAGCCCATAGAAAATCTCCATGGCTATGTTTCTGTGTATAAAATCGGGGAAGAGTTTGGTAAACAGGGCCTGAAAGTAGTCAAACCGGATTCAGCAAAGCTGGTGGATTTGGCGATTGATAATAGCATTGTGGTCAAAAAAATGGATCTGGATCTGAAAGAAGGACTGGTTTATGCCAAAGTGGTCTACCGTAAAGGTGCTGTGGGAGTGATGTTTATTTCCCCGCAGGGAGATTCCATTCTCCAGGATAGAATTCCCATTCAGGAATTTTTCCAGCGAGCCAGCAAAGAAGCCAAGGTCTACTCCAGGAAGAAAGAAGAAACTGGAAATTCCGCCCAGTAACAATGGAGCTTCAGGAAAACCGCTTCGTTTATAAACCAGATATACTTTATGAATCCATTGAACCTTCGGATTCAGAAGCGGTCATCAGAACTCTATCCGATTTTAAAAAAGGATATTTAAAACCACTGGAAGAGCATATTGTCACTGCGGATAACCTGAGGAAGTATCTGAATTCCGCTTCCGCAACCCAGGAAATCAAAACCGAATTTGCTTTCAAACAGAAGGAAATTGAAGAGGCACTTCTGGACATTGTCCGGAATTATTCGGAAGTGGAAGAAAAGTTAAATGATGCATATCTGGAAACTGCGGCACATAGAGAATATTATGGAGTCTTTGCCGATGATGAAGTTGATGAAAAAAAGCTGAATTTCCTCATCATGAAAAACGTTTACGAAAGCATCAAAACATTCAATGAAAAAGTCAAGGAAAACTGGCTTTTCCTTCAGAAAATTTTTGAGAAAATCAAAGTTCAGTCCATAAATCATTTATTTCTGGAACAGGTCATCCTCTACAAGATTTATCCCCGCGTAGAATTAACAGAAAAAACGGACTTTCTGCTGCGGAGGATGAATTATATTCTACGTATTAAAGAAGAAGGCATGGAGCATGACCGATGGATAGCCAAGGGATCGTATTCCTCTGTTATTGAGTATGGCCACTCCGTTGTTTTTCAGTCCGATCTCAACTTTATGGACTTTGACGAATCGGAAATTATTACCAAACAATCCCGGGAGGAATCCCACAGCATTTCTCCGGCCATTGACACTGCCATTAAAAATCCGTTTTATCTGGATACCAGGGGCACGGAGTTATTCAACCAGAGCTATTTATACACACTGAAAATCAATGAAGAACAGATTGAAGTGGAAGAGAAAAAAATCCGTCATGCAATTTACATAGAGACCCACCTGGGAGCGGAAGAATCTGCGTTGCGACAGGATTTAATCCGGAAATTTATCTCCCAGGTCAGAAAAAAAACAGATCCGGTGATGGATTATGAACACTTTTTGTATGAATACTTTGATTTCATCGCGGAAACTGTGATCCTGATCAATTTTGCATCCATGGATGAAGTGGATAAACGACTGGTACTGTACCATACCACCCCTGTTTTCTTTTTAAAAATTATTCTCCACTTTATGAGGGAAGGACGCACCGGATTCATCCATCGGCGGTTGAAAAGAAACCAGATTGCCAGGGAACTCCCGTTTGAATATCTGAAATATTTTTTAAAAAACTGGTGGAATGCAAGTGTTTATATGAAATTAACCGCCCAATACCGCAATTCCAGGGAAAAATATGATTATGTCCGGGCATCACTCCGGGCCATCTGGATTCACTCTGCCCCGGATATTCTGGCAAAAATACGGAATAATTCTTTTATGCTGAGAGCCTTTAACATCCATGATCATAAAACCCTGACTCCGCTGCTGGTGGATGAATTAAGCTACGTAATTTTTTCCATGCTCCAGAGATTTTTTGGGCAGGACTTTCTATATATGCCGGTCCCCGCCCATAAAAAGGATTCCTAACGTGTGTATTTTTTTAATTCTTGGATAGCCTCATCCCTGCTGATTTCCTTCCGGAGTGCCACCCCATAGCGGACATTAAACCGCAGTGGGTCCACAAACCCCTTAGGAAATTTATACGTCCATCGGGTCGCATCCTCTGATATCAGCTTATCTATTTCTCCCACTCCGGATGGATTGATGAAGCGAATCCGTTTGAGCCGCCCGTTTCCCGGATATAATTCCAGCATGACCACTCCATCGGCAAAATATTCAATTTTATTATATTTTTCAATTACCTTCCGGAAGGCATGATTTCCTTTTTCATCATTCAGAAACTCAATGGCATCCTTAGCAGAAACCTGATTTACTGTAAACTCATCCGATGTAATAAACACCTGAAATACTTCCTCCTCCATGGGTGGCATGGTAAAAAGCTTTTCTCTGGATATATCAGAAAAGCTTTTTACCACTGGTTTTTTTTCGGGTTCCCCGGTCGATTTACATCCAATCATAAAAATAATTGATGTTCCCCAAAAAACAACCCACAATTCCCATCTTGATATTTTCCCAAGTTTCATAAGTAAAAATGAATTCCTTTGAATGAATGTCAATTCTTTAACCGTTACGTATCCATATTTTTTATATTTTTTTTATTGACATCTTATGGACTGTTATTATTCCTCAGAGAAGCTTTAAAAAAACAATTATGGAGGAAAGAATGAAGAAAATATTTGCACGTCTTGCGTTAGTAGCCTTTTTTTCCGGCATTATGGCCGTAGGTTTGTATGTTGGTGGAGCCACCAGTGAAATCAAAGCCGGTCCCACAGACGGTGTCACCGGATGCTGGAGAACTGTATCTGATAAGGATGGAGAAAAAGGGAAAATAAAGTCCACGGTCTGTATTTGGGAATACAATAAAAAGCTATATGGAAAAATTAGCAAACTCAATCCACCAGACCCAAATAAGGAATGTACCAAATGTGCCAAAATAAAGGATAAAAAAACCGGACAAATGGTATTCCCCAAATCCGAAGGTCTTCTGATTATCTGGGGTCTGAAAAAAGGTGACGAGGCTTGGGAAGATGGAAGCATTCTGGATCCAGAAAGTGGAAAGGTTTACGGATGTAAAATCTGGACAGAAGGCGGAAAACTGCAGGTTCGTGGCTATATGGGTATCTCTGCCCTGGGACGCTCGCAGACCTGGATTAAGTAATTCTAAAAAATTATACTGAAAAAGAATAATCTTTTTCAGTATAATTCATATCTTTTTAAATTCTTTCTGAATAGCTCTGTTTTATCCTTATGGGATTGGATCATGATTTCAAAAGATGAGCCTTTTTCTGAATATTTTCTGAATGTATCACTACCCATTAGGTTATCCAGAGTATACGTGGTTTTATATTTTTTATAGAATGGGGTTTGGGTTCCCGCAAAAAAACGGTTCCGGATGTAGGTAAAAAACTCATAGCCCTCTTTATCCGGCTGGAACTTATTCCAATCCAGGATTTCCATACGGAAAGCAGGCAGGGAGTGCCCCCGGAAGAGCCCGCCAAAAGGTTGATACACCATCGGTTCCCACTTCACCCCGTTTTTTTCTGGAGGCAGTTCATCAAACCGGAACGATGGATGACCAATCACACAGAACGGATCCCGGGAAAACCTCCCCTCGTCCACATAGGTGGATTCAAAATAGATTGTCACCCAATAGCAGGCCAATGATCGTTTATCCGGCAGACTAGGAGAAGGAGGAAAATAGTCAAACGCAGCAAAGGCATCCAGCGTTTTTTTATATCCCGGGACTTTCACAATCTGCAGATCCAGGGACAGCTTATTGAGCCCAATATAATAACCAGCCAGCTCTCCATACGTATAACCGGGGAAAAAAGGAATTTCCTCTTCCCCGATATAACTGAAAAACGATTTTTTCGTCATCGGTCCCCGTGCACCCAGCCATGCCGCAAAATTGGGATGATCCAGTAGCCATATCTCCATTTTTTCCTTTTTCCCCGTCTGGGCAATCGCATCTGCCGCCCGGAGAGCCCGGACAATATCAGTGCGGTATGTATACGGGCGGATTCCGGAATCCGGTAAGGAGATCAGAAGCAGAGAGCATCCCTGAAGCTCCCGCTTCCAGGATTCCACCGGTTTATTAAAAACACTGACCACTGGAAAAGCGATGCGGGAGGAATTCCCTTTATCTTCTTCCTGCGTAAACAGACCATGCTCCGGTGTAATCACCTTCAATCCTTTTGCACCGCTTTCCATGAAAATTTCATGCAGCCGGCTGGGATAGGCCGGGTCGATGGCGGGTTCCAGCAGATATTTTCCCGTGGTGGATGCATTAGTGAAGAGGCAGACATGCCTGCCAGCCAGCCTCCCGGAGTGCTGCCGCAGAAATACTTCCGTGGTTGCCATAAAGGATGCTTTGGGGTGGGATTCTTTATGGGATGCCTTCCCGGTGGATTCGCGATGACAACCCCAGATGGAGAAAACGGCGAAGATCATGGTGACAGTCACCATAACCTGATTTCCATGAAAAAACAGGTTTTTCATAAGCATAATCCTCATTTTATAAGCAGGAAACCCCCCGTAAACGATTAAAAAAATGGCACATCGCCGGTTTCTATCTTATTATTAACCGTAGAGGGAATCTTGATAAAATCTCAATAAAGGAGAAGTGAATGTCTAATCTTTTCAACGCTAAAAATTCGTTTTATATGTCCCCGGTGAAAACCGCCATGGCTGAACCCGGAACCGGGAAAATCACCCTGCCCCAGATACAATACTATGAAAAAAGAGCCCAGGGCGGGGTGGGTACCATCATTCTGGAGCCAGTCGCTGTGACCACCTCCGGAAAGGAACACCCCAAACAGATGATGCTGGAGGATTCCCAAAGCGTGGAGCTTTTGAAAAATCTGGTGGATTCCTTAAAAAAATCCGGAACACGGGTGGTGGTCCACTTGAACCACGCCGGAAGAGCGGCCAATCCTGCTGCATCCGGGGGAAAACCGCTGGCTCCTGCTTCCCTCCCCTGTCCCATGAGTGGCCAGACCGCAGAAATCCTGGATATTGCCCAAATCCGTGAAATTGAGGACGCATTCGCAGCAAAAGCCGTCATCGCCCAAAATGCCGGGGCGGACGGGGTGGAGCTCCAGATGGGGCATGGATACCTGGCCGCACAATTCATGTCCGGGAAATTGAACAATCGGACGGATGAATACGGAAAAAACCATTTTTTATTCGCAGAGAATGTTTTAAAAAAAGTGACCTCCGCCGTACAAATCCCGGTAATCGCAAGGATTTCCGGTGCGGAATTCACAGAGAACCTGACCGATGAGGATGAAACAGAAATGCTGGATCTTTTCCAAAAATACGCCATCGCCGGGATTCATGTGGGATGGGGAAACGCCTGCGAAACTCCGGCTTGGTATTATAACCACATGGCTCTGCCTCTGGAGAAAATGGATGAAAAACTGGTCATTCTGCGGCAGAAAACCCGTCTTCCCATTATTGCCGCCGGCAGAATGCAGACCAATGACCGGTATAAAACCCTTTTGGAAAATGGAACCATAGATGGGGTGGTCATGGGCAGGCAGCTCATCACGGATCCGGATTACGTTAATAAAATTCTGGACAAGCAAAAAACCATCCGTTGTGCCGGCTGTCTGCAGGGGTGCCTCACCAGTGTGAAAGCGGGAAAACCTGTGACCTGCATTGCCAATCCGGAGGCATCCAGAGACCTCATCCCCACGGGAAAAAGCTCCCGGACGGCCATGGTCATTGGGGGCGGACCGGCCGGGATTTATACGGGTATCTATCTGGCCAGAAAAGGATTAAAAGTGACCCTCTTTGAGAAAGAAAAAAATCCCGGCGGACAGTGGAATCTTGCGTATAAAGTCCCCGGCAAAGGCACCATGAAAAACACTCTGGATGATCTGGTGACCATTGCGGAAGATTTTATGGAAATAAAAACCGGAGTCCATGTGGATGAGAAGTATGTGTTATCACAGAATTATGACGAAGTGGTGGTAGCCACCGGTGCTTTGCCCGTGGAAATTCCCATTCCCGGCCTCACGCAGTATATCACAGGATTTGATGTGTATAAAAATCCGGAGTCCATAAAAAACAAAAATGTTCTGATCATCGGCGGGGGCATGATTGGGATGGAAGCGGCAGAGATTCTTCTTCCTCATGGAAACCAAATAACGGTGGTGGAGATGCTGGAGGAAATATCCCGGGGTATGGATCCGGTCAGCAGAGGCCTTCTCATGAAAGCCATCACAGGCAAGGTAAACATACTGACCCGGACTAAGGTCAGCCGCACGTCAGATTCAGAGGTGTTCATCCAGAATGAATCCGGAGAAAGCTCTCTGGGCAAATTCGATGTGATTGTCATGGCCATTGGAACCAGGCCGGAGAACTCCCTGTATGAAAAACTCAACGGGAAAGTGAAAAACCTGCACATTGTGGGGGATGCGGAGAAAACCGCACAGATCATGGAAGCATCGGTGGCGGCGTATTCGCTTTCCGGAAAAATTGCCGGATGATCAGAAGTAACTGGAGCGTACTTTCAGCAGAATATCCAGTGCCTCGCTGTATTTTTCCTGGTGCATGAGGATACTACCGTAGGTTACCCAGTTGCCAATGGAAATCTCGGTCAGGCTTGTTTTCTCCCGGATACTGGCAGAGATGGACTTTGCCCAAACGTCCATCTTTGCCTCATTCCCGAACTGAGAAAGCAGGGATTCTTTGAGTGAAGGGAGGGATTTGCCTCCCTTCTTTTCCACCAGGGAAACATACAGTTTTTCCGCAATATCATACTGTGAAATCTGCATGGCAGAATACGCGATGATATTGATAAATTCCTCATTCAGGTGCTTATTCTCCGCAGAATTCATCATCTGATAAAAATCCAGAACCAACCCATACTGGGCCAGCCCAAATGCAGCAATAATTCCGCCGTTTTTGTTTTTGTTACCGTTTTTTCCGATGAAAGACAATGCCTTATGGTATTTTTTTTCTGCCAGATAATAGCTGGAAATCTGGTCCAGGTAATCCCCGGAATGGGAGAATTTTTCCAGACCCATCACCCACAGATCTTCTGTGTATTTACTTTTTTGCACATACTGGTGCATACAGATTTCCGCCCACACCACCGGTTCGGAAATTTTTTGTAGCATTTCCTGAGCGGTAATCAGATATTTTGCTGATTTTTCCAGGAGTCCTATGCTTTCTTTTGCTCTCATGGACATCGGATACGATTGGTTATGAAATTTGGGGAAGGTTGATAAACCGGATAAATTTTTATAATTCCACTGATGGACTTCTTGACCGTTCTGGCTTTCGTTTTGGGCTTCCATATTTGATGTATCGGGTGGAATATTTTTTTTTTTAGATTTTTTTCAATGGGAAACTTTCTTTACGCCCGGAGAAACCAATGGAAAAGGAACCATGAGTCAGACCATATTCCACCCCGGAGATGTACTAATCCTCATTGTGGACGATAACATGGTTAACCTGCAGGTTCTGGGAAAATTTCTCTCGAACGCAGGGTATAAAATCGGGGTCGCCCGCTCTGGGGCAAAAGCTCTTGCTTTTCTGGAGCAAAAAATTCCGGATTTGATCATCATGGATATTATGATGCCGGAAATGGATGGGTATGAGACCGTGGATAACATAAAAAAAGTCCACCCGGATATCCCTGTTATCTATTTAAGTGGTATGAAAGATTTCCAGAATAAAGTGAAAGCTTTTGAACACGGGGGGGTTGATTATATTGAAAAACCTTTCCATAAGGATGAAATCCTTGCCCGCATTGCCACCCAGATCAATGTTTTCATGATGCGGCGTCAACTGGAGGAGCAGAATAACCGCCTTAAAAAAGAAATAAAACTGCGGGAAACCTCGGAAAACCTGCTCCAGGCCACCAACCGGAAAATGCAGAGCATTTTTAACAACGCAGAAATCGGGATCATTTTCATCGACCCCGGATTCACTATCCATTATGCCAATCCTGCTGTTCAGGGAATCCTTGGATTTGCGGAAAAGGACATGGTGGATTCAAACATCAATCAGTTTATTGCCATATCAGATCGGGGAAAAGACCAGAGATACTGGGATAAGCTGGTGTCCGCCCGGCTGGATTATTATGAAATAGAGAGACAATTTGTAAAAGCCAATAAAGATATTATTGACTGTCACACCAAATCCATCGCATACAGAAATGAAGATGAAATTCTGGAGTATATCATTATACTAATTGAGGACATTACCCAGAAAAATAAAATACAGGATGCATTTAATAATTATCTGTATTTCCTTCAGGTACTCATTGAAACCATCCCCACCCCGGTTTATTATAAAAACAAAGAAGGTAAATTTATTGGCTGTAACACTGCGTTCGCGGATCTGGTGGGATGCCGTAAAACCGATATTATTGGAAAATTCTGTCTGGATATTTTTCCCAGCGAATTCAATGAAGAACAGGCCATGAAGGAAAAGGAAATTCTCAGAAACGGGAATACCCAGACTTTTGAGACAAAGCTCATTGACGGAAAAGGTAATGAACTTTATGTGATTTATAACCGGGCCGCATACATGATGGAAGATGGATCCATTGGCGGGATCATCGGAACCATTCTGGATATAACCCAGATAAAAAAAGCGGAAATGCGACTGAAGGAAAATGAAAAAAAATTAATGGAGCTGAATGCATCCAAGGATAAGTTTTTCTCCATCATTGCCCATGATTTGAAGAACCCGTTTAACTCGCTGATTGGTCTTTCTGATATCATCATCCAGGATTTTCACGAGCTGGATAAAGATCAGATATTCAATACAGTAACGAGCCTGAACCGTTCGTCCAGATCGGCCTTTAACCTCCTCCAGAACCTGCTGGAATGGGCCAGTAGCCAGACCTCTTCAATGGATTACAAACCTCAGAATTTTTCCATCCTAAGACTGGTAGAAGAGGCCTTGGAACCGCATACCGGGGCGGCAGAAAGGAAAAATATTACCATAAACATTCCAATAGGGGAAAATCCTGCCGTCTTTGGGGATGTTAATATGCTCCGCACGGTAATCCGCAATCTGATCTCCAATGCCATTAAATTCACCAATCCGGGCGGAGAAATCCGCATACGGATCAGAAAGGACACCGCATTCTGTTATGTTGATGTGGAAGATAACGGAATTGGGATACCGGAAAAAGATATTCCTCTCCTTTTCCGGATTGACCGGCATTACTCCCGGCGGGGCACCAGCGGAGAAACGGGCACAAGCCTTGGATTGATTATATGCAAGGAATTTGTGGAAAAAAATAAAGGTGAAATTTTTGTCAAAAGTGAACTGAGCAAAGGGACGATTTTCACTTTTTCCATACCTTTATCCCCCAGTGATTTCCATTTGGAGAGAGAAAACCCAGAATCATTCAATCCGATGGTAAAAGTGGGAAACCTGGGGGATCTCACTATTCTCTATGCCGACGATGATGATGATTCGTTTTATCTGGTGAACCTGATTCTGAACCGCCATATCCGCGATCTTCTGCGTGCAAAGGATGGGGCAGAAGCGGTAAAACTGGCCATTGAAAATCCTGTGGATATGGTTATTCTGGATTATGAAATGCCGTTAAAAAACGGATTGGACGCCATGATGGAAATAAGAAAATCCAAAAGTATTCCCGTTATCCTGCTGACCTCCCATTCCGAGCCATCCATGCTGGATGACTTAAAAAACAAAGGATTTCAGGATTTTATTATTAAACCGGTG
The DNA here is from genome assembly GCA_020720785.1 of Leptospira biflexa. Lineage (GTDB taxonomy): Bacteria > Spirochaetota > Leptospiria > Turneriellales > DYLW01 > DYLW01. The sequence continues at coordinate 55,410 of DYOA01000006.1, forward strand.
AACCGCCGGGATCTCTTGGAAAAAATAACAAAAAACAGGCAATAAATAATTTTTTTTGTTAAATGATTTCAGTTTTATCCGATACTCTGAATAAGGAGGAAACTATGGAATCTATCAGCGAAATGTTTCCTTCCGTTATCAGTGCCGAGGAGGTAAGAAGTTTTTACCAGTTAGTGACGTCAGGACCTTCAAGGATACGGGAACGGGAAGAAAACGTTAACGAAAGTGCCAACCGTGGATCCAGTCATGCTCTTCTGGATAAACTTGCATAGGAAACCGATCATCCATGGAGAGTATGACAGGTTATGGTGAATCACACTTCACCATTGAAGGGTTTAAGTTTGCTTTTTACCTGAAAAGCCTGAACTCCAAATATTTTGAGGTTAGCTACCACTTCCCTGATACTTTCCGATGGTTTGAGTTCAGGGCCGATGAGTTAATCAAGAAAAGGATCAACCGGGGAAAAGTGGACATCTTTCTGGATGTGGAATCCACCCAACCTTCCCAGAACGTGATCAATCTGCCCCTCCTCAACAGCTATGAGCAGATTTTTCAGAATCTTTATAACAGAAAAAAAGTAAGTATCCCCATGGAAGTTCTGGTACAGCTTCCTGATATATTTGAAGCAAAAGATATAGCTTGGTCGCAATATTTACAGAAGTTTGAATTTTATTATCTCCGGGCAATGGCCAAATTAAAAAGAGCCCGCATAAAAGAGGGTAAAAAAATAAGGTCCATTCTGATCAGAAAAATAAGGGATATATCCAGGTATAATAAAAAAAACTCCATAATCCAGAAAAGGGATCTGAAAGAACAGGAAACTGTTTTTTCTGAAAAGCTAAGCTACTTAATTGAATCCAATAAAGAGCTTCTGGAGAAAAGGCTGAATACTAATCCTTCTGATTTTCTGCATCTGCTCTGGAATATTGCCAGGGATGACTTCCGGTATTTCATCCAGAGCGATGCAACCGAAGAAATTGACCGGATTCATATTCATCTGGATGAAGCAACGCTGAAGGTGGATATGAAAGAACCCCAGGGGAAAATTCTGGAATTCTTTTTTCAGGAAATTCTCCGGGAAGTGAATACTGTCGCGTCCAAAACCAGAAACATAGACATGAACAGAAATGCGGTATATATGAAAACCTCCATAGAAGAAATCAGAGAGCAGCTAAGGAACATTGAATGAAATTACTCCATATTGGTTTTTCCAACGCCGTGAGCATTGATAAGATTGTCTCCATCATTACCCCGGATACCGCCATTGCAAAAAGAATACGGGATAAAGCAAAAGAAGAGAATACTCTGGTGGACTGCACCATGGGAAGAAAACTGCGCAGCATGATCCTCACGGAAAGCTCCTATACGTTTTTATCGGCCATCCGTCCGGAAGCCTTGATGTCCCGTGCAGAAGGAAAATATGAAGAAAAAATCCCCGCCGCCACAGAGGATGAGCCTTCATTGCCCCCGGACGAATAAACCTATTTTAAAAAAGATAAGACTCTTTTCTCATACTCCGTCCGATGTGCCGGATGAGGATACAGGTAAACATGCTCCCCCTCCGCAAAGAAGTGAACCTGTATTTTCTTTCCTTGGAGCAGGCCAATTTCTTCCCTGAGAAAATTTGCAGGAGTCCTGTTATCCTTCTCCCCTTGGAGAATCATAACGGGAATTTTAACATTTAACAAAAGCCGAGAAAGTGCCAGATCTTCCATGCTTCCTTCCACATAAAGATTGTATCCCCAGAGAGTCACATGAATAATCCATAACGGATATCCGGCAGATCCGGATGTATGCAGTAATGATTTCTGTGCGTTCACCATTGGGCTGTCCATAATTATTTTTTCTATTCTGATTCCATCCAATTTTTCCATTTCCCTGAATTCCGGCATTCCGGAAAGATACATGGTTGCCATTGCTCCCATGGAAAAGCTGTACAAAACAAACGTATCAATGCCATAATTTTTTTTCATGAACTTCATACCACCCAGGATATCCTCCGCAAATTTTTTCCCCATTACGGAACGGGCTTGCGGGGAAATTCCGGAATTTCTCAAATCTGGCAAAAATACATTATATTCCTTATCCACCCCTCCCTTCCGGAACAGCTCCAGATATTTCATGGGTTTCAATCGGTTTGCTCCCCGCCCGTGAACCATGATAATGGCCTTATGGGATTTTTTTTGGGCCGGCGTAAACCAGGCATGTAGCCGGATATCCTCTTTCAGAGATGGGAAAGTCACATTTTCATACCGGTATCCATAATCTCCGGGATTTCTTTTTTTCCCAATGGCATAATGTTCCAGCAATTCCGGATCTTTAAAAACTGCTTCAAAGGTCCGGGGTTTAAAATATTCCACTGAATGGATAAAAAAACCCAGAAAAATCAGATACAGAATGAACACTGGAATGGTGATGTAGAGGGAAATTCTAAAAATACGTTGCTTCATAAAAGCATTTTATACCACTTTTGATTCGTGTCAACCTAAAATTCCATGGAAAGGGAAAATTCTGCCGGTGCAGGATCCCGGAAAAACCCGGCTTTTTGCTTATTCCAGCTTCAGATCTTCCCCGGGAACTTCCCGGGAAGGGGCATAGGTACGGGGTTCCGTGCCCGCAAAAAATACCTGGTTTTGGATAATTTTATCACAACTGGTTTCATCCCGGGGAACTCCGCCGGAATCCTCACAGAAATTTTCCCTGGTGACATCTTCCAGTGTCCAGTTTTCCAGAAAAGGAGCGGGAGGATCATTTCTGCGGGCAGCCCGGATATAATTCACCCAAGCCGGTGCACAGAGACTGCCTCCGGTACGTCCCCGTCCCAGAGTGGTGTTCATATCATTCCCCAACCAGATGGCGGTAACTTCATCCGAGACAATGCCCACAAACCAGGCATCTTTCCAATCCGAGGTGGTTCCGGTTTTACCCGCAACCTCATAAGGCAGATAATTGGGATCTTTTTTCCGTAGCGGTTCCACCCAGCCGGCAGATCCATCGGACTCAAAAACCCCCTGGAGCATGCTCACGGTAATGTAAGAAGCCACCGGATCCAATACAGGGACAGACGCAATACTGGCATCTTCTTCCCATAAAATTTTCCCCTGTGCATTCTCTATCCGCAGAATATCCCGGGGAGCAATTCTTTTTCCCTGGTTGGTTATGGTAGAATATATTTGTGCAATCTCCATGGGAGTAAACACCGGAGTGCCAATGGCCACCCCCAGCTCATAGGGAACCCGCTCTTTTATCTCTGAATACGGTGCGTCCAGTGAATCCGAGATTACCGTGCGCAACTCATCAATTCCGGCCATTTGCAGAACACGGATGGCGGGAATGTTACGGCTCATCTGGAGGGCTCTGCGAGCAGTAATTTTCCCCAGGTACTGATAGTCATAATTATCGTAGGTCTTTTTACCAATAGTCAATTTTGTATCATCCAGAATGGTGGCCGGACTCACCTGTTTCTGGCTGATAGCGGTATAGTATACCAGAGGTTTCATGACAGAACCAATCTGCCTCTTTGCCAGTACCGCCCGGTTGAACTGATTTTTACTGGTGAATTCAAATCCGCCCACCATGGCCAGAATATAACCAGTCCCGGGTTCAATGGATACCAATGCTCCGTTGGTTTTTTCTTTTGCAAGAGTCAGTTCCGCCATCTGGTTTTTGTTACCTTTTTTTGCGGCATATTTGATCAGACTGTCATAATACTTTTTTTGATTTTCAATGGTGAGGTTCATGACGGAGGCCGCTGCTTTCTGTTTTTTCAAATCCAGGGTGGTATAGATGCGGAGGCCACCTTTGAGTATCTCTTCATTGCTGAATTTTTTCAGAAGCTTCTGCTGAATATAATCCATGAAATACGGTGCGGGATTGTTTCTGTATTCCATATCCGGGAAATCCCCAATTTTGGAGACGTAGGATCCTTTCACGTCCTTGACTCCCCAGTTCCTTTTAAAAAGGTCGATGGCGGATTTTTTATTCTTTTCTGTGATGGCCCCGGTCTCTACCAGGGAACCCATGGCCAGTTCCTGTCTTTCCATGGCCATTTTTAAATTATTTATGGGAGAATAACGGTTGGGACTGGGGATGATCCCGATCATCATGGCACTTTCCCCCACATCCAGCTCTGCCGCACTTTTATTGAAATAAAAGCGGGAAGCGGATTCAACGCCATAATTTCCATGGCCAAAGTAAATGAGATTCAGATACATTTCCAGAATTTCTTTTTTTGTATAATTATTCTCAATGGCCCTGGAACAGAATACTTCAAATATTTTCCGCTGGATTGTTTTTTCCTGGGTGGTGAACAAAACCTTGGAAAGCTGCTGGGTAATGGTGGATCCACCCTGGGAATAACCAAAAGTGATTATATTGGCAAAAAATGCCCGTACTATCGCGGCATAGTCCAGCCCATGGTGTTGATAAAAGCTCCGGTCTTCGTTCGCAATCAGAGTTTTGGGTATCCACTCCGGAATCTTTTCCAGGTTAATCAATTCCCTTCTTTCCGAATAATACTCTCCGATGAGTATGCCATTTCTGTCATACACCCGGGAGGGAATGGCCACTCCTCCGATGTCCACAGAGCTGGACGCTTCCCCGGCATTGATGGGGGAACGCATAATATCCAGCTGGGTTTTGTAATCCACCAGCTTTTTTAAAACTTTATCTTGTTGGTTCTCCCATTGGAAAAAAACGACAGCAAAGTAAAGGACGGCAAAAACACCCAGAATAAATGGCCCAAGGACAATCCACCGCCATCTATTCATGAAAACCTCACGTAACAGCTATAGAGGTGACCTGTAGCTTCTGGTAATTTTGTCGGTGTCCCCATTTCTTATGGTAATTTTTACGTTTTTTATAGATAAATCCTGTTATTTTGGGTCCCTTCACATCTTCCAGTATCTTTGCTTTCACTGTTACCTCTGTAAGGAACGGACGACCGATGAGGACATTTTCCCCATCTTCCAGCAAAAGGACTTTCTCCATGGCGAATTCTTCGCCGGCTTCTTTTCCGGTGAGCTCTGAATAAAAAATTTGATTTGGGGACAATTTTACCTGTTTGCCACCAATTTCCACAACCGCGATCATAAGTCAGGATGTAAAATTGAATTATCCCGTCAAGGAATAAGTTTGACCATTTGCTATGGAAAAAATACGGAATCTTCTTGCCATTTTGTAAAATATTAATCCTATGGTTGTATTATGAATATCAAAGCATCCAAAGCCGGCTCCTTTGTGGTTTTTTCCCTGGACGGAAAGCTGGACTCCACCACTTCCGGAAAGCTCACGGAGTATCTGGACAAGGCCATATCCAATGGAGACGTCTGGATTATTCTGGACATGGAAAAAGTCCCCTTTGTTTCTTCCGCAGGTATTGGAGCCATCATGAAAGCACTCAGTGACACCTCCGGAGCATCCGGTGATCTGCGTATCCTGAAAATCCAGAGCGATGTAAAAAAAGTGTTTTCCCTGGTGGGCTTTGACACCGCTCTGAAATTTTTCGATAATCTGGAACGTGCTATTGCTTAGGCTTCTGAAACTGGTCTCTGTTTTTTACCAGCCGATGGTTCACTTTACGGATGGAGTCGCCCAGTTTTTTGCGTAGCCCAATTTCCCAGAAAAGTGACTTCTGGATGGCTTCATGGTCGTTGTTTGCCTGTGAGTCAATTTTGTAGAAGATAAATGCTTCCTGGAAATATTCTTTTTTTCTGAATTCCCGCACCCAGCCTTTTTGCTCATTCACTTCCTCAGAAAAAACCTGCTGACTCATATAAATATTCACCAATCTGTCCATTTCTTTTTTGGTTAATCCAGTTTCCTGATCAAATTCATGCAGTTCTTTTCTCAGAACTTCAACATTTTCTTCTTTCATTTCCTGCGGAATATCTTTGGAAACAGGATGGAGAAATTTAATCCGGGATACATATTCAGACGCCAAAATTGCATAGTAAATGGTGGTATTCAAATCCTCATGTTCGGAAATCATCCGGTCCGCAATGGAAAGCCGTTTTCCCAAATAAGAATCTGCGAATTTATCACTGAAATTACGGTTATTTTTTTCCGCTATCGCAGATATCCTGGGGAATAAAGCTTGGAAAAGACCGCTATGGACCATTGATTCCATAATTTTCATGGTTTGCCCTGTCCGGAATATTTTATTGAATTCCTCATGCAGCCGGGGGATGGAAGATTTCTGGATGTATTTCTTGTATTTGGATATGCCCTTCTGGAGTTTGGGATCAATCTCAAAGTCCAGAAGACTGGCAAATTTCACAGCCCGCAGCATACGCACCGGATCTTCCGGAAGAGAAATATTCTCATCCCCGATTATCCGGACTATCTTATCCGTCAAATCCTCATAACCGCCGGTATAATCAATAATGGTCTCATTGCGGACATCAAAGAAAAGGGAATTGATGGTGAAATCCCTGCGTGCGGCGTCTTCTTTAAAAGTACCATACTGGTTATCCTTTTCCACCAGAAGATCATCCGGTTCTTTCGCATTTTCCCGGCTATTGGGCATTGCACGGGCGGTGGATACCTCAATGATCTTATTTCCTTTGAAAACAATGTGGACAATCCGAAAACGTTTTCCAATTAGGCGGCTGTTACCAAAAAGTTTTTTAATCTCTTTGGGGCGGGCGGATGTCACAATATCAAAGTCCTTGGGCATTCTCCCCAGTATTAAATCCCTCACCCCGCCACCAACCAGATATGATTTATAACCAAATTGGGACAGGCGGGAAATAACTTTTATGGCATCCGGGTCGATATAGCTTTTCCTTATGGGATGAAAATCCGGATAATAACGCTTTCCATTGGGATATTTGAGTATTTTATCCGGATTGGATGCATTTCTTGATAGTAATCTTCGAATTCTAAAAAACATTAGCTATACTGTAGTTGAAGGATAAGGTTTCAACTAAAATTCAGATGTTTCCGGTGGAATATCTGTTTTTTCCATAATTATTTTAACCCTCTGGGCTTCCGGGGAATCCGGTATATTTTCCAAAATCTGCCTCATATACTCCTCTGCGGTCATGTCCAGCCCCAGATAATTATAGTGCTCTGCTGCCCGGAAAAGGTAATACGCCCCTTCATAAGTGTTTCCCTTTCTTTCATACAGCTCCAGATAAACTTCTGCTGCTTTTTCAAAGTACTGTTTTTTTTCATAAATATAGGCCATTCTCTCTAATACCATTACGGAATATCTGTCCCGGGGATACAGATCCATAAATTCCGCATATTGCCGGAATGCCAGATCATATTTTTTTTCCTGAAATAAACTTTCGCCCATGTCAAAAATCAGCTTTTTCTGGTGCTCCCTCTGGGGAGAATCTTCTGCAGAAATCCCGGTGCCTGCAAGGACTCCGGAAAAAACCAGAGCAATGGTTAAGGTAATTAAGGTGGTTTTACTTGATCTCATATCTATTTTGTCGGATTAACCTTTGTTTTAAAGATTTCTTTTTCGGAAATGGGAAAATTATTTATTACCAATCCTCAGATAATTTGTCCGCCCATAGATGGCATGGGATCTCAATTCCCGATTCTTTGCATCCAACTGGTATTTTCCATCCACTTTCAGCAGATAAATATATTCGCCTGGAGGGAGTTTTTTTGTGTATTCATGGTATCCGTTTTCCTTTTTTGTCATGATATCCAGATCCGGATTCCAGAAGTTAAAGCTTCCCACCACGGATATTTCATCCGCATCCGGGGCATAGACCCTGAAAAATGTTTTGCTCGCGAACTTATCCCCTCTTTTTTCGGAAACCATTGCACGCATGGCTCCTTCTTTGGCTTTTACATCGGTTTCATTCAGATAGTACAGGGATATCAAATCATTGGCTCCATCATTGGTTGTATTTTCATGGGTTCCGTCATGATGATACATACCGTCTGCGTAATATTTATACTTCAGTACTTTTCTATCCTGGCTCAGAATATACTCATTGGGGATATAGATTAGATAAAAAACTCCATGATGGTTCCGTATCATGGGATGTTTTTTATATTTGTCAAAATCGGTTACCAGGGATACATTTTTTACATGAATATTCTGATATGTAAACAGAATACCCTCCACCCCCATACTTCCATACTGTTTGACATTTCTGGTGTCAATAAAATTGATTCTTCTGGGTGGAACTGCTTTTTTCAGATTATTCAGATGCCGGTAATAATACGTCCGGATCTCTGTTTGATCTGATTTTTTTTCCAATAAATCCGATGAAAAACCCACCAGTGGCAGGATAAAAAAAGAATGGATTGCCAGTATAATAGAAGTCTTTTTTATGTTCATAATTTTAAATTCAAACCGATATTTGGAATATCGGGAACTCCGGGGAATAGTTAAGCGGAATAGATAAAAACTGATAATAGAATGGCAGAAGAAACAGAAATTACTAAAGAGTCCAAAAAGGTTGAATACACTCCGGAAGAGCTGGAGGTAATCCAGAGCCTGTTGTCTTACTTTATCAAAGCTCCGGGACAGATTGATATTCCTGATACCGAATCTTCGGATGAGCCGGGGGATGAGGATATTGGAGTGGGTTCTGTCCTGGGTCAGGAAAACGACGTACCTGACGATGAAGCAGAACCCGAAAAAGAAATCCCCAAGGCGAAAAAATTTGATTCCCTTCCTGATATTGATGATATTGATTTGGACGCATCCCCCAATGTTTCCCCGGATTATGCTGGCTTTGAAAATCTGGAAAACATAGAAATGGGGGCCAGCCTGGATGAGGCTCCGGAAATTCAGATAAATGAAGCCTATACCGGGGAGGATTTATCTCTTCCCTCCGGCTCATCCGAGGATATCCCGAATATAAATGATTTGAATCTGGATGCCGGCACCAAACGAACAGATTTCTCCGGACAAAAGGAAGAACTGGACATGGAATCCGGCATGGGAAGGTCTCTGGATGACAATGAACCCTTGATTCCGGACGATGAGCCGGGTGTAACTCCTCCCCCACAGGAGGAAATTTTCCGCGATCCCCTGGACGAAAAAATTGGTGGGGGAGACGCGGATCATTTTTCCTCCAATGGATTTGGGGATTTTGGTGATCTGGGCGGATTGAGTGACGCCGATGAGTCCCCTTCTTCCTTGGATGCCCCCGACTTTGGCCTGGACGCGGGCACCCCGGCAGAGGACGCATTTTCCCCGGAAGCTCCCGCCGGCGATGACTTTGGCCTGGACGCGGGCACCCCGGCAGAGGACGCATTTT
>DYOA01000006.1:64742-80096 GCA_020720785.1 Leptospira biflexa
CCCGCCGGCGATGACTTTGGGATGAATAGCGGAGCAGGGGATTTCACTCTGGATAATCCCGGTGATCTGAAACCCCCGTCTTTGTCTGAACTGTCCCCCAAAACCACCCTTGAAGCAATTTCTCCCAAAGTTACCCCCAAAAAGCCAGCACCTCCGGTATCAGAACCGGTTTTTATTCCGGAAGAGCTCGACGAACTACCGTCTTTTGATGCCCCGGAAATACCAACGCCGGCGGCTCCTGTATCCATCGTGCAGAAGCCGGATGATATCTCTGATGAAGAGCTTAAAGCACTGCGGAGCCGGTTATGGGAATTTCCCAAGGAGCTCCGCAAACGCATCATTGGTGCGATTATTGAAGATAAAATGTCCTATGAGGACACCCGGGAACTGGTATCCGATATTATTGGCGGTGATCCGGCATCGACCATTGAAAAAGAATTAAACAAAAAAGTGGGGGATTACAATCCGGAATTAAAGGGAGAAAAAGGATCCTCCAGAACGGTCGCAACCCGTCCTTCCTATACAGAGGCCGGACGAAGACGCCAGGCACAGCTAATGCACTACACCCGGATTGGGGCACTGGCCGCACTTGCGTTTATTATTCTTACCACCGTTTCTTATTATTCACTCATAAAACCATTTCTTTACCAAAATATTATTGATGACGGAAAAGAAATCATCATGGAAAAAGGCTGCCGGGGGAAAGAAAGGGAAGAAGCGGAAAAATTTTTTAAAAAATCCCTGGAATATTATCCGGAGGGGATTGATTCTTTTCTCCAGTTTGGAGACGCTTATAAACGCAAAGGCTGTTATGACTTTGCTTTTGAAAAATTTTATGGACGCCTGGAGATTCCGGGCAATGGACAAAAAATCCGATGGAATGAAATGGAGATAGTCTCCGGCAAAGAAATTTGGAAGAATACAGAAATCGTACCCATAATCAAATGGGCGGACATGGAAAAAAATCTTGTCCGGGTGGACGCCATCCCCTTTCGTTTGGTGGAACACGGAGCCTATACCATCACCCATTTAAAGCAGGGAAAAGATTATGCCAGGGTATTACTGGCTCTGGGTGATTTCCACACAAATCCGGTGAACCGTTTTAAAGAAAGCGATTATAAAAATAATCTGTTAGGTATCAACTATTACCAGCGCATTCTGACATTCCAGCCGCAGATGCCACTTTTTTCCGGCGATGAATATATTTCCAAAGCGGTTCTGGGCATTGGTAATGTGTATTACTACCAGCGAGACTATTATAAATCCCTGGATTATTTTGAAAAAATAATCCGCAATGATCCCTATGATATAAATGGTCAATCCGGGGTCATCCACAATCTGATAAAAATATACCAGAAAACAAATGACCCACGTCTTCTTCTACAGCAGCACTCCCTGATCAAACACCGGCTGAAAATTGAGGAGAAACTCCCCATCCACACTCTGGCACGGTTGGCATCCTTTTATATTGACCTGCCGGTTTCCAATGATCTGCGCATCCAGTATAATGTCTCCCCTGTGGACCCTGTCACCGGAACAAATCTGCGGGAGCGTTCTCTGGAAGCCCTGAATATCCTTTTCTCAAAGAAAGAAAAAGACATTTACGGGAATGAAAAAGACGGGAAGACCTCATCCGAAGGATATTACCAGCGTGGACGGTACTACCGGCATGTGGCCAGGCAACCCCGGATGGCCCTGAAACAAATGGAATATGCATATAAATATAATCCGGCACATTTCCTGGCCCTGAATGAAAGAGCGGAATTACTTATGGAATTATATGATTATGAAGGAGCCATGGAGCACCTGCGGCTGGCCATGAACACTATTTCCGATGACGCCATCAATGCTCTGGGTGACCAGCCGGAAGATGAAACGCTCCTGGAAGGCGACCGGGCCAGCATTCCCTATAATGCCGGCAAGGCCATGTATTTATCCCTGATCCGGGATGTCACCTCATCCAATGCCTGGCTTAGGCTGGGAGAGCTGGAGAAATACAAGACAAAAACCAATTCAGGAATTCAGGGACTGGCAGCCGTTATGGAAAATGCGGAGGATTTATTCCGGCAGGCGGAGGAGATTGGTCTGAAGGATGATCAGAAGAGGAATGAACTTTATTATTACCGGGGTTGGTCCCGGTATATCCGGAGCAATTTTGAGGACGCATTAACGGACTGGGAACGCATTGATCCCAAATGGCAAATCCAGTATTCCAATGTGGCCATTGCCCGTGCCCATGCTCTATATCATCTGGGCATCAAGGATGAAGAAAAACGTTCTGATTATCTGGAAACAGCTTTGGGCGAGCTGATATTCCTCCAGGAAAAATTATCCAGAGAAATTCAGAACATACACAATCCCAATCCGGGTAATAAAACCCATGTGGGCCTTTATGCCCAACTTTCCATGATTGAGAACAACATGGGAGCTATTTATGAAATGATGGAGGATGAACAGAAATCCCTGACTCATTACTGGAAATCCATGGAATACTCAAAAAAAATTTCCAGAGAAAATGAGATTGCTCATTTGAATATACAGTTGAATTTTAAACGGAAAGCCCTGGAGGATAAGGAACGTTATCCCGTCATCATGGACTATATTTCTCCGCATATTTTTGAAAGATCCAATTAATATGAATTTATCAAAAAAATTATGGATTACCGTTACAATTGCTTTTCTGTTATCCCTCATTGGCATTGTTTTTTTCCCCCACATATCCCGTTATATGGATAAGCTCCGGGAAGAAAAGAAACACCATAACCTGGATTACCTGACGAATGTGCTGCTACAATACTACGTTCCGGAGAAAATCCACCATCAGGTTTTGTTTTATTATCTTCCGGAGCTGGCATTGGAAAAATTATACGGAACTTTCCCCGGAACCATTTTTATTTTTAAAAGTAACATCCCCACACAAGGCACGGAACAGGAAAAACTTCGCCTTCTGGAAGAAAAAATATCCCGGATAAAAAGCCATTACCGTAGCCATGGATACCCGGAGCCGTTTTTTGCCATTGACCAGGAAGGAGGCAACATCCGATGGCTGGATTATGGAACAACCCCCTTCCCCAACGCATTGGCCACGGCAGAGGCAAACGATACATTTCCTTCTGGAAAAATCACATACCACACCGGTTATTACAACTGCCGGGAGCTGAAACAATATGGTATCAACTGGGTTCTGGGACCGGTGGCGGATGTGGTGCTGGATCTATCCAACCGTGCCATCCACGCCCGGAGCTTTGGGAATGACCCGGCCATTGTGGCGGACAATGTGATGGAATACCTGCACGGCGCCAGGGACGCTGGTTGTATGAGTGCTCTGAAACATTTTCCGGGACACGGAGACACCCGGACAGATTCCCACTACGCCCTTCCCGTGATCCATAAACCCTGGTCTTCCCTGATAACCCAGGATTTATTTCCCTTCATTAAAGCCATTAACTCCGGAAAAGCTCCGGGAGTGATGACTTCCCATATAGTTTTTCCGGAAATGGATGACTTGCCTGTCACCATCAGCCGGCGATGGCTGACGGACATCCTGCGGGGGAAATACCATTTTAATGGCATTATTGTCACAGACGATATCGGGATGAATGCCATGAAACCACCCCGCTGGGCACCCGGATATGCCCGCACCATGGTCAGATCCATCGAATCCGGGGCGGATATGGTTCTGCTCTTCAAGGATTCCCCATTTTACTACCGTACCGCCGTGGAAGATTTTTTCCGGATATCCCAATCTCCGCAGGAAAAATACCTGCGGAAAAGAATCCAGGAATCCACGCGGAGAATCATCCGGATGAAACTGACCCTGGGATTTCTGGATGCGGATTTGGTCTCCGCATACCGTAAAGTCGCCAAAGAAAATCCACAACAAGCGGAAGAATGGAAAGAACAATTGGATTTCTATGCGGAGAACAATGAAGGAGGAAAAAATGCCCGTGCCGTGTATGCCCCCGTCTATACCTCCGGTAACGAAGTATTACGGGAAACCGCACGTTATTCCATCAAAAAAGTTTATGGAAAGACCTCCATCCGCAAAGATAAATCCATCTGTGTCATGGAAAAACCGGAAGGAAATTTCCCTCACTGTGAGAAGATGTTTTCTTTGTATACCCCAGAGCCAATAACCAAGTATTTACAGAAAAATATTTCCCGGAAACAAATCCTCATCCATAACCCCTCCGGAAGGAAGGCCTTATCTTCTGTCCAGGGAATTTTCCGGATCCCGAGAAGGGGACCCATCGTCCTGTACACCACAGACACAATGCTACCCGCACATCTTTGGAAACCCATGCTGGGAAACACCGACTCCGTGATCACTACGTTTGCGGGAGGGGATTTTTTTGAGCAAAGACTCTGGCAATGTTTTACAGAAGCTTGCGAACCACCGGCCGCCCTGCTGCGATATTAAGAACATTTACTAATCAAAATGTATGACACCCTTCCCTTCCCGGATCACCTCCAGCGGAAATACGGAGGCATCCAGAATGGTGGACACTTCCAGGTTGATGGGTCCGGCATCCACAATGGCTTCCACTCTTTTTCCGTAGTGCTTTTCCAGGTCCTCCGGATACGTGAGATAGCGCTCTTCATTAAAAACAGAACTCCCAATGATGGGCATTTCCATGGTTTCCAGAAGCATTCTCACAAACGGATGGTCAATAATACGAATGCCCACCGTTTTCTGCTTGCTGAGGGTATACTGTGGCAGATTTTTTGTGGCCGGAAAAATTAATGTATAGGGGCCAGGCAGATGGGATTTCATCCACCGGAAAACCTGGTTATTATCCATCCGGATAAAATCAGAAACTTGGGAAAAATCCCGTGCATAAAGACTCAACGGTTTTTTGGGTGGTATGTTTTTCAACTGGTACAGTGCCTCGATGCTTTTCTTATTCCCCAATGCGGTGGCAAAAGCATACACCGTATCCGTGGGGATGATATAGATTTTTCCATCGGACATGCCCTTTGAGACGGAATCCGCAATTCTTTTCTGGGGATTTTGTGGGTGGATATTCAGAAGCATGTGAGGCGGATTTCCTCCAATAATTTTCTGGCCTTATCCATCTGTCGCTCCACCATTTCCGGAGATGTGGACAGGCTCCCTCCCCTCCGGGATACGGATTTTTCCACGGTAAACTCCGCCGGGTTCAGGTTTATTTTTATATTATATTTATCTTCAAATGGTTTAAGTATGGTGGCAATATCCGCCGGGGATATCTGGTTTATAAAAACCTTTTTCTGCTCCGCAATGGCCACTATGGCTCCTGAAATATGGTGGGCATCCCGGAACGGCAGATGGTAACCCGCCACCAGATAATCCGCCACATCCGTGGCTGTCCCAAAGCCGGCTTCCAGATTCTTCTGCAATTTATCTGGAAAAAAAATAACATTTGTCAGGAGCTCCTTCATCCCTTCCAGGATTAAGGTCACATTCTTTATCGTATCAAAAAGGTAAACTTTGTCGTCCTGAAGATCCCGGTTATATGTTGTGGGAAGTCCCTTCAGATTCATCATGAGAGAATTCAGATTCCCGGTGATTCTGGCCGATTTTGAACGCAGAATTTCCGCAATATCCGGATTTTTTTTCTGTGGCATTATGGAAGAACCCGTGGTGACGGCATCGGAAAATCTTATGGTGGCAAATTCCGATGTGTTATAAATAATCATGTCTTCACAGAAACGGGATATATGCAGGGATAAGCGGGAGGCAAAAAAATGGTAGGATAGCTGGTAATCCCGGTTGGATACTGCGTCCATGGAATTTTCATAGGATTTCCCAAAACCAAGCTCCTCTCTGACCATATCCGGATCCACCGGATAATTGGGACCTCCCATAGCTGCCGCCCCCAGCGGATTCTGGCAGGTCTCCGAATACGCAAACTGCATTAATTGGAAATCCCGGGCAAATTTCCAGAACCAGGATAAAATATAATGGGATAATAGCACCGGCTGTGCAATCTGGAGATGGGTATATCCCGCCCAGATTTTTCCCCGGTATTTTTCCGCCATCTCCAGAATGGTTTTCATGACAGAAAGGAGCAACCCACTCTGGCCCTCTATGGTTTCCTTGAGATATAAATGCGTATCCACAGCCACCTGGTCATTCCGGGAACGCCCGGTATGCATTCTCTTTCCGTCATCCCCAATCCGGTCAGTGAGGATCTTTTCAATGTGCATGTGGATATCTTCCAGAGCCCAGGAAAACTCCAGCCCATTCTGTTCAATTTCCGCATGTATGCTGCGGAGGGCATCGGTAATTTTATGGGAAGATTCTTCCGAGAGGATACCACAACGCTCCAGCATGTTCACATGGGCAATACTCCCCCGGATGTCCACATCGTATAAAACATGATCAAAAGATATGGACTCTGAAATGCGTTCAGCAATGCCGGAGGGACCACTCTGGAACCGCCCCCCCCATATTTTTGATTTATCAGCCACGCCTATTTTTTCCGTATCTGGAGTACCATACTGCTTTTTTTCACATCTTTGGATTGGATTTCATAGCCGGCAGAAGCATCCATGATGCGATCCAGAAGCTCAAAAGAATTGCCCTGGAACTGAACATCCAGTACGGCCGAATCCCCGGTCACTCCCCGGCGGTACACATCTTTCACGCCGCGCAGCTCCAGCAGAAGATTGCGGAAATCTTTCACAGCGTTATAATCCAGCCCTGCAATGGTAACCACAATGAGCTGGGACTGGTTGGGTTCCCAGCCTTTCAGGATAGCATTCTGGAAAGGGTCCTGGATTTTTTGCCAGGCACGCTCCAGGGCTTTATTGGCTCCGGTTCCCGGATTCAGATGCGGATACGCGGCGGTGGATGTCTGGGCAGAAAGAATCCGTCCATTGTTCAAATCCACAGCCTTTATCTCCAGATCCGCCCGCATGGAATGCATCGCACTTCCTTCCATAACTCCCCCATCGGTCAGGGTGGAAGAAATCAGGATCATCACTTCCGCTCCGGAGTCCGCCCCCAGCACTTTCATTTTATCCCCATTCTGGAAAGAACTCCGCAGAATAGCCCGGTTTTTTGCGATAATTTTTTCCATGGTGCTTTTATCCACCATGGGAAAACCGGCATTGGACATGGATGCTTCCACCACAACGGATGCCCGGGTTTGCCCTTCCGCCGGAGAAGACAAATAATCTTCTTTACCAATGGCCATGATCCGGGGATAACCGGCGGTCTCCGCAAGGGAAGCAATGGATTCTTTCAGTTTCCCTTCTTTCACCTTTGCCTGGATTTTCACTTCGTATTCATAATCAGAAATGGGACGGGCATGGACAATCCGGTAGGTTTCAATGAAACCCTCCGTCTGGGATTTGATGGAGGAATTTTCCATGATGTTGTCCACCGTTTTGGTTGTTCCGGAAACCAGAGTTCCAATTTTAATGGCCACCGCTTCTTTCTTCGCGTCGGCCAGAGCATCGTCCTTGGCTCTTCCCAGCCGGTTATCCACAATGGGAGCCCTTCCTGTAGCGGTTACCCAGTCAGACCCCTCCTCTGTTTTTTTATCCCCACTTTTGCAGGCCGATGATAAAACGATTAAAGCAACCACCAATCCTGCTAATCCGGTCTTTGAAAATATCTGCATTGTATCCCTCTCTTGGTATTAATATTCAGTTACGGCATCTTCCTCAAATTTTTCTGTCCTGTCAATCTCATGAAAAATATTATATTTTTTCATGAAATACATTTCCACCACTCCTGTGGGTCCTGCCCTGTGCTTGGCAATGATGACATCAGCAACATCCTCTTCCTTGGAGCCTTCTTCCCTTTCTTTCTGGTGGATGAACATGACAATATCGGCATCCTGCTCAATGGCTCCGGATTCCCGGAGGTCAGAAAGCTGGGGTTTCTGGTCTTTCCCCCGCTGTTCAATGGAACGGTTCATCTGAGAGAGAGCCAGCACCGGCACTTTCAAATCCTTGGCAATAATTTTGAGGGAATGGGAAATCCGGGCCACTTCCATCTGCCTGCTTTCATAGCGGGACCCATCGCCATCCCCGTGCTGCATCAACTGGAGATAATCCACCACAATCAATCCCAGGGATTTCCCGGATTTTTCCAGTGTCCGGGCAAGCTGGCGGCTCCTTTGGCGGAAATCCCAGGAGGTTAAATTGGGGGAATCATCCAGATAGAAATCCGATGCGTATATATTATTCACCGCAGCAGAAATTTTGGGGCCGTCCGCATCCCGGATGATCCCCCGCTGGAACTCTCTGGAATCAATCCAGCTCTCTGCCGCCACAATACGGATGAATAGCTCAATCCGGGTCATCTCCAGGGAAAAAAACAGAACCGGTTTCCGGCTTTTCAGAAACACATTCGTGGCAATATTCAGAGCATAGGTGGTTTTTCCCTGTCCAGGGCGGGCGGCGAGGATGATCAACTGGCCCGGTTTTAAACCGGTCAGGATTTTATCCAGCCGGGGAAAATGTGTGGCCAATCCTGGGACACTGCCCGTTCGTTGGGCTGTCTTCACATTTTCCGTATATTCCCGGAATTCTGGATCAATATTTTTTATATGAAGAACGCCGGTGGACTCCCCGGCATGTTCGGAAATATCATAGATCATTTTTTCCGCTTCTTCCATTACAGGATTGAAAGAATTTTCCGGATTAATGACTTTTATCTGGATGGCTTTGAGGTTTTCCAGCAGTTTTCTTCTGAGAGATAATTCTTTTACTTTCCGGGCAAAACGGTCCAGGGACAGCATGCTTCCGGAATAGGCGACATCCAAAAGGTAATCCCCACCTCCCACTTTCTCCAGCTCCCCTTTTTTCTTCAGAGTTGCTGTTACCAGGTGTATGTCCGGAATAGATCCCCTTTCAAATTCCTCTACAAACGCCTGGAAGATGAGCTTGTGGGATTCCCGGTAAAAGTCTTCTGCTTTTAAGATACCACTGACTTCAACAAATAGAGAGGTATCATTGATAATGCCACCCAGGACAGACTTTTCCGCAGAATCATCGTAAAGACCGTCCATGGGACATGGATATTAAGACGCGTTTTCTGTCTGGGAATTTTCTTCCCCACCCTCAGGAGCGGGGGCAGCATTCTCCGGGGTTTCCCCGGACGATTGCACCTGCAGATTGCCTTCCTCGTCGGTAACATGAACTAGGATGGTGGATTGTATATCATCATAGATCTTGACTTCCACCTTGTATCTGCCCAGATTTTTTAACGGTTCTCCCAGAAGAATATATTTTTTATCCACATGAATTCCCTGGTTTTCCAGTTCTTTCTGAATATGAAGGTTGGTAACACTCCCAAAAAGCTTACCCTTATCCCCCACCTTCATTTTGATAAAAATTTCTTTGCCCTTGAGGGTGTCCATGGTTTCACGGGCAGTCTTCTTTCTTTTCTGGATTTTGCTTTCTTTTACTTTTTCCAGAAATTCCTGCTGCTTTTTACTGCGGGCGTCCGCCATCAGCACCAGATTACGGGGGATCAGAAAATTACGGGCATATCCATTCTTAACTTCTTTGGTATCACCGGCCCGTCCAAGATTTGGAACATCTGTTTTTAATATTACTCTCATTTTTTTCCCCTTATAAATATTACTCTCATTTTTTCCATTATGATTTTTATTATTTTATAATAGCAGAAACCTATGCTCAATAATCGTCGTTATCGAATATGGCTCTGGGCTGTAAAGCTTTATTCCGGAAATCAAACCAGAAATCCCCCAACCCGGTGGCGGTCAGAAGAAAAATAAACAATAAAATGGCCTGCGGAATAAAAATTCCCAGGGCAAACACCGTGAATATGATCCAGCTCGCAGGAAGCAGCCGGACGGTAAGAAACAAATGCAGAGTACCCACCCCCTGCAGCATAAACAAAAACGCGAGAATAGCGGTGGTATTGACCCCCACAAACCGGACTATCTCCGGCAGGGGATAATAAAAGGAACTCCAGGTCACGGCTCCCGCTGCGATGAAACCCCAAACCACATTTTCATGCATTTTAAAAAGACTCAGATAACCCAGGATAACCATGGAACTTCCGGAACCCGCAAATATTTTCCGCAGCACATAGAGGAAGAAAAGAAAAACTACGGTGGACTCCAGGAAAATAACAGTGGGGGCAAGGCTTATGTAAATGCCAAAAAGCCAGGGAATATCAATGGGATTATCTTTTGCAGATTCCGCAATGCGAGCAATATTCTGGTTCAGCATCTCAAACTGGCCTTTCAGCATAGCGATAATTTCCGGATTGAAAAAATAGGAAATCAGCCAGAATAAAAATAACAGACCGCCAATGGATAAAAAAATCGCCAGATTATACTTTGTGTTGATTTCTGTTAATACGTTCGATTTTTCTTTCCAGAAAGCGGAGTATTCTCGAATGATATTTACATAGGCTTTCTGCCTCTCTTCCACATCCGGAGTCTTCATCAGAATTTCTTTAACCGCTTTCCGGGATGGAAGATCAATCAGCAGAACTTTTTTCAAGGACTCGTTGGGTTTCACCAGCGTTAAATGAAGAAACCCGCCAAAAATGATGGTGACAATACCCCCAGGATTCCAGAAAACTAGGGCATAACGATCCGGGATCAGAAATCCCACCACCAGTAACACCCCGGTAACGGTATACACCCCTATTTTACCATAGGGGCGTTCCCATGCCTGAAAAAGTAAAATTCCCCAGAGAATATTAACCGGGAAAGCGATCAACAGTTCCCATATCATTTTACCGTAAACGGCATCAGCCCGGCAGTTCTTGCTTTTTTGATTTCTTTGGCCACCAGCCTCTGGTGTTTTGCACAGTTGCCGGAAAGTCTGCGGGGCAGAATTTTTCCTTTATTGGATACAAAGCGTACCAGAATATCTATACGTTTATAATCAATGACCACTTCTTTGTTTTCACAGAATTTACAGGTTCTTTTGCGGAATTTTTTCCCTCTTTTATCTTCCCCTGTTTTATTGTCACGGGGTGCTCCCGATGTGTTGCTTTTTGATTCCATTGTTACTCCATTCTATTAAAAAGGTATATCTTCATCCAGATTGGCCGATGTGTCTTCATGCCCACCCTGTGCAGAATAGCCAGAATATCCATCGTCCACAATTTCAGAAGGAGCCATGCTGCCTCCCCCGGACGCGTCTTTCCCATCTTGTTTTCCATCCAGAAACTGGAAGTTTTCCACGTTGATTTCCACCTTGGAACTTTTCTTCCCTTCCACTTCCCATTTGGAAAAACGCAGGCCTCCCTGCACGGCAATCCGCTTGCCCTTGGTTAAATAACGGGCCATCACTTCGGCCTGCTTTCCCCAGGATACGCAGTCAAAAAAACCCACTTCTTCTTTGGTCTCTTCCCCCACTTTAAATATCCTGTTGGACGCAAGTGTGAACTTTGCCAGGACTTTCCCATTGGACGTGGTTTTCAACTCCGGATCCCGGGTGAGCCGCCCAATGAGTATGACCACATTCAGATCGCTTGCCATGCTACGCAATCCTTGTGATGTGGCATTTCAGGATTTCTGATGTCACCCGGATATCTTTGTTTAACTGATCAATGATGATTCCAGGTGCAACAAAGGTGAAATACTGGTAAAATCCCTTACTTTGCTTGCTGGCAAGATGGAAAAGCTTCCGGCTACCCAGATCCTCTTTTCCCGTGACTTCAATTCCTCTTTTCTCAAAGATATCCTCCAGGCTTTTTTTAGCAGCCTCCAGACTATCTTTTTCTGATAAAATTACAATCATCTCGTAATTTCTTTTTTCATTCTCCATGTAACCTCCTCCGGTTATCAAGAACAGGTTCACCCTGTCCAGAAGGTTGGCAAGTTTGTAAATCTCAAACAAACGGTCAATCTTTTTCGCCCCTACCAGGACTCGAACCTGGCCACGTGCCTTAGGAGGGCACCGCTCTATCCATCTGAGCTATAGGAGCCTTTTATTAGAACTCTTTGTACAGCATGCTGGCTTGGATACCACGATTATCCTGATACTTGCCGTTTTCATAGCTGGTATAAGCACCCTCCACCGTATGGTAAAAAATCTGGCAGATTTCCACCCCGGCATAAATCCGGATGGGCTGCACTGCAAAAATTTCCAGCGTCCAGTATCCCTTAAAACCGATATCCCCGAACCCGGCGGTAATATGCACAAACATTCCTAATCGGCCAATGGAACTGCGCCCCTCCAGCATGGGAACCAAATGGTGGGTTTCCGTATACTCCACCGTCCGCCCCAGATAAAGCTTATTGGGCTGGAGGAGATATCCCTCCGGTGGGATACGGATTTTCATAGTATCATTTTTCCGGGCCATATCCAGCTCCGTATGGGTATAGGTCATCAGCTCATCATGCAGGGTCAGGTTATAGGAATTGGGGTTGACCCGGTCTTCCTTATAAGGATCAATGATAATGTCCCTGCCCATCCGAGCTTTGATTTCCAGGCCGGACAAAATCATTTTTTTTCCAGTTTATCCTTGAGGGCTTTCACAATTTCCCCATACGCTGCACGGATGGGCTCATATTTTGCATCCTGGGTTTGGGTGACCGGCACCCCGTTTTCTCCGGACTGCATAATATCCGGATGAAGCGGAATTTTTCCCAAAAGCGAAGACCGGGTGAAGCTGGCCAGCTGCTCTCCCCCGCCTTCGGAAAAGATGGGAGTTACATTACCGCAGTGGGGACAGATAAAACCACTCATATTTTCCACCACCCCCAAGACCGGAATTTTTACCTGGTCAAACATCAATGCGGCCCTCGAGGCATCCTGGAAAGCAACATTCTGCGGAGTGGTCACTACTACTGCTCCGTCCACCTTGACAGCCTGTGCCAGAGATAGCTGGACATCCCCGGTTCCCGGGGGTAAATCCACAATCAGGAAATCCAGATCCCCCCATATCATATCAAATAAAAGCTGGTTCACCGCCTTGTGTAGCAATGAGCCCCGCCAAACGATGGGGGTACCCTCTTCAATCAGAAATGCAAAGCTCATCACTTTCACCCCGTTCATTTCTAAAGGAAGGATTTTATTGTCATACACAGAGAGAGGAGCCTTTCCGGCATGCCCCACCATTTTGCCGATGGAGGGACCATGCACATCGGCATCCAGAATGCCTGTTTTGAAACCGGCCCCGGATAAGGCATAGGCCAGATTCACGGAAACGGTGGATTTCCCCACCCCGCCTTTTCCGGAACCAACCGCGATAATATATTTCACTCCCGGTAAACGCTCCGGCTCCGGTAGCTTTTGTGCATCCTTTTTATGCTCCCCCGCTTCTGTAAAACGGACATCAATTTTTTCCATGGGAATGGCTATTTTGGAAAGGATATTGACGATGGTTTCCGTTATCTGCGTCTGCTCTTCCCTGGTTCCCTTGAATCCCAGAAGTATGGTCACCTTATCCGTATCATCCACGTTCACATCCAGCACCAAAGCATCCGACACTATGTCATTATTTGTTTTTGGGTTATGTACTTTTTTTAGAAGCACTCTTACCTGTTCCCGACGATCAATCATTTTTTTCCTCTTGTTTTCCCGAATCCGGGTTCTTTTTCATCGCTCAATTTTTTTTCTTCAATTATTCTGACGGAATCTGAAATATCCTTTTCTTTTCTCTGCCCCGCCGGGCGAAAAAACGCATTTCTTCTCTGTTCATACTGCCGTTGTCGCTCCCTGTCACTTTCCAGCGGCTCCGGAGTGAAAATGCTTTTCACCAACCGGTAGAGAAAGAAACCCGATAGAAGAAGTACCAGAAACTTCAGCATCGGTTAAACTGAAAACCAAGGATGAACGGGCAAGCACTTTGGAGTCCGGGGCAGAAAAGGGCTCAGCCCCACGTCCATCCGGAATGGCCCGGTTTGAACGCAACCGAGGTCACGGAAAAGGCTTAAATAAATTCTTTACAGGAAAAAGAATATAATTTATTCTATCTTATGAGTATTGTCACAACCGCCCGGAGTCTTCCCGGAAGCAAACAATTTACATACGCGATTGGTCAGTTGGGATGGTCCACCTTAATCAATATTGTGAATCTCCAGCTTGTGTACTTTTACCGGCCACCGGAAAACGCAAAGATTCCGGTTTTCATCACCCAGGTGGTTTTCCTGGCCGTATTGAATGCCATCACTTTGATCGCGGCTGCCGGGCGTCTGTGGGATGCCGTCACAGATCCCGTCATCGCGAATCTGAGCGACCGCTGGCAGGGAAAACGCGGCAAGCGCATGCCGTTTCTTCTTATTGGGGCATTTCCATCGGCATTGTTTGTTTTCCTGATGTTTGTTCCTGTGGTACATTCCGATAGCGGCTGGAATATTGTATGGTTGTTTTCCATGCAGACATTTTTTTATCTTTTTCTTACTATTTATGTTACCCCGTATTTCGCGTTGCTCCCGGAACTGGGTCATACCGCCAATGAACGATTGAATTTATCCACATGGATTTCCATAACATACGCCCTGGGCATTATGGTGGCGGCCCAGGTTCCACTTTTATCCGGGGTTTTGCAGAATTCCTTTGGGATCACTGATCCGGTGCGGGCGTTGCAGGTGTCCATAGGGATCATTTCACTGGTGGCCATGCTTTTAATGATGGTACCGCCTTTGACCATAAAAGAAAAAGAATACAGCCAATCAGTCCCATCCGAGCTCAACATGATGGAAGCGATGAAAAAGACATTCAGAAATAAAGAATTTATATACTACGTGGTCGCGGATTTCAGTTATTTCATGGGAATAACCATTATAATGACCGGCCTGCTGTATTACATTACGGTTCTTCTGGGTCTGGAAGAAACCCTGATGGGGCAATTGCTACCCCTGATGGTGGTGGTCAGTTTTCTGTTTTACCCTCTGGTGAACATTCTGGCAAAAAAATTTGGTAAGAAAATTCTGATCACGTCCTCATTTCTTTTTATGAGTATCATCTTCTTTTTTGTATTTTTTCTGGGTAAGCTTCCTTTGGATAACACCCTGCAGGCGTTTCTGGTGATTATTTTTTATGCCATCCCCATTTCCTTTCTGGGAATTCTTCCCAATGCGGTACTGGCGGATATTGCCGAGCACGACGCACTGAAAACCGGCGTCCACCAGGAAGGGATGTTTTTTGCGGCCCGGACCCTCATGCAGAAATTTGGCCAGACTTTTGGGGTATTGGTATTTGCCACCCTCACCTCTCTGGGGAAAGATCCCGGGAACGATCTGGGTATCCGGATTTCCGGTCTTGTTGGTTTTGGGCTGTGTCTGTTTGCCGGGATCTACTTTCTAAAATACAATGAGAGAAAAATTCTGGAGGAAACAGAACAGCTTTCCCGATAATTTTCTGCGATAAGGGTACCTCTAAAAATTTCTTAATAAAGCAAAATAATGTCCGTTACAATGTTCA
>DYOA01000074.1 GCA_020720785.1 Leptospira biflexa
GTAAGGTTTGGGCAGGGATACCTTTCCTCTTATGAGAGAGTTCCCGCCGATCCTCTCCGGATATACTCTTTCCGCCCCTCTATATTACTCCATAATGTAATATTTTTTTTAAATAATTCTTGACATTGCTGGACAAATGGCCTATGTGGTATTATGTATTATTGGTAATACCATTTATACATAATACCAATACAGTGCGGCATCCCATAGACCGCCGGGAAGGAATATGATCAGTAAGGCCATTTTAAAAGAATTCCAGAAAATAGTGGGAAAAGAAAAGGTATTGGCCACAGAAGCCGCCACAATGTCCTATAGCTATGACGGCTTTCTGGACAAACCGGTTAAGCCGGATGTTGTGGTACAACCCCAACAGGATGAACAGATTTCAAAGCTGGTCTTTCTTTGCCAGAAGCTGGAAATGCCAATGACCATTCGCGGATCTGGTAGCAATCTGAGCGGAGGTGCAATCCCGGTGAAAAACGGATGCGTGATCTCCACTTCCGCCATGAACAAAATTAAGCAAATAGATTACACGGATATGTACGCCGTGGTGCAACCCGGAGTTATCACAAAAACTTTAGCGGACAACGTGGAACGCAATGGTTTTTTTTATCCCCCGGATCCCAGCAGCATGAGCATTTCCACTCTGGGTGGTAATGTCGCGGAAAACGCCGGAGGGTTAAGAGGTCTGAAATACGGAGTGACCAAGGACTATGTTATGGGGATGACATTTATAGATTCTGATGGAAATACGGTAAAAACCGGGGGAAAAACCGTCAAACAGGCATCCGGCTTCAACCTCTCCGGATTTATGGTGGGCTCGGAAGGAAGTTTTGGATTAATCACAGAAATTATCCTTAAAATAACCCCACGCCCCGCTGCATCCCGTGCCATGACGGTGGACTTTGATGATTTGAATAAAGCATCCCAATCCGTGGCCGATATCATCGCAGCCAAAGTATTACCCGCAACCATGGAAATTCTGGATAACTACACAATCCGGAGCGTGGAAGCAGCAACATCCATCGGACTTCCCGTGGATGCCCAGGCCATTTTGTTCATTGAACTGGACGGACATCCCGCCCATGTGGACGATGATTTTGCCATTGTCCAGAAAATATGCAAAAAAAATTCCGGAAATATCAAAATTGCCCGCTCAGAAAGTGAAAAAAATAAACTATGGCAAGGTCGCAGAAAAGCATTATCCAGTCTGGCCAGGGTCAAGCCAA
This sequence comes from Leptospira biflexa, assembly GCA_020720785.1. Classification (GTDB taxonomy): domain Bacteria; phylum Spirochaetota; class Leptospiria; order Turneriellales; family DYLW01; genus DYLW01. The sequence goes on from DYOA01000074.1 coordinate 1,230, forward strand.
CGTTAATACTGGAAGACGCAACCGTCCCCCGCAGTAAAATTCCGGATATGATGAAAAAAATTCAGAGTATTTCCAAAAAATTTAATATCTCCATTGGAACTTTTGGGCATGCGGGAGATGGGAATCTCCACCCCACCATTCTGACAGACCGCCGCAATCCGGAGGAAATGAAACGGGTGGAAAAAGCGATTGATGAAATATTTGATGCGGCACTGGAACTCGATGGCACTCTGAGCGGAGAGCATGGGGTGGGAATTGCCAAAGCCCGATATCTTGAAAAAGAATTAGGGAAAGGAACCATTCTTTTTATGAAAAAACTGAAAAAGGGGCTGGATGAAAAAAATCTGCTGAATCCGGGGAAGGTGGGACTTTAATGCAGGATTACCAGTTCAGGCAAAATCCATCGGCGGTTGCGGAAAAACTGCATGAGCTGGAGGATATGACAATACAATGCATGAAATGCGGTGTCTGCCAGGCAGAATGTCCTCTCTATCAGAATAATTTCCAGGAGACCTCCGTTGCCAGAGGGAAAATTTCCCTGCTGGAATTTATCATAAACGGCCAGATTTCCCGTGCGGAGGAAGTGTATCCGGTTCTGGATTACTGCGTCCACTGCGGAAAATGCCGGGAAACCTGCTCCAGCGGAGTCCTGACCGATCTGATCTTTTTCAAGGCAAAAAATATTCTCCGGGAAATCCATTCCATGAGCAGGAAAGAAAAATACGCCCTGGAAATTGCCATGGAGAAACCCCAAGTGGTGGCCTCACTGTCACCGGTACTTCATGCCGGAGGAGCCATCAATAATGCCCTTTCCCGCGTGGATATTCTGCAATCCCTCAAAAACCATCTTCCGGGAAGCCTGTTCCGCAGAAATGTGAAAACCCCCGCCAAAAAAAGTTTTACTAAAAAATACCAGGGCTGGCATTACGCCCAGAAGGAAACCATGCGGGTGATCTTTTATCCGGGCTGTGCCATCAACTATGTGTATGATAACTGGGGAGAAGAAATTACAGAAATTTTAAATGTACTGGGGGTTTCCGTTTTTATTCCACCATCCGGACGATGCTGCGGAATACCCGCCGCTACCATGGGAAACCTGGATCAGTATCTGAAAAATTTTCATAAAAACGCCGATGAGTTTGAATCCGCCGGGGCAGAATACGTGATCACAGCCTGCCCCACCTGTGGTTATGGAATTGGGGAATTGGGGGAATCCCTGAGCGGAAGGAATCCCCATTATAAAGTAATGGACATCCTGGTTTTTCTGCATGATGTTCTGGGGTATTCGCAAAAAATATCCATCCCGGAAAAAACATCCCTGCACACACCCTGTCATTATGATAAAAATAAAAAAGGAGACTTACAAAATATCGTGACGGATTTTATCGATTCCGATTTTGTTCCCATGGAAAAATCCGGATGCTGTGGATTTGGTGGCACATTTAATCTGAAAAATTATGATGTATCCATCTCCATCGCCAAGGAAAAAATTGAGGAACTCAAGGAAAAGAACGTTTCTGTTTTGTATGCTCCCTGCCCCGGATGTGCCATGCAACTCCATGATGCGGCAAAAGGCACCGGTATAAAAGTGATGCATCCTGTCAGTCTGATGAACCCACGGAGGTAAATAATGTTTGAGAAAATTAAGCCCAAACGATTGAGCGATGAAATCTATGACCAGCTCAAATCATTAATTCTGGAGGGGCGGTTAAAACCCGGCGATAAGCTCCCATCGGAAAGAGACCTCGCAATAGAAATGCAGATATCCCGTCCACCGCTGCGAGAAGCCATCATGAAACTGGAAGCCCAGGGATTCCTGGAGCAGATCCAGGGGGATGGAACTTATGTAAAAAGCATGACCTCCCAGAAAATGGACAGGGTTTTTGAGGAGCTGGCAAAAAGAGAAAACACCATTTTTGATATGATGGAAATCCGCACCATTCTGGAAATCTGGGCAGCAGAAACCGCAGCCAGACGGGCAGATAAAGAAAGCATCAAACAGATTGAAATTTATCTCAAAGAAATGGAGGACGCAAAAAATGAAGGGAAGATAGGTTTTGTTTCTGATGCCAGTTTCCATGCGGCCATATCCCAGGCGACAAATAATGTTGTTTTAATTCACATGACAAATAATCTGTACCAATGGATAGAAAAAATCAGCTATGATGTCCGCCTGAGGAAATACCAGAATCCCCAAGCACACAAGGAACTGTTTGAACAGCACCAGGATATATTTTCCGCAATTAAGCAAAAAAACCCTGCCCAAGCCGCAAAAACTATGAGCCGCCACATGGAATACGTTATGGAGGATTTAAAAAACAGCATGAACAATAATACCATAACAAAATGAAAGAAAATAAAATGTTCTCATATATAATATGGGAAATAAAAATATGAATAAAAATCGGAGGAAAAAATGTCGCAAAAAAAAATTTTAATGCTGGTGGGGGATTATGGTGAAGATTATGAAACCATGGTTCCTTTTCAAATTCTGACAATGGTCGGGCATCATGTGGATGCCGTTTGCCCGGATAAAAAACCTGGAGATACAATAAAGACAGCAGTGCATGATTTCATTGGTGACCAGACGTATGTGGAATTACCAGGGCACCGCTTTGCCATTAACTTTGACTTCTCCAAAGTGGACCCCGCATCCTACGACGCTCTGGTATTGCCCGGAGGAAGAGCACCGGAATACTTACGGCTCAACCCAAGAGTGGTGGAAATTGCCCGCCATTTTGTGGAAACCAATAAGCCCATTGCCGCAGTCTGCCATGGCCCCCAGATTCTGGTAGCCGCAAACGGCATCAAAGGAAAAAAGGTGGCACCGTATCCAGCCGTGGGACCAGAGTGTGCTGCAGCAGGAGCCGCAGAAGTCATTGGACCCAATGAAACCTTCAGCAATGCCATAACCGATGGAAACCTTGTGTCCGCACCCGCATGGCCAGCACATCCCGAATGGATGAAACAATTTCTGAAACTGCTGGGATCAAAAATAGAAGCCTGAAAATATTTTAACGGGCACTTTCCGGTGCCCGTATTTCCATCATTTACCAATACACCCAAACTTAATCCGCTACATCCGGCTCCATAAATGTGTATTCAATTTCCGGAAATTCCGTTTTAATATCCGCTTCCAGCCGATTGATAATCTCCGATATTTTTTTCACGCTGATATCAGGAGAAAAGCGGATCTTTGCGGCCAGCATGATGGTATTACCAAAATGAACTGTGATAATATGGTACACTTCACGAACGCTTTTTTCCGAAGCAAGTATTTCCTGCACTCTCCCCCGTATCTCCGGCGATGCGGACTGGCCAATAATCAAGGATTTAATTTTTATCGCAATGAATATACTCACCAGAATCAGGATGAACCCAATCACAATGGAACCGATTGCGTCAAAAACCGGATTTCCGGTAACCATCCCAATGGATAAAAAAACAAATGCAAGCACCAGGCCGGAAATGGCCGCCGCATCCTCCCCCAGAACCACAATCAGATCCGCATTGGCGGATTTTTTTATCCACGGAAGCAGCTTCATATCCCCCCGGATTTTCTTTATCTCTTTGAGTGCTCCGTACAGACTGCCGGCCTCCAACAAAATGGAGAATCCCAGCACCACCAGTGCTATTTCAATTTTTTCCAGTTTTGCCGGATGGGATAGTTTGTGCATGCCCTCATAAACAGAAAAAATCCCGCCCATGGAAAATAACAGAACCGCCACAATGAAACTCCAGAAATAGGTGACCTTGCCGTAACCCAGGGGATGGGTTTCATCCGCCGGTTTGGCGGAACGTCGCAGACCCAGAAACAACAGAATCTGGTTTCCCGTGTCCGCGTACGAATGGATGGCCTCCGCCATCATGGAACCGGATCCGGTTACCACACTGGTAACCGTCTTCAGAATCGCAATCCCCAGATTTGCCAGAAACGCATACAGTATTGCCTTTGCCCCGGAATGGTGTGCCATGGGCTACTCTGTCCGATTTTTTTGCACTGTAAAGGAAATAATTTCTTTTGAGGATAACCCTCGTCCCGATACACCCGCCTTTGGCGGGCACGGCTCCGCCCCTCCGGAAGCGGCAAACTTGTGCTGTCGCACAGTGGACGAAGTTGCTTGTCGAAGCATAGAGTAGCCGGAAAATTCCTCTGGAGAAGAAAAGGATTACAGCCGGATTTTCTGCACTTCTTCCAGCGTGAGACCAGTCATCTCTGCAATAAACTGGTTTTCCATCCCTCGGATTTTCATATTGCGGGCAGTTTCCACTTCTTTACGGTATTCACCTGCCTGCCTTTTTACATCTGCTGATCCAGCAGGGTATTCTGTTCCCTCTCCCACTTCAATTGGCCTTCGTAAAAATACCGGAGCTGCTCATCCGCCGCAAATTTCTGGTATTCTTCGTGTGCCCTACGGATGGCTTTACTTTTTTCCATGACAGATTCCAGAACGGCTTTCATGCTCTCCTTCTCTTTTCCCTCTTTAGTTAAAAAATGCAGCCAGTCCGCCAGCTCTTTCTTCATGGCGTGGCCGGGCTGTTTCATCTTTGGCAATTCAATATAATGTATTTCAAAGTGATACGTCAACTTTAAATTGCGGGCTTCC
>DYOA01000075.1:0-4420 GCA_020720785.1 Leptospira biflexa
AAAAAAACGGGGAAATCACGAATATATATGAAAATATAGAAAAAAGGGAAAGATGCGAGCAAACCCTGAGGATGAAAACCATCCATACCCCCAGGCGCCACCAGGATGATCCGGAACTGTCCGGTTTAGAATACCAGGGTCACATTTGCCAGATATGCGTGCTGCATCCTCCGGTATCCGGACTCATAGGCCGTTTTTGGCTTGAACATGCCATAGCCAAAGTACAACTGGACATCGGAACGGGCATTGAACGTCATGGAAAAATCAAACCCATGGCCCACCAGCCGCCCGCTTCCGGTGGCGGACGAATCGGAAATGACGCCGGCATTGATATGCTTCAGATACTGGGAATAGCGGGTGGAAAAAGCCAGATTCCGGAGAGGGTAGAAAAAATACGCCGGACGGAAGTCCAGCCCCGCTCGGTAAATCTGCATATTCCCCAGAGACGGCTTGAGGGCCAGCCCCCCGGAGTATACCCCAAAGGCATAAAATCCGGTGTCCTTCCCGATGGCGTTCGCATTGACGGGATCCGTGGTGGATTCTTTATCCGCATCCCCGCTCCCCATGGCAAATTCAAACACCGCTTCCGGCTTGAAATAATTCTCCCCAAAGGGCAGGAGAATATTAATTTCCGATTGGATTGCATAGGCGGAAATTTTCACCGCATCTTTTCCGGAAATATTTGTGGTGGCACTGGTGATCAGATCAATATTTTCATAATCAATATTATACGTTTTGCCGCCCTGGTAATATATCTCAAAAAGATAGGAAAACATCGGCGTTCCCAGAAAACCGTCCAGACTCATCCCGGCATAGTAAGGATGGTATCCGTAATTCTGTTCGCTTTTGGAATCTTCCTGAATCAGATCATAGGAATACAGCCCAATGAGGGATAGCTGGGCGTCCCCGGTGTGCGGCAGATCCAGTTGTCCTCCGGCCAGAATCCGCTGCCCCAGCCGTCCGATGTTGGCATCCTCCGGGCGGTCTTCCAGAATATCAAAGGAATTCTTTTCGCTGGAACAACCCTCTATGCTCAGCTTGCATAAATCTTTCCCGTAGGTACCGGAATACGCGGCCACCACCGTGATGCTGGAATACGGAGACACCAGGGTGTACTGGAGACCATCCGCGTAGTTGGAAAGCACCAGACCTCCCCCCAACCGGTAGTATTTCCGCCCGATGTCCAGATTATGGACATTGGTTCGCAGTCCGTATGTGAGCACTTCCAGCGAGCCATAGTATTCTTCCTGGACAGCACTGGTGGACGGATATTTGTAATATTTGGCATTGAATTTCCCCCGGATATTGGCTTCATGGCGTCCATTGTAACGGTACTGAAAATACGGGCGGTAGTATCCCAGAAGCAGATTATTCTCCGTGACGTTGTCATAATAATCATTATGGCTCACAATCAAACCATAATCCATCTGGTGGGGATTGATGACTTCCATGTCCTCCTCCGTGGGCTTGAGCCCGCCAATGTTCATCTCGTTTTCATTTTGATAGAACGATGTGTCCTCCTCCAGACCCGCCGCCGTTGCTTTTTTGGGGGGATTTACCACACCGGCATTGTCCAGATCATCCACCATCTTTTTTACGGTTTCCGCGTGCACAGATATGCTCCCGAATACCATACAGAACACTGTAAAGAATACCGTTAAGGGTAAACCCGCCAGAAAATTCAAAGCCTTTCCAGCTCCATGATCCGCCCTTTTCTGGCGTCAAACCTGTCGATGTGCCGCAACCGCCGCATATCCTTCTGCATGGCTTTCCATTGCCCCGGATTTCCCACAACTCCTTTAAGATGGGCAGCTCCCTTTCTTTCCTCTCTGTCCATACCGGGATTTTCCATCCGCACCCTTGCGTCCATCTTTGCCTTGTCCAGAGGACGCTGCATCCCTTCCTTTGCGTGGGAGCGGGCAGCGGAACCTTGGGGGACCTTCGCGGCAATTCCCTGCCGGTTGATGACATCCGCTGCGGATTCAATGAGCGTCACCTCCGTTCCGGAATCCGGAAGATACGAAATCTGCTCCACTGTTCCCCGTACTCCCGCAACCGCTGTGGGGGTACGCACCCGGAAGTAATTCCTGCTTTTATCTTCTTTAGCCACATAGGCGGTGATGGTCCCAATCCGCAGATTCACATTGGTCTGGGTTCCGTACTCTCCGGTGGCAAATTTCTCCATCCCAATGAGAGTGGCCTTTCCAATGGCCATCCGGGTTCCGTTGATCATGGTGACAGTCACCTTTCCGTTATATCCCGTCTGGATGCGGGAGGTGTCCAGAACCGTCGTCCCGATGTTGATATTTTTCCAGGCTTCGGAGCCGTTCTGTATCTGGGCATTTCCGGATACGAAGCTGATTTTCCCTATGGTTGTGGCATTCACTGTCGCCACAAAAAACAAAGACGCCAGTAAAGCCAGTACAACATGCAGAGTATTCTTTTTCATATAGTCTCCTTATTATTGGGTTTCATTTACCTTTGTGCTTCAAAAGATCTTCTTTATCTGTATTGATAGTTCCTTCCGGTATGTTATCCGGTGCTTCTGCCGGAACTTTCTCCGTTCGTGGCCAGCTTTTGCGGGTGCCAGTCATCTTTTCCGCAAACTCAAAAATCCCCATAAGCTGGGCTCCGCTCAGTTTATCCCCGGACGACGAGGAGGAAGCCATTATCCCCATGGCCACCATGTCCCGGAACGCGTATCTCTCCAGTCCGGTGAGGGAATACATCATCCCCTTCTCATAGTTTCCGTTTTTATGCAGAAACCGGGCCACTTCTCCACGGGTGATTTCCGCATCCAGATCCGCTTCGCTCCGGATGGATTTATCCCGGGCTTTGATCCAGTCCAGCCTCTGGATGGGTTTGGGCACTTGTGCAAATTCCCCGGACTGCATCAGAAAAATATTATACAGATCCTTCCGGGTGGCCTTTTTTTGGGCCAGAAGGGAGCGGAAAACCCCCATCTCACTCTCTTCATCCTGCCCCATTTCCGTGATAATCCGGGTTATGGTTTTTTCATTTTTGTCCGATTTTTTCTCTTCCGGTTTGGATTTTTCTGCGGACGGGGGAGGTCCGGCCTTCTTTTCATCCGGTGTTGCGTAAGCAGAAACCCCGCACAAACCGGCCACCACAACCCCGGCCAGAAGAAAATTCCCCATTCTTGTCATAGTCCCATTCTCCTCCAATTATGCTCCCGTTACGGAAGCGGAATCCCCAGCTCCGGTTTTTCTCCGGTCAGGATATAACGGATGATCTCCCGTGCCGGCCCCATTTCATCCGCCGTGGGGTAGTTGATCCGGTATAAATCCTGCGTGGGAAACTGTGGATTATTGCATTTTGCGGAAAAATAAAACCGCTTATCCGGGCCAATGGAAGGTGAATTAATAAAGCATTTTTCATAGTACATGGGATCAAAGATATCCAGCACCAGCGGAGCGTTCCCGAATTTCCCCAGAAGCTGCAGCCGCCCGTTGTTGTTCAGGATCTGGAAATCCATCTGGGGAACCCCGTCTTTGCGGATTTTTATATTGCGTACTTCACGAGCAAAGGCACCGGGGGGATAATTCAAAACCGGAACGGGCACAGTGATCAATTTGGTGGGCATCTTTTTGCCACTCAAGCAAGCTGATGTGGTACCTCCCGGAACAATACTTTTTGTTCCCGTATTATATGCCAGTTTCTGGAAAGTGATCCCTGCGGAACCCGTTCCCCCAAAATTCTGAAAAACTCCCATATTGTTGTCGTCTGTCACCATAAAGCCCACGGCGATGGGGGTAGCACAAACAGAACCAGTATCATTTCCCAAAAGATAAAGTTTAACATTGCCCCAGAGAATTTCGCCATTCCCATCCAACGGAGCCACACAGATGCCCTGCTTGTTATCATTTGTTGGATCAATTCTTCTGCCAAAGATCAGAAAGGACTGCCCATCCTGCATGGTCACCCCGTGCATATCCCAGTAACTATTATTGCCAGCTCCGATCTGGCATTCATTTGTCATGTATGCCCCCAAATCTTTCAGATTCACATCTGCGGAAGAGTTATTCTGCAGCCTGCCCAGGTTCTGGAATTTTCCACCGGGCTGTAAAACCGCATGGTGCACAAAGGAATCCGCTCCCACATCAGAAACATAGTAGAAATGGTTGCCCAGCATTACCGGATGATGCTCATCGGCTGTATTGGAACTCATGGACGTGCCGTCCGTAAACTGGAAATCCACCGCCTCTTCCGGAAGATCCTTCTCCGGTAAGCCCGCACTGCCACAGGAAATGGCCATAGCCAGAATCCCCGCAAATAAAATCATTTTAAATATGTTCATATCCCCTCCGTAATAACGTGTCCAGATTCCGGACCCGCCGTCCGCCCGTTTGGACATCTACGATCATGGGACGGTACAATAAAGCATTTTTCAACTTTTTTT
>DYOA01000075.1:4520-5664 GCA_020720785.1 Leptospira biflexa
GGTGGAAACCGCATGGGAGCATATCGTGAAATTTTGCTTGGCGGACTATCGATTATTTTGACAGAGAGAATGCCATCGACTATTTGAAAACCACTCTATCAGAGGAAATACGGAAAAATCTGCTCTGGGACGGCCTCAAACTGCAAAACAAATCCTATATTGATAAAAGCCTCAAAGAGACTTTTTCCGATGTGGTCTATTCCTGCGATTATCAAATATCCGTCGAGACAATTCCCCTGAAAATAACATTTCTTTTTGAGCATAAAAGCCAGTATGCAGAGAACATCGACCTCCAACTTTTGCGGTACAGGGTGAATATCTGGCAAAAAGCCCATGACCAGAAAACAAAAAAGACAAAATTCCGGCCAATTGTGATTCCGTCTGTGTTTTATCACGGGCAGGAAAAGTGGATCAAGCGAAAATTTTCCAAATATTTTCATCCCCGTCCGGAAGAAATCCCGGAGCTTTTGCCCTTTATTCCGGAGTTTGATTATCTACTGACCGATTTATCCGCATACAGCAACGAGGAAATCAAGGATCACCTCTTTGAGCGGGCTATTATGAAAACGGTCGCTCTTTTGATGAAGAATATTTATGATGGTCTGCCATCGGCAAGAATCTGACGGATTTTCTGGCCATCAGTAAAAAATATTTGGAGACGGAACGGGGTCTGGATTTTATGCAGGCGATTATTTTGTATCTTTTCAATCAGTCGAATACGGAGAAAGAGGAACTCATCGAAGAAATCAAAAAAGTATCCGGTGACTGTCCCTCCGGTGGGCGTCTCTACGGTGCGTAGAAAAGACCATAAAAACCCACTAAAAAAAACTAAAAAAATGCTTGCAAAGCTACCCGCATTCTGTATATGGTTATCCTATACGCCCGGCAGTGGCAAACCGCCGGACGGAAAAAACTAAAAAAAACTTACTTTAAAAAAGGAGAAAGTTCTATGAAGAAACTTTTAATTACTTTACTTGCCCTGATCGCTTTTAGCGGTATGGCATTCGCACAAAAGGCTGCTGATATCAAAGCCGATGCTCAAGATGCCGCAAAAGGCGTGCAAGCCAGTGATATGGATTCACTGCCCGCCGGTGCATCCAGCGGTGCTTTGGGTCTGAGAGTGGGACTGGGATTTGGTTATGTT
>DYOA01000076.1 GCA_020720785.1 Leptospira biflexa
GTTTTGGTCATGCTTAATCTCTTGGGAAGGTACCTATGATGTCATTTATTTTTTTGTTGCACTTCAAACTTGAATTAGGCAAAACTGACGTAATCCACACGGAATTGTTGTTGACTTGATACCGAATTCCGAAGGCTATCATTATGGAAAGAGCGGATAATTCAGTATGAGGAATTTTCATTTTATCGAATCCGTCGCATTGGTATCTGTACGATGGATTTTACTGTTGCTGGCGATCCTGCCCGGTTCATTTCTTCTGGGGGACCAGGAATTCCGGAGAAGCAATGTTTCGCTGCGCAATCTGGTGAATTCATCCAGCCACATCCTTCTGGTGAAAAAGGCACCGGTTTTCACAGAGACACAGTCCGTGGCCTATGGGTCCATGCCCGAACAGAAATATTCCTATACCATATACAGTTTCATCGTGCTTGAAGTCCTGTACTCATCCGATAATGAAAACCCAAAAAGAATATCGGTGGTTTCCGCACTGACCGAAGACAGATTGGAGCAGGAAAAATTATTAAATCTGGAAAAAATATCCGAATCCAGGATTTATGAAACCTATGCTTCCACGATCTCAATGTGGGAACAAGACAAAATAATTATTTTTATCAGAAAATCAACTGCGTCTGAAAAAGAATTGTTTCACAGGATAAATTATTTCTTTTCCTATGATGACGGATTTGAGGGTATTAAAAAAAGGAAAGAAATCCTCGGGCTCATTCATCGGAAAAAAAAACTGAAGTAATTTAATAAATTGATCCAGATCAATGATTCATATTTTTTTCCTGTTATATTCATATAACAAAAGGAGAATATATGAAAACGAAATACACTGTTTTAATTACGGGAGGTTCATCCGGAATTGGTCTGGAAACTGCCCGGCAGATGCAAAAAGACGGGTACACCGTGGTCATTTGCGGTCGTTCCCGGGAAGAACTGGAGTTGGTCAAGAAAGCAAACCCCGGATTGGTGACGTTTCCCTGTGATGTTACCCTGGCAAAAGACCGCCAGAACTTATTCCGGTTTATGGAAAAGGAGCATCCGCAGATGGATATTCTGGTGAATAATGCCGGCATTGCAAAACGCTTCTGGTTTCAGGATATTCCCAATCCGGAGGAAACCATCATGGAGGAATGGATGGTCAATTATTTGGCCCCCATAGCGATGATAAAAATTTTCCATGGTCTGCTGAAAAAAAACCACGGAACCATTATCAATATTTCTTCCGGGCTTGCATTGGTGCCATTGTCCGTCCAGCCCAATTATTGTGCCACAAAAGCAGTGCTCCATTCCATGACGCAGAGTCTGCGTTTTAAGTTCAAGGACGATGACATAAAAGTATTGGAAGTATTTCCCCCGGCGGTGGACACTCCCTTCCAGCAGGGAAATGCACCGGACAATGCCATTAGCCCGGAACTGGCAGCCCGGATATTGACTCAGCAATTTTATTCCGTGAAAGAAGAAATCTATATTAAACGGGCCGCCGTTTTGCGAAAACTGTCCAGAATTATGCCAATGCGGGCTTTCGCAATAATGAACGTATCCATTCCAGCCGGAGCCCGGGAGATTTTGAAAAAGAAATACGGCAATAAGGAAAGTAAATGAAAAACAGGATCAGCAGTTTTCTGTTGTTTATTGCAGCGGGAATTCCATTGGTGGACTGCTCCAGCAATAACCGGGCGGAGCATTTTAACAAGCATGCGGCCAGTAAAGATTCCAAGCCCGATGAGATTATCCGCAGTCTGGAGATAAAACCCGGACAGACAATCTGTGACATCGGCTCCGGAGGCGGTTACTATTCCATCCGTTTTGCGAAGGAAACGGGAAAGGATGGAAAAGTCTACGCAGTGGATGTCAAAAAGGAATTTCTGGAATATGTGACTGGTCAGGCACAAAAAGAAAGCATCACCAATATTATTACTGTCCTGGCAGAGGAAAAAAATACTGGATTGCCGGGGAATGCCTGCGATCTGGTTTTTATGCGGGATGTGTATCACCATATTACCGATCGCGTGGAATACTTCCGGAATCTGAAGTCCGTACTGAAGCCGGGTGGGAGGATAGCCATCATTGATTACAAAAATGAAGGATTTTTCTTTAAAATAATCATGCGGCACCATTTGACAGATTGGAAGGTGATTATCGAGGAATTAACCAGTGCGGGCTATGAAATGAAAAAGGAATTCCATTTTCTGAACCGGCAGAATTTTCTGATTTTTCAGTGAGATAGAACCAGTTCCTGCCGCCGTTATGGTCAGACTATCCTTTTTCAGGATTTACCATGTTTCCCCACGGATCCACCCGGAGTCCGTAGGGAAAAATTTTCCCCAAATCGCTCTATTTGGCTATTATTTTCAGGATAAATTCTGTTCCATTCAGATGGAGTTTCCCTTTCTCAATTTTCCATGCAAAAACCTTTTCCGGATTGTACACTGAGTTTGTTTTCAACACCAGCCATTGCTCTCTGAAGGAATAGGTTCCCTTATTTCCTTCTATCCTGGCGGGATCACTCAAAGATAATGTATCATACATATTTTTTTGCATTTCTTTGGGGTATCGCTTCACATCATCATAGTGACCTTTTCCATTTTTATTTCATAGGTCCAGGTATTATCGCTTATAAAGGGTAACGGTGTAGCTCATGGGTATTTGAATTCAGGAATTTAATTTATCAAATCCCGGATACTCCGCAAGCGGTGACGCAGAAACTGGACTGCCCTGTGCTTTCTGATAAGAAGAGTATTGATGGAAATACCTGTTTCCTCCGCTATGGACCGGAAGGTTTCACCGTCAATGGCCTGCCGCTGGAACACTATCCTCCAATCCGGAGGCAATTCCTCAATAGCATCCATTAATGATTTTACTACGTCTTCTCTGATGCAGGAGCTTTCCGTGTTTATCCTTGAATCCATTATATAATCTTCCCGGGTGGTATTTCCGCTCGGTTCGTGAATGGATACATTTATGTATCTTATCTTCCTGCACTAGTCCTTGATTTTATTCGTGACAACCGTATAAATCCGGACTCACACCATTGTATAAAGTTTCCATTATTTTTTTCATAAACAACTACCATTGGTAGATTAGAATAAATGGAGTTTCCGTTATTCTTCCCATATCACCTTCTTAATCATGTTTTTCTTGCAGAATGTTATAGTAAAAAATAAAATAAATCGACCGTGCCCACAAGTCTGGACGTTTTTTTCCCGCCTTTGAAATAAAAATGCCTTGCTGATTTTGCGGAAAATTATTATATGGAATAAAGGGAGAATTATATGAAGATAAAAAGTATTACTGTACTCATCGCCATCATGGTCATTTCCATCGGTACGATGGGTGGCTGTACAGAAAAGAAAAAGGAAAGAAACGGCATCATCACCCTGCTTAAAGGTGATGTACTGCTCAATGGAAATAAAACTATGATTGGGAAAAAAATCCGCAAAGGAGATACCGTGGAGACCAGAGATAAATCCTATCTCTCCATCCAGTTTTCGCAGGATGCTGTTCTGGCCGTGAAGCCGTCCACAAAAATAACCCTGGAAGAATTAACTGTCACATCAGAAGGAAAGCCAGTGCAGAATTTCTACCAGCAGAATGGAAGCACTTTCAGTAAAATCCTAACCAAAGGCTCCGGCTACGCAATCCGCACCCGGCATACCATCGCCGCCGTGCGGGGGACATCTTTTGCCCTGTCCGTTTCTGAAGAGGGAGATAATTCCGGTATCAAAGTACTCCACGGAGAAGTGGAATTTGAGGCCACAGAAAAAGATACCGGAAAAAAAGAGAAAAAAATCATCGTGGCGGAGAAAAAATCTCAGGCAAGAAACGGCATTCTGCAAAAGCCGGAACCGATGAAAGATGAAGAAATGAATGTGCTTCGCGAATATGATGACCTGCCCGTTCTGACCATGGAAACTCTGGAAAAAATCCAGTCAGAAGAAAATCCCCGTGGCGTATCCATCCCGCCATCTTTGGATCAGAAATTCCAGAATCCGGGTGAAGTGGCCCCCATTTCCATGGAAAACGAAAACCCCAAAGGGACAGGCTCCACAGAAAAAGCAAAACCCGTAACCATTGATGACCTGCGGAAACAGTACGGTTCCCTTACCCAGGTGACAGACAAAAACGGCAGAGTTTATATTGGAAAATATTCCATGCAGGGGGAGTATTCCGTTATCATCACCACGATGGGAACAGTCCGCATTCCTTCCAAAGACATCCAGTCCATCAAGCCGTATTAATTACGGCCGATGGGTCTATCTGTTATAGATAGTGGCCCAGCTTGCAGGCTTTTGTGGACAGATATTTTTCATTATGAGGGTTCCTCTCCGCGATGATCGGGACCCGCTCCACAATTTCCAAACCATAGCCCTCCAGACCCACCAGCTTCCGGGGGTTATTTGTCATCAGGCGTATTTTGCGGACACCCACCTGGTTTAATATCTGGGCACCAATTCCGTAATCCCGCAGGTCAGCGTCAAAACCCAGAGCCTCGTTTGCTTCCACAGTATCCATGCCCTGGTCCTGAAAATTATATGCTTTGAGTTTATTGATCAACCCAATGCCCCTGCCTTCCTGACGCATGTACACCAGAACCCCTTTTTTTTCTTCCGCAATTTTTTTCAAGGCTGCCTGGAGCTGCACCCCACAATCGCATCGCAGGGAATGAAATGTGTCCCCAGTGAGGCATTCGGAGTGGACCCTCACCAGAACGGGTTCACTAGGACTGATTTCCCCCATAACCAAGGCAATATGGATATGATCGTCAATGGAATTGGTGAAAGCATAGGAGCGGAATTCCCCAAACTCCGTGGGAAGCTTGGTAATCACTTCCAGCCTCACCATCTTTTCGCGGTGTCTTCTGTATTCAATTAAATCTTTGATAGTGGCAATTTTTATCTGATGTTTTTTTGCGAACTGAACGAGATCCGGCATGCGGGCCATCTCCCCGTTTTCCTTCATTATTTCACAGATCACAGCAACCGCTTTTTTTCCTGCCATCTTAACCAGATCCAGAGATGCCTCTGTATGGCCGGCCCTCACCAGAACCCCTCCTTCCCGGGCCACCAAAGGGAACACATGACCAGGACGCACAAAATCCTCCGCTCGGGATGTATGGGACGCCATCAACTGAATGGTCACATTCCTGTCAAAAGCAGATATCCCGGTGGCGATATTCTCCCTTGCGTCCACAGAGACAGTGAACGCCGTGCGACGGACATCCTGGTTGTTTTTTACCATGGGAGCCAGATCCAGCTCTTTTGCACGGGATGCCGGAAGGGGAACACATATGAGCCCCTTTCCATGACTGGCCATGAAATTAATTTTCTCCGGCGTACATTCATCACCGGCCATCACCAGATCCCCCTCATTCTCCCGTTCTTCCGAATCCGTGACAATGAGCATGTGGCCATGTTTTATTTCTTCTATTGCTTCTTCAATGCTAATGGGGCCGGGATTAAATTCAGATTTTTTTTTCAACAGCATGGCCGTTGCAGACTTTTTTTGTTTCCTGCTCCGTCAATGATAATGGGATGGGGGACGCTTCCGGAAGAT
>DYOA01000098.1 GCA_020720785.1 Leptospira biflexa
TCATCAATGTAAGGTTTGGGCAGGGATACCTTTCCTCTTATGAGAGAGTTCCTGCCTATCCTCCATATTAACATTGACGCGGTAATTGGAAAAAGGTATATGCGATTGTGATCCGGCTCTGCAATCTCACCAAAAAATTTGTCTATAAAAAAAATTTATTCGCGGGCGGAAAAACCCTGGTGGCCCTGAAAAATATCCATCTGGACATTCCACTGGGACAAACCACAGGAATTGTGGGAGAATCCGGAAGCGGGAAAAGTACCCTCGCACGAATTCTGATGGGCCTTCTGAGTCCGGAAGAAGGTTATTTCGCTTACAATGAAATAATGTCTCCGTATATGAAAAAATCGGACTGGAAAAAATACCGTCGAAAAATTTCCATGGTATTTCAGGATCCTTATTCTTCCCTGAATCCGCGTCTGAGTATTTCTAAAATTATTGAAGAGCCTCTTATTATCCACGCAAAAAGCTTGAGACTGAACCGGGAAGATAGACGTACCCGGGTGCGGGACATAATAGAAAAAGTGGGGATGTACACTTCTGACCTGGATAAGCAACCACGGCAGTTCAGCGGTGGGCAAAGGCAACGCATTGGAATTGCCCGCTCCCTGGTTCTGCGTCCCAATGTGATTATTCTGGATGAGCCAGTTAGTGCACTGGATGTTTCCATCCAGGCCCAGATCCTCAATCTACTGAAGGATCTCAAAGAGGAATTCCTGCTTACGTATATTTTCATAGCCCATGATCTGGGAGTGATCCGCTATATCTCTGACCGTATTGTGGTTCTGTATCTGGGGCAAATCCTGGAAGTGCGGAAAACAGCATCCCTTTTTGAGCATCCATACCATCCTTACACCAAATCCCTGATGGACTCCATTCCGGATATCCATGCATTTAAAAAACCGTTTTACGCATTGAAAGGTGAAATCCCCTCTCCCTTCAATACTCCGCCCGGCTGCCCCTTTTATTCCCGATGCGTACGAAGAAAACCGGTCTGCGAAATGAAGTTTCCGGAAAAAACCGTAGTAGCTCCTGGGGAATACTATTTTTGCCATAATCCAAGGCCAAGGCCA
>DYOA01000077.1 GCA_020720785.1 Leptospira biflexa
TTTCACGTCCGGATGCGATTGTCATCGGCAGTGACGGACGGGATGACCTTCTTGTGGGTGTTTCCCAGGAAGGGACAGAAGCATCAACGAAGATGAAAACCTGTTTTTATCCGGGCAAAAGAATTAGCGGAAATCCACCAGCACTCCAATCCGGAAGACATAAAGACTCTTTATTCCCTTTCCTATAGCTGCCGGAAATTAAAACAGTATAATACCGCCATTGATCATGGTGAAAGTGTCCGGCTGCGTTCCCCCCTCCCCGGGAAAAAATATGGATGACCGGGGGAGAAAAAATTCCAGTGTAACAAAGGTGGAATATGATATCAAAAATCCGGATCAAAAATTTCAAACAAATAATTGATGAATCTGTGGAGCTTTCACAATCTGTTGTTGTCGCTGGGCCAAACAACGGAGGGAAGACCACTTTGCTCCAGGCAATTTCATTGTTTGCACTCGCCATGCGGGCGTGGGGTGAGCAAAGAATAGATAAAAAAAGTAAGGCATCCAAACGAACCGGGGTTGCCATTACTCTGGATGATGTTATGAACATACCGGTATCAGAGTTTAAAGAACTGTGGACGGATCTTACAGTGAGGGAAAAAGATGTCAATCCCCATGGAAAAACCATAGCCCGGAATATCCGAATTGAAATTCACGCAGAGGGGTATACCAATAATCAATTCTGGCGAATAGGCTTTGAATTTGATTACGGAAGAGATACCCTGATCTACGCCAGATTAACCAATGATGAAGATGGAAATCCTTATATTTTTCCGGCAATACTGCTCCAGGAAAAAATTGGCTATCTTCCATCCGTGGCTGGGTTGAAACCTGTGGAGGATAAACTGGAAGTGGGTTCCATATTGAGAAACATCGGCTATGGGAACACATCCGATGTATTAAGAAATATCTGCTTTTTATTGTATGAAAAACCGGATAAATCCAATTGGAAAGAATTTACTGCTACAATGGACCATTTATTTAAAATTGAATTAAACCCGCCCCGGTTTTCATCCTCTACGGGTTTGCTGAAAATGACATACAATGAAAGAGGTAAGGAAAACATAGATCTGTCCTCATTAGGCAGTGGCTCCAAACAGGCAATTCTCCTTTTTGCCTATATTCTTGCCTTTCCCAACACTGTAAATCTTCTGGATGAACCCGACGCACACCTGGAGGTCATCCGCCAGTCCAATATTTATGACAGAATCAGTGATCTGGCCAAAAGAAATAACGCCCAATTGATTATAGCCAGTCATTCGGAAAGTGTTTTGAAAAGAGCATTCGGTAAGGATCTTGTTATATCCAGTGTTTTTGGGAAATTTGAGAAAGTCAATCATCCGCGGTATATTATCTCCGTGTTGAGAGATTATGGATACGAAGAGTTTATCATCGCAAAGCAAAGACCATATATTTTTTATTTTGAAGGAACAACAGATTATGATTTTATAAAATCCTTTTGTAAAAAACTGGATAAAGAATTTATCAACGATTTCTTTGAGAATAATGTGTACCCCCATCCCGTGGGTAATGACGCCAACAAGGTAAAAAATCATTTTTCCAATTTAAGAAAATTTATTCCGGAATTAAAAGGATTTGCATTATTTGATAATCTGGGAAAAGATATTGAGAATAACCAGGACGGACTTCTTATTGTGCAATGGGATCGGAATGAAATGGAGAATTATCTGCCCATGCCCCAAACCCTGGAAAAGTTTGCAGAAAAGAAAATTGATGCTCTCTTCCGGAATCTTTTTCTGGAGACCATGAAAAACCAGACACCACCCGCAGCACTCAAAGATACAAAGGATCATTTCTGGATTACGACTAAAATTAGCGACCATTATCTGACCCCTCTGTTTGAGAAGTTCTTTGACAGCATGAAACTATCCAGAAACCTCATGGATAAATCAAAATTTTACCAATTGGTGGAGTATTGCGATATTGATCTTCTGGATAGGGAGATATTGGGTAAAATTCAGTTAATGGAACAGCATTTCTGCATAGAAAAATCCGATAACTGAATCCTCCATTGGCCATCCAAACGATAAAAAGACTGCTACGACGCTATGAAAAAAGCTTTTCCGGATAATGTAAAATTTTATATTGCCGAATATGGCAATACGAGAAAACTATGTTTTTACCTCAGAATCTGTTTCCGAGGGGCATCCGGACAAGGTTTGCGACCAGGTTTCTGATTCTGTACTGGATCTGTTTCTGGGAGGAGATGAAAATTCCAGAGTCGCAGCAGAGTCGCTGGTGACCACCAACCATCTGACGGTGGCCGGAGAAATATCTTCCCTGCATCAAGTGGATAAAAAAGAAATTGAAAAACGGGTGCGGGAAGTTATTTATAACATTGGCTATGATTCCGATGAAAAAGGTTTTGACGCAAACAAAGCAGAGGTGAACATTCTTCTGCATACACAATCGCCCGATATTGCCCAGGGGGTGGATGGGAGCGGGCTTTTTAAAGAAGAAGGAGCCGGGGATCAGGGGATGATGTTTGGCTTTGCCATTAATGAAACAGAAGGCCTCATGCCAGCACCCATTTACTATTCCCATTTAATTCTGGAAGAATTGTCAAGAGTACGCAAAAACAACACATTGAAATTTTTACGCCCGGATGCAAAAAGCCAGGTGACCGTCCGCTATGCAGGCGGAAAAATCCATTCCATTGATACAGTTGTGGTCTCCACCCAGCATTCAGAGGATGTGACCCATGAACAGATTACAGAAGCAGTTATTGAAACAGTGATCAAGAAAATAATCCCTGCCAACCTGTTGCAGAATACCAAGTATTATGTGAATCCCACCGGAAGATTTGTGGTGGGAGGCCCACACGGAGACGCCGGACTCACCGGAAGAAAAATCATAGTGGATACCTATGGCGGATTTGCCCGCCACGGAGGAGGGGCTTTCAGCGGAAAAGACCCATCCAAGGTGGACCGCAGTGCTGCCTATATGGCACGCTATGTGGCCAAAAACATTGTGGCATCCGGAATTGCACAAAAAGCGGAAATCCAGCTTGCCTATGCCATTGGAGTTGCCCATCCTTTATCCGTTTTTGTGGACACATTCGGGACAGGAAAAATTTCCGATGATAAAATTGAAAAGCTGGTGGTGGATAATTTTGATTTAACCCCCAGAGGAATCAGGGAAACCCTGAATCTGAGAAAAATACAATATCTGCCCAGTGCCAGCTATGGACACTTTGGACGGGACATTTTCCCCTGGGAAAAAACCAATAAGACCGGGGTTTTCATCTAAATCCATGAGAAGAAAAAAGAAGTTTATCCGTCCACAGAGAGTCTCTAAAGACGTACGTACTAATGATGAAATTACCGGGCCAAATGTACGGTTAATTACCGATGAAGGTTCAGATTTTATTTCTGTGGAAGAAGCTCTGCGGAGAGCCGTGGAAGCGGGAGTGGATCTGGTGGAAATTGCCAATAACAATGGGGAGTCGATTGTCCGGATCATTGATTACGGCAAATACCGGTTTGAAAAAATCAAAAAAGAGAAAGAAAACAAGAAAAAACAAAAGGTCATCCAGGTAAAAGAAATCAAAATGGGTCCCAAAATTGATACGGGAGATTTTGATAGAAAAGTGGAAGCCACCCGCTCCTTCCTCCGTGAGGGAGATAATGTTAAAGTCACCATGAGGTTCCGGGGACGGGAAATGGCACACACAGAAATTGGTTTGGAAAAAATGCTGAAATTCCTTGAAAATCTGGCAGAAGACGGAGTGGTGGAAAAAGACCCAGCCATGGAAGGCCGGATGATGACGATGGTAATCCGCCCCAAAAGCAAAAAATAGGTCATTCCGCTTTCAGCGGAACATAAGCCGGAAAAATTTCTTCAGAGTTTTTACGGCGGAGAACCTCGTTGCGGTTATTGTATCTTTTGGCAGAACGGTAACCGCCGTAGATATTGCCGGCATAGAAAGCAAAAGTGAGGGTTCCGGAAATAGCGGCAAGCCCGGGTTCCTCATAATAGACTCCCAAAGCTGTGACCATAGCCAGAGCAATATTTACCAGAAACGCGGAGGTGGCATCCCCATATCTTCCCGCATAGAGTTGCCCTCCCCCCGGAAACACTGAAAAAAGTGCACCATAAACCGGGTTTTTATTCCGGAGCGGGGCATTTTTTTCGTATACTCCTTTGATTTTTTCATACAGTTCATTCCGTGAGTATGCGTAACGGACAATCCCGCCGGTATTCCATTCCTCCTGTCCGGCCTCGTTCATCCAGACCCGGAGCTGCTCCACATTGTCCCATTCTGCGTGATTTGTCATTACGGGATAAAATGACCACACGGGGGAGGGAGAGAAGGCCTCCGGATAATCCATCATAAAATTCCGGGCGTCCCCATATTCCCCGGATTGATGGAAAGCATAAAAATGCAGCCATAAAGCACGGGAGGTTTCTGCGTCCGATGGCGGCAGAATAGAAAGCGTTTCTCTGACTTTTTTATATTCCCCCGCATACAAATGGCTCTCTGCGGCTTTATAAATTCCATATATTTTTATGGATGGCTCATCGGTATAGAAGGAAGCCCGGCGGTATTCCAGGGCGGCGGAGGCATAATCTTTTTCCAGAAAAAGGGAATCCGCAAAGGAATATGGTTTGTCTTCCAGAGGAAAAACAAGATGCGTCCACACAAACGCTATGGTTGCTATGGTTGATTTAATCCCGGGACGCATTCTGGATAATCCATTCCTTGATATTTTCTAGTACCGGAGCATTTTCCGGCGGGTTTCCGTCGCGGATAGAAAAAACCGGCAATGTGGTTTCCGCAAGGTCGATGCCCCGATCGATGGACAGATCCGGATTGCGGACGATGATCGCACTCACATAGGAAAGATAGGAAGTCTGGATTTCCCGGTGAAAAATCCCGATCTTCTTATACGGATTTTCTTTTAATCCTTCCAGAAAGAGAAGGTCAAAGGGTCGCAGGGAGGCAACCAGATTTTCCACGCTCATGGGATGGTGAAAAAACAGTCCGGTTTTTTTTTCTGAGAAAATCCCCACATTGGCTCCGGCGTGGAAAAAGCGGTAGCTGTCTTTTCCGGGGGTGTCCAGGCAGGCTTTATCTTTGGGGTCATGTTTGAGGACTGCGTACCGCATTTCCGGATAGGCTTCCATAAAGTTTACAATAAATGTTGTCTTTCCGGAATTTCCTGGTCCGGTGATTCCCATTATTCTGCCCACACAGAAGAGTGGCTTTGGACCACGGGCGGTCAACAAAATTTTATGATGACCGTCATTTTCTGACTGCAAAATGCTACACTTTCAAAAGGATAATTTCTTTTCTTTTTTCTTTCTCATTTTTGGGATATGGCTTTTATCTCTATACCAAGGCCCAGATTATCCAGGTATTCTATCAGGGTAGATATTTTTATATCTTTTCTGTTTTCCAGTTTGGATACACTGGATTGGGAAAATGATATTATATCTTCCTGTTTTATTCCCCGTTTTTCCC
>DYOA01000099.1 GCA_020720785.1 Leptospira biflexa
CTTAAAGGTCTTGCTGGTTCCATTCCCCAAAACGGAAATGGCAGCAGTGTATTTGGTTCCGGCGGAGCAGGTATTTTTCGCAGAGTTACACGCTGGTGCAGAGCCATCGTCCGTGTAGCAGATCACTGCATCCGGGGTTCCCGTGGAAATGGTAACATTCCGGTCCGTATTGTAAACTCCGGCGGTGGGGGAAAGTACGGGAGGCAACACCGGACCAAACTGTCCTTCAAAAAGATTCTTCCCGCACTGAAGAATAAACAAAATGAAAAAGATGGCTGGCAAAATATAAGAGAATGGCAATCTGACTTTTCTGATTTTCATTTTCTTCATTACCTCTCTATAACAAACAGTTATTATCTTTCTCCAGCAGGCAGATTGTCAAGATTTTTTTATTATTTTTTATGGTATTTTAGCCGTTAAAACTTTCGATTCTGCGGAAATCCCCAGTAACGCCGTAGAGACGCCCACCGGCGGATGCCGTGGCAATCCGATAACACCGGGGGGCGTCGCACTGTACCCCGGAGACCCCGGGTCTGGATGCACTGCAAACCCGCTTAAGGGAAGGTTTATTTCCAGATTCCGTTGGTGATGAGCTGGTTATTATGAACCTGTTTAAATCCGGCAAGGCTTGATATTTGGGGAGCATTTTCAAAGTCTGATATTATTTTTTTTATCTCCTTGGCCTCTTCATCATTCTCAGCGACAACATATTGAATTTCAATTTTCTCAATAACTTTCATATTTCTCCTCCAAAATCCGGATTGTTTCCTTATCTGTAATGTCATATGCAGTTATGACAAACAACGTATTTTTTTCTTTTCTTCTATACGCGAAGAAAGCGTGCCGATTTCAGTTTTCCTATTGCTTCAAAGAAAAATTCAACAATTTCTTTCTCATGAACGTCGTGTTTGTGTATATGAATCTCGTTTAAATCCGGATCAAAATAAAACTGAATTATCACAATCTGATGATAGCTTGCTCATTCCCCGGTCAATAATTATTTTAACACTCTTTCCACGTCATCGGCGAAGTCGTAGAGACGCCCGGCGTATCACCAATGAACT
>DYOA01000078.1 GCA_020720785.1 Leptospira biflexa
CGGAAATTTCCAGCCTCTGGAGAGACAAATAAATGGACACAATACGGAATGCCCATCTCACCTCCCCTCCATTTTCTTTTTCATGACCATGGAAAAAAGGATGGGAATGTAAACCAGGGTAAGCAGGGTGGAAGTGACCAGCCCGCCAATGACCACGGTGGCCAGTGGCCTTTGCACCTCGGAGCCTATGCCGGTATTGAACGCCATGGGGATAAAACCCAGACTGGCCACCATTGCGGTCATCACAATCGCCCGTAACCGGGAGAAGGCTCCGTCAATGGCAATGATTTCGCTATCCGTATAATTATCCTTTTCATTGTTATACCAGTTCATCAGCACCATGGAATTCAATATCACAATTCCGGAAAGGGCAATGAAGCCCACCGCAGAAGAAACACTGAAATTAATACCCCGGATATAAAGAGCCAGAATGCCCCCTGTCATGGAAAAGGGTATGGATAGGTAGATGATGAATGTCTCCCGGATGCTGTTGAATGACCGGTATAGAATCAGAAAAATAATCCCCAGTATTGCGGGAATAATGGCCATCAACCGTGTCTGTGCTTTCTTCAGGTTTTTAAACTGTCCGCCCCAGTAGAGGTGGTAGTCCGGATCCATTTTTAGCTGGTTTTTTATTTTCTCCTGTGCTTCCAGGACAAAACTGTTAATATCTCTTCCGGCAATATTAATGCTCACAGCCGCATAGCGTTTTGCATAAGCACGGGCGATGGTGGTGACCTGGCTGGAATATGAAATCTTTGCGACTTTCTCCAGTAAGACGTAGCCGCCTTCCGGAAGCGGGACAGGGAGTTTTCTTATCTGGTCAATGGAATTTCGCAGATTTTCATCCAGATGGAGAATGATGGGGAACATTAAATCCTTTTCCGTGAACACACCCAGCTCATAACCGCTCATCGCCATTTCCAGAATATCATTGGCAATAATGGGATCAATTCCGTAATAATTGAGCTTGGCGTAATCCAGCTCCACATTCAGGACAGGACTTTTCTTTAATGCGGTGAGAGCATCTTCCTCCACGGAATCCGCTCCGGAAATACCTTCCAGAATTTTTTTGGCTTTCTCCATATATTCCACCAGTTTTTCCAGACCAGGGCCAATAATCCGCAGGGTGACATCGGCACGGCTTCCCTCCAGAATTTCATTAAAGCGCATCTCAATGGGCTGGGTATCAGAGATTTCCTGTTCGATGGTTTTTTTCCCCAGTGTTTCCCGGATGGCCGTAAATAATTCCGCTTTGGTTCTGCGATTCCCGTTTACCTCCGGCCACTGGGATAAATCTTTTTTTAATATAACAAATGTATCCGCAAAGTTTACTCCCATAGGATCAGTGGCCGATTCCGGTGTGCCCAGGCGGGAAAAGACATGGGAAACCTCTTCAAATCCGGCAATAATTTTTTCCGCTTCTTTCTGGTAGCGGACGGATTCATCAATGGATATATCCGTATCCCGCACAAGCCCAATCACCAGATCAGCCTCATCCAGTTGGGGAATAAAATCGGAACCCAGGCCAAAGAAAAGTCCATAGGAAAAAAGCATGAACACAAAACCGGCCACAAGATAAACCAATTTATGACGCATGGCGGATTGGATAATGGGAAGATACATTTTTTCCACCCATCGGAAAAGAATAGAATCTGAGCCGGATTTTTTAATAAAAAGGACAGCCAGGGTGGGTATGATCATCACGGCCATAAACAGAGATGCCGCCAGGGCAATGATCACGGTGATGGCCATGGGTTCAAACATTTTGCCTTCAATGCCCCCCAGGAAAAGGATGGGAACATAAACAATGATGATAATCCCCAATCCAAGGACAACGGGCTTCAAAACCTTTTGGCCGGAGTCTACCATAAGGCCCATTCTGTTTTCCAGAGAGGAAATGTACGCCTCGTCATGTTCCTTTAACTGGTGCAGATAATTTTCCACCATAACAATGGAGGCATCCACCAGTAGCCCAAAGTCAATGGCACCCAGGCTCATCAGATTGGCGGAAATTCCCAGAATGTGCATTCCGGCAAAAGCCACCATCATGGAAAGGGGAATGGCCAGCGAGACCAGAAGGGAAGCCCGTAGGTTCCCCACAATGGCCAGAAGAACAAAAATCACCAGAAGAGCACCTTCTGCCAGGTTCTTTCCCACGGTGAATATGGTGGAATCTACCAGAAAACTGCGGGTATATAAAATTTTAATTTCCACATCGTCCGGCGGGGAAATTTGGTTTACTGCTTTTTCCGCATCATGTGCCACTTTACGAGAATTGGCCCCGGTCCGCATGAGTACAGTACCCAGGACAGTTTCCTCCCCATTGTATGTGGCTGCCCCCAGCCGCGGGGAGTAATCCACCCGGATATTGGCTATGTCCCGGAGGAAGACAGACCCACCCCAGAAATTCCGCATAATGGGCAGGTTGGCAAGCTGTGCAAAATCCTGCACTGTCCCGGAACTGCGGACAATGACATTTTTTCCCTTATATTGAATATAACCGCCACCGGTATTTTTTCCCACGGAATCCAGACGCTGGGCCAGAACATGTATGGGAATTCCGTATAAACGCATCTTATCAAAATCCAGGTTGATATGGATTTCCTTGGCGTATCCTCCATTGGAATCCACATCCGCTACCCCGCCTATTTTTTTTAATTCCGGTTTTATGTAGTAATCCTGCACCTCGCGAAGATAAATCAACCGGGGGATTTCCTCCATTTTTGCCAAGCGGGAATTTTTCCGGGGAACCACGGCATACATAAAAACCTCTCCCAAACCGGTGGTAATGGGACCCAGTTCTGTCTTGATATTGCCCGGCAGGGAGGCACGTATATTCTGGAGTCTTTCTGAGATCATCTGTCGTGCCCGGTAAATATCCGTTCCATCTTTGAAAACCATCGTCACCTGGGATAGGCCATATTTGGAAAGAGAGCGCACCTCTTCCATGCCCGGGAGTCCGGCCATCTCAATTTCAATGGGACGGGTAACACTTTTTTCAATCTGCTCCGGGTCCATTGCCCCGGTTTTTGTGTTCACCACAACCTGGACATTCGTGATATCCGGGACTGCATCAATATTCAGAGAGACCACCGCCCAGCTACCGGCAATGGCTATGGCTATGATAGTGAGAAACACCCAGAAATGATTTTTTAACGCGTGGTCAAGAAGCCGGATCATAAATATTCTCCCATAAATTTTCTTCTCCAGTTATTAGTGCTAATTTTTCCAGTATCATCCATATTTCCATATTCAAACGTATCCATTCTTGGGAATTCTCCATGGACTCCCGCAGGTATTCCATAAAATCCGATGTGGTAATCTGCTGCCGGATCAACCCCGTACGCAGAGAAACAAGATGGGGAAAATTGGTTTCATCCCATTTTTCCGGATAATTCCCTGCCATATCCAGATAAATCCGCAGGGAATGCAGATCGGCCTGGATTATCTGCCCGTATGTATTTTCTGTGATTTTGATTTCCTCGCGGATCTTCTCCATTTCATTTTGTGTTACCATTATCTCACTCTTATTCCTCCGGATAACGGGAAGCGGAATGGACACCCCCGCACCATAAAACCTATCCTGCGGATCACCGGGTTCTGTCTGGTAATAACCGGATACATTTACATCCGGATAGCGGGTAGCCATGGCAAATTTATTTTCCAGAATTTTTAATTTTTCTTTTTCTTTTAACAGGACGATGTGAAAATTATTCTCCATGAAACGACCCTGGACAGATTTTTCCAGATTTTCCGGATGAATTCCTTTTTTCATTTTATGGGGCATTGCATACTCACAATCATCCACCGGAAGCCCCGGTGCGATCATAGCCAGACGGGAACGCAGAATCTTTATCTCATTTTCTGTGGATAAAACAGAATTTTCCAGGCGGCGGTAATACATATCCAGACTTACTTTTCTGGCGAGGTGGGAAGCACTGGCCAGATGCACAGAACGAAGATGAGCCATTAAAGGTCGCAGATTATCCGTGGTTATACGCAGAAGGTGCAGGTTTTTTTCCAGATAAAAAATCTGCCGCATCAATTCCCGTGCAGAGGTTTTACTCATAAATACAGCATACTGATAATTAATCTGTGCCATTCTGGCTTTCTGGGAATTGATATCCTCAAAATAGGATGCTTGGAATAGAAAAGGAATTTTCTGGGATAAGGAAACTCCATAGGTTAGGCCAGAAATTTCGGATGATTTATAGCCCGCCTCCACAGAAAGCTCCGGATTTTCCCAGAACCGGGCATACTCCGCCGCCAGCCTCTGCGTTTCCAGTTCGTAGTGATCCAATTTAAGGGATGGATTTTTTTCCGCCGCAAGAGATACCATGGAAAGCGAGCAGCTTATTTTTTTTCTCTCTGCATTCTCCGCCGGAAAAATTCCCCATGAGATCCCCAGGAAAAATATACAGACAAATAACGCAACAGTGAATCCTTTCATGGCCCACAGTGAAAGTTTCGATGGCCGTGAACACATTTTTTGTGTATACTTGGTCAATGGATTTATCAGCAAAACCAAATATAACCAGCGTTGCCATCATGGGGGCAGGAAGCGTGGGTGCGTTTTACGGAGCAAAAATCCAGGCCTCCGGAATCCCCGTGCAGTATTTTTCTCCATCGGCGGGAAAGGAAGTGAAAAATCTGAAAATTAAAAGTAAATGGGGAGATTTTTCCATCCATGCTCCATTCTTTAATGATCCTTCCCAAATGTCCCCCGCCCGTCTGGTGGTGGTGTCCATGAAAGCTCTGGAAAAAATTGATTATAAAAATCTACTGACCCCGGTACTCCGGAAAGACTCCATAATACTGGTTCTTCAGAATGGGATTAACGGGGAAGAAAAGATCCGGAAAATCTTCCGGAACAATCCGGTCATTGGCGGGCTGGCCTTTACCTGCATTAACCGCCTTCCGGACGATGTGATTTTCCACCAGGATTATGGTGCCATTAAAATGGGGGCTCTGGAGAGCCGCCATAATATGCTGGCAGAATCTCTGGTCGATTTGTTTAACCGGGCAGGGATAAAAACCTTTTACGGAGAATCCCTGAGAAAACTCCGGTGGCAAAAACTCCTGTGGAATATTCCGTATAATTCCCTGTCTGTGGTGGCTGGAATGGTCACCACCGATGTTATCCTTGGGAATCCCAAACTCCATGCGTTGAGTGTGGCCATGATGGAAGAAACTTCCCGCATTGCCACATCCGAAGGAATCACCATTTCCGCCAAAGATATAAAAACAAACATAGAAAATACGCGTAAAATGGAACCTTATAAAACCTCCATGATGATTGACTACCAGAATAAAAGGCCCATGGAGGTGGAGGCAATCTTGGGGGAACCCCTGAAAATTGCCCGCAAAAACCGGGTGGAGACGCCACACATTTCCACCGTGTATTTCCTGTTGCA
>DYOA01000100.1 GCA_020720785.1 Leptospira biflexa
AAGGAGGATGTTTCTCAACGAAATTGCAAAAACCAAAGTAGATGAGTTGATAAATTATTTCTCTGAAAATAAAACACTAATCTTTTCCGATATTTTACGAGGTCGGGGAGGATTGGCAGCAGATTGGTTATTAGTAACAAGAAAAAATGGCGATATTATTGATTGGATATTAAAAGATATAAACTTTGTATGCAATTTCTTTGCACAAGGGGCAGTGGCAATCACAGAAAGAGGAAATTTAAAAGTGGGAAGAATGACCGTACAACGAAAAGGTGGAACACCAGATCCAATGAGCCTGCAGTTTAAAATAAATCCACTGGATTTATTCGATTCCTTTCAGGTTAATAAAACCGATTAGAAATCAAGCGGATCTTTCCAAGGATCACGGGCCATGGGCTTTGTCAATCTTGGCCCCGTCAGCTTGGAATCCCATTCCGGCAACCAGCCAATGAATATCCTCTGGCGTTTGGAGAATCCCATGCCATCGTATCTTTTGGCTCTGCTACATTAAAAATTGCTTTAAATATACCACCAGCGACGACGAATCTGGCACTGCAATCCAAACCAATGGTCATTCCGATTTCACGTCTGGCTAGTTCAATGGCATCATTGTCTGTAAGTTGATAGGAAATTCGATCTTTCTTTATCAATTCTTCAAACTTTCTATACTTTGCTCGAATCGAATCATTTTCTTCCCAGAAGAAAGCAGCTCCCAAATATTCTGGCCAGTCTGCTGGCGTTAACTTGTGCCCAGATAATTGGGCATATGTTGCGGTAATTAACGAGTCATGCGTAAGAAAACATGGATTCCACTTTTCGTTTTCGAAACTTGGAGCATATGATGTAATAAAAACCTAGCGGTAGCATTTGGTTCAGCCATATTAGGAAGAGCTTCCGTTCCGGATACCAAGTGTTCCATCATTCGTGCATGTCCCCTTTTACTCTGCTATGAAGCCATGTTTCCGGAATATGTCCGCAGCATGGCAGCGAGTGCGGCTTTATCTTTGCATGGAGAGCATTGTATAGACGCCCGGGGGCTGAGTAGCCCGT
>DYOA01000101.1 GCA_020720785.1 Leptospira biflexa
GGATTCTTTGACTGTAAAAAGGATAACTCCGTCATATCCTTTGCCGTGCCGGCTACAAAGTTGGCAGTGAAACGATAGCTCTGGATGCTGCCATCGGAACCGGTGATGGTGTACACCGTGGGTTCCTTAAAGATTTTGCTCCGGTCTTCTTTGGTACACCAGCCAGCCGCCACTGCGGTTTCAAACCAGCCGGTGGTTTTATCATAATCCCGCCCCGGAATGGGAGCCGGGCAGGAATAAAACGAAAGGTCTGCCGCCCGGTAACGCGGCTTGTAATGGATGCCCAGCTCATCGGCAGTTTTTCCGGTGGCACAGGACGAATCGCCACAGAAAAGAATGGTGGGAACAATCAGTTCAGTATGGATGCTAGTCACGAATGTGGTGAGCAGATTGCCTTCATTAATGGATACGTTTTTGTCTGCCGTGAGTTCCCCTCCAGACAGGGCGGCGGTAAAAACAAAACTCTGCATCTTCCCCATGCCGGAGGCTCCGGAAGACTGGTACACGGAATCCGCAAGAGAATCAAACGGAGTCTGCGTGTTACAGGAGACGGAAAGCACCATCACCGCCATCCGGAAGGTAACCAGAAACGACAATTTTTTTGCCCATTTCCCGATCCGGAATGGGATCATTTCCTTCTTGTTATGTGCAACCAAATTCCCCTCCCCCGGTTCGACCGGCCCCGCGAATAGTTCTCCGAATTAATCAGACAACCAATCTATTATATCCGGCAGTCTGTCAATGAAAAAAAGATTTTCACTACGGTTTTTTGGCCGATTTTTAATTCAGGAAATTAAATCCTGCCGATTTTGAATGTATTTGAATGTATTTGAATACTGAAAAACGGTGGGGCGGATTAATCCTGACAATCCGGGATACGTTTTTACATATCCCCATCTTTTTGTAAATTCAAGGGGGATTTATGGAAACCACTTTCAAAGACCGGGCTCCGGGGAGAAACCTCGCGTTTGCCCTTACAATCATTCTCCTTCTTTTTTCTGCATCCTGCAGTTCCGATGGTGGCTCATCGGACGCGGCCGGCA
>DYOA01000102.1 GCA_020720785.1 Leptospira biflexa
TATAGTTTTTCATTTAAATAAATTCAAGTTGTGAATTTATTTTTAATGAAAAACTATAGCAGGAATCAGTATCTGATTCCTGGGGGAGTATTCCAAAACTATTTCTATTTGCGCATTTTCCAGATATTTGCTCCATTCTCCGATTTTATTTTCCCCCATCCGTTCCTTTTTAGAAATCTATGGACAGTTGATTTAGGTGAAGCTGCACCAGAGATGCGCAGATAATCCATGTGGACTTCGTTGAGAGTTTTAATTCCTTCTTTTTCTGCGATAGCGGCCCATTTCCGTATGAAGCGGTTCTCTTTCGCCTCCGACATGTTGCCGCGTCTGCGTCCTCCCCACCCCGATTTCCAGTGAAGGTCCGGTCTTTCCCCAGCAATGAATTTTTTCCGCATGCGGGAAAGGGTTGACTGGCTTACTCCGATGATTTCCGCTGTCTCCCAAAGACTCGTCTTTGTCCGTCCCGGAAGGACAATGGAGAGAGCCATCCTCATCTCCGCTGCTGTCATTGCATTCCTGCAAAGCATGAGGGCCGCATCCAGCGTCCTGTCGTCTCCCGTCAATCTTCTTCCCATTTAAAACTCCTTTTTATAATATATTAGCTATCATCTTGAATAATAATATATATATTAAAATAGTATTGTAAATGATAATAAATAATATTTAAATAAAAAAGGAGATGCCATGACGGAGTTGGAGACGAATGCAAGATTTGAATTTGTTGGCGTAGTGCTTGATGGCCTGAGGGCGGAACTTGCCAGTGCCATGAAAATGAAAAATCCGCATCTTTACCGGATCGTCCAGTCCCTCATCTGGATTGGCGAGGGAGAATCCGTGGCCGAGGTTGCCCGCCGGTTCCATATATCATGCAAAACCGTCTATAACTGGATATGGGAGTTCGCCGCCAGAAAATTTTCGTGGCTGGCGTGGCATCATTTCCAGGGACGCGGCAGGAAATCGAAACTGTCCGGCCGTCAGAAGCAGGAACTTTATGAAATGATCGTGGAGGGACCGGGAAAAAACGGTTTTAACTGCGGAGGAT
>DYOA01000103.1 GCA_020720785.1 Leptospira biflexa
GGTACATCAGAAGACGGAGAAAGAATCATCAACGAGGATGAGACAATTTTTCTGCGTTCCGTAGAAAAGGGAAAAGGGGCTCTGGATGACATTGTGAAAGAAATCCATGGCACCGGTGAGCTCACGGATGATTTGTCTCTTCTACGTATTGAATACAATCGGCCGGACAAAACCAGTCTATCGGACAATCTCATACGGGAATACATGGAGAAAGTGAGAGTTGCCAAAAAGAGCGACAAAATCATAGAAGCCATTTCCATTCTGGAGGAGGCACACCGGGGAGATAAAAAACATCCCCGGCTGACGAAGGAGCTGTTCAAATCCTGTATCACTGCAAAAGCCTATGATAAAGCTGTTCGGTGGGGCATTTCCTACTGTAGCGATAATCCGGCAGATACCGCATCCCTGTTCGCTCTTTCCTATGCTATGCGGCTGAATAAGTCCTATGAAAAAGCCATCGACGTGGGAGAAAGAGTCCGCTTACGGGATCCGGCCATGAGCAATAATCTGATCAACCTGTCCGAATGCTATTTTGCGGTGGGGGAATATTCCCGCTCCGGAAAAATAGCCCAGGATGTTTTGAAGAATGATCCGGAAAACCAGAGGATGAAGAACATTCTAAGCAGGGTTCAGGACAAGGTGGATGTGGAGTAATTTTTTTACGCCGGAAATGATTTGACTTCCCAAATGGGGTAACAATATCCGCAACTTATGCGGAGAATGATATATATTCATGAACAGAAAAAATGGCCAATTTTTCACTGGGATGAAAATGTAATTGGACAAAAATTATCCGATGCAAGATTTCATCAGGGTTTACTTTTGGGCAAAATGAGAAACCTTGGGTTTGGATTAAAAGACCAGGCCATTCTGCAGATATTAACAACGGATATTATGACATCCAGCAATATAGAGGGAGAAAATCTGGATAAAGAGCAGGTTCGTTCTTCCGTAGCCCGCCGATTGGGGCTTCCTTACGATGAGGAAATTTTTATAGAACGAAATGTGGACGGTATTGTGGAAATGGTGATGGATG
>DYOA01000007.1:0-17943 GCA_020720785.1 Leptospira biflexa
TTTCCCAATCCCTTATATGGCTCGCGGATGACCTCCTTGATAAGGGCGTTGATCCGTTTGAGGATCTTCGCATCGGTCTTTTGCCAGTAGAGATAGTCCTCCCATGCCTGCGATGAAAACGTGAGCCTCATTCTTCCATCAGCTCCCTTGTTGTCCCCCCACCGCTTTCCAGTTCCCGGATAGATGGAGTAATCGCTGGATGTTCTTTGGACTTCGCAGAAGATAGGCAGTTTCCTGCATGGCTTCATAATCCTCCAGCGAAATCATCACGACAGACTTTTCCTTCTTTTTTGTGATGATCACCGGGTCATGGTCGTCGCATACCTTCTCAATTGTTGCAGGTAATTGGGCTCTGGCTTCTGAATAGGTGATAGCGTTCATTGTTGTACGGATATTGTACGCCAATGACCCATCAATTCCGATTTCCCCGCAAGTGTGTGGAAATCTACTCCGAATATTCCAGCTTAAAGTCCATACTGAAGGAGATGGTGATCTCATCCATGTCCAGTTCCTCCGGGAAAGTGGGGAAAACGGCCTCCCGGATAATTCTCCGGGCTTCCATATTAAAACCCGGATAACGGCTTTCCTGGACCAGACGGTATTCTTTTACCCTGCCGGACGGTAGAATGGTGAGGGAAACTTTTACGGAATCTTCAAATCCCTTCTTTTTCTCATAGGAAGGAAACCGTTTTTCTTCGTTGATGGCCCGGAGCAGGCGAGATAAATATATTTTTTTCCAGTCATTGGTGCCTCCGGAGGTTTTTCCTTTGCCCTGGACCGTACGTTCCTCCACTTCTTCCTCCGGGTTGGGAACTTCCACGTAATGATAGCTTTTCAGAGGGATGGTGATTCTTTCCCGGTTTTTCCCCTGGACATTGGTAAAGCCGGTTTTGGAAAACAGCAGAAGACCAATGATCACCGCCACTGGCCAGACAAAAAACTTCAGGGAATTCCCGGAATGAATTTGCCGCAAAAAATAACTCCGTTTCATACACCCCCGGATTTCTTTCTGTGTTCGATGGAAAAGGATTCCGCCCCCGCCTGCCGGGCAATGTCCATGATTCGGGTAAAATTTCCAAAGGTGACTTCCATATCCCCCTGGAAAATGATTTCTTTCTGGTTTTTATTGCGGATCTCCGTTTTCAGGGTTTTCTCCAGATTCTCCAGGGTAATCCGTTCCCGGTTCAGCGTGAGAATCCCCTTCTTATCCATGGCAATGACAATATCCAGCTTCTGCAGATTGTCTTCTGTTTTCAACACCGGCAGTGCCAGACGTAGAACCGGCTTCATAAAATCCGCACTTACCATAAAAAAGATGAGAAGAAGGAAGACAATATCCACCAACGGGGCAATATCCAGCAGTCGTGCCAATTTTTTTTCCCTTTTAATGTTAAATTGCATATTTTTGTTCTCCGGAGTCAACCCCGAGTATTTTCCAATGCAGAGACTTTCTCCAAGGCCACTTTTTCTTTATGGAAATATTCTTCCAGCAGATTGATGATGCGGTTAATTCTTTCCACCCGGTTGTTGATGATATTATTAAAATAATCATGGAAAATATATGCCGGTATGGCCACGATCAACCCAAAGGCGGTGGTGAGCATGGCTTCCGATATCCCGCCGGCCAGTTTGGTCACATCCACCTGGCCACCCAGGGAAGAGATGACAAAAAAGGCTTTGATCATTCCGGTGACTGTCCCCAGAAGCCCCAGGAGCGGAGCCACCTGTCCAATCAGGGAAAGCATACTCAGACCCCGCTCCTGGATATGGAGTAACCGTCCGCTTTCTCCGTTCAAAGCGGCCAGTTTTGCCTCTTCCGGGGATTCCACATTATTCAGATACGTGGATGTGATCCCATAAAGGACACTGTTCTCCAAACGGAAGACATCCATGGAATTCATCCAGGATTGCCAGAAATTTTTCCCCTTTTGGGGAATCCAGCCGGCGGGCACATCCTTGAGCCGGGACTGCATGAGTTTTTCCTTCAAATATTTTTCATATTTTTCCACGGGATAAGAATTAAAAAAATAAAAAAATGATCGTTCCAGTATAATGCCAATTTCCATCACAAGGGCAATGAGGATTACCCACATGATATCCCCCCCCTTGTAAAAATATTCAATAATTTCCATTGCCAACCTCTCTTTTCTTTTTTGTGAGTATGTAAAGCATTTCAAAAATAATAAAACTCTTCCATCCGCACATTGAGGATGGAAGAGAAAAAAATTACAGAGTTCCTTTTAATCCAAAATAATAGGTACGGGGAAGGGAAGGCCCGTAAATATACGCAGGATCCCGGTCATAGCCTTTCATCAAATCACCCTGATAGGAATCAACGATGTTTTTTATGCCACCAAAAACTTCCCATCTTATGTTGTCTTTCACATAAAAGGCATAGGCAATCTGGATTCCCATGTCAAAGAAGGAATCCGTTTTTTTCAGTTTTCCTTCTGTTTCATTCAGGACTTTCATGGGGCCGGTCCAAACCACATCGGAAGTGAATGTCCATCGGGCCAGGCTGTAAATCAGCAAAAGATTTCCGGATACGTCCGGGGTTTTCAGGAAGCGTTTTTCTTTCAGATTGCCATACTCAACGGCTTTTTCATACTCCGCCTTAATATAGTTCACCCCGGCCTCGGCTTCCAGAGAATGGGTAGCATTGAAATCATAGCCCAAGTTCACGGAAACATCGGAGGCCAGGCTGGACGCTCCGGAAGAGTTTTTCCGCAAATTGTAATCTGCAGTATTGTCTCCATCGGCGTCATAAGGAGTTAATTTAAAAGCATCCTTTAATTCCGTATAATATCCACCCAACTCAAACCCATAGGAGGTTTTTCCCTTTTTGGCATCCATGACCAGATTTCCGCCATAGGTCTGGGATCTCTCTGGTTTTAACCCTTTGTCATTTTTGGTTTTTCTGGGATTTCCTTCATATACGCCCAGATGCAGATCTTCCGCATACGTCTGGGGGGCCGCAAAGCCGGAGGAATACATGGCCCGGATATCCAGCTCTTTGGTAATATGGTAAAGAAGGTTCACCCTTGGACTCACAATGGGATCGTCCATCTGGCTGTTCACATCGGTGCGGACCCCGGCCAGCATGGTGAAGGCTTTTACAGGTATCCATTCCGCCTGGGTTATCACTCCGTGGTCGGTGACAGTCTCTTTGGTGGATGATTTGGTGGTTCTTCCGGTGGCCCGGTCGGTCAATTCGTTATACTGTACCTGATAACCCAAAAGGGCTCTCCAGATTCCTCCGTCATAACGCAGATTGGTGCCGGAGGTATAGTCCACTGCATTCGTCCTGCCGTATGTCTCAAGTCCGGAATCGTCGGTGTCATCGGATGTGTCCCCTGGAGTTTCATCCCATCCACGGTTTCCCCCAAAATACGATTGTCTCTCTGTGGCGGAAAATGCCGCATAGAAATCATAATCAAATCCGGCCATGATTCGCTGGTTCCAGGATAAGGCACCCATATTGATGAAGGTATTCATTCCCTCCGTGATCCCGGCATTGTGGGGCTCATCGGTGAGGGCATTTCCGCCCCGGCGTTCTTCTTTTATGGATGTTCCCATATAGGTCAGTTCCGTATCCATAGTGGGCTGAACATAGCCGTTAAAGCCCAGGCTACCGCCTTTCATAATCCCTATGTCGCTGAATCCATCTCCATTCACATCATGGGCGTTCTGGTAATGCAGATTCCCAAAACCGGTCAAACCCATGTTGTCGGTAACATGGCTTTGTGCAAAGGACACATCGGTCACGGGGGTTTTCCCCTCAATCATGGATTGGGTCACTTTTATTTCTGACTGGTTTTTGTCCGGTTTACGCAGATGGATATCCATCACTCCGCCCACGGCACCGCCACCATAAAGGGCGGAACCGCCGCCTTTCACAATTTCAATATCTTCAATCAGAATCTCCGGAAACTGCTGGAGGATATACACACTGTTCAATGAGCTGATGAGAGGCAGGCCATTCACCAGCATCTGGTTGTATTTACTGCCCAGACCGTTGATCCGCAATTCGGAAAAATTGCAGTTCTGGCATTCCACTCCCGGAAGAACCCCATTCTGGCCTTCCACTATTTCATAGATGTTACCGGATGAGGTTTTCTCGATTCGCTTCCGGTCAATGATTCGGGTGGGGACCGGACTGTCCTTATAATAGGATTTTTTACCGGTGCCTGTCACCACCACTTTCCCCAGATCATATTCCGCCTTTTTCCCCTCGTCCGATTTTTTTTCTTCCGCAAGGGGAGTCTGGGGCTTGTCCTGTTCCCCGGATGCGGGGGTTTCTTCTTCCAATCTCACATCCTGGGCGTTCAGGAAAAATCCAAGACCCAGAAAGGTAAAAATGGCAATTTTTAATATATTTCTTATAATGAATTTATGATTCATTTATTGCTCCTTTTATTAATTTCAAATCAAAAAAATACGTCTTATTGATGGAAATGGAAAAAAGGAGGTCCCCGGATTTCTTTTTTAAAAATGAATTCTGTATGAAATAAAGCATTGGCGAAGTAGAAAATTCTTTCTAAAATCTTCATCCGCAGAATGCCCATGTTCACATAAAAAGCTGGCTTGTCCACAAAGCCGGTCTGCTGAAATTCACACTCAATGTCCTCATGGTAATGGAGGTCCGCATGATAGTGAATGGTGACCACATAGATGGCCGTCGTGAATGAAAGCAGAAGATAATAGATTAATAATGCCCGGGGACTGCGGCAAAAATATGGTTTCTCAGCGGCATGCTTGCCTCCCCTATGATTCAATATATTGAGAACCAATTTCATTGCGGACAGGAAAAAATCCGTCTTTGTATTGTCAAATCTCTCTTGGATGGGCGATAATTATTCTAATCCGGAAAATTGACTATTGTTTTTCCCTCTTCAGGAGAGAGGTAACCCCGGAAACCCGTATCGCGGGGAAATGAGCTATTCCCAAAAAAAGGGAAGACAGCCTGAAGCGAATGCGAAAAATGGACTATGCAGATACTGGAAACCATATTTATCATATTTTTTATCATTGTGTCCATTTTGTTGATACTGATTGTGCTCCTTCAGTCTAACCGTTCCGCCGGTATGGGTATGTTTGGGGGTGGCAGCCAGAGCGTTTTTGGGTCCAGTTCTGCGGATGTCCTCACAAAAATGACGGCAATCCTCGCGGGAATTTTTCTTTTTCTGGCCATATCTCTGGCATACATCCGGAGTGCATCCGGGGGTATCCAAGATATCCAGAAAGAGCTCAACCAGAGTCCTGCGTCCACAGAAAATCAGGTGAGCACTCCTCCGGCTCCAACACCGGAAGGACAAAGCGGAACCGCAAATCCTGCATTGCCGGCTCCGTAAAATCCCCACGTTTCTCTTTTCCTTGCCATTATACCGGTTATTTTATTAATGAACCAGAAGGTAAATTATGAGAAAGAGAATATCCACAATTTGGTTGGGATGTCTGGTCTATGTTATGGTGGTGGCTGCTTCTCTGTCTCTTGCCGGATGCAAAACCACGGCAAAAGACAACGGCGGAATAGATTCCGGAAGTTATGATGACTCCGCCAAAGGTGATTATTATTACGAAGATTATCTGAGACAAAAGCGGGAAAGGGAAAGGAAAGAAAGAGAAGCCAGGGAAGCAGCAGGCAAAAATTCCGGCGGGCAAAAAACATCCGGGAATGACCCCAACGATAAAGATAAAAAAAATTCTACCGATGGCGGGAAAGATTCCGGCAATGTACAGGATCAGAAGGGAGATCATTCCGAAAATTCTTCGGACGCAACGGGGAAAAAAACAAATCCAGAAAACTCCAGAGCCGGACAGAATGGAAAAAAGGATTCCGGAAAAGGGAATAATGTGGCGACCGGGAATGAAGCAGATAAACAGAAAAATTCCGGTGCCGGACAGAATGGGAAAAATGATCCCGGAAAAAATGGTAATGATGGGAAAAACACAGATGGGACTTCCGGAACAGGATCAGATTTTGTAACCAATGAGCAGAAACGGACCCTGGCGGAAGAAGAGAGAAGGAAAAAATCAGAAGAAGAACGCCTGTTAGAGGAAGAAAAACGTAAAAATCTGTTAAATGTGGAAACGTACCAATTCACTATCAAAAAGGGAGAGAGGCTCAAAAGCTTTGGGGCCATTAACGGTCCGGGAAAAGACTATCACCTGATCCAGAGTCCGGTGACCGGGAGTAAGCAGTATTATTATCTGGCAGACCGGGCCACTCCAGCGGCGAAAAACCCGGAAGAAGTGAAGGAAAAAAGCCTGGAGGATTTAAAGGGTTTGATTGGCGAAGAAGCATATAAAAAAGCTAAACAGGCAGAAGCGGATAAAAACAACAAGGGTACTGGTTTTCTGGAAATTGTGGTGATGGATTCTGTCTTTGACCAGAAAGGGGAAAAGGAAATCTTTTACAATCCCCGCTTTACCAATCTCAAGGACATGCATAAGGGCAATGTGCTGGGGTTCGCACTTTTTCACAATAAAGAAAAGGATCATCTGGAAATTATTTATTCTGTGGAAGGGGATTTATACCGTTCTTACTCCAAAGATGGAGAGCACTTTGAGCCGGGAGAACTAATGGCGGCTCTGAATTCTTCTTTTGTGGAAAGGGATCCTGCCATATCCAGGGACGGAAAGATTCTGGTATTTGCTTCATCCCGGACGTATAATTCAAATTTAATGGGAACTCAGCTTTTTGTCTCCATCAGAAATTCTGCCTATGAGGATTTCCCCATGCCTTTTGCCGTTAAAAATGCGACCAATTCCCTGAATGAGCTTTTTCCCACCATATTCCAAAGTCCGGAGGGTACGTTCATTATATTCAGAAAATATGACAAATGCCCTTATGGATATAATGAAAGTTTGTACAGCATCCGTATGCAGGGGGATGAAATGGAGCCAATGGTTCCGTTCAGTTCTCAAAGCGATTATTCTTTCAAATACATCACCGTTTCCTATTCCCAGGACAGAGGGGTGCGGGTGATGGGCTCTTACCCCACAAACGGATATGATATATACCGGATGTATCTGACCAAAGAAAAAATTCTGATGAAATATGCCCTGGAAGATGACTGCAACGCAAACCGATCTGAATAAATGAGACTTCCGGTCGGTATCATTACAGCGATTCTTGCCGGTGCGATCTGGATGATGCCGGTTTATTCCGGGCCACGAAAAGTGGTCTGGGAGGAAATCAATTTCAAAGTAATCAAAACGGAGCATTTCCGTATCTTTTATCCGGAGGATAATCTTGTCCTGGGAAAAATGGCGGCCATATACGCAGAGGAAGGCAGCCTGTTTATTTCCGAAAAACTGGGGCACCATCTTTCCGCTCCGGTGTCCATCATTGTTTATCCATCCCATAACCATTTCCAGTCCACCCATGTCATTCCGTACAATCTGGGGGAGGGGACCGGCGGATTCACGGAGTCCATGCGGAACCGGGTGGTGATTCCGTTCATGGGTTCCTGGAAGGAATTCCGCCATGTGATCACCCATGAAATTGTTCATGCCTTCCAGTATGACATCCTTTTTGGGGAAACCTATGGCGGGTCCTTCGCCTTACCGTACCGCAGTCAGCCTCCGCTCTGGGTGATGGAAGGTCTTGCAGAGTATCTTTCCGTGGGTTGGGATGAAACGGCAGAATCCACCATCCGGGAAGCTGTTCTCACCGGAACCCTGCCATCGGTCATGGATTTGACATCCTACCGGGTGCGGAATGGGTATATGTATTATAAAGCGGGCCAGGCTATTATGTGGTATATTGATATGGAATATGGCTCTGTCAAGCTGGGGGAGCTTCTGAAAGATGTCCGGGATCAGAGGAGTCTGGAGGATGCTATCCGGGTGAATTTTGGGATAAGCGTTGAGGAATTCAACGAGAGATGGAACGTATGGCTCCGCCGGAAATATTTTCGCGATATCTACCATAAGACCGCAATGGAA
This sequence comes from Leptospira biflexa, assembly GCA_020720785.1. GTDB lineage: Bacteria > Spirochaetota > Leptospiria > Turneriellales > DYLW01 > DYLW01. The sequence goes on from DYOA01000007.1 coordinate 7,951, forward strand.
ACTGGAACGCTTGTCACAGACCATCGCAGCGAATCGGGGTTTGTCCATTTTCATCCGGCCATTACTCCGGACGGGAAACAAGTCGCGTTTCTGAGCATCCGGGACTTTTATCCTGCCATTGTCCTGCGGGATATTCCGGAGGAGAACAGGAAGGATGCCTTCTCACCGGGAAAATCCGGTAAAAAACCCCGGGAGAAAACCCTGATACACGGTGGAAACAATGCGGAATTCTATGGTCTTCACATTCTGGATAACCGTTTGTCTTTTTCTGGCGATGGAGAAATCCTTGCATTTACGGCCACCACAAAAGGGCGGGATGTGATCTATCTGCTGAGGATCAAAGACAAAAAAATTATCAAAAATATAATTCCGCCGGTGGAGAGCATTTCCCGTCCCTATATGACCCGGAACGGAGCCTATGTGGTTTTTTCCGGAACGCTGGCCGGACAGAATGACATTTATCTGGCCGATGTAAAATCCGGAAAAGTGAAACAGATTACCCATGATGCCTTTGAGGATGAAACCCCGGTTCTATCCGAAGATGGGACATTTCTATTGTTCTCATCCAACCGGAATCCTGAGGGAAAAAAAGATTCCTCTGATTTCAACCTTTTCCGGATGAAGCTGGACGCGGCAGAATCCATCGGCCCGGAGGCGGTGCTTTCTCTCAAGGGAAACCAGAACCATCCGTATTTTTTCTATCCGGGAAAATACAATCGGATTCTTTTTATTTCCGATCACGAAGGTATCCCCAACATTTATATGAAAGATATGGATGATTCGGAGGTGTACCGGGTAACGGATTATTACTCCGGGGTGTCCGGAATCAGTATGGATGATAATGCCCGCCAGATTGCCACAAACTATTACCATTACCAGAGCTATGATATTCTTCTGCATCCGGCACCACGGGAGGAAGGGGATGTTGTTTCATCAACCGATGCGGATTACGAGAAAAGTACTTTTTTATTATCTCCGGTCTTTCCTCATTTTCCCGGTGGCCCCCAGTCCTTTGAGCTTGAGGAGTACAAGGCGGATTTTCTTCCGGACTGGTTTTTCTTTGGGCTTCAGTATTCCAACTATTACGGTCTGGGCGGTTTCTTCCAGTCTTCTTTCACGGATAATCTGGGAAACCAGAAGGTGAGTCTGTACATGGACTTTTTATCCCAGAGGGAAAGCATCAATTTCACTCTGGATTATGTGTATCTGAAAAAAAGAATAGATTTTCATGTGGGGGCGTTCAAGGCTTCCAACTATTACAGCATTTTCAATTTTGCCGATCTGGCTTCCATAAATAATCTTTTTTATAATCCAAATTTTTTGTCCTACTACATCAATCGGTTTGGGTTTTATGCCCAGGCGGATTATCCGGTGCATCCTTTTCTGACGTTTTCCATCCAGTGGGAATTTTCCCGTTATGAGGAAATGTTTTATCCCATGGTTCCGGAGGCTTATCTGCGGGAAGATATTTTCACGAATATCCACGCCCTGAATCTGGGAATGGCGTATAATAATGTCCTCTATTCTTATATGGGTCCCTTATCCGGGACACATGTGCAGCTCATTTCCGAGCAGAGTATGAATTTTACCGGTCATGATTATGTGTACCACCGGGACAGTCTGGATGTACGGCATTACTGGCTTTTCTGGGATAGGTTTGTGTATGCGTTCCGTTTTTATGCGGGCAGCATCAATGGGCCGGAGGCGGATTATTTTCCGTTCCAGATTGGCGGGTATAACAGCATCCGTTCCTTCGCATTCCTGAGTCTTTCCGGACGGCATACGCTTCTCATGAAAAATGAGATACGCTTTCCGTTTCTGGATGCTCTGGTTATGGGTTTCCCCACCCGATGGTTTTTTCCTGGTTTCAGCGGGGTATTTTTCATTGATATGGGTACCGCGTTCAACGATTACCGTCACTGGGATTTATACGATCCGGATGACCGTTCTCTGAAAGACTTGAAAGTCTCTTATGGTCTGGGAGGGCGTCTGGTTCTTCTGCCCGGATTGATTATCAAGATTGACTGGGGGACCCCCTATGATCTGCGGCGGTCGTTGCGGATGTCCCGATGGCAGGGGGTATTCAGTATTGGCTATGAGTACTAAAGAAAAATTTCTTTCTTTTACAACGCACATATCCAGGATTGTCTCATGGCACAGAATGAGATAAAAATCCCACTGGATCTTCTGGACAAAAATGGACGCATAACCCAGGAAGGCTGGGCACGCCGTCCGTTCTGGCGGTATGACCGGCAAAAAATAAAAGCTTCCGCATTCCGGATCAAAGAATGGGATTATTACTATATTCTCTCCTCTGACCGGGAATACGGGATCACATTCACCATGGCAGATCTGGGCTATACCGGTCTTTTTGCCGTGACCTGGCTGGATTTCAAAGAAAGGATATTTACCCAGTATGATGCCATGAGCATCTTCCCCCTGGGCAGGACAGGATTTCCCTCGACCTCAGAAAAGGGGGATGTGGTGTATAATGATAAGAAAATCTTTCTGTCATTCCGCACAGAAGGGTGCAAACGCATCATCCGAGTGGACGTTCCGTTTTTTGTCGGCAAAGATGGAAAAGGGCTGGCCGGAGAAATCTCCCTATACCAGAAACCGGAAGCGGATTCCATGGTCATCGCTACATCCTGGAAGGAAAACAGAAAGGCATTTTATTACAACCAAAAAATTAACTGCATGCCCGCTACGGGAAATATCCTAATTGGTACCCGGGAGTTTCCTTTTGCCCCGGAGGATTCTTTTGGCGGGCTGGACTGGGGGCGGGGACACTGGACATACCGTAACCGCTGGTATTGGGGTTCCGCTTCCGGTTTGCTGGGAAAAATACCTTTTGGCTGGAATATCGGCTATGGATTCAGCGACCGCAGTCCGGCCAGTGAAAATATGGTCTTTTATGATTCCCGTGCCCATAAACTGGAAGATGTATTTTTCCGGATGGATACAAAGAATTATATGTCCCCCTGGAAATTTACCTCCAGTGATGGCCGTTTTGAAATGGATTTTACGCCACTGGTGGACAGGAACAGTGCACTGAATCTGGGCATCATCAAATCTGTACAGCACCAGGTTTTTGGGTTGTTTAACGGATTTGTGGTTCTGGATAACGGGAAAAAACTGGCGGTGAAAAATTTTCTGGGATTTGCGGAAGATGTGCTGAATTGGTGGTGATTGCTCCATAATTAATTGGTTTGACGGAACATCCGGAAAAATCAATCAAAACAATGCAGAGAATATCCAGCCTTAAAAGAGAAACCAGAGAGACAAAAATATCTCTGAAGATAAATCTGGACGGCAGTGGAAAACTGACCGGAGAAATACCCATCGGTTTTTTTGAGCACATGATGAGCCATCTGGCCAAGTACTCCCTCATAGACATGGAAATTCATCTGGAAGGGGACCTGCATATTGATGCCCACCACAGCGTGGAGGATACCGCCATCGTCCTTGGTTCTGCCATCCGGGAAGCGGTGGGAGACAAAAAAGGAATCACACGCTATGGGGATTGTACCCTGCCAATGGATGAAACTCTCACCGCGGCTGTACTGGATCTTTCCGGGAGAGGATATTTCAAATATACTGGCCCGGATCTGCGGACCATGCCACCTTTTGGGGATTACCATTCGGAGCTTACTCTGGAATTCATGGAAAAACTGGCCATGAACGCAGCAATGAATCTGCATATTCTGGTACACTACGGGCAGAATTACCACCATATCCATGAATCCATCTTCAAGGCCGTGGGATGGGCTCTGCGGAAATCGCTGGAAAATGACCCGCGACGCAAGGATGAGATACCGTCCACAAAAGGAATCATATAATTTCATGCGGAAAATTGTGGAGCTGAATTTTGGGATGGGAAACATACGCTCCCTTCAGAAAGCATTTGAGTATCTGGGGGAGGATGTCGCGGTTTCCGGGGATTATCGGGACATTGCGGATGCCTATGCCCTGCTTTTACCGGGCGATGGAGCATTTGGGAAAGCCATGTCCGAATTGAAAAGACTGGGGATGGTTGATGCCGTGATGGAATTCCACGCAAAGGAACGACCCATCCTGGGTGTGTGCATCGGCTTCCAGATCCTGTTTCAAACATCCACTGAGTTTGGAGATCACAAAGGTTTTGGATTTGTCCCTGGTGCCGTGGAGCGTTTTCCGGATTCTGTGGTCACGCCGCACATGGGATGGAACAATACTGTCCGCTATGGGGGAAAGTCCCGGCTGATGGAAAATATTCCGGATGGGGCCTCTTTTTATTATGTGCACAGCTACCGTTTTGCCGGGGAAAATCCGTTCACCCGTGCGGTGGCAGAATACGCCGGAAATTTTACGTCCATTCTGGAACACCCGGAAAAAAATTTATACGCCACGCAGTTCCATCCGGAAAAATCTCATAAGGACGGGCTGGCGGTGCTCCGGAATTTTCTGGATACAATCTAAAGGAGCCGGAAATTGATTATCATACCCGCACTGGACATCATAGATAAAGAGGTGGTTCGCCTGAGCCAGGGAGACTATGCCCGCAAAGTGGTTTATCACAACCACCCGGTGGAGCTTGCCCGGAGATTCTGCTCGCTGGCAAAAATCCACCGGCTGCATCTGGTGGATCTCTCTGGAGCAAAAAGCGGTACCCCGGAACATGCAGAGCTTTTTGGAAAAATCCGCAGGGAAACCAATTGCATCCTGGAAGCGGGAGGCGGAATCCGTACTGTGGCGGATGCCGAAAAATATTTTGATCCATACGGAAACGCATTGGATGCGAATAAAGACTTTCTCATGATTGGGACCTTGCCGGTGAAAAATCCGGAGGAATTTGGCCGGATTCTGGAACGCTTTCCCGGCAGAATTCTACTCACTCTGGATGTCTGGGAGGAAGAGCTCCGGATCTCCGGCTGGCAGGAAAGTGCGGGAATGATGCTGTTTCCTTTTCTGGAGAAAATGATCGCTCTGGGGGTACGGGATTATCTGATCACCCAGATCCGCAAAGACGGAATGCTCTTGGGTCCGGATTTCCCACTATACAGAAAAGTGCTGGAAGCTTTCCCGGAAATCCGCCTCACCGCATCCGGTGGGGTGTCTTCCCTGGAGGATCTGAGGGAGCTGGAAAAAATTCCCGGATTATACGGAGCCATTCTGGGAAGGGCATTTTATGAAGACCGTATCACTCTGAAAGATTTGGGGGAGTATCTGGATTCCTCTCTTCTGTAAAGATGCGGTTCACCGATATCTGGAAAACCGCTCCGGAAACCCTTTCCATAAAATCCATGCCATAACCGTTTCCGTTGAAATAGCCCAAAGACGGGGAAACCACAATCTTCGCCAAACGGATGTCCACTCCCAGCCGGAGGCCATAACGGTAAAAATTATTTCGTTCCAGCTCTGGTTTATAGGAGTCCATGTATGCGGTATAATCGCCGATGGTTTTATCCGCAAATATTTTCAGAAAAGCAGAATAATGGATTCCGGGGGAATAGTGCAGGGACTCTGAGAAGGTAAAACCCGCTTTCTGGGCAAAGGGGGCGTGGGAATTCGCAGGCGGAGTGTATATTCGCAGGATAGCCATGCTTTCTGTCTTCCATTTTTGTCCCGGATAAAACCGGAGGGGGATGCCCAGAAAAAAATATTCAAAGCTCCGCAGGCTACGGTTGTCCAGATATTTACCTTCAGAGAGAAAGTACTTTTTCTTGTAGGAATCTTCATCAGAGACATGATCAGATTCATGGAAAAAGCCGGTTTCCATATAGGGAAGGCTTTTTACGGGAATATTCCCTTGGGCGGCAAGGCCGGCTTTTCCCCGCCACATCTGGTGGGGAGAGCTCTGGCCGGTCTGGAAGTTTCCGACCTCAATGGAGGGCAGAAGAAAAACCCCCGCCGAATGGTTTTGCCAGAGCGGAAGCTTTTCTCCTACTGTCGCGGAAATCCTACCATCCGTGAATTTCATCTGGTTTTCCGGGGTTTCTCCCACATCGGCCATAGAAAAAACAGAGGAGGCAAAAACCGCTTCCGTACCCCCCAAGCCAAGGATGCCCGTGATAAACAGGGTTTTTCCAAAACTGAATAAACGCATTGTCTCTTGAGAGAGGGTTGGATATTTCATCCACCTCTTTTTTCCGATAAAAAAAACTTGCCGTATGGTCGGTTAAATATTTAGAATAAGTCAAAACAAGTATTGGTGGCGAATATGAGAAAAAGTATCAAATTCAAGATTGCCGGAATGCTGGAGGCAGCCTTTCTGGGTGTGGTAGTTTTAATGTCCTTTTTTTTCTACAGGCATTTAAAGAATACCATTGAAGAAGCAGAAAAGAGGGAGCTCAAAAGCTATTATTTTAATTTTATCAACATGGTAGATAACCAGGGATTTCTGGCGGAAGCCCTCTCTGATTTTGTCTCCCATATCCCTGCGGTACAGGAAAGCTTTGCCCGGCGGGACAGGGATGGGCTCACCCGGATGATGCATCCGGCATTCCTTTCTTTGAAAGATAATTATGATATGCGGCAGTTTCAGTTTCATCTTCCCCCCGCAATTTCCTTTCTGCGGGTACACGAGTTGGAAAAATATGGGGATGATCTTTCCGGCGTCCGGAAAACCATTGTGGATGCGAACTCGGATAAAAAGCATGTCCGAGGTATGGAAACCGGAGTATTTGGATTTGGTATCCGCGGGGTGGCACCCGTCCAGTTTAACAATGTCCATGCCGGGGTGGTGGAATTTGGCACGGCTCTGAAAGTGGATACCCTTCTGGATTTTAAAAAGAAGTATTCTGTGGATGTGATATTATACCTGATTGACGATGTGGAGAAAGATTCCCAGATGAAGCCTTATGCCACCACTCTGGAAGATAAAGATTTTCTGTCCAAAGATACTGTCAATCTGGCATTTGATGGAAAGGATCAGTATACCAGAAAAGAATACAAACAGAAACCTTATGCTCTGTTGACCACATCGCTGAAAAATTATAAGGGGAAGACCATTGGGGTGGTCTCCATCATGACGGACCGCAGTCTATATGCGGACAAGCTCGCCAGTACAATTGCTTTCATGGTGATCATTGCACTTGTTTCTCTGGGGATTGGGGTTTTTGCTGCATTTTTTGTGGCCGGAGGGATATCCGGAAATATTCAAAACGCTATTCAATTATTTGATAAAATTTCCTCAGGAAATTATAATAATGAGATAACCATCACATCGGAAGATGAATATGGGCGTCTCTTTGCGGGAATTAAATCCATGCAGGAACAGATTGCGGAAAATGTGGGTACCAATGCCCGCCTCAAGGTGGGACTGGACAATGTGTCCAGCAATATTATCCTTGCCGACAATGAAAATAAAATCATATATATGAATAAATCCATCCGGATTTTTTTCAAACAAAAGGAAACAAGACTCCGGACTGTGTTTCCCGGTTTCGATGCTGACTCGTTAATTGGTCGCAGCATTGATCTGTTTCACAAAAATCCGGATAAGGTGAATCATCTGATCAAAGATCTAACCAGCTCTTACGGAACCACCATTAATCTGGCAGGATTTATTTTCGATCTGACCATGACCCCGGTGGTGGATGACAATAAAAACCGGCTGGGGACCGCTGTGGAATGGAAAGATGTAACCATGGAAAAGAAAGCAGAGATCAATATTGAGAGGGTTCTTGCCGGGGCCATTAAGGGAGATCTGACCCGCCGCATGGACATGGATGAAGCCATTGGTTTTACTAAAATTGTGGGGCAGGGAGTGAACACTCTTCTGGACATTACAGAGAATATTCTGGCAAAGATTTCCAAAGTAATGAAGGCCATTGCGGATGGATATCTCACGGAAAAATTTACAGGGACATACCACGGTGAGTTTGAGGAAATCCAGAGTGCGACCAACCAGACATCGGAAAAACTGCTGGAGATCATGAAAAATATTTCCCGCAATATCCAGTCTCTGGTCAGTGCTTCCCAGGAATTGAGCTCCACTGCCCAGAGTATTGCCCAGGGGGCAAGTGAACAGTCATCCACAGTGGACAATGCCCGGGTTTCCCTGGAAAATATTTCTGGTGCCATCCGCCAGAATACAGAAAATTCCCGGACCACGGAAGAAATGGCCATGAAGGCGGCCAAAGAAGCGGGCGAGGGCGGCAAGGCAGTCCATAAAACGGTGTCTGCCATGAAGGAAATCGCGGAAAAAATTACCATAATTGAGGAAATTGCCTACCAGACAAATCTGCTTGCCCTGAATGCGGCCATTGAAGCCGCACGGGCCGGAGAGCATGGAAAAGGCTTTGCCGTGGTGGCCACGGAAGTACGGAAACTTGCCGAGAGGTCACAGAAAGCCGCCCAGGAAATTGGTGGGTTGGCTGGTGACAGCGTCAAGATTGCGGAGGAATCCGGAAACCTTCTGGATATGCTGGTACCCAGTATCCAGAAAACCTCCCAGCTTGTCCGGGAAATTGCCACCGCCAGCCAGCTCCAGAGTGAAAGCGTGTCCACCATAGAATCTTCCATGGGGGATCTGGATTCCGTTACCCAGCGGTCCGCGTCCGCATCCGAAGAGCTGGCAGCAACTGCAGAAGAAGTCTCCAGCCAATCAGAGTACATCCAGGGCGATATTGTTTTCTTTAAAACGGATAAGCGCCTGTATAAGGAATCCTTTGATTTTGTCCCCATCAAGCTGGCACACTTTTCATGGAAGCTGGCCATGCATGGCTTCTTTCGGGGTGAATCCACCATTGATAAAAGCCAGATTGTTTCCCACCGGGAATGTGCTCTGGGAAAATGGATGTACGGAGAGGGGCACCAGTATTCCGGCATTGCCCAGTTTAAGCAACTGGAAAATGTCCATGAAATCATGCACACAAAGATCAGGGAAATTGTGGCTCTCCAGGAGTCCAATGACAAGACAAAAATACCGGAATTAATGAAAATATTTGAGGACAGTTCGGATTCTGTACTGACTCTGTTGGACGAGGTAGGGGACATAGTGCACAAGAAGTGAAAAATGATGGGAAAGAAACTCTATTTTACTTCGTACCATAGAAAACCGGAATAGCAGTTGCCGGCGTCGTTGTGTCTACGCTACATTTTCCGCCAGCTATGGACAGACCGGGCTTCTTGCCGTCGTTTTTCGCCAATTTCTTCAGGTCTGAAACCAGGGCATTCATGGATACGGGATTGGGTAGAGCCCGAACTCGTTATCCCATTCGGTGAAATCCTCTTTTGCGATTTCATGTATGCTCGCGAGCGGACCCGCTTTTCCTGGGAGTACAATGCATGCAGATATAATCAAATACCCAAGAGGTTGTTCCTCGTACAATGTACGTGGAAATCAGAAAAGTGCTTGAGTTTTTCAGCTCAATCCGTATACACAGACAATGAATGGCAGAAATAAAAAGATTATCATCATTCTGTTAATGATAATGGGACGGGGCCTATTTGCGGAGGATCGGGTTGTCCATGTGTTCATTGACCCAGCATCCCAAAAAAGCCGGATTAATTTCAAAGCAGAATATTATAGATCGGTTTATCCGGAAACCCTGAGCAGGAATCAATTGAATGAAATCCGCAAAAAGATTGCAGACCTGAAAGAGCCACAGTGTGACCGTTCCAGTGACCAGAAATGCCGGGTGATCTTTTCCATTGGTTCAGAGAGAAAAAAAATAACTCTGGACCTGCTCAACCGGATTTGGTTGCAGATGAGTTCAGACCAATCGGCCATTTTTTACAATCCCAAAGATCCCTATATCTCCAATATCATTCTGGATAATCCGGAACAAGACGTCATCTACACATCGGCAGGATGTCATCATTTTTTACCCCGGTTGATGGATGCCATGAAAAAGGGGGATGCGGCTTTGTGGGATTTGTTGCTGGAGTTTCGTCTTGCCAGAGACAGTAAATAGAAATTGACGCTTATTCCTTGCTTTCAATTATATCAAAGATTTATTACTAAAAGGGGGGAGTATGAAACAATTTAAAATGGCGGGGTTGGGAATG
>DYOA01000007.1:18043-75602 GCA_020720785.1 Leptospira biflexa
TAAAACTGGTGTACCGCCCCAATAATCCGCTTGTGGATGCCTTTGTTGTCTATGCGTTGGGTGATAGGGGACAGAACCGGGTGGTGGCTGCCGGGCATTTGCGGACATCCCGTGCCACCATAGAGGTCAAAGCAAAAAGGATCAATCCGGGAAAATAATCCGGAAGGATGAAACCAAGAATGGAAAAAAAAGTTTTCATTAAAAGCCAAATGGCAAAATTTAGCTTTCTTTTATTGGGAATTCTTTTTTCCTGTTCTGTGGTTTTTTTGACTGCACAGGAAAAATCCGGCTATTACATCCAATGGGAAAAAGTACCCCATGCGGACTTTTATGAAATCATGCTATATTCCCGGAATCCGGATAAGGAACCCCGGATGATAATGGCCAATGAAGAATCTATGGTTATACCCATAACCGAAGGCTATGAATTGGTAAAAATACGTTCGGTGAGAAAAAAGGAAAAAGGGAGGACATACAGTCAGTGGTCTGCTCCAGTAGTTTTGCCGGAACCACCTCGTCCGCCGGAAAATCAAAAAAAAACGGTGAAAAAAAAGCCACCGAAGGTTGTTTACAAAGAGAATAATCCTCTGGATAAGGTGACTGATCCCCGGTACCGGCAGTATATGCTGCCCCAAACCAATCTTTTTATATTACCGGCTTTCTCGTACAGAAACGGCTATTGGGTGAGAGCGAATACCGTAATCCGGCTGGAAACAAAATCTTCCATCTCCAAATCAAACACAATTTATTATTGTTTTTGTCCCAAAAAATCGGCAGGCACAAAGCCATTCAAAAAGCTGTCCTCGCGAACCCTGTCCCAGGATTTGTTTAAGAATGTGGAAGGAGAATTTCTATTAAGGTATTATTCCATTGATGAATACGGGAATAAAGGCTCCCTCACGGAGACCGTTCTTTATGTGGATACCTTACCTCCACGTATCCGTACGGAGAGCATAGGGGATGGGATTGTTGTCCATATTGAGGATTATTCTTCCTCGCTCACCGGGGACATCCGGGATGGGAACAACCGGGTTCTCAAGACTATTTATGCCCCAGGAAAAACCACTATCCCGCTATCCGGAGAGGGAGGAGTCATCATCCGGGTAACGGATTCCCTGGAAAACCCTGCCACTTTTACCCATTCTCCGTAACCGCTTCATTCCGGTTTCCGCAGAGATACCGTAATACTTTTTTCTGACGGTGGCTGCAGGGTGAGGATGGTATACTGCCTGCGGGATGTGGAAATGGTTTTGCCTGTTTTATCTTTTGCTTCAATGACCACCATTATTTTTTCATTACCCGCAGATGATGACTCTGGAATTCGATAATTATTGATAAAATTATTCCTGGTTTTGATATTTTTTATGGTTTTGCCACGATCATTTTTTATGGTCACGGAATAAAAAGCTGCTTTGGGATTTTTTACCCACCGGAAGGAAATACTTTCTGCGGAGAATAGGGGTTCTTCTTTGGGAGGATAAAGGAGCTCCACCTTGTTTTTCTCCCCTTTATCTTCTTCCTCCTTTTCTGATTCCACCGGGCTTTCATTGATTATCTGGCCGTCTTTTTCTCCAGGTTCAGGTTTACGTAATATAAAAGAATAGCTATGACTGGATTTGGATGCGGTATCCTTCCCGGATGTAGCCGAATGGCGTTTTTTTTCCGACGCTCTCCAGTAATATCTCCCATCGGGAAGATCAGACAGAAGCAGGGATGTATTGCTGGTGTCCGTCTGGTAAACCGGATGGGAAAAGTCCGGATTCCGGGAAAGCACAAAGTGATAGAGTTCCACATCGTCCGTATTTTTCCAGGAAAAGGAAACCTTCTTCCCTTTCCCGGACTGGACAAAGACGGTGTTGTTGGCTGGCTGGAACACTTCAATTTTTTTCTCTTTTTTTATGATGAATGAGCCGATGGGGGAAATCTGAATTTTTGGATCAATTTTATAGAATTTTTCTGAAGATGTGATCCAGTACCAGACTCCAGGCGGAAGATTCAGGCTTATCTGTGATTGGTTTTCCACCGTATGGACGTTGGGGGATTTCATGGAAGGATTGGAGGAAAGCAGCAGGTAGCGGGGATTACCTGTCCAGGAAAACCGGACTTCCTTTTTCCCCTGGTCTTCCGGAAGGTAGTGTACTCCATTATTTCCCGGTGATTTCAGAGAATAGCTGAATTTTTGGGATGACCAGCCGCCCTCTTTGTTTTTCGTCAAAACTTCGTTCTGGTCCACTGTCTGGATTTTCTGGTTATTCCGAATAACAGAAGCTTTGCCCTTCTGAACGGCAATCATCATCTCCCCGTTTCTCTGGGAAATCCGGGATTCTCCCTTCCCCAGGATTATTTTTGTATTGTCTCCCGTCCGGATGGTTAATTCTGTTCCCGAATTCTGGGACTGGAAACCTCCGTGCTCCAGATTAAAGCCAATTTTGTCATCTATAAAATCGATTTCCACAAGTGTCTCCGGATCCAGTGCAATCTGGGCTCCGCTGGCGAGGCGGATAATGGCGTCGGATTCTTTGAATGTCATAACGGAGTCAAACAGATAAACCGGGGTAAGAGGAGTCACCTTTTCCCAGATAAAACGGTCCATAAATTTACGCTTAACCCGGTGGTGTTTATAGGTAACGGTCCCAATGGCCTGGGCGTCTGCGGACGACCGCTGGCGGTAATTGATATTATCATACAGCAAAAATATCAACGTAATAATGACCACCAGCGAGATTCCGGTGAAAATAATATCATTTTTTGACAGCTTCATATTTCTTTTCTTCTTCTGTGGAAATTTTTCCTTCCGGTTTTTTAATATCGGCCAGTTTCCTTAATGCGGCCAGACTTCCCGGCGTTTTGGCGTCCCCCTCCCGTCCCAGAACGCAGAATACCTTCTGGGGTTTGGATTTCCCTTTTACCATGATGGATTCCATGGGGACGCATTTGAATTTACTTTTCACTTCGTTATAAGTATTTTCTGAAATCAGAACATCGGTGCCAAAGGGTTTATTCAGCGTCTCAATGCGGGATGCCAGGTTCACAGCATCCCCAATGACGGTATATTCCAGACGGTCCTCGGAGCCAATCTGTCCGGCCAGCACATTACCGGTGTTAATACCAGCCCCAATTTTAATTTCCGGCTGGCTTTTGGATCTGTTTTTGTTGTAATCAATCAGGGCATAGCGCATTTCCAGAGCGGCATCCAGGCAATGGCTCACATCATCTTCCGATGCATTGGGGGCTCCCCAGACCGCCATAATGGCATCCCCGATAAATTTATCCACCGTTCCATTGTGGCGGTGGATGATCCCCACCATCATGGTCATGTAATGATTCAGGAATTCCACCACCTGTTCCGGTTCCATTTTTTCTGAGATAGCGGTGAATGACCGGATATCAGAAAAGAAAATGGTCACTTTTTTTCTTTCTCCTCCCAGCCGGAGGTTTCCTGCCAGAACAGCATCCGCAATATCTTTGTTCACAAAACGGTCAAAGGCTCCTTTTAGTCGTTCTCTTTCCAAAAGGCCGTGAGACATGTGGTTAAAGGAATCCGTCAGATCCCCAATTTCATCGGCGGTGACGGTTTCCACCCGGTAGGTAAAATTCCCTTTTTCAATTTCCCTGGTGGCGGAAAGCAGATTGCGGATGGGGCCGGAAATGGTTTTGGAGAAATAATATACAAAGAGTATGGCAGAAGCCATAATAAGGAGAGAAACCAGAATGGAGCGGATAACGGCGATCTGCACTCCCTCCAGAGCTTTGTCCGCCTTAATGGTGGTAATAATCCCCAGATTATAACCGGACAATTTGGCATAGGCTCCAAAGAAATCTTCGTTTTCATATTCAAACTGGACCAGTCCATTTTTTGTCTGGGAGGTAAACATCTTCCGGACAGCCGGGTGGGAATCATAGCTTTTCCGGGATAGAATAAAACTCTCCATTGGATGGATGATAATCTGTCCCTGAGGATCCACCATAAAGGAATCGTAGATATTTTTTTTGCCGGTTTGCCCTTTCCGGATGTCAAACATGGATAAGAAGTGGGTTACATCCACCACGGAGACCAGAAGACCTTTTAAAGTATTATTTTTAATGATGGGATAACCAATGATCATAAGGGGTTTGTTATAATCCGGCGAAATATTTTTTACCAGAATCTGGCCGGTGAGGTTATCTGCAAAATGCTTATCCAGCACAGTCCGTATTATCTCTCCGGAATCTATTTCCAGCTCATCCATTTTTTCTTTATTCTCCATGGAATAGTCCAGAAGGCACCGGGCGTTTGCATATCGGCAGGAAAACTGTAGAACAGTAGAGGGCAGCTCTTGGAATGCTTTTTGGATCAGTTGCCGGATTTCAGGATTTCCGGACGCCGGAGATTTCTGGAGGGTGTCTATCCAGAAAACGCTTTTTTTCCGCTCTTCCATATCGGAAAGGATTTTTTCTGACAAGAGGGTGGACGTTCTGGAATTCATCAGTTTGATAATATTTTCCATATCCTCTTCAAAGATACTGGTGGAGATAAACGTGAGTGTTCCAAGGGATATGAAGACAAGAATACTGATTATGACCATCAGTTTAATCCGGATGGACAGAGGAATCATGCGGACTTTTTTGATGAGGTTTTTCATAATTCCAACCTGTATTATGGTTTAATTCTGTAAAGCCATTTGTGGTTTTTCCCATAGAATCCGGATGCCGTCCGGTGTAATGGATGCCGCAAAGTCCTCCGGGAATACCTCAGGAAATAATAGGATGCCCTTCTGCAGCACCCGGATCCGTCCTCTCTGCCCGGACACTGGGCCGGAATAATCCCGGTAAACCCCCCGGTGTGGTTGCCCCTGCCGGAAGCGGATAAGCGTCCGGTGGTGGTCAGCGGGGGCTTTGTAGTGGAGCAGAGTATCCCAGGAATCCTGATGGAAAAACAGATCAAAATGACCTTCTCTGGCCGATGGGTAATAATGGTAAGACAGGGTATACTTTAATTCTGAAAATCTGTTTTCAGGTTTTTTTTCTGTTTCCATTTTTGAATTCCCAGCAGAATGATGTCTTTCACCAGATCCCCCGGTTTCAGTCCGGAGTGGTTCCATAGTTGCGGGAACATACTGATGGGAGTAAAGCCGGGGATGGTATTAATTTCATTCAGATAATAATCCCCAGTATCCGCATCGATAAAAAAATCCACCCGTGCAAAACCATCCCCCCGGACAGCCCGGAAAGCGTCCCTGGCCGTGTCCTGCATCTGCCGAAGGATTTCCGGAGGCAGGGGAGCAGGGACCACCAGCTTTGCCCCATCCGGATCTTTGTATTTGGCTTCGTACGAGTAAAACTCATGGGACGGGATAATTTCACCGGCAATGGATATACGGTACTCCGGATAATTTCCCAGTATGGAAAACTCAATCTCCCGGACGCGATGCCCCCGCTCAATGACCAAATGGTCATCATACTGGAAGGCATCCATAATTTTGGGGAGGGCTTCTTCCAGGTTTTTTATTTTATGGACTCCCACGGAGCTGCCCATATTGGCTGGCTTGACGAACCAAGGGAAGGGAAAATCGGGAAGGATATATTTATTCTGATTATTTTTGTCCAGAATAACATAAGACACCTGGGGAATTCCATGGCTCTGCATTAAATGATGAAAGTGACCCTTGTCCATACAAGCTGCAGAGGTAAACACCCCGTTTCCGGCATAGGGTTTATGCAGGATTTCCAGAAGTCCCTGGAGTGTTCCGTCTTCACCATTGGTTCCATGGATGGCCGGGAAAAAAAAATCCGGTGTAAAGGAGAACTTCTTCCTGTCCGTAACGCTCCCATCGGCCAGGTTCAGAATGACCGGATTTTTTTCCGCTCCGTCCGGATTTTCCGGTATCGCTGTTACGTGATGCCAGGCTCCGGATTTATCAATGTACAGATAATAGATTTGAAAATGATTCTTTATAATATTTTCTGCCAGAAACCGGGCAGATACCAGAGAAACCTCATGTTCTCCGGAAACCCCACCAAAGATGAGGGCTATGTTATTAATTGTGGAATTATGACCAGCCAAGGCTTATTGAATATCCATTTCGGATTCGTAAATGGTGAAAAACTGATCCAGAGTGGCCAGTTTTAAAATATTGAGTACATCTTCTTTGATATTCAGCAGAGCAAATTTACCCCCCTGGGCCTTCACCTTTTTCTGTCCGGCCACTAATGCTCCCACTCCGGAGGAATCCATGTAATTAATACCGCTCATGTCCACAATCAGAGATTCAATATCCTCTTCATCCAGCATATTAAAGATGGCCTTTTTCAGTTGGCCCACATTATACAAGTCAATGTCTCCCATCACAATGAGAACTTTATGCCGTTCCAGATCCCTTGTTTTTATCTCCATCGATTAGCGATTATTTTTTCCGCACAAGGTGTCAATTATTTTTGCAATTATCCTGATTTTGTAAAAATATGCTTTATCAATTGAATGGCCATTAAATTCTAATCCTCAAACGGAAACCGCTCAAAATGAAAAAACTATTAAAAAAATCCATTGAAATTAAAACCCTTGTTTTTATTATTGTCCTGAGTTTGGTCATGTTTACCCTGTTCGCTTTTTTCCTTGTTATCTATATTGGTAAACGGTTGGACAGTGAAGCAAAGGCTTTGAATAATCTCAAAATTGAAGAAATCCGTCATTTTATCCAGCAGAATGCACACTCCAGTTATCTTCAGGCAATGTTTTATTCCACAGAAAGGTCGGTTCTTCCGGCGTATAAAATGGCGCATTCCGGAAATATTAATGATGAAAACTCTCCTCAATCCCAGGCTGCCCGGGAGATGCTCCGGAAGTCACTGAAAAAAAATCTGGATGGGTTTGAGGCTTCGGAAGGGGAGAAGCTGAATCTTCATTTTCATCTGCCTCCAGCCAGGAGCCTGGTGCGTCTGTGGCGGGATAATCAGATCAGGAAAAACGGACAATGGGTGGATATTTCCGATGATTTGCGTGGATACCGCCAGACCATATTGGATATTACTTCCGGAAAGATGACGTATATCAAGGGAGTTGAAATAGGAAATGATGGATTTGCCATCCGTGGGATATGCCCCATCGTGGATGGTAATAAAATTATTGGTACTGTGGAGGTATTGGGCTCTTTTGATGGAATTTTCAAAAAAATCCAGTATTCAGAAAAAGAAACCTTAACAGTGGTCATGAAAAAGGAGTTTCTTCCCATCGCAGATAAACTGCGTGATCCGGAAAATAATCCTGTTCTGGGAAATATGGTTTTTGTTTCTTCCACGAATAAGGAATTGTTTCTGAAGATTGCGGAAAAGATGGGCAATGAATATTTCCGTTCCGGGGTGAACCATACCATTGTGGAAAATTATTATATTTCCATTTTTCCCTTGGAGGATTATGAAAAAAAGATTATTGGTTATGGGATTTTTTTCCGGGATTTTTCGGACGGGCAGCGGGAAATGAATCTGCTTCTGGTATTGATTCCCGCTCTGTCAATAATCTCCGTCCTTTTTGTATTTCTGGTTACCCGGTTTGTTTTGCATAAAATGATCTTCCGTCCTCTGGCTCATGCCGGGGATGTGGCAGATGCCATATCTTCCGGTGATTTGTCTTTTACTCTGGATATGCAGTTCAATAACGATGAAATTGGAAAAATTGTGAATAAGATTTTGAAAACGGCGGAAATACTCAAAGAAACAATCATGTCCATTATAAAGAATACAGAAGAAGTACTGTATTCATCATCAGAAATTGAGGCCACCAGCCAGCGTCTTTCCCAGAGTGCTTCCGAAACGGCGGCCAGTGTGGAGGAAATGTCCGCTACTTTATACGGTATTGAAAAAAATATTTCCTCCAATGTGGAAAAAGCAAACCAGACCAATGCCTTGGCTACCCGGTCTTCCGATCTCGCAAAAACCGGAGGGGAATCCGTGAAACGATCCCTGGATGCTCTTCTGAAAATTTCAGAAAAAATCGGCATTATTAAAAGCATAGCCGAGCAGACCAATCTGCTTGCCCTGAACGCTACCATAGAGGCTGCCCGTTCCGGGGAAATGGGGAAGGGTTTTGCGGTAGTTGCCAATGAAATTAATAAACTGGCGGATGAAGCCTCCATTGCGTCCAAAGAAATTAGCGAGCTGGCCAAGACAAATGTTTCCGTGGCGGAAACCACCGGGGATGATATCATGGCCATTATTCCTGCCTCCGGGGATACGGCGGTGAATGTGGAGGCCATTAAAACGTCTTCCCAGGAGCAGCTTCATGGTGTCAGTGAGGTCAATATTGGGATGGAACAATTGAATACCATCACCCAGACTACCGCCTCCGCATCTGAAGAGCTTTCCGCCACAGCCATGACTCTGGTCGAGAAAGCAAAGGAACTGAAAAAAGCGGTGGACTTCTTCCGGCTGTAGCAAAAGAATTGATTGCTCGTTTCCTCTCTTAAGATTGCCCAATGCACGAGGATGAGCGCAGATACGACGAAATTCTGAATGCTTATGATGAGATTGTGAGCGAATTATCCATGCCGGAAACATCGCGGGATAACAATCGGATGATTGAACTTTCCCGCAAGCGAAACCAGTTGCAGCCCTTAGCGGAAAAGGTACGCGAAATTCAGGAAAGTGCAAAGCAAAAAAAAGCACTCAAAGATCAGATTTCTGTGGAAAAGGACTCCGAACTCAAAAATATGCTTTCAGAAGAAATCAATTATCTGGAGCAGAGCATGGAACATCTGGAAGAAGAGATAAAAATCCTGATGCTTCCTCAGGATCCGGATTCCGGAAAAAATGTTTTTGTGGAAATCCGGGCAGGAACCGGTGGAGAAGAAGCAGCCCTTTTTGCGGCGGATTTATACAAAATGTATACACGGTTTATGGAAAACAATAAAATTCCCTATGAAGTGATGGACATCCAGGAGACGGGTTTAAAAGGTTTTAAAGAAGTGGTGTTCCTGGTTAAAGGGGAGCAGGCGTATAATTATTTCCATTTTGAAAAGGGTACCCATCGGGTGCAGCGGATACCGGAAACAGAATCCGGAGGAAGAATCCATACTTCCGCTGTCACCGTTGCGGTGGTTCCGGAGGCGGATGAACAAGAGATGGTTATTGAACCCAATGAACTCCGGATTGATGTCTACCGCTCCTCCGGTCCGGGTGGCCAGTCTGTGAACACAACGGATTCCGCTGTCCGGGTAACGCATATCCCCACCGGTCTGGTGGTTTCCTGCCAGGATGAAAAATCCCAGCACAAAAACAAGGCAAAGGCTTTGCGGATACTGAATGCCCGTTTACAGGAAAAAATCAAAGAAGAATCACATGAAAAAATGTCCGCTGAGAAAAAAATGCAGATTGGTTCGGGTGACCGGTCAGAAAAGATCCGCACATATAATTTTCCCCAGAACAGACTCACTGATCATAGGATTCATTTTACTTCTCACAATTTAGATGGTATTCTGGCGGGAGATATGGGAGATCTATTCCAGGCTCTTTTTCTGGCGGAAAAGGAACTCAAGCTGAAAAGTGCGGGCGGGTTCTGAAGGTAAAAATGGATTATTTTGCGGAAAGAATGGATACCGGAAAAAAGAGTAATTATGTTTTATTCAGCTTTATTGTATTCCTTCTGTTTCTGGGCTTGAATGTTCTGCTGGCGTCCTCTTCCTTTCTGGCTAGACAGGAATTTGGTGATCCGTATTATTTTCTGAAAAAACAGGCATTGTTTGGTTTGATGGGTCTGGGGCTTCTTTTTTTTCTGAGCAGAATTCATTATATGAAATGGAAGGAGTTGTCATGGACCATTTATATGATCTCGATTCTTCTGCTTGTTCTGGTTTTTGTTCCGGGGTTGGGAAAAAAAGCGGGAGGGGCCAACCGTTGGATTAATCTGGGGATAATCTCCGTACAGCCTTCCGATCTTGCCCGTTTTGCGATTATCGTGCTTCTGGCCAGGCTGTATTCCAACAATAATTTTCAGGGAGTTAAAAGAACCGCCTTGACTTTTCTGCTGGCGATGCTTCCTGTTGTCCTGGTTTTTTTGGAACCGGATTTCAGTACCGCTTTCCATATTGGCATTGTTATTCTGGGAATCCTTTTTTTAACGGATTTTCCGCTGAAATATATTTTTTTGACAATCATAACCGCTTTTCCCGTTATTTATTATGGAGTTGTGCAGGTCCCATACCGTTGGGACAGAATTAAATCTTTTATTGATCCCATGCGGTATCGCTATGAAGGAGCATACCAGTTAATTGCCTCTTTCCAGTCTTTTGACGCCGGAGGTGTATTCGGGCAGGGGTTGGGAGAAGGTATACGCCGGCATAATCTATCCGCCCGCCATACCGATTTTATCCTGTCTGTGGTGGCAGAAGACCTGGGATTTGCTGGTATTTTTATTCTCTACGCTGCTTACCTGGGAATAATTCTCTACTCCCTGTATCTGATTTCGGCCATTCAAGAAGATTTTGGCCGGCTCTTGGGCAGCGGTATTGTTTTGATTTTTGCTTTCCAGGTTTCCATCAATATTGCCGTTACCATGGGACTGGTTCCCACCACAGGAATTAACATGCCCTTCATGAGCTATGGGGGTACATCGCTTCTTGTATACTCTGCCATGTCTGGAATTCTTTTGAATATTTTTCGTGAGAACAGTTATAATGGATAGACGATATGTGATTTAATAAGCGAATGGATTATGGATGATTTGTTTGTTATCACTCTGGAAAAAATCATTCACCAGAGAAAACGGGAAATGCCGGAAGGCTCGTACACTACCCAGCTTTTTCAGAAGGGGGTGGATAAAATTCTCCAGAAGGTGGGGGAAGAAAGTGTGGAGTTTATTCTGGATGCTAAAAATATGCGGGAAAATAAATATCCGGAAGCTGGAAAACGCGCGGTGGCGGAAGCGGCCGATCTTATTTACCATCTGACGGTGGCTTTTGCGGAAATTGGGATAACATGGGAGGATGTTTCCCGGGAATTACAAGCCAGACATTCTCAATAATAATGGAAACCAATGAAACAATAAGAAACCTGCCCCCCAAAAGGATTGTGGTCATTGGTGCAGGTCAGATTGGGATGTATCTGGTTCGCAGACTGAGTGATGAGGGTTTTAATGTGATACTGGTGGATGAAGATGAGACCATCCGGGACCAGGCGAAAAGCACGGATGCCTCCTTTATTCACGGCCATGGCTGTGATCCGTCTCTTCTTTCCAAGTTGCAGTTTAATCGCGATGATATGCTCATTGCCGTGAC
Source organism: Leptospira biflexa (assembly GCA_020720785.1). Lineage (GTDB taxonomy): Bacteria > Spirochaetota > Leptospiria > Turneriellales > DYLW01 > DYLW01. The sequence continues at coordinate 29,287 of DYOA01000007.1, forward strand.
CAATTATGATGAGGTTAATATTCTGGCCTGCCAGATGGCCCGTGCCCATGGTTGCCCCACCACCATAGCCAGAGTATACAGGAGTTTTTACAGGGAATACGAAGATTCTCCCATCAGTAAAAATTACTGGAAAGAAAGGGGGATTGACATTTTATTTAACCAGACAGCTATTGCCACCAAGGAAATTGAAAACTTAATTGAGAATCCGGGGACAATCGACACCATTCCTCTCCATGAGGGAAAGCTCCAGATAAATGTGTACAGAGTGAAAGATAATTCTCTTCTTACAGGTAAGCGTTTGGTGGGATTGCAGCATGTCAAAAAGTTTGAAAACCTGTTGGTAGCGGCGGTGACCACCAATGTGGTAGTGGATCAGAAAAAAACAGGATTATTCTCTCTCTTCCGCGGCGATCGGATTGACGTGAAAAGTACCATCGGAAAAACCGTGCTTCCCCGCGGGGATTATGTGATAAAGAACGGAGATCTCCTTTACATCAGTGGCACCAAAGATTCCTTTGACGGGGTGGGGGAAATCTTTGACCCGGAAATGAAAAAAAGTTTCAAACATATTTTTATTCTGGGTGGTGGTATTTTTTCTGAGCGGCTGGCCGAACGTCTGGTTGAGAAATATCCTGGGAAAACAGTGTACCTTCTGATAAATGATAAACGAAGATCGTATTATATTACGGATTATTACCGGGAAAAAATACAGGTTTTGAACATTGATTTTGACCGGATGGATATCCTGAAGGACGAGGGTTTGGATGACAACTGTATTTTTATTGCTGCTTCCAATGATGAGAAAAATAATATTCTGAGCAGCCTGATGGTAAAAGAGAAAACCGGAGCCCGAACCATTGCCATTATCCAGGACACCCAATTTGTCCAGTTGATGCCGTATCTGGCTGTGGATGCAGCCATTGTTCCCAAACATCTTCTGGTGGAGAAATTACTGCGTATTTTCCATTACAATGTATTTGATGTTATTTCCGCCATTGGGGATGATATTGAATTGATGGAATTCATTGTCCAGGAAAATGGGCGGGCTCTTGGTAAGGCCATCTCTGAATGTGAATTGCCACGGGAATCAATTATTGTGGGAATATTCAGAAACGGAGAGATGGTACCCGCAAAAGGCAACACGGTTCTGGAAGCTCATGACCATATTATTATTTTTGCCAAGCGAAACCTGATTGATAAAATAAACGATATATTTTAACTATGAACTACGCGATACTCACATCCATTCTGGGAAGGCTTATTTTTTTATTGTCCGGATTCTTTTTTGCATTTGCTTTCGTTGGATATATTATTTATCCTTTGGAAAACCAGGGTATTTTCTTCCTTGCCCCAGGCTTTATTGCCGCCTTCGTGGGTTTTTTTCTGCTGCTGGCTGCGGGAAAAGTGGAAAAACAAGCTATCACATTCAGGGAGGCGTTTGCCACCTCCGGTTTGGGCTGGATCATTATTGCCTTCTTTGGAGCACTTCCGCTTTTTACATCCGGTGATATTCCATCCTTCACGGATGCGTATTTTGAAAGCATGAGCGGATTTACCACAACAGGAGCTTCCATTTTGTCCAATATTGAAGTTCTGGGACATACCACTCTTTTATGGAGATCATTCACCCACTGGTTGGGAGGGATGGGAATTGTTGTTCTTTCTGTCGCCATCCTGCCAGCATTAGGGCGGGGCGGGACGGTATTGTTTTCTGCGGAAGCACCCGGTCCTTCCACGGATAAGATTGTCCCCAGGATAGGAGAAACCGCCAGGATTTTATACTATGTATATACACTTCTTACCGTTGTATTATTTCTTCTTCTGTTGTTAGGGGGAATGAATATTTTTGAATCCGCCACCCATACTTTTGGCACAATGGGTACGGGAGGTTTTTCTCCGCTGAATGCCTCAGTGGGACATTATGCCCGGGTAAACAATCCCATGGCTCTGTACTATGAAGTGGTAATTATCCTGTTCATGTTTATAGCCGGCGGAAATTTTGCTCTTCATTATGATGGTTTGAGAGGAAATTTCCGGGCATATTGGGAAAACTATGAATTCCGCTTTTATTTTTCCATTGTTACATTTGCCATACTGTCCATAGCTTTGGATTTATATGCAAACAAAATTTATAATTCCTTGGGCGAAACAATCCGTCATTCCACTTTTGCCACCTTGAGCATTGTTTCCACGACCGGATATGGTACGGAAGACTTTGATAAATGGCCCACTTTTTCCAAATTTATTCTTCTGTTTTTAATGTTTATAGGCGGGTCAGCCGGCTCCACGGCTGGAGGTATTAAGGTTATCCGGGTGATGACCCTGACCAGAGAGGCATTCCGGCAGATTGGACAGATAGTCCATCCATCCCGGGTGTATACCATCCGATTTGGGGAAATCAGGATTCCCAAGGAAACCGTGGAGTCCATTAATTCTTTTGTGATTATTTATATTCTTCTTTATATCCTGGGGATTATTCTCCTCTCACTCACCGGGAAAGATTTTGAGACCATTGCCTCCATGATAGTAGCATGTATCAGTAATATTGGTCCTGGTTTTGGGGAAGTGGGGCCGTCACAGAATTATTCCGCTTTACCGGGTTACGCCAAATGGATTTTATCTTTTTATATGCTTCTGGGGCGTCTGGAATTACTCCCCATCCTGGCATTGGGTTTGCCCCGTTTATGGATAAAATGATGTATAAACATTTAAATGATGGGATTATTCTGAGCCTGACCGGAGTTTCCTACAACGATGAAACAAAAATGGAAAAGGTGGAGGATATCTCCTTTGATCTGGAGTGCGGAAAAAACCTGGTTATCTTTGGACCGGAAAAAAGTGGGAAAGATTTTATTCTTCCATTGATTACCGGAAAAATAAAACCGGATTCTGGCAATGTGATACTGGCCAATCGTTCTGTTTCTGAAGCCAGGAAGAATGAACTGGAAGAGATAAGAAAGAGCATTGGATATGTTACTGGTCGTTCCGGTCTCATTAACAACCTTTCCGTGAGAGAAAATATCCTTTTGCCTCTGCGTTATCATACACAGATGCCAGAGGAGGAGATGCTGGAGAAAGCAGACAGTCTGATCCGCCAGTATGGATTAAAAAAACGGGAAAATGACCGTCCTCAGAAACTGATTGCCAGTGAAATCCTCAGGGTGGTTTTTGCACGGGCTCTCATTTTGAAACCGGCATTGATTCTGGCGGATAATGCGTTTGATGGGCACTGCCCGTTATCCCTGGCCCATTTTCTGGAAATTGCAGAAAAAGATATTGTAAAAGATAATATCTCATTTATTATATCCACATATATGCCGACCGTTGCATCGGGATATGGAAACAGGTTTTTGATGCTTTATGAAGGAAAAATTGTTTTTGATGGAAATTCACTGTACACGTCCAATGCCTATGTGGAACAGTATCTGAGGCATCCATTAAGCGGACCCATGAATTTCAGGCAGGAAGAAGATGAAAGTAAATAAAGACGATATTTTTACCGGGTTATTTGTGGTGGTGGGTCTGATCCTTGCCATTGCCACTGTCACGTTTTTATTCGGATACCATTTAATGGATAACCGGTTGTCTTATCTGGTACGTATGGAGAAGCTGGGCGGGGTGAAAAAGGGAACCGCTGTCAGGCTGAAAAATTTTTCCGTGGGAGAAGTAACCGATGTCATTCCCATATACGGGGATGACATTTATTTCAAGGCCATCATTTCTGTGGATTCCGGACTGCAGCTATACAGGGGAACGCGACTTAATATTTCCAACCAGAATGTGATTGGGGATACTATAATGGAGATCATGCCATCCTCGGAAAGAAAATACCTTTTACAGAACGGGGATACTCTTTATGCAGGAAATATTGTCAATCTGGATGAGATGATTAACCACATATCCTCTGCCGTGGCCAATGTGAGCGAATTGATAGCCTCTTTCTCCAATATGGCGGATGTGAATAAAAATTCGGTGAAAATGCTACTGTTGAATCTCAATTCTTCCATTGTCAAGGTGAACCATATTCTGGATTCCTCGTCTGTGGAAATCCCGGCCATTCTGACCAATGTGAGAAAAACCACGGAATCCCTGGAAAGGTTATCCAAACAGATTGAAAAAAACCCGTGGAGCATTATGACAGAGCCGGGTGGGTCCAAAAAACCAACAGCACTTCCTTAAGGCTGATTATGGGGGGCTATGCAGGAAGCGGCAACAAAAACAGTTTCTCCGCTCCGGAGCAGTATTCTTGCTGTGAGGTCATCCGGATTATTGCGTAACAATACCAGGGTGCCGCTTGCTAAATTTCCCTCCGGTTTTGCATGGGTATCCAGAATTGGACAGGATTGTATGGTTTGGAATAAATGGGGAGTCAGAAATGGGATCTGCTTACGGAAGGCCATTTCCAGACAGAACATATCCTGAATATAAAAATCCCTGCCGTCGGTAAATTCACTCAAGAAGGTACTTTTCATCCGGGCATCATCAAAAATCCCCCGCCGCATGGATTCGCAGAACAGATTAAAATATCCCCGGGTTCCCCGCCCATCGGCCAGAAGCCGCCGGAGCAGAATTCCGGATTGCAGACTCATGAGATCATTCCGGAGAAAACGCTGGAAATACACCGGATGGGGATTTTCCCTGGAATCTTCCATAAAATATTCGGCATAAGCCGTCCGGAAAAAAATTTCCGTGTTTCCGGGATTCGCTGCCAGGGAGGATTGCGAAAGAAGGAATACCTCCCGGTATTTTTTTTGGTCCAGAAGATTATCCATTTCCTTTATACTATCGGGATCCTGGATGGAAAAAAACAAGAGAACCACCCCCAGAAAGGCTGCCACCGGAGAAAGGATGGTGGCAAAGGATTTTAATTTTTCCACCTTTTGCGAAAACGCCCCGGCATTTTTAAAATTCTTTTTTTCTCCCCGATAAAAAGGGTTTTTCATTGTAAATTTATCTTCGGAAGAAATATCTTATTTGTTGATCTTTTCCACTGTGGAAGCAAGTTCCTTGATTTTTTTTTCAATTCGGGAAAAATGTTCCTGCTTTTCCAAGGTGTCTATGGTACTCTGGATGGTGGTATTTACCTGACCGGAAAAATCATCCAGTTTTTTTACAAAAACATCCCAAATTTTTTCCACTTCTGACTGGCCGGTCACACTGAGTTTTTCCAGAGCTGCCCCGGATTCATTCAGATTTCTTTCATTGTTCAGGATCAGGTTTATGATCTTGCTTCTTTCTTCTCCGGTGAGATAGGTAATCCCAATCCCTGCAAAGATAAGCTTTTTCACCAGCGAGATAAAATCCTGGTTACTTTCCCGGATCAAAGCCTTGAGGATGAAGTTGAAAAGAGGTTCTTTGGTGCTGTCCTGGAGTTTCAGGAATGTCTGGCTGAGCACATGGCTGGTGATATCCTTACCATTCTGGTCAATCACGGTGATATCTTCCCCGGAACGGATGATGGAAGCCACCTGATCCAGATTAATGGTACGGGAAGTCTCTGCATCATACATACGGCGGTTGGAGTATCGCTTAATAACTTTCACTATAGTGCAACGCACAATTTATCTATGGGGCGTCAATAATTTTCCGGGTATCCACTAAAAATCTTGACAAAAGCATTAGAAATTATAAATTGTGTAAAATTGGAATTTTTAAAATTTTAGTTTTTTTATAAGGAATCACTATGATATACAAGACCATGTATAAGCACGATTTCAAAAAGTTTCTGACGGAAGTCATGAAGGATAATACTCTGATTGCTCCGGTCATTAAGGATTATGATAAGAATAAGAAACCGGTTTACCAGTTTGACCAGGTTTGGGATTATGATGAAATAGACTTTAACTATACAAAAAGTTACTCATCCATAAAGAATTTTTTCATCCCCTATGAAGAAACGCTGTCCCGGTTTGACTTCAGCAAAAGCCAATGGAGCCAGCAGATTGAATATACCATCCATCCGAGGGTAATTTTTGGTGCCCGCTCCTGTGATGTGGATGCTCTGCTCAAGCTGGATAAAGTATTGATGCACGGGCATTTCCCCAATCCGTATTATATTGCAAGAAGGAAAAATACATTTATCATTGGTCTGGATCATGAGGCCTTTGAGGATTGCTTCTGCCGGTCAGTGGGCTCTGATAATGTGAGCCATGGCTTTGATGTTTTTCTCACGGATATTGGGGAAAAATATTTTATGAAAATCAATTCATCCAAAGCGATGGACATTCTTTCCGGTTTTGAATTAAGGGAAGTCACAGAGGAAGATCAGGATGATTATAAAAGGATTAAGTCCAGAATCCGGGAATCCTTTACCACAAAAGTGGACATTAGTGATCTTTCCAATTTGATGGATCTGGAATTTGAATCCGATGTCTGGAAAAAATGGGGTTCATTATGCCTGAGCTGCGGGAGTTGTGCCATGGTTTGCCCCACCTGTTACTGCTATACCGTTACGGAGGAGATTGATCCATCGCTCCGGACTGCCAGCAAAAAAAGAGCTCTCTATTCCTGCAATCTGGTGGATTTTGCGGAGGTGGCCGGTGGACACAACTTCCGGCCGGATCCGGAAAAAAGGTTAAAATACCGCTTTTACCACCAGCACCGGGGTTTTGTGGAAAGCTATGATGAGCCCAAATGTGTGGGCTGCAACCGTTGCGGGAAAGCATGTCCGGTGGGGATCAATCCGGCGGAGATTATTGCGGACTTGAACAAAGAACATATTATGCGGAGGGAAAAATGAAGATCCAGGTGGAAGATATTAATCTGACTCCGTCATTGAATGTGGTGCCGGATTTCAACAGAAAAGCATCGCTGATGAAAACGGATAAGGTCTATGAAGTCCAAATAACCAATATTGTGGCTCTCACGGAGCATGAAAAACTATTCAGGCTTCAGTTTATCCACGAGGATGAAGCCAAGGTTTTCCATTTTCTTCCTGGCCAGTTTGTGATGCTGGAAGTCCCCGGATTTGGAGAAATTCCCATTTCCCTGTCTGCTTCCACAGCTTTTGTGGGGCAGATTGAGCTATGTATCCGGAAAGCCGGCAAGGTGACCGGGGTTCTCCATAATGCAAAGATCGGCTCAATGGTGGGAATCCGGGGGCCCTTTGGTACCCATTTCCCCATGGAGAAAATGACCGGGAAGGACGTTCTGCTGATTGCCGGCGGATTGGGTATTGTCCCTTTGCGTGGCCCCATCCTCTGGATTAATGAACACCGCTCCCAATATGGAAAAATTTATATCCTGTACGGAGTAAAAACCCCCAGTCAGATTTTATTTGATTACCAGTTTAAAGAATGGGAGAAAATATACGATTGTGAAATTGATATAATATCAGAAGAAAAGTCTCCGGGCTGGTCAGGCAAAACCGGAATGATCACAGATTTGCTCAAGGATAAGGAGATGGATGTCCGGAATACCTATGCTGTGGTCTGTGGCCCGCCCGTGATGTTTAAATATGTGTGTGCGGATTTAAGCGAAAAGGGAATCCCCATGGATAGAATGTTCGTGGATTTGGAGAGGAGAATGCACTGCGGCATGGGAAAATGCTGCCGGTGTATGGTGGGTTCCACATTTACCTGTGTGGACGGTCCGGTGATGGATTACTGGACGGTCATGAATCTAAAGGAAGCCATTTAGTAAGGAGAAATTATGCAGTATCTTGGAATTGAAACCGCAAAGCCCAAAGTGGCCTTTTTTGATTTTACTTGCTGTGAAGGTTGCCAGCTCCAAATGGCAAACAAAGAAGATACCCTGGCAGATTTTTTAAATCTGGTGGAAATTGTCAATTTCAGAGAAATATCCTCCAGCCACAGACAGGACTATGATATTGCGTTTATTGAAGGTTCTGCATCCCGCCAGGACCAGATTGACCGCCTGGAGAAAATCCGGGCACAAGCCTCCATGGTGGTGGCTCTGGGTACCTGTGCGGTATTTGGGGGTGTAAATAAATCGGCCAATTTGCGGAGCGTAGCAGAAAATAATTCCATTGTTTACGGAGACCAGCCCAAAGAGTCCCTGCCCGTAAAGGCAATCCACGAAGTGATTCCTGTAGATTTATCCATACCCGGCTGTCCGGTTTCCAAAAAGGAAGTGGAAAAGATTGTGGTCCATCTGGTCACATCGGCGGAGTTTCATTTTGAGAAATATCCCGTATGCATAGAATGCAAGAAGAACATGAATCACTGTCTTTTGGATGAGGGGAAGATGTGCTTTGGACCGGTAACCCGTGCGGGTTGCGATGCTCCCTGCCCGGGTGGAAAACTGCCCTGTTATGGTTGCCGGGGGCCGGCGGATGAAACCAACTGGCCGGAGTTGAAGAATGTTTTTTATCGGATGGGATTTACGGATGATGATATTATGGAAAAATTGAATTTATTCCATTCCCTTCATTCCCTGAATGGGATAGAATAGGAGATATATATGAAGATAACAGTAAATGCGGATATCAAGCATCTCACCCGGGTGGAAGGCCATGGGGACATCATGATTCGGGTGCGGGATGGAAAGCTGGAAGACGCCCGCTGGATGGTGGTGGAAACCCCCCGTTTTTTTGAGGCCATGCTGGTGGGGAAAAGTTATGAAACGGCTCCTTTACTGACGGCCAGAATCTGCGGAATCTGCTCCATTGGTCATGCCCTTGCCTCCATCCGTGCTGTGGAAAAGGCGTTTGGGTTTGAACCGCCTCCGCTGGCCCAGAAACTTCGGTTGGCCACCAAGCACGGGGAGACAATCCAGAGTCATGTCCTGCATCTTTTTTTTCTGGTGGCTCCGGATTTTTTTAATGAAGAAAGCGTCATCCCCATTCTGGCCAAAGATCCGGAAACGGTGCGTCTGGCATTATTCTTTAAAAAGCTGGCCAATGACATTTGCGATCTGGTGGCGGGCAGAACAACCCATCCGGTAACCTTGGTGCCTGGTGGCATTTCCCGGGTTCCCCGGCGAATGGAAATTGAGGCAATGATATCCCGGCTGGAAGAAGGGAAAGAGCAGCTACAAAAACTGGTGGATATCTTTACATCCCTTAAAATGCCGGATTTCGTCAGAGAAACAGAATTTGTCTCCCTCAAGGGTGGGGAGGAGAGGTTGGATCGTTTCCCTTGGATTGGAGGCGATGTTGTTTCCACAGACGGAGTCAGTAAAAATGAGGATGACTATCTGGCTTTGACCAATGAATATGTGGTGGATTTTTCCACCAGTAAATTTGCTAAGCTCAGCCGGGAATCCTTCGCCGCCGGCTCGCTGGCCAGAGTGAATAATAATTATAACCACCTGAATAAAATTGCCAAAGAAGCTGCGGAAAGGATGGGATTATCTCCGGTGAATCATAATCCATTTATGAATAATATTGCCCAGGTGGTGGAAGTGGTCCATGTATACCAAGAGCTTCTGGAATTTTTTCATGATATGGCCAATTACAATAATATCCGCCAGGAAGATTATCTACAGCCGGTTATTCCCCGGGAAGGCGTGGGCATTGGAGCGGTGGAGGTTCCCCGTGGAATCCTTTATCATGATTATGAAATTGATTCTAAAGGAATTATCCGCCGGGCAAACTGCGTTATCCCCACCACCCAGAATAATGCGAATATCCATTTTGATCTACGCTCCTATGTCGCGGAAATGGCTGCCCAGGATTTCACGGAAGCCCGGATGATTCGCCAGTGCGAAATGCTGGTGAGGGCTTATGACCCTTGCATATCCTGTTCTGTGCATTGATTTGGGATGATCAGAGCACGGCACGCAGGTACAGATAAGAATGGAAATTTCCGGTATTTTGGGAAACAACGTTGTATGTTTCCCAGTGGAAAAAAAGAAAGTCCCGGACGATGGGTTTATCAAACCGGAAAAAGATGAATGAGTTGTTTTCATCCCGGAGCATTCTGCGGTAAGAAGAAAGTTTATTTTCTGTGTAACCAATATGCCAGGAATAAGAATTTCCGTAGTGGGAAAGTTGCACCCGTGGGGTGGACGTTATTTGTTCGTCAAAAAAAGTATCCAGAACAATCTCCAGCTCTTTTTTCCGAACGGGGGAAAACTGGATCTGGTTTACCAGTAAATCCAGCAGATCGGTAAGGAAGGGGAGGTCATTTTTCCAGAAAAACTGGAGGGTCATTCCATGGACAAAAGAGGTATTCTTCTTCTCCGGGTTTTCCTCTCCCAATTCTGCCAGAAAAGAGGTATACGCAAGAGGGACATTTCCGGAGGAGTTTATCGTTTCATTCAGATAACCCACTCTGCTTTCCGTATTCCAGAACCGGAAGCGGACGCCGGCGGTATTTCTGTTTTGCGGGATGCTTTCTTTGGAATCTGCCTGGACGGATGCTCCGGCAAAAATGCCTGTGGAAAACCCGGAGAAATCCCATCCATTGGTATGGGCATCAAAAGCTCCGCCGTATTTTTCAATTTCATGAAAATACCAACCATAGATGTCCAAAGAAGTTCCGGAGATAATCCCGGCTCCTGATTGGGATAATACATCGGCCTGGTACTGTGCCACATACCGGTTGGATTCCGGAAGGGAATTACTCATCAGCGAAAAACCCCCCGATTGGACCAGCATCAGACGGGAGAAATGGGGCAGATCATTTCTGTACAACGAATGGTTCCAGATTGTCTGGGATAAAGGGTCGTTTTTTATATAATGATTTCTATAGTCCAGAGTCACGTACTCTCCGGAAATGCGGAATGACTCCAAAAAATGTATCATATTCAAAGGCTGATCCATCTGGGATATCATTGCGGATGCGGCCTCTTCTTTATCCGGTTGGGATATCTCCGCAAAGGAATATCCATAGGTTCCCCAGAGATAATGATTATCCTTGTCATAAAAAACCAGAGGGAATACCAGCGTGATTTCATTCTGTTTATCTGCATCCTGGACCATAACTCCTGTCTCAATACCGGAGAAATAAAGAGAATTTTCCTGAATCAGAGATAGTCCGGTTATCCAGGATACATCTGCGGATTGGGAATAACCCCAGGGGATCACTAAAGATAAAAAGAGAGCACACAAACCGGATAAAGAATATTTCATAGTCTTGTCATCTGAAAGAAAGAAATACTTTACACATTGTCAATCTAAAAGTCATAGAATTATGAAAACTGGCAGAAAAAAGCCCCAAACCATTCTGACTCTGGGATCCGGTGCAGCCCGGGGATTTGCCCATATTGGGGTATTGCGTTGTTTTGAAATGGAAAAAATACCCGTGGATATGATTCTGGGAGTCTCCATGGGAGCTATCGTGGGGTCCATTTATTCCGTGGTTCCGGAAAGCGATTTTGTGGAAAAAAGGCTGAAAAAACTGATCATGGCGGAGGCTTTTCTGGAAACCCCCATTGGCCAGTGGACCACCATGCTAAATGACCAGAAGAAAACCATTGTTAAACGGTTCAACAAAATATTTTTTCAGACAGAAATGCTGGGGAAAATGGCCACAAAGAAATCTCTGGTTTCCCAGGAAGAATATGAAAATTTTTTAAGCCCGTTTATTCCGGGTATTAATATAGAGGAATCCCGTATCCCCTTTGGAGCGGTTGCTGTGGATATTGACCGGGGGGAAGCCAGAACTTTTCTGCGTGGCCCCATGAAAAACATAGTGATGGCATCCGCTGCCATGCCCTTCATGCTTCCTCCCCAATCCGTGGATGGAAAGAAATATGTGGACGGCGGGGTTCTTGACAAAATGGGGATTGATGCTGCACGGGAGCTGAACCCCAGAAATATTATTACAGTGGATTTATCCGGAAATGATTTCAATACAGATCCCATTCTGAACTCGATTGATGTGCTAATCCGTACCGTGGATATTGAATCCTACCATATCCGCCGTTCACAGTGCGGAAAAACAGATATGGTCATTTTACCGGATTTATCCGGACTGCACTGGGCGGATTATAATGCCCATGATGAATTCCTCCGGCGTGGTTATGACGCAGCCTGCGAAAAGATTCCGGAAATCCGCAAGAGGCTGAAGCTGGATTCCTTCTGGCGGAGATTTTTCTAAAGGATATTCATACTTGCAGATATTCCAGAATTGAATTAACAGCGTTTTTCTTACTGTTGAAATATTGCCGCATTCTGGTATTGATCCATTGCTTTTTATCCAGGCAGTTTTTCATGGCAACTTGAAAATCCTCCGGGTATGGCCGGCTCAATGGATGTATCAATCCCATTTTCGCCAGTTCCATGGCTTCTGTGGAATTCTCAATATGATGACCGGTGATGACGGGTATGCCAAAGAAAACCGGTTCAATCACCGTATGGACGGAACCTTCAAAACCTCCGCCCACATAGGCCAGATCTGCTATGGAGTAGCCTTGCGTCAGCAATCCCATCGTATCCACAATAATGATATTTTTATTCCGGCATCCTTCGTATTGATTCAATTCCATCTGGGATAACAGGATAAACGAGAGTCCGGCTTCCCGTAACATTTCCATTATTTTATCCAGATGATCCGGGTTTATATGGTGTGGAAAAAAAATATTCAGAAATTTTTCCCGGTTCTCCGGTTTACTCATTGTTCCTGCAATCATTATTTCGGATTCCATGTAGGATGAGCCAGCCACCAGGATTTTCCGGTGTCCCGCACAGGATTTTACTTTCTGGATGGTGGATATTTGTGCGGATAAAGTCTGGTCATTGATTCTGGCTTCTATGGCATCAAACCGGGTATCCCCGGCCACAGAGACCGATGGGGCTAGCCTTAGGAAACGATCCATATTTTCTGTGTCCACGGTGAAGATGTGGCTGATTATTCCATAAATATTTTTGTAGAAAAAATCAAAGGGCTTTTTCAGCCGCAGTGAGCGGGGAGACATCTGAGCGGAGATAATATACTGGGGGATATTTCTGTGGGACAAACGTAAAGCCATATTCGGCCAGACATCATAGCGGGCGTAGAATACCTTCTCCGGCCGGATACGGTCAGCCAGTCTGCTCATGATTGCTGAAAAATCAAACGGCAGGGCAAAGAAAATATCCGGCAGTGTATCCTCTTTTCGCTGGGAATATCCGCTATGGGAAAAAACGCTGAACACAAGGAATACCTCCGGTTCGCGTTCTTTCCATCGCCTTGCAAGAATTCTGGCCTGCTCGTATTCTCCCACGGAAGCTGCATGGAACCATAAAATCCGGCGATTGGTTCTATCCACAGTCCGGAGAATCTCTTTCTGGCTGGTTGTCAGATTCCTGGGCATCCGCAGATTTTTCCTCAGAGACGATGAGAACAATGAAAATGGATATAAAAGTCCCAGGAGTATTAGAATAGATAAATCAAGAAGAATGGGAAGCAGTGCGTTCAATATGAAATCCTTTCTGTATATGATTATGGCCGGCGGGGTTTTCTTCCGTGACAATATGAACCACCCGCGCAAACGATGGCCCCACCCGGATTTTCTCCTCAAAAGTATGGATTTTGTCAGTGGGGCCGCTGGCCATAATTTCCACAGATCCGTCGCTGAGGTTCCTGACCCATCCGTTCAGTCCCAGGGCCAGTGCGGTATCCTTGGTGAACGCACGGAAGCCCACCCCCTGTACCCTTCCTGTTACCACATAGCGAATGCTCTTTGTGTTTACCATAACATCCCCTGCCATCTCTGCTAATCATTTTTTGGATGAGGCTGCAACAATAATATCGTCTCCGGGGTCTTTTTCGCATATCCGCAAACCGATAATAAACTGTGGCCAGTTATGAAGGAATCTCCAGTACATTGCTCCAGTCCCTTTCCGGTTCTGTGCCCCAGACCGTTTACACAGAAAGCATAAAACGCTTAAAAGCCATCCCGGAACACCCGGAATATGTCAATGAAAATGAACGTGATAATTTCTACATTGAGCCGGTTACCATAGAATATTATGTTCCCAAAAATTCCCGGTTTGCTGCTGAGGTGAAATACTTATACATTCCGCTGATTGATCCGGTGCCGGTGAGGGAAAATCCCCGGAAAATATTTTACTATTTCCAGGAGAAAGACATTCCCATTGATGTGATGGAGGTGATGAATATTTTTCCGGAACATCTGATTGATATAATGAATTATTATGGGTCCACATTGAATTTATACGAAAATATGGCGATGCAATTCCGTTCCGGCATGAAAGAAAACCCGGCATCCATAAAAAAAGCCCTGTATCTGAATGAAGTCCTCCGGAAAATGGAACCCAGTATTCCCTTCCTGGATATTATTGGGGATTATATTAATTATAATATTAACTGGTGCGTCCGCTTTCTGAACAGAAATCGCATTGAGCATACCCTTGAAGATGGAACCGTGGCCAATTTGATCCTGCGTTATCGTCTCAAACTCCAGCAGGAAGGGAAAGAACCGGATGAACGATTCCAAATCCTCACAGATATTTACATGGAGCAGGCCTTTCCGCAATCCTATGAAGATTTGCGGATGGATGATCTTTAAAAATCCAGGCGAAATCCCAGAGAAAAACCAACCGGAGACAAATTATAAAGGCCGCCGATGGGTACAAGCAGGGAGAATTTTACTGCGAAATTGTTTTCAGAAAAAAATAGTTTTCCTCCGGTTGCGGTGATCATGCTGACAATTCCGGCACCCGGACCGGTCTGGGCGTAATGATCTGCGGAATCCTTTCCATAGAAATCATGTGCCAGGGTGATCTCCCAGAACGGTACAAAAGGATAAAATAATATCGTATTGAATCCCAGGCCGTATTCCATATTGTCATTCACAAAGTTGCCCTGATAAAAAAAGTTTTCCTTTCTGGTGGGATTGAACCCAAACGCCCGGTTATAGGTGTCTTTCATAGCCAGATTCAGGGTAATTCCCTCCGTGAGATTGCTTTCTCCCTGGGAGCGGAAGTTGTAAAAAAGATTGCCATGCAGGGAAAAATACCGGAAATTTTTAAACGTGATAAAGCCCAGCCTGTATTCATTGTATCCATAAGCTTCCAGCGGATTATTCTGGATTTCATCAAAAGCCGGACCGCTTCCGGTGTTGATTTCTGTAAAAAAATTTATCAGAAGATAGCGGGATAGAATTCCGGTGGCATGGTTCACATAAAAAGAAACATCCCCAATGCGGTTATACCGTTTTTCTCCCTCCACCATTTCAATTTGCGGAGCAGTGAGCCCGAATTCTGTGGATTTGGTAACAGAAAGAACCAGCCCATATTCCCGCAGAAACAGCCAGTTTCCCCCCCGGAGATAATGGGCTTTCTGGTTGATTTCCACTCCGGCCAGTCCGGGTTCAATAATGGAAACGGTTTTCAGATTGGCCAGTTCAGAAGGGTGGACCAGATAAACAGGCAGAAAAATGATAAGAAAAAAGCGGATTTTTTTTCTCATCATGAACCCGATGGTTCAAAAATTCCTTTCTCTGTCACTATGGACGTAATATTTTCATAGGGGGTGACATCAAAACTGTAGTTCAAAACAGGAATTTCCGCCGCAATTTGTTTGCCGCCAATATGGGTTACCTCTTTCTCATCCCGTTTCTCAATGGGGATTTCTTTCCCGGTTTCAATCGAATCATCATAGGTGGAAAGCGGGGCCACCACATAAAAAGGGATGCTATGGGCTTTGGCGGCCACGGAAAGCATGTATGTCCCGATTTTATTGGCCACATCTCCGCGACGGGTGATCCGGTCTGATCCCACAATGACGGCATCAATCATTCCTTTCTGCATAAGATAGGCAGCCATGGAATCCACCACCAGCGTGGCCGGTATTTTCTCTTTTATCAGTTCATAGGCAGTGAGCCGGGCACCCTGGTTAAACGGACGGGTTTCATCCGCATAGACCCGGTTAATTCTGTTGCGTTCATGTAAAACCCGGATGGCTCCCAGAGCAGTTCCAATTCCCCCCGTAGCCAGAGAACCGGTATTGCAGTGGGTTAAAATATTCAGTTTTTCTTTGGGGACGTTTTTCATGATGAGATCCGCCGTGTTGCTCCCCATGGCCAGGCATCGTGCGGCATCATCCAGATGGATTTCCTCTGCTGCTTTCCATATCTGGGTTAATAACTGGTTTTGGATTTTCTTGTTATCTGTGAGGTTTTCCGGCATTATGGAATTTTCTGAAAAAAAGGTCTCCATTTCATGGACCATCCGGGAAGTGGCCCAGCTCAGATTAACAGCGGTGGGGCGGGATGAATCCAGGAATTGTTTGGTGTCCTTTCCGGTGGATTTGGTAATCTTTTTCCCATTTTTCAATAAAGAATAGATTTCCAGATAAAAGCCATAGGCCGCTGTAACGCCAATGGCGGGTGCTCCCCGGACATGCATTTTTGTGATGGAGCGGGATACATCTCTGGCGGTTTTGCACTCCACCCAGTGGGTTTTTCCCGGTAGCCTGGTCTGGTCCAGGATGTCAATTTTTTTCCGGGATGGCTTGAATGGTATTACCGATGGTTTCATGATGGATCCTTTTTTCTCAGTAACGGAAATGCAATCACGTCTTTAATGGTGGCCGCATTGGTGAACAGCATCACCATCCGGTCAATGCCAATGCCCAGACCGCCGGTGGGGGGCATTCCCACCTTCAGGGCATAGATAAAATCTTCATCCATTTCCATGGTTTCCTGCTGGCCATCTTCCTTCATCTGCAACTGGATGGAAAAGCGTTTTTCCTGCTCCAGAGGATCGTTGAGCTCGGAAAAAGCGTTCCCCATTTCCCGTCCGGTAATATATGGCTCAAACCGCTCCACAAAGCCGGGACGCCCAGGATCTTCCTTGGAAAGCGGAGAAATTTCCAGAGGAAAATGTGTAATAAAAACCGGCTGGATTAATTCCGGCTCCACTTTTTGGGAGAAAACCTCATCCACAATTTCCCATACCGTGGAACATCCTTTGGCAGATATACCCGCTTTCTCCGCTTCCAGGGATGCCCTTTCTATGGGATTCCCGGAACCAAGAATTTCAGCAAAATCTATCCCGGATTTCTCTTTGATAATTTCCAGATATTCCACCCGTTCCCAAGGGGGAGTCAGGTCAATGATGGTTCCCTGGTAGGGAATTTTGGAGGTGCCGTGGATTTTCATGGCCACATGCAGGAATACTTCTTCGGTTAAACGCATCATGTCCCGGTAATCTGCATAAGCCTGGTAAATTTCCATCATAGTGAATTCCGGGTTGTGCTTGGTGCTGATGCCTTCGTTACGAAAATTACGGTTCAGTTCAAATATTTTTTCAAATCCCCCCACAATCATTCTCTTCAGATAAAGCTCTGGAGCAATCCGCAGATATAAATCCATATCCAGGGTATTATGGTGGGTCACAAATGGTTTGGCTGCGGCACCGGAGGCAATGGACTGCATCATGGGGGTTTCCACTTCCATAAATCCGGCATGGTCCAGATAATTCCGGATTTCCCGGATAATGCGACTCCGGATAATAAAATCATGCCGGACTTCCGGATTTACCAGAAAATCCACATACCGCTTGCGGTAGCGGGATTCCACATCGGAAAAGGCGTCATAGACCATCCCGTCTTTTTCCTTTACCACCGGCAGGGGTTCAATATTTTTTGCCAAAAGGGAAAACTTTTTCAGGCGGATACTGGGTTCTCCGGTTTTGGTGACAAAGATTTCTCCGGATATTCCCACAATGTCCCCCAGATCGGCCAATTGAAAAACCGGATATTCATTACCATCCAGGGTTTTATCGTTCCCGTACAGCTGTATGGTACCGGTTAAATCCCGGATGTGCAGAAAGGAGGCTTTGCCCATGGAGCGCAAAGCTGTGATCCTTCCTGCGGTGGTCACAAGTGTAGCTTCCGGCTGATTTTCATGTTCCGGGTTTTCCGGAAATATGGCCAGTACCTCCCGGATGGTTTTTTCTTTATGGAAATAATTAGGGTAGGGGTTGACCCCAAGTTTCCGGATCTGCTCCAGCTTCTGAAGCCGTATTTGTGTCAGTTCGCTTTCCTGCATGAACGAATGTTTTATCTTTTCTGACAGCGTAAACCACTTTCCCTTTCAGGTTCCGGGGACAGGGGGCTTGGATTTTTCCATGCTCACGGTGGTACTTTTCTTTTTATTATAATAGATATCCATGGCTTTCCAGGTGGGGTCATACTGCTGGGAAGCATTCCAAACCATAAAGCCTTTTATGCCCGCATCCTCACTGGCTTTGATCTGGGCAATAATATAATCCACCAGGCTCATTTTTACCACTCTGTGTTCCCATTTCAAACGGAACCCCTGAATCCAGGAAACAATTTTGGCTTTATCTCCCGTTCGCTTTTTTCCCTGTTCGGAAGTGGTGAAAACGGTGTAGTATGGATCTGTATAATATTTTTTGGACCAGGTATAGTGGGACGGATAGGCCATGGGAGCGATGATGTCCACGATGGGGGCCAGGCCTTCCATCTTTTGCCCAATGCGGTCGTCTTTATTTAAAGGGATTCTCCCAAAAATATCCGCAGATATAACCACATTCATTGGTTTTAGCTGGGTTTTTGCTTCTTTCAGGAAACCCTCTACAACCCCATAACGTTCCTGTAATCCCACCCGACCCAGATGCCCGTTATCCGCAAACCGGATGTAATCAAACTGGATTTCCTGAAAGCCGGCAGCAATAGCTCGTTTGGCAATGTCAATGCGGTTTTGTTTGAGGGATTGGGGAACAGGATAGTGGTCAAAACCATGGTTAAATACCACCACCCTGGCCACCGGCCAGATACCGGCTGCTTTTACCTTCCGAATGGCCTCCGGCGATATGGCCTTTTCATGGAATTGGTATGTCTGGGTATCAATCACAAACACATTTACCTGATATGTTTTTGCTTTTGCAATGAATGATTCCAGTTTTTGGGGATTCTGAACCGTTGCGTTCATTAAATAAATTCCTCTGTAGAAATCAGGTTGGGATAAAACCGGCATGGTCTCCGGAGAATTCACAATGGCCGATTTGTTTTCCGGGGCAGGTGTTTCCTTCATGGCGATGTTTTTTTCGTTCCGCTCATTATCGTGAAAAACTGTAATCACCTGGATTTTATCCGCAAAAATATAGGTCAGGCTGAACGCCAGCAACACAGCAGAAGCGATGGTCAGAATTTTTAAAGCATTTTCTTTTTTCATGAAATATTCTCCGTTTTTTTAATATCCAATTTTCGTCCTAAATCCGCATAATTTCAAGCTAAACTTTCTGCCATGCTATTTTCCCACGCAAAAACGGGAGAAAATTCGCCCCAGTAAATCTTCGGTGGTGATTTCTCCCAGAATTTCACCCAGATAGCCCATGACAGAATCCATGGATGCGGTGATCATCTCCAGGTTGCGGTTCCCTTCCGGGCTCACCGTCAAAATCTGGTCAATATAGTTTAATTCTTCCAGGATTTTTCGTAAATCCTCTCTTTGCCATGTGGAAAGCATCATCCCTTCTTCATGGACATGCAGGGAAGATATTTCCTTTTCCACTTGCTGGGTCAACTCCACAAGATTGTACCGGGTTTTTACGGAGATGGGAAAAACCCGGGTTTTCCATTTCTGTAATCCAATTTCCTTTGGGATGGTTTCCGGGAGGTTTTTTCTGTTCTCCCATTCCGGATGTACCACATCCCATTTGTTTAATAAAATCCAAACAGACTGGATGTTCCCATCCTCCGGAATCCGGGAAACCTGGCTTTGGGTGGATTGGATTGCTCCTTCCGGCGGCAGGGATGCATCCATCATAATGAACAGAATATCACTCCGGGATGCCGTCTCCAGAGTAATTTCCATACCCCGGCGTTCAATGAAATCTCCCGGATTGTCCCGTAATCCAGCCGTATCCGTGAGCGTAACCGGAATGCCGGCCCACATTGTGGAGGTTTCCACAGCGTCCCGGGTGGTGCCGGGGACATCTGTGACAATGGCCTTTTCATATCCGGAAAGATAATTCAAAAGGGAAGATTTTCCGGTATTGGGGGTTCCCATTATTGTGATGGCCAGGCCGGCCCGGTAGATATCCATTTTTTCCGCAGTGTCCAGAGAAAGACGGATTTCCTCCATGGCGTTGCGGATGGTTTCTATTTTTTTGGTTTGGCTCTGGAATTCCATATTCTCTTCATAAAAATCCAGCTCCGCAGTGACATCTGCCTGAAAATTCAGCAAAAGAGAACGGATTTTCCAGAGCCGGGTGCGGTTTTGCCCATTCCGCCGGGCAATGGCATTCTGGAGCTCGTATTTTCCCCGGGCTTCAATAATGTCATGGACAGCCTCCGCAGAATCCAAATCCATCTTTCCGGATAAAAAAGCCCTCTTTGTGAATTCTCCCGGACGGGCCGGTTCCATTCCCAGAAAGTAGAGAATGCCCAGAATCCATTCAATGATGACCGGATTCCCATGGCAATGGATTTCCACGGAGTCCTCCCCTGTATAAGAATCCGGGGAAAGAAAGGGAATGACCACCACATCATCCACGTGGACGTTTCCGGAACGCAGATCCACAATATTGCCGTAAACCGCTTTACGCGGAAATTCTCTGAGATTGGGATTTTTTCCGGAACGGAAAAATACGGAAGCGGTTTTTTCAATAACCCCGCTTCCGCTGGCCCGGATAACCGCTATCGCACTTCTTCCGGGAGGAGTGGCCACCGCACAAACCGGATGAGCCATTCTTAATCAGCGATTTTTTTTGGTCTGGGTTTCCAGAATCATGGTGTTTCCGTCCCGGGAATCCACAGGTTCTTCTCCGGACAACACCCGGTGTTCCTCTTCCTGTTCCTTTTCATAATCGGATTTGGAATCGGTTTCCACCAGAATGGCAGTATTCTGGCTGTCCTCCTGGTATTCTTCGGAAAAATCCTCCGGAATATCAGATTCCATATCATAGGCTTCCGGAGGGGCTCCGGTGGCTGTCTTCTTCTTGGTAATCCGGATTCTTTTATACACACCGTTGCCTTCGGATTTGGTTTCCACATTCTCGCTGTCCTGTAATGCCAAATGGATAATCCGCCGTTCGTATGGATTCAGTGGATCCAGAAGCCGGCTTTTTCCGGTTTTCATTACCTGGGATGCCAGTTTTTTGGCCAGTTCTGCCAGATGTTCCGCCCGGCGTTCCCGATAATTTTCCAGATCCAGAAGAATTTTGGGCTGGCGGTGGATAAATTTTTCCACAATCAGATTGGCCAGAAACTGAACCGCTTCCAGTGTTTTACCTCGCTTCCCAATAATAAATCCGGCGTGGGGGGAGGATATTTCCACATACAGCTTGCCATCTTCCTGGGTTTCAAACCGCACAAATTTGGCTTTGTACCCCATTTTGTGCAGGATCGTGGAAACTACCCCTTTGATGACAACATCTACAGGAGTTTTTCCCTCCACTGCGTAAATATGGTAAATTCCGGGTATTTTGGTGCCCAGACCCAGGAAGCCCCCGGATGCTTTCTGGAATATCTGGAGTTCCAGCTCATCTTTGGATATCCCCAGGTACTCCGAACTCAGCTGGATCGCTTCTTTTTCATTGTTTGCATGGGTTTCAAGTATCTGCATATTATCTCCGTTAAGAATCAATTTTGGTTTTTGCGTTTGTGTACAACTGCTGGACCACTGAAAGGATATTCGTGATTGTCCAGTAGAGAACAACACCGGATGGCATTGTCCAGAATATGAATAAAAGAATAAACGGCATAAACATCATCACTTTCTGCTGGCTTTCATCAGTGGAAACGGTAGTGAATTTTGTCTGAAGAAATTGTGTGAGAGTCATGACTATGGGCAGAATATTCAAGGATAATCCACCAATCAAAAACATGGCCTCCGGAAAACGATACACGGTATCCGGCTGGGACAGGTCATCAATCCATCCGGAGATGAAAGGGGATCTCCAGAGCTCATAGGAGTCTGAATACGCGGCATACAAAGCGATAAAAATGGGAATCTGGATCAGAATGGGCAAACAGCCACCCAGCGGATTGACCTTATTATCCTTATACAAAGCCATGGTCTTTTTCTGCTTTTCCTGCGGATTATCCTTATATTTCTCATTGATTTCTTTCAGTTTGGGCTGCAGAATCTGCATCTTCTTCATGGATTCTGCCTGCTTCTGGTTCAGTGGCCAGAAGATCAGCTTGAATAAAATGGCAAAAAGAATAATACCCACTCCATAGTTGGGAATGAGCTTATACAGTAGCTCCGTGATCACCACAATCAGATCCCGAATGGGGCCAGTGAATCCGAAGTCAAACGCCTTGTACAGATCATCATGGATTTTGGACAAGGCCGGGATCTTCTGGAAATCCTTTGTGGAAAGATCCACATAGTCCTTTACCTTGGGGCCGGAGTAAACCCAGAAATGGTATTCCTTTTTCTCGCCGGCTTTGAGGGAAAACCCTTTCATGGACAAATGAAATTGCTGGGGAGAATGTGCCGATTGCGGGAAATAGTAAAGGCCGTTGTTCCTCTCCATCGGCTGGATGGTCATGTTCATAAAACGGGAACTCTTCCCAAAAAAATCCACACTGTCCCGGATGGTTTTGGAACTATCGTCCGACCCGGAGCAACCAAAGCCCAGAAAATCGGAAGATCCGGAAGATGTTCTCAGGGTTTCAAAGCTGCCGTTGGCAAAATAAAACGCGTAAAACGATTGTTGTGTCCGGGAATTCGCATCCGGGGACTGTTCCACCGGACCAATGCCCAGTATGGGTAGGAAGTAGACTTCTGGTATCTGGATGTCTTCCTTCCCGGTATTGACGAACTCCAATGAAAACTGCCAGTAATGGTATTCATCGTAAAAACGGAATATTTTGCCCACTTTGAGCCGGGCTTTTTTCCCATCCGATAATTCCGTGCCGGCGTACACTTCCTGGTGATTACCAGCAGGACGGGGTTCCAATGTAAACTCGGCGTTTCTCATGTCCTTCTGGTTTTCCGGATTGAAATAGGCAGTGAATTCAAAGGGATCTGTGGCAAGGTTGATGGAATCCTTCAGTTTATTCACGTTGTCGCGGTGTTCCAAACGAAGGATTTTTCCACCTCTGGAATCAAAATGGACATTGAAGTGCCGGGTCTGGAGTACATACTGGGAAGAGTTTTTTCCGGTGGTCGTAACGGGCTTTAGATCTGCCCCCCGGATACTGGCGGAATTCAGAAAGCAGGTGAGGAAAGTGAGAATAAAAAAAGGTATTCGCAGTCTCAAGATGGTCCCCTTTTGGCAAAGAATGGCTTCTCTCCCGAAAATAGATTAATATAATGTTGTTTTAATAAGGCCGTATGTGCCGTAAAGCTTTTTCCTATCGCAGTGTGTCCATAATTTTGCATTTTCCTGCCGGAGGAATATCAAAAATATATTGATAAAAAAGGGTTTTTGTTCGATGCATACATTGGGAATGAATAATAAATTTTTATCGTCTTTATTTTTTCATGGGATAATTTCCTTTTTTATGGCCATTTATTGTCCGCAGGTCCTCTGGGGTGTGGCCGGCTGGAATCCACCTATGGCTGTGGACGGAGGGGTGCATGACTATAAACTGGACACCGATAAACAAACCGGTTCAATGGTTCTGGTAACTCAGAAAATCCGGGGTGCCTTCTCTGCGAATGCCCCCACAATGATTGATCTGAATGTTTTTTTTACCCGGGATGGGAGACAGAGTTCCATAATTGCCCACACTGTGGAATTGAAACCATCGCCCGCATTGTTTCCGGTAAACGCGGATATTGCTGTAGCGGGTGCTAAAAGTGTTCTTGTCTGGCAGAAAACAGATTTTTCCAGCGGGAAAACCATTATCGAGTATAAATCCACGGAGAACGGGGTGGAAGCCCTGGCTAGGCCGGAATCCGGAGTAAAGCGTCTGGATCTGGATGGGGTACTGGTTCTGCCCCAGTTGGAAACGGATCATTCCGGAAATATCTATCTGTTTTTTCAGAAGGAAAATTCTGCGAATGTTTTCACCTTTTACCGTGCTATGATGAAAAAGGGCAGCTTTGG
Source organism: Leptospira biflexa (assembly GCA_020720785.1). Classification (GTDB taxonomy): domain Bacteria; phylum Spirochaetota; class Leptospiria; order Turneriellales; family DYLW01; genus DYLW01. The sequence continues at coordinate 53,171 of DYOA01000007.1, forward strand.
GGATTTTCAAATGCTGGTAAAAGATATTCATTTTATCGGGCGGGGTGCGTTTTTCCCTTCTGTGAGTGTTTCCGGAAATCAAATGCACGTTTTTTACCAGAGCAGGGGACAGAACAGCCTCAAGGATAATATTCATTATTTTAAAATATCCGGTTCGGATAGATCAGATATCCAGAAGCTCACTTCCAGTGATTATCATAATTTTTCTCCCCGTGCCGCCATATTTGGCAACACCGTCCATTGGGTATGGCAGGCCAATCCGGAAAAAAACTGGGAAATATTTTATCAATCGTTCAATTCTGCAGCCAGGAAAATTTCTACCACCAACGCCAGTTGTTACAATCCACAGATAGCGTATTCAAAAAAAACGGGAAGGATCATTGTCTGGTCGGATCACCGGAAAAACCCCCCGCAGATTTTTGGTATTTTCATGGATAGACAGGAGAATGAACTGGTGGGCGTAAGCCATCAGATTTCTGATGTCCGGTATGATGCAAAAAAACCTTTTCTGTTCTCATCCTCCTATGTGGATTTATACTATCTTGCCGGTGGGGTTTTATACCGCCAGCACGTGGATACAGAAGCAGAAAAACTGATAATTTCCTCCCGGACGCATCCGGAAAGAAAGGCCGTTTCCCGTAATTCGGCTTCATTTTCATGGAAATTGCCCAATGACCCATCCGGAGTCCAGGGATATGCTTTCCTGGTGGATAAATCCGCCGGGACCAATCCGGATTTATATAATCTGCCGGGTACAAAAACCGGACTTTCCATTGATTATATGGAGCCGGGGGTATACTATCTGCATCTGAGGTATATGGACAAAGCGGGGAATGAATCAGAAACATCCCATTATAATTTCATTATCGATTCCGGGCCCCCGGGAGTTCCGGATATTTCTTCGCCCACGCATAAAGAAAGAGTGGGAAGCAAAGCCAGGAATGTGGTTTTTAACTTTTTATCCAAGGACGATATTGAAGTTATCCGATATCATTATTCTTTTCTACCATACATTACCACAAAACTGGAGAAAAGCACAGAAAAAAATCAGGTGATTTTCAATAATGTGGAACCCGGCACCTACTATTTCCGGATTACAGCGGAGGACATAGCAGGAAACCGTTCCGCCTATGGAAATTTTACAGTGATTATTGATCCGGAAAACTCCGGTTCTGTTTTTGATATTTTTTCCAATATTACTGATGGGGAAGTGAGAAATAACCAGCTGGATTTTTCTATTCCATCCCAAGGCGAAGGGAAGACGATTTCCAAGGTTTTTTTTTCTCTGGGAAAAAATCCATCGGATCCGTATATGGAAAAATTTATTGTCCAGACATCATCCAGAGAAGGAAATGTTGTCTTTTCCCGGAATATTGAAAACATTCCCAAGGGGCAGGTGTATGTGGTTTCCGTGGGAGTTGAATATTCGGACAAAGGAAAATCCTCCGTTAAGCATATCTACTTTTCCCGTGCGGAGGAAATAACCAATGTCTTACCGGAGGAGGATCCCATTGCCCCCACTGAAGGCCCCAAGGCAAGCTTGGAATCCGGAGAAATTTATTCCCATTTACCCAATCTGGACAAGCCTCCGGCAGTGAAGCCTCTTCCCCGGATACTGGTTAGCCCGGAAAACGGGTATTTTGAAGTACGGTTTTTCGCTCCGGAGCATTACAAATATGTTATGCATGGGTTTTCCTGGGAAATTTCCTCCCGCCAGAGAATGCCAGGCTTGGAAGTAAATTCCCATGGGCAGGCGGAGTATCTCTACAATTTGAAACCCGGGGAGTACTATATTAACGTGCGCCTGATTTTGCATGATAATAAATTAACAGAAACCGGTTACTATTCATCGTATCGTTTAAATGTTGTGAAAAACCGGGAAGGCTCGTCCAATACCATACTATGGATTGTGGTTGTCATACTGGCACTGGTTCCCGTGTATCTTCTACGGCGGAGACTTTACTTTATTTTGAGCAGGTTTATTAAAATTTGATGCTTATGAAAAAAATTTGGTTAACATGGATTCTTTTCGCTGCCTTTTCTCAAACCGGGTTTTCCCAGGAACCCATGACGGATGTGGAGCTCATTGATACCCATACAAAGATCTGGCTGGATAAAACCATCGTACTGAAGAAAAAAACCATTCTGCTCTCCGTCCGGGAAAAGGATAAGAAATATACTTCCAGGGAGATTTATCGTTTCCGGAAAACTCCTGATATTTTGAAGCATTTTGCACTGGCGGATGGGGATCTGGTGGTGGTATCTTTTCACGACCAGCGGGAAATTATTTTTATTGTCTTCAATTCCTCCGGGGATATTATTTATGAGAAAAAAGATTTTCTGAAATTTGAATTAAATGATCTGGATGTCCGGGTGGATGGTGACGGTAACCCCATAGCATTGCTTTATTCCACCAGAAACGGTAACCATGTGGTATCCATCTGGAAACAGAATAATAACTCTGATATTTTAAACAGTGAGTTCCCCATTGACCGAATCTTTCTCCAATGGTCGGAAAAAAAAGTTCACATCCTTTACCGTAATGCCAGTACCATTTACTGGACGGTATGGACTGATGGGAAATACCAGCGTTTTACGCTGCCCTTTTTTGTAAAAAGGCCCCAGTTTTTCCAGATGAATAATAAAATGTACCTGATGGCCTTTGATGTCTATGGAAATTTATATAAATTTTTCATCGCCGGGAAAGAAGTGCAGGAACAGAAGGTACTGTACTCCAAAGAATTCCTTTATGCCGATGATATTATTCCGGTGCGTTATGAAAAAAAAATCATTATTTTTATCCCTTCCAGAAAATTGAACACTGTTTTCAGGATTGACTTTGATGATTTTTCTGCTCAGGCTCCCAAAATGAAATTCCAGAGCCGGCGGCTGATGACCGGATTTTATTTTGTGCCTCTTCTCAGAAAGGATGGCCTTTTCTTTAATGTGCTTTCTGATATCAATTTTTTGTATACAGAATCCTGGGAATTATCCCAGCCCTATCTTTCCGCATTCGACTGGTTTATCCGGATGACGGAGAATTCCCCGGAACTGGTCATGCGGTGGGAGTCATCCAGTCCGAATTTTGCTTACCGCTATCTGCTGTCTGAAAATAAATATGCCCAACCTCTGGATGACGTCAGAAAAATTCCTGGCAATGAATTTAAGAAAGATAATCTGAAGGGCGGTATGTATTATTTCATTGTGCAGGCTGTACACGGAAATGAAAGAAGCTGGGTATACCGCATTCCCATTTACTGGGAGTATTCTCCCGCTGAACCATATATTTTTTTATTAAACGAAATATCTCCCCGCACCATTAAATCAGGAAATATGGAATTCTTTATCAATAATCTGGATAATGTGAATTATTATGCTACCATAAGCTCCGCCCCCAAGGAAGATCCCTCAAATCCCATTGAGCATGAAAAAGGAAAAATATCCATAGCCGCAAATCTGAAGGCGGGGCGGTATTTTCTTCATATCCGTTCCAGAGATCCCAAAAGCGGACTTTTCAGCAGCACAAACAATTATCAGTTTTTTATCTATCCATACAATCCGGAACAGGATGAAACATTGAAAGAAAATGCGGAAAAGATGGGGAAGTTGCAGTTCATTCTGCAAAAAATACGTGAAAACAGAAAAAATCCTGAAGAGCTGAAAAAATGGATGGCGGAATTAAAAAAGCTTGAAAAAAGCATGAAAGACAATTGAAAGAAAAATCCTATTATCCCGTTATCCATGATTTTTTTTCCCATTCCAATTATGAAGCAAGCCGCAGGTTTACTCTGCAAAATGGATATTCTCCCGAACCCCTGAAATCATTGGTGAAGGAGAGGACTCTCTTTCCTTCTTTCATTTCATATATCCACATAGCGGGTACTCTGGGGAAAGGATCCGTGGCGATATACCTTTCCCGGATGATCCGCCAATCCGGGCAGACCTGCGGTCTATATACATCCCCTCATTTGATTCATCCATGTGAAAGAATACAGTTAAATGGGGTATATATTCCGGAAAGAGAATTATACAAATTTTTCAGATATTTTCGGATGTTTTACGATTTGTCCAGGGTGAGCTACTTTGATTTTTTTACCCTTTGTGCATTAGAATATTTCCGGGAAAAAAATGCCGGGTGGGGCGTATTGGAAACAGGATTAGGGGGACGCCTGGATTCCACAAATGTGGTGCATCCGGCCGCAGTGGTTCTCACATCGATTGCCATTGATCATGAAAAGATACTGGGGGATACCCTGGAGAAGATAGCCACGGAAAAGGCAGGTATCATAAAAAGCGGGGTTCCGGTATTCTCGGTTCCGCAAAAGGATGAGGCACGCAACGTTATAGACAAAGCAGCTCAGGATGCGGGCAGTCCGTTGCATTATTTTCCACAATCTCTTTGGGATCAGGAAAAAACGTACCCGCAGAGAAATTACCGCTTTTCCCGATGGGTGTTTCTGAATATATTTGGTTTCCCCCCGGAGGAAATTCCGCTGGATATTCCGGGGCGACTGGAAATACTCAGAAGAGATCCCCTGATTATCTACGACGCAGCCCATAACCCGGCATCCATGGGAAATCTCGCACGCGAAATTCTGCGGCTTGCAGGGAATAAAAATATGGATAATCTCTATATAATCATGAACAGTATGAAGGAAAGAGACATGAGGACTTATCGCATTATACTGGATTCAATTCTGGAGAAAGAAACCCGGATTGAGTATTTTCTTTTCCCCATGACGGATTCCCGTTTTTTTTCAGACGATTCCGGGGATCTCTTTCCCGCATTATCCGCAAAGATATTCCGGGAATGCGTTAATACCCCTGGAAAAAAAATGTTTATATTTACGGGCAGTATGTACCTTTATAAGGATGTGCTTTCATTTTTGAAAGATATTTTTAATACAGAAATATCATCGGATAATTCATAGTTGTTGCTTATAGATTCCAGGATCCTGTTGAGATTTCCATCATTTGTACGGATTAAATTCTGAAATACAGTATTGTCCATCTCCAGACGCCGTCCATCTTTCAGAAGATCATCCTTACCATCCGATCCAATGAAAACAATGTCCCCCGGATTCAGATAAAGGATATTCAATCCCGGATTCCCCTGATCAGCCATTCCGAATTTTTTCATTATGGCGTTTTGTCCCATAATGCCGGTTGTTTTATCTCGGAACAGGATGGGGGCAGGATGGTCAGCGTTAATGTATGTCATCTTTCCGGTTTCTTCATTCACCAGTCCCATGATACAGGAGACATACATATTGCCCTGGAATGACTCAAAAACCCGCTGAATATTGATAAATATCTCCTGAAGCCATTCTTCCGGGACAAGATTTAAGATATCTTTTTCCGGGGCAATGGGGGTAAGGTATGCATTCACAATGGAACCAATGACCACGCTGCCTCCGGCTCCCTGCAGGGATTTTCCCATGGCGTCTGTGTTGATAAAAAAGACACAATGCCCTCTGTCCCGAAAAAGGAGGGAAGCGGTTATAATGGAATCTCCCCCCACCTGGCTCTGGTGGTTCCTGTAAGAAATCTTTTTCTTCTGTTCAATAAACCATTCGGTTTTGATGGCTGAATTGATATTCATATCTTTGCTCAAAGGAAGTGCCAGCAGTCCAGCCAGAAAGTAATCCACATCCTGTTTCTGCTTGAGATACCGGAGCTGACTCAGGGATTCCTGCAACTCAATGGTGCGGTTCTGGACCTGGGTTTCCAGGTTTTCCTGATTTTTCCGCACAACTTCCACCATTCGGGTAAAACTCCGGGCCAGATGCCCAACCTCATCCTGGGAATGCACGGGAATATCCAGATCATAGCTCCCGGCGACAATTTTTTCAGCGGATTTCTCCAGTCTTTTCAGCGGTCTAATGATTTTACGGGTGAAGAAAAAGGATATTCCATTGGTGAGAAGAATAATGACCCCTCCCAGAAAAAAAAGAAGATAGCAATAATCATTTAACAGGTTATATTCAGAATTTGCGTCCAGATCCAAACCCATTATGGCAACAGTGCGTGAATTATTTTTAACCGGGATATAAACGGAAAACCAGGCACCCCACTTATCCCGTGTTATTTTTTCATCGTATGTAATTTTTCCTGTAAGAAACGCATTCCGGAGCTGTGGAAATTCGGCGATGTTATATATCTGTCCAATGGATACTGATTCTGATTTTTCTTCTGAATCTATGACTCCGTCCTTGTTTTTATCTTCTTTTTCATAATCCGCATCGGAAAGAAACATGGCCAGATTATTCTGGATATCAAAATCGGAGAGAAGGTATACATAAGCAATAGTGGTGGTTTTATAAATTCTGGAAATGGCCCTCTGGGGAATATTTCCGGATGTATAATCCGGATAAGTATTTTTGAGACTGCCTGATTTTATTTTTCTCAATATCTGGGTGATATAGATCCAGTCCTCCTCTTTCTGGATATTTTCTCTGACCTCTTTGGGAATATAATTTTTACTTTCCCCCGCTGCGATTTTGATTTTTCCCGGGGTATGCATTTTTACTAATTCCCTGCTTTTATGGTTGTAATCTTCCATGGCGGTCAATGCCCGTTTATCCATCAAAAACAATCCCGTTTGCCCCACTTCAATGAGCCGCCGCAGCATTTGTTTCTGGATGGAATCCGAAAAATGATTGTGCAGAAAAAAAATTGCAAACCCGGCGGACAGTAGAGTGGACAGTAAGATTCCCAAGTTGATTTTTTTTGTGAAAGTCATCCGCACAATTCAGAAAAAATGGTTTAACCGGATAGTCAAGACAATTTCTTTTTAGGATTGGGTTTATTAACCTTGGAAAGTTAGGGGCCTGCATTACAAAAAGTTGTCCTGTGCCGTGAGCTCATCATGAATTTCATAAACCTGGTTGAACCCATGGATAAAATAATCGCTCCGTTCTTCTGCAATAATTCTGCCAATGATCAGACCGGCCTTTTTATAGTTTTTCTGCAGACGGGAAAAATATTTCAGCCCCTTGAAAAAATCTGGGTGAATGGTCTGCCCGGATTTAATCTCCAGCGGAACAGGGCCTCGGGACATATCCAGAATAATATCCACCTCATTGGAATTGCTGTCCCGGTAATAATAAAGAGCATCCCTTTTTCCGGAATGGTAATAGCGCTTAATCAGCTCCCCAAAAACATAGGTTTCAAAAATCTCACCGCGTAACGGATGCCGGATCAACTGTTCCGGAGTTTCTATCCGGAGCAGATAATTCAATAATCCTGTATCCAGAAAATACAGCTTGGGGGATTTGATAACCCGCTTATTGAAGTTTTTATAATAGGGACGGAGGCGGTAAATAACAAAAGATGCTTCCAGAATAGAAAGCCATTCTTCCATGGTGGACGCTGAAATGCCAAGTTCATTGGCCATGCCTGCTTTGTTCAGAATCTGTCCGCACACAGTTCCATGAATTTCTGAAACTGTGCCAGATTCTGCGTCCGGGTACTGTTTCTCACATCCCTTTCCAGATAGGTCATAAGGTAAGCAGAGTAAAAATCCGGCTGGTTGCTACCCGTTAGCATATAACGTCCCGTGCCCGGATTCTCATCCACATCTATTTGGATATAGGACAATAAGTCCGGGGCATACTGGATTTCACCAATGACCCCATGGCCATGAAGCCGGGCCAGAAACCCACGGGGATCGTTGGATGCAAACTCCCTTTCTGCGGGATCTTCCAGATTCACATAAGGAATGCCACCCAAAAGATTTTTTGCCAGAGTGGTTTTTCCGGATTGCCGGGGTCTGGTAATGGTAATCACCGGAAAGGACTTCCACAGCTTTAATATCTATGGTTCAATTTCTCTGGAAAACATATCATTTTCATTTATGCAATATTAGGATTTGATCGTAATATTGCATAAGCCGTCAAGTCGATTCTTCCCTTTTATTTTACCGATTATTTCCCGAAGAAACTAAATCCGGAGAAGGATCGTCAGTCAGTTTTTTCCCCATTCCATGGTAAATTTTTTCCTGAAGTGTCAGAATATCGATGGGTTTGGTGATGTAATCATTCATCCCTGCTTCCATTCCCGTATCACGTATGTCAGAAATCGCATGGGCACTCAATCCAATAATGCAAACATCTTTTTTATCCTGGCCACAGGCTCCGTTTCTGATCTGTTTTGTTGCTTCAATTCCATCCATCTTGGGCATTTTAATATCCATGAGGACAATTTCAAAGTTTTTTTCCTTCAGAAAATCCAGTGCTTCTATCCCATTTCTGGCCACAGAAACGGAGCATCCTAGTCTTTCCAATACGGTGGTTGCCAGAAGAATGTTAACCTCATTATCTTCCGCAAGGAGGATATTTAAGGGCTTTCCCATACTTGGGATGAATTTTTTTCTGTCAAAGATTTGTTCCATACTTCCTTTCCGGATGACCAGCCACAGGTTAAAGGTGCAGCCCGCACCCAGGGTGCTTTCTACCGTGATATGTCCTTTCATCATGGTAACGAGTTCTTTTACGATTGCCAGACCCAGGCCAGTTCCACCATATTTCCGGGCTGTGCTCATATCTGATTGTTCAAATTTGGTGAATATCAAATCCTGTTTCTCCAGGGGAATTCCGCAACCGGTATCTGCAACGGTAATTTCCAGTGCAATCTCATCATCTTCCAATTGGATATCTCTTTTTATGCCTGCCTTAACCGATATTCCACCTTTTTCAGTGAATTTTATGGCATTATTGATTAGATTGATGATGATCTGGCGGATCCGGAGGTCATCTCCATACATTATCTCCGGAATGTCCGGATCCAGTGAAACAGATAGGGAAAGACCGGCTTTTTCGCATTCCAGATGGTAAATCCTTTCCGCTTGCTGGAATGTTTTTCTGATGGGAAAATGATGTTCTTCCAGAATCAGTTTCCCGTTTTCAATTTTGGCAAAATCCAGAATATCATTGATGACCTGGAGCAAATGGATTCCGGATTCTTTTACAATCACAAGATATTCAAACCGTGCAATGTCGTCATCGGACATCAGTGCCAGATCTGTCATACCAATAATCGCATTCATGGGGGTGCGTATTTCATGGCTCATGATTGCCAGAAAATCAGACTTTGCACGGGATGCCCGCAGGGCTTCCTCTTTTGCCATAACAAGGTTTTTTCTATTGGCAATATTCACCAGCATTTCACCAAAAATATGAAGCAGCGTTTTTTCCTTATCCGAATATTTGTGTATGGCCAGGACAGAATCAAATCCCAGAAAACCAATGCATTTATCCCTGTCCATCAAGGGGACAGTCAGAAGACTTTTTATGCCTTGTGGTTCCAGGATTTTCCTTGAGGGATCGTCCGGGGACATTTGGGAAAGATCTTCAATATAAATTTCCTGTCCAAGTTTATGTGTCTCAATCCATTCCCGGTTGGATTCATTGGGAATATTCTGCAAATTGTCTATCTCCGGTGTGATTCCCTCCTGGCACCATTCATAGGTATTATTGCATACATTATTATTCCAATCATAGTCAAAAACGTATGCCCTGTCTGCGGAGACAAAACTGGCCAGTTGCCGGAGGGAATTATGGATGGCACTGTCCACATCTTCCTCGAGGACGTTAATAAAATCCAGGGCAATCTGCATAAGGAGAGCCTGCATTTCTGAGACGCTTCTCAGATTTTCCTCTGCATTCTTTCTTTCCGTAATATCACTATGGGAACCTGCCATCCGGTAGGGAATACCGTTTTCATTCCGCAGGGCTTCTCCCCTCGCGAGTATCCAGACAAAGGAGCCGTTTTTGTGTTTCATCCTGAATTCTATGGCAAATTTTTCTATTTCTCCTTTCAGGTATTTTTGGACATAATCCTGTACTCCGGGGACGTCATCATCATGAAGCAAGGACATAAGACTGGCGAATTCATTCTTAATTTCATGATCATCAAATCCAAGCATTTCTTTCCAACGTCTGGATAAAAACAATTCATTGGTTTTGATATTCCAATCCCAAATCCCATCATTTGTCCCTGAAATGACTAATTCATACTGCTCTTTGATCCGCTCGGTCTCCATCCGGTTTTTCATATTCTCTGTGATATCGCGGGCAATTTCAAAACGGACATCCATACCGTCCTTCCACGGGATGATCCGGTCCACAATGGCAAAATGCCGGTCCATGCTGGCATTGCAAAATTCCCAGTAGTGGGGATTGGGCTTGTTTTTGATGATGATGGGGTTGGTACAGAATGGGCAGGGTGCATCCAGATGTTGCAGGGCTTCATAGCATTTTGAAGAAGAATTTCCTCCGTTGCACGTGTTCCGTCGATGCCGGGGCCCAGATCAATATCCATCAGAATCAAATCATAGTATTTATTTCCATCAAGAACCGCTGATACAGCATCCTCTCCATTGGAAACATGATCAACGCCATATCCCCATTTTTCCAAATGCTGTTTTTCCAGCTTTGCTGTTATGACCTCATCTTCCACAAGAATGAGTTTTATTTCTTCTGTTTTCATCTATTTATCCAGGAAAAATTTGTGAGGTTTGGATGATCAATTTTCCCACACAGCTTTCCCTTTGACAAACCCCGCTATTCTGTCAAGAAAATTCCGGTTCCCGGGGAGTTGGGAGGGGGATAGGCAGAGAGAACCAGAAGCCGTAGTGTATATGGAAATGGTAGCGAATCAATACCCAAATATAATCAGAAAAAATAAAAAAAAAGATTGCAATCATCATAGAGTATTAAAAAACGTATCTTGGTTTTGCTTATGAAAGTAAAAATGAAGAATAAAAACAAAATTTGGACTGCGACCATTGATGGGCCCATTAAATCCGGCATGGAGTTTGAGCTGGCGGATAACTTGGAGAAAGTATTAAAAGACGCAGAAGTGCCCAAACTGATCATTGAGATGAAACTAGTACCATATATTAATTCTGCTGCATTGGGTATATTTCTGAATGTTTACCGGGAGATTGAAAAAAGAAACGGAAGGTTTGCCCTGTGTGCCATTAGCAATGATGTGGATAATCTTCTGGATATCACTAAACTGGAATCGGTATTTGAAATCTTCAAGTCCGCCGAGGATGCTCAGGATTCCTTTGAAGACTGATCTCTTTGTCAAACCTTTATAAAATCTGGTTTTTTCTATTTTTTACGGCTCTGGGAATTATTGTCCCCAACCAGGGACCATATTTGTATAATGAGATGAAAATTAAAGATCCCGGGGTAATCTTTATGGCCATACAGGGATCATCACCTTTTGGGGCAATCCTTTTTGGTTATCTATCGGACCGGACACTTTTCATACGCCCTTTTATCATAATCCAGACTTTGCTGGCCGGTTTTTTTACGATGGGAGTGGCCCTGGTGCCGGAGGGATGCCACTATAAACCGGAAGTAATGTTGGTTCTATGGGGAGGTTATGGGTTTTTCATTGGAGGGATTTTACCTTTGATGAGTGTTTCCTATCTCCAGAGTGGGCTAAAATCGGACAGATTTGGCAGAATCCGATTATTTGGCACCCTGGGATTTATGGTTGTGAATTTAATTCTCATTCCCATGGTGGTGCCTCGCAAGCACCTTATTCTGCTGGCAGGCATTCTGTTTATTGTGAGTATCATCCCCACTTTTTTTTTACCGGCGGGCAGAACCATACGGAATGCGGAACGCAAGCGGATCAGTCCGGAGTATTTGTTATATTTGATTAAAAATCCGGCTTTTCTCCTCTTCCTGATGGTTATGTTTTTATTTTATTTTCAGTTCACCCCGGCAGAATATATTATCTCTGAGTATATTGACGCCTTTTCCTTTGATTCCCTTCTGGCTCTGGGGCATATTGAGACCATCCCGGCCATCTGGTTTCTGGGAACGATGCTGGAGATTGGATTTTTCTGGATTTCTCCATGGTTAATAGAAAAACTGGGGATTTATCCTGTGATAATGATGACTTTCTTTTTTGGGATAATCCGGTACGCCTCTCTGTCCATTTTTCCTCTGGGTTTTTTTGTGGTGGTGATGCAGATAATTCATGGGGTTCATTTTTCTCCGGCGTATTTGGGAAGCATTTTTTATCTGGAAAAAAATATATCTCCGTACCGTCTGGCCACAGCCCAGGCCGTCCAATTGGTGATTTCCCGAGGGTTGGGGGCAGGTTTGGGCATTTTTTTTCTGGGGAATCTGGCAGGGATGGGCGGATTCCGCCTGGTATTCCTGATTTCCATGCTCGCATCCGCTCTGGGGCTGATTTTGGTATTTTTGCTGCAAAGGGTTACCTTCCGTTATCCGTTTAAAGATATCAAAATTTAACCGATAATGGTATATGAAGCGGATACTATTTCTGGCGGCAGGATTGGCATTGTTCACCTTAAATCTCACTGCCGATGAGTGGAAAAAAACAGAGGCCCGGGTGGATTGGCAGAAGCTGGACATCCAGTATACCCTGCGGGTCCGGATGGACAGGAAGGATCCCCGATATAAAAATGATGTTCTGCGGGAAACCGCAAAGGATATGATCAAGCAGGAAATGGGGGCTTTTCTGGAAGGATTGGCGGTGGACGACTCCCATATTCTGGGGGACTTTCTGAAAGATTCCAGTAGCTTTTCCGAACATTATTCCATTTTCATGATGAACCGGGATATATCCAGTTTTTTTATCCAAGGTAATATTTTGAACACTTCCGTATTTGTCAAAATCCGGGGAAAAGACAGTCTATTGGCGGTGATCCCGCTTCCCTGGAATACGGAAAAATACCCCATTCTTCAGGACGATACGGTCAATCCCCGTTTTTATCAAACATCCGGTTATTTCCCGGCAGATCATGAATCTGTGACTCCAGAGGTTTTTGATTCCATACTGGTGGATGTTTCTGAGCTGGAATTACGTCCGGCACTGGCACCCCGGGTGTACACAGACTCCGGCAGGCTCATTTATGGTCCGGAGTTCCTGCAGAAGCGTTATGGAGTGGAGCGGGGGATTGTAACCTATATGGAGGATTACAACCGTATGAAGGAAAAGAACCGTTTGGGGAAAAATCCGTTCATCACTGTTGCCCTTTCTGTTTCCGGTAAAAACAGGACCGATGTGGTGATCTCAGATAAGGATGCTTCCCGTTTTCTTGCCCAAAAGAAAAATGTGGAAAATTTATTGAAATGCAGAGTGGTTTTTTTAATAAAAAAATAAAAAAATGATTCAGCTTTTAATAAAACCACCGAAATATAAAATATGGTGGTTTTTTTCTCTTCCATGCTAAGTTCATAGTAACACGAAATAATCAGTCTTCTTGTCATCTAACTTTAAATATCATGAAATAACGTTAGTTACGTTCATTCTATACCCATTCCGAAGATCAATTCGTGAGGATTGTTTTGGGGAATACGGAGGTTCCCCGGTCATCACAGATAATGATTCAAGGAGGAATCTATGATTATCAACCACAACATGAGTGCGATTAATTCGCAACGGGTACTGAAGTTCCAGAACTGGGAAGTAAGCAAAAATATGGAAAAACTTTCCAGCGGTATGAGGATCAACCGTGCAGGTGACGACGCATCGGGTCTGGCTGTCTCTGAAAAGATGAGAACCCAGGTCAATGGTCTGCGTCAGGCAGAAAGAAATGCCGAAGACGGCATGAGTATGATCCAGACCACAGAAGGATATCTGCAACAGGTCGCTGAAATTGTTCAGAGAGTGCGGGTGCTGGCCATCCAGAGCTCCAACGGTATTTATACCGATGAAGACCGCCAGATGATGCAGGTGGAAGTTTCTCAGTTGATTGACGAAGTGGACAGAATCGCTTCCCAGGCTGAGTTCAACACCATGAAACTTCTGCAGGGCGATTTTGCACGCGGCTCCAGAGCCGGATCCATGTGGTTCCACATGGGACCCAATATGCACCAGCGGGAAAGGGTTTTTATCAAAACCATGACAGCTCTTGCATTGAACATGCGGAATCCGGATACCACATTGATCAGTCTTTCCACTGCTTCCAAAGCAAATGAGATCATTGGGGTGATGGATGAGGCGCTGTATACCATCAATAAACAGCGTGCAAATCTTGGTGCGTATTTCAACCGGCTGGAACACACTTCCAAAGGCTTGATGAATGCCTATGAAAACATACAAGCTGCTGAATCAAGAATCAGGGATGCTGATATGGCTGAAGAGATGACAGGGTTTACCAAGAACCAGATTTTGATTCAGAGCGGTACGGCAATGCTTGCCCAGGCGAACGCAAGGCCACAGGCAGTATTACAACTATTACGTTAAAGCGGATACAAAGACGCCGGGGGAGACCGCAGAGGTGGTTTCTCCCGCGTTTTTTGCGCGAAGATTTGAAAGCTTCATAAGAACTCCGTTCGGGTGCCTGGGAATACCGGGACTCGGGTTATTCCTGGGTGTCCGAGTAGAAAGAAATTTATTAAGACAAAGGAGTGTCTTATGATAATAAACCACAACATGAGTGCGATCAATTCGCACCGGGTACTTAAGTTCAACCAGTGGGAAACAGACAAAACAATGGCCAAGCTTGCGTCCGGGGAAAGAATCACCCGGGCTTCGGACGACGCATCCGGACTGGCAGTGTCTGAAAAAATGCGTACCCAGATTATGGGCTTAAGACAGGCAGAAAGAAACACGGAGGATGGAATGAGTTTTGTCCAGACCGCTGATGGTTATCTGGGTCAGATCGCTAATCTGTTACAACGGATTCGGGTACTGTCCATACAATCGGCTAACGGTATATACACACACAAAGACCGGGAGCTGATGCAGGTGGAAGTCTCGCAGTTAATAGATGAAGTGGACAGGGTGGCATCCCAGGCGGAGTTTAACAGGTTTAAACTTTTCCAGGGGGATTTTGCCCGCCAGAGCAAAGTGGGATCCATGTGGTTTCACATGGGGCCAAATATGTACCAAAGAGAAAGAGTATATATTGGAACCATGACCGCACAGGCACTGAATCTACAGAGAAATTCTCAGATTATATCGATTTCATCGGTAGCCCTGGCGAACGAAACCATTGGAGTCGTGGACAATGCGTTGGAGAAAGTCATGAAGTTAAGGGCAGATTTGGGAGCCTACTCAAACCGACTGGAATCCACCGCAAAAGGACTTATGCAGACCTACGAAAATGTACAGGCCGCAGAGAGTAGAATTAGAGATGCTGATATGGCTGAAGAAATGGCCAAATTCGTTACACAGCAGATCTTAGTTCAGAGTGGTACGGCGATGCTCTCTCAGGCGAATATGAAAAGCCAGTCTGTGCTGAAGTTGATCGGTTAAGTTCTTTTAGTTTTAAATGGGGGCTCCCTCGCCCCCATCCCTCCTTTTCTCTATTGCCGTTTTCAGGCATTTCTCAGTATTAACCACGGAATATATTTCATGAAGTTTCCCATAACATATTTTTTGGTAGTGATCATTTTAATTTTTTGGACCGGGGCCGTGATTTCCTGTCCGGAATTTCCATTAAATCAACCCATCAATGCCCATCAATACCGGTCAGCTATACTCTGCCAGATCGGGGAAAAAAATTATCCCCGGGCGGTGGCCTTGCTGGAATACGGATTCCGGAATAAAATTCCGGAGCAATTGCCCGATGTGGGCATGATTGTCCGGAAAATCACAGAAAGCGGGGAAGGGGTGGCGGAGCTCAAAAAAAGCGGGATCCCCCTTTATCAGGTCATCCCATCCGATGCGGAATACAAATTAATCGCTTTTCTGATTTTGCGTGCGGACCGGGATTATTTTCTGGATTTATACCGTCATCGGCCATTTTTCCTGCAGAACAGTGAATATATCAGGATTTATCCTCATCTGGGGAAGAAAGAAATCCTGGAATTTATAAAAGGTTTTCCCGCAGACAGGGAGGAAAAAAATCTTTTTATGGTGGGTTATTCACGGTTTTATGGGAATTATCCGGAAGCACGCCGCTATCTGGAATTGGTAAAAACCCAAAATTATCCGTACTGGAAAGAAGCTTTCCTTCTGGACATGTCCCAGGGGATGGATGGCACATTGGCTATGGAAAATCTCAAAGGCTTTGGCAGGGAAGGGTATTCTTTCATGATTGGTGTTTATCTGGACAAAGGGGATTTTTCCCGAGCGGAAGGGCTTATCCGCAATGATATGGAGCACCAGGTTTTTTTATACGAAGAGTTGATTCGTTTGTATGTGATCCGGGAAAAATATGAAGAGGCATACCAAATTTTCTGGGATTTTTTTCTGGAGGAAAAAATTTTCCCCGTGGATGCGGACCGGATCAATCCATGGTTTGCCCCTCTTCCCTCCCATGAAAAGGGGACAATTCTTAAAGAAGTCCACAATACAATACGATCCGGGAAACAGATCGGGAAAAATCTCACCGATTATTTTTACCGGGAATACATAATGTTTTCCATGAACATCGGGGACATCCGGACGTTCCGGGAAATATTTCCCCATTCCGGACTGGATGGGAACGGCGTCCGGGAATTCATCCGTATGGCGGAGGTGAATCCGGAAATTTTTTTCCGTGTGTTTCTGCATTATCATTTTTTGAAAGAGCATTCCTTTGAACAGGATGAGGATGGAAGAAAATTTCTGTATTTTCTTTTTGAATCCGGATACTGGACGGAATTCCTTCTTTATTCTTCGCTGCTGGAAATGGAACCCCAGAATAATCTGGATTTGTATTATCATAAAGCTATTGTCTATTATTATCTGGGAATCCATGAGGAGGCCATCGCTATTTTCCGTGAGATTTACCCTTACCAGAAATCCGGGGACTATCTTCTGCTCATGGATTATCTGGGAGTTCCGGAGAGTTTTCCAGAGCCGACGGGAAAGGAAGCCATACTGGCGGCATCCCCCTCAACGCCATATTTCCAGGCTCTGGAATCTCTGAAAAAGAATGATTCCACATCTGCGGTTCAGAGCATCAAAACTTATCTGGAAGACCCCAAAGACTATGGAAATAATGCGGTGAAAATTTTGTTTTTCCTGAACCGGCTGGAGAATTCCCAGGACGCCGCCACCATTATTTTCCGGATGATCCATTTTCAGGAAAACCAGTGCCGGCGAATGCCGGCTTTGGCTCCGGAAGTGGTGGAAAAATGTCCGGATGAAACCTGCCTGCTGCTTCATTATTATCCACTTCTCTGTGAATTCCGGAAAAACCCATCCCTTCCGGAATGGAAAAAAATTCTTCGTTATTATCTATCCCGCCCGGAAGTGGATTATCTGCATGGGGAAATACGGGAGCATCTTTCCGGAAGATAAAAGATTCGTAAAAAGTTACAGGATTTGGACGGACAGCCTTTTCTGGAATACTTTTTCAAAATATTCTTTTTTTCTCTCCGCACTCCATAGCTCCAGAGTGAGATCAGATTTTCCGGCAATGCCCAGAGTGATTTTCTTACTGGTGGATTCCAAAAGCTCCACTCTCTTCACCGCATAGGAATAGCTGTTGTCCAGTGCATCCGCGATACGCAGGATAGCAGATAGCTTCAATACAATATCCTTGTCTTCCTGGGACAGGGACATATATTCCAGATGGGATGGTTTGGGCAGGCCTTTCCGGTGGTAGCGGGTCACCAGAGCAATAATAAATTTATCCTTCTCTGAAAACCCCATAATCACGGAATTATAAATCAGATAAAATGAATGCTTATGGTGCTGGCTGTAATCAATAAAAATCCCCACATCATGCAGAAGGGAAGCCGCATAGAGTATCTCCGCATGGGCAGAGGACAGATTGTGGGTGTCTTTGAGCAGATCAAACAGCTTCAAACTCAGGTCCGCACACTGCCGGGCGTGGATTTCATTGACATTGTATTTATGCATGATTTCTTCCAGTCCCTTGCTACGGAACATTTTTTGTCTTTCCAGATAGATATGCTTGTTTTTTTTCCGGTAAATAAAATCGGCCAGAGCACCGTCCCGGAATCCACGGGCGGAGACAAGGGAAGCGTCCACATCCAGAATACGGACAATGTTATGCAGTAACACAACCCCGTGGGCGATGATGTCTGCCCGGGTGATATCCAGACCTTTAATCTTGGCAATTTCCCGGGGAGTCATCTGTTTGATTTCTATGGCCAGTTTTTCCAGATTTGCCGTGGGTATAACGGGAATTCCGTTTTCCTCCGGTAGCTTGAAACGGGCTGCCAGAATATCCAGTATGTTTTTAGCTGTACCTCCGGTGGAAAGTCCCATGTCAATTTTATATTTTATAATATCGTTGAGATAGGGATGAATCACTTTTTTGATATAATTTTCCATCATCTCATAGTTGGGGGGATTTTCATCTGTTGTGAACAGTTCCTTGAGACGCACCGTGCCCAGACGCAGGGATTCCATGAACAGTATATCTTTTTCATTGGCAATGGATACCTCCGTGGAGCCACCTCCAATATCGTTCAGGAAAAAATTTCTTCCATTGAAAGGAGTATGGGCGAGCACACCGTAGTATACCATGCGGGCTTCTTCTATTCCGGTTATCACTTTGATCTGGAGGGATGTCTCTTTTTGTACCAGTCGTAAAAATTCCTCTGCGTTTACTTCCCGCAGGGCGGCGGTTCCATAGGCCAGTGTGATTTTACAGTGGAATTTTTTTATGGTATTGGCAAAATGCCGCAGGCCTTCCACCGCGTTTTTAATGTTTTCTTCATCCAGCTTTTGGGATAAGAAAACGGAGTGCCCCAGCCTGGCCTGCATTTTATCATAGTAGAGAAGTTCGGTGCGTCCCCGCATATCAATGGAATGGATTTCCAGCTTGATGTTATTGGAGCCCACATCGATAATGGCAATATTCATTCTTTATGGAATTTTGCGTTAACTGGCTGTAAATTTATTTTTTATTCCACTCGCTGGGTATATCCAGTAACTGGTACACCTTTCTGGGGATATCGTACAGGTATTCCAATCCATCGGCCATGAAAGAATCCCCCTTACCGTGGAGAATCACAGGGACGGGATGGGTGGTATGGGTGGAGACACTTAAATCTTCCATATTGCCATGATCAGAAGAGATGATGACCAGTTCTTTCTCCGGATCCATCTCTTCCCAAACCCCACGGAGAAATTTATCCAGAATGGTAATATTCTTTTTGGCCATCCCCCATTGGCCGGAATGACCCGCTTTGTCCGTGAGAAAGTATTCATACAAAATCAGATCATAATCCCGTGCAATTTTCACCAGAGTGCCACCTCTCTCCACTGGATCTTTGATTTCAATATCATAGCCTCTTTTCCTCAGTAACCAGTGGGTGATATCCATATAGATACTTTTGTTGTTTTTTAAGTCCTCCAGCGTAAAGAAGGGCAGCCCGGTTCCATACTGGATCATGGTGGACGCGGACATCAGACGCTCTTTCCGGGGGGAGCTTTCCAGCTTTTCAAAGTACCAGCCGGAATACGCATTGATTAAGGTGGCTTTCCGCCCATTCTCCTGAAAAACCTTCAGTATGGATTTGTCTTTGAGGTATGGACGGAGGGTAAAGGTGGGGTAGCCGTTCACATGGCGTTTCACCAGAGCAGGGCCATTATATCCCGTAAACAGGGCCGTCTGGCCAGTGGCCGATTGGGGCAGTCCGGGGATGCCCATCTGTGCGTCCGCCCGGAGGACAATGCCCGGATAATCCTGCAAAGACGCTCCGCCCAGAACAGAAAAATGGCGGGAAGCGTATTTTGCAAAAGGATTTATCTGTGGATTATCCTCACCAAACCCAATGCCGTCAATAAAGATGTAGAGGATTGTTTTGGGTGCAGACTCCATTGTTCCATAGAATCAGATCGATTTTTCTGCTTTTTTGCCGCCGGTTTTTCTGGATTTGATGGATTCCGGTAGTCCAGAGTTTTTTGCAATGAGATCCCGTACTTCTTTCCCGGAAACCACTTCTTTTTCCAGTAATTCCCGTGCTATGGCTTCGAGGGATTTTGCATGTTTTTTCAGCAGACCTTTTCCTCTGGAATAGGAACCATCCACTATGGACTTCACTTCTTCATCCACACGGCGGGCATATTCTTCCGAGTGGTCTGTGGGGCGGGAATAATCTCTTCCCAGAAAAACCGCCCCAGATTCGCTTCCACTCAGGCGAAGCGTCCCAATTTTTTCCGACATTCCCCATTCAGAAACCATTTTCCGGGCGATGGTGGTTACTCGTTCAATGTCGTTGGAGGCTCCGGTGGTGATATCCCCAAAGACCTGTTCTTCCGCCAGGCGTCCTCCCAGCAGTACCACAATCTCATCCAGCCAGTAGTTTTTGGATTGCAGATGCCGTTCTTCTTCCGGCAGATGCTGGGTGATGCCCAGAGCTCTTCCGCGCGGGACAATGGTCACCTTGTGGATGGGATCAGAATTTTCCAGAATAGTGCTGAGCAGAGCGTGGCCAGCCTCATGGAAGGCAATGATTTCTTTTTCCGGATCTGTGATGAAGAAGGAGCGTCTCTCCGGTCCCATCATCACTTTATCCCGTGCGTTGTCCAGGTGATCCTGGTCCACGCTTTTTTTATTCTCCCGTGCCGCCAGAAGGGCAGCCTCATTGATGAGATTGGCCAGATCCGCACCGGTGAATCCGGGAGTTCCTTTTGCCACAGTTTCCAGATTGGCGGATTTCTCCAGCGGAACCTTGGCCGCATGGATTTTCAATATTTCTTCCCTGCCTTTCAGATCCGGGACATCCACCACTACCTGCCGGTCAAACCGGCCCGGGCGCAGGAGGGCTGGATCCAGCACATCGGCCCGGTTTGTGGCTGCTATCACAATAATTCCGTCATTTTCCTCAAAGCCGTCCATTTCCACTAAGAGCTGGTTCAGGGTCTGTTCTCTTTCATCGTGACCACCGCCCAGTCCGGCTCCCCGCAGTCTTCCCACAGCATCAATTTCATCTATAAATACAATACAAGGTACATTTTTTTTGGCCTGGGTAAATAAGTCCCGCACCCGGCTGGCACCCACTCCCACAAACATTTCCACAAAGTCAGACCCGGAGATGGAAAAGAACGGTACTCCCGCTTCCCCGGCCACTGCTCTGGCCAGCAGGGTTTTACCGGTACCCGGAACTCCCACCAGCAGAACTCCACGGGGGATTTTTGCACCCATTTCGCGGAATTTTTTGGGCTCGCGGAGAAAATCCACCACTTCCACCAGCTCTTCTTTGGCCTCTTTTACGCCGGCCACATCTTTGAAGGATACCTTGTTCTTCATATCCGCACTCAGTTTGGCACGGGAACGTCCAAAGCTCAGAGCACGGTTTCCGGTGGACTGGATTTGCCGGAACATCATAAACCAGATGAAGCCCAGCACCAGCACCCACGGAAGGATGGCCACGATGGACCGCCAGAATAGGTTTTCTTCCTCCGCCTGTCCCTTGAAAAATTTAATCTGGTTTTTACGCAGAAATTCCAGAAGGGCGGGATCTGTATAAGCGATATAAGTTTTGAACTTAACATGCTCATTCTGTGCGTTCCGGTAAATACCCTTCACCGTTTTCCCCTGGATCAGAAGGGGGGTTTTTTCCGATGTGATTATCTTCCGGGATTCCACCAGCGTCAGAAAATTGCTGTATGCCAGTTCTTCCACATCGGTCTGGTCATTCCGGACCATCTCATACATGAGAGCGCTCAAAACCACTACAAGGAGTATCAATGCTACGTTTTTCATAATATTTTTAATTTGCTAATATACGGATTTCCCGCTTACCCGTCAAAAATAAATACATTCTCATGCTTACCAGAGTTTTTTTCCGTGGTTAACCCGGAATTTCCGTTCGTTTTATTCTGTTTTTGCTTTTGCCGTTTTTTCCGGCCGATGTGCCTGCACCATTACGGACAAATTCCGGAAAACATCCGATGACGATTTTATATCTCCGGATGCGATGTATTTTTTTGCCAACAGGACTTGTTCATCCACACTTATAAGGAGGTCATTTTTTGTTTTTTCCGTGAGCAGCGGACGGAAGTACTTTTTCCGCACCCAGCCCAAAGCCAGAATCCCCGCATACACCGCCAGGATGGGAGAGAATGCCCGGACGTACAGGATGGACATCCGGTCTGCCCGCCAGGAACCATAGATCAGGAAATTGAAATATGCCCATAGTACGGTGATGCTGAGGAATGCCAGCAGGAATTTCCAGCGGCGGGGCAGATCAAAGAACGTTCCCCAGAACCGGAACGCCAGAGCCAGGAACAGAAAGATGAGCAGGACATTCACCCCTTCTGAGCCAAAAATTTTATCCCAGGCATCCGCTACGCTCTGGATATGTTGGGATATTTCCTGTATGCGGGCGGTCAGGTCTTTGACGGATTGGATGAAGCCGTGGATGCTTTCTCTGATGGAATCCATTTTTTTATTCCCCTATGGGGCAAGCTCCATATCTCTGGCGGGACGGCAAGGGGAATTTGGGGGGGGATTTACAGGAACAACGCCCGGAGAATAAACCAACCGCAATGCGTTCCGCTGGGCCGCACGAAAATATCTATTTCC
>DYOA01000008.1:0-28577 GCA_020720785.1 Leptospira biflexa
AGGTGACAGTCACCTCCAACCAATAGCAGAAGAACACTGTGACTGCTATTTTTTTGGGCGTCATGGTTTTTTGCTGTTATATTATGCAATAAACTGATAAAAACCGAACAACCGGAGGAAATATGTCCAACCAGAAAGAAAATCTGCAATTCCAGACAGAAACCAGAGAATTATTGAATCTGATGATTCATTCCATCTACAGCAACAAAGAGATATTTTTACGGGAGTTGATCTCCAATGCTTCGGACGCACTGGATAAACTGCGCTTTGAAGCCATTACCCATGATCATTACATGGAAAAAGATGAAGCCTTGGAAATCCGCCTGGAGGTCAATAAGGAGAACCGTGAATTGATCATCCGGGATAATGGTATTGGGATGAGCCGTGCGGAGGTGGTGGAGAATATTGGTACCATCGCCAAATCCGGTACACGGGAAGCTCTCAAAAAAATGAAGGAAAGCCAGAGTGCGGGGGATTTTTCTCAGCTCATTGGGCAGTTTGGGGTGGGTTTTTACTCCTCGTTCATGGTGGCGGATAAGGTGACAGTCATAACCCGCGGGGCAGGCGAAAACCAGGGTACACGGTGGGAATCCGATGGTTCCGGCGGGTACACCATTGAAGACGCAGAAGTGGATAAAAGAGGGACCACTGTTATATTGCAGCTAAAGACGGTCGATGAGGAAAATGAGCTGCATGATTATTCGGATTATTTTGAAATCCGACGGGTGATAAAAAAATATTCCGATTTTATTACGTATCCCATCGTCCTCAAAGAAGAAAAGGAAGAACAGGAAAGAGATAAAGATGGGAAAATCGTGGAAGGGGGAAAAACCCAGATTGTGGTGGAGGAAAACACCATCAATTCCATGAAACCCATCTGGTTGCGTTCCCAGTCTGATGTGACAGACGATGAATACAATGAATTCTACAAGCACATTTCCCATGACTGGAATGATCCGGCAAAAAGAATCTTTTACCGTGCGGAGGGCAGAATTGAGTATCTGTCACTTTTGTTTATTCCCTCCAAAGCTCCGTTTGATTTTTATTACCAGAATTATGAATCCGGTCTGCATCTTTATGTAAAAAAAGTGCTCATTGACGAGGCTTTTGACGATCTGCTTCCCAAATACCTGCGGTTTGTGAAAGGTGTGGTGGAATCCAGCGACCTTCCTCTGAATATTTCCAGGGAAATGCTTCAGCAGGATCGTCATATCACTGCGATACGCAAGGGACTCACGCGGAAGGTTTTGGATTCTCTGAAAGAGATGCTGGATAAAGATAAAGAAAAATATGTGAAATTTTATGAGGAATTTGGAAGTGCGTTAAAAGAAGGAGCCGCGTCCGATTTTGAGTACCGGACGAATCTCACCTCTTTGCTTCTCTATGAATCGTCCGATTCTGCGGAGAAAACCACGTTAAAGGATTATTTTTCCCGGATGAAACCGGAGCAGGAGGCCATTTACTACACCATAGGGGAAAGCCGGGATGTGGTGGAGAATTCTCCTCTTCTGGAGCGGTACAAAGAAAAGGGAATTGAAATTCTGTATATTTATGATCCGGTTGATGAGTATGTTTTCCAGACCTTGATGGAATATGAAGGGAAGAAAATAAAATCGGTGGCAAAAGGTGATCTGGATATTGGCTCCAAAGAAGAGAAAGAAAAGATTGAAAAGGATCTCAAGGAAAAGGAGACAGACTTCAAAGCATTCATGGATGCCCTCAAGGAACCGCTCAAAGAGGAGATCAAGGAAATCCGTCTAACCAGTCGTTTGGTAAGTGCACCGGCGTGTATTGTGGGGGAAGAATTTGATATGAGTCCGCAATTGGAGAAAGTGCTCCAGAGAACGGGGACAGGCATCAAAACCAAGCGGATTCTGGAGATCAATCCGGAATCCCCGGTTATCCGGAAAATGCGGGATAATTTCGCATCACACGGAGCGGGGGAATCGTTAAAGGATCATGCCCGGATACTTATGGGCTATGCGTATCTTTCGGAAGGTCTGGAACTGCCCAATCCCACTGCTTTTGCGGCGTCTGTGGCCCGTTTGATGGAGACTGCTTTTTAGGGGTTTGTAAAAGTCTGATGTGTTAGAATAAAAAAGCAGCCGATGGCTGCTTTTTTATCTTTATACAATTTCTGGATTATTCTGCACAGAATACTTTTACGGTACGGGGTGTATAAAGGTTATATGTCAAGCCGGCAACCAAACCATCAATAAATGTTGTTTGGGTTTCTACTGCTACCACATTATTAGCACCGCCACATACTTCCGCAGCGTCAATTACCTGTGGTTGGTTTGCCAGTCCAAAAACAAACATGTGCTGTGTTTTCTTCACTTTTGGTTCGCCGGATGCATCGCCGGAAATTTTTGCCTGTTGTGTTAAGCATCCGCTCATTAACACGATTACTGAAACACCCAGTATTAAACTGATTACTTTTTTCATAAGGCTTTCTCCTGTTTTCTTATTTAGTTGGTTTTTCCGATTAGATCAGAAAAACAATTAATAGTTCGTAACGTCCTCAATTTGTCAATAAAGAATTTTTTTATTGAATAAATTTGAAGATAATTAATAATCGGACTTGTTGTTAATATTGTCATAGAGAATAGCAGCATCAACCTCTGTTTTTATTCAGAAATCCCACCTTTGCCGCCCTGAAAGAGGATCATTTTTACCGATTTTGGATGAGGGTTAGTATTATGATAATGGACATCGGATGTCTGGGCCTCTTCCCAGCCGGTTTGGGTGGACCAGGTGTCTCCAAAGATGCAGTACATCCATGTGGAGCCATCGGAATTTTCAATCAGAAACCGGTGCAGAAAAGAAAAAAGATAATTCAGTTCAAACTGGTTGCCATCCAAGGTGCGGACAAGTACCCTATCCGGATAGAATTTATGGAAGATTTCCTCCGGTTTTCCTCTTGTTTTGCTATTTGGGGGATTTTTTCCCAGCGGACGGGATGGTTCGGCAAGGGCAGGAGTGGCCGCATAATGCAGGATTTCGATACTTTTGATATTTCGGGTGGCCAGATTCTTTTTATACACAAATCCGTTCTTGTAATGCTCAAAGGTGACAGTCATCGGGATGGTAATACTGCCATAGATGGTATCTCCGCTACCCAGGGTGACGCTCACCCGGATGGTATTTCCTTTTTTTGCCTTGGTCGTTTCCCTTGGCGGGGCGTTTTCCGGGATTTCTTCTGCATCCTCGGTTTCATCTGTTTCCGGAACCTGGGGTTCAGCGGGGCTAACCGGATAGCGGATACTCTGGGCGTAGACAGAATGGAAAAGCAACGTAAAGATGATTATGGCGGCGGATCTCATGAATTGATGAAAGGTAAATCTGTCAGCAGTTTGAGTGCGTCAAGGTTTAAATCCACTTTTTCAAATTCAATATAGTCAGGTCCAAAATAGTTGATCACATTTTTTATCATCAGGCTGGAGTGTATATACCAGATAATCCGGGTGGATTCAAACGCCAGGTTCAGAATTTTCACTTTCCCCAGAAGGCTCACTTCGGTTGGGATTTGTTCCAGGATATAGTTCAGATTGAATTTTATGGAGCGGTAGGGTTCCACCATGGCAAAGGGGGATTTTCCACCGGTGAGACCATCCAGAATTTTTTTCTGGATTACATTGCTGTATGAGTTGATTATTTTCACTATATCCAGTTTTTTTTTGGGGTTGAACACTTTGAGCTGGCGGATGGTCAGGAAAACCTCGTTCCCGGTAATTTCTTCCTTAGCGAGCGTTAAGATGAAGTAGATATCGCCTGCTTTAAACTTTTTCAGGGCATCCGGTTCTTTGATAACACCCCGGAGCTGGACGGTTCCATCCATGGGCACCACTTTAATCTCACGCAGATCCTCAGTATAAGGAAGAATTCTTTTTTCCAGCATGGAATTCAGTCGTTTCTGGTGGGTGATCACCTTATAGCTTTCCGATCCCAGAGGGTTTAAAATTTCGCCAAGAGTTAAACGGGGCAGTTTTATCCCTTTTCTTTCTTCCACACCGTTCTCCATTGCCAGAAATTCAACCGGAAACACCCATGCGAACTATTTTTACCCATTTTTACATTTTTTCTCCGGATCTGGTCAATACAACCATGGTTAAATCATCGTGCTGGTTATCTCTATCCTGAAAAATGTTGATTTCTTCCCGGATAAACTCTGCAATAAATTCTGCTTTTGTGGTATCGGCATTTTCAGAAAATAATGCAAGGGCCTTTTCATAGGATTTGATCAGCTTTTTTTCGCCAAAGAGCATTTTGCGTTTATCAATGGCTTCCACAATACCGTCAGAAAAAGCCACCAGGGCATCATCGGGATCCATTTTCAGGAAGTGGGAAGAATATGCAAAATTCATGGTCAAGCCCAGAATGGGACCGCAGTTTTTTAATTCAGTGGTTTTGATTTTCCCATTTTTCTTCTTAAACAGATACGGCGGATTATGGCCGGCGTTGACATAATGGATGATGCCGGTTTTCCGGTGTACCCGTGCAAAAAAGGCGGTAATAAATTTCCCCAGGATAATGTTTTCACAGATAAAATTGTTCACATAGAACATCATCAGCTCAATGTCTTCAAACATGGTTTTGTATAATTTTAACGCAGCATCAAAGTTTTCCACAATCAGAGAAGCGGAAACCCCTTTCCCGGAAACATCGCAGATCACAAAATCAATGTATTCCTCATTACCTTTGCTCAGAAAATACTGATAATAATCTCCTCCCACTTTTTGTGCCGGTTGGGTGAAGCCATAGAGGGAATAATCCTCCAGACGGGGAAAAGACCGGGGCAGAAGTTTTTCCTGTATTTCTTTTGCCACAATTAAATCCCTTTCGAATTTCTGTTTTTCCAGGGATGCCTTGTGGAGGAGTGCGTTTTCAATGGCGATGGCGGCTATCCGGGAAAACTCCACCATAGTGGTTTCATCGGTGGGGTCAAACTGGCCCCCTTTTTTATTCATGAGCTGGGATGTTCCTATGATGTTTCCTCTCACCCGCATGGGAACACACAGGTAAGACTGGGTTTGGCTGCCGGTGGCTTGGTCAATTCCGGCGTAAAACCTTTCATCCCCTTTGACGGTGGCCAGGTTCACCACTTTTCCGGTTTCTGCAACATAGCCGGCAATCCCCTTTCCCATGGGGACAGTCAGGCTTTTGAGGTCATCCGCATTTTTATCTGTGGTGGCGGCAAATTCCAGAATATTTTTCTCCCGGTTGATCAGAAAAATCGATGCTTTTTCCGCCCGGGTGAGTTTCAGGGTTTCCCGCAGTACATTTTGCAACACGGTTTCCAGATCCAGGTCCTGTAGAATAATTTCATTGAATTCCAATAGAATCTGGTATTTTTGTAGCATTTCCACCAGTTGATTCTTGTCCATATCCTGGAATATACGGGAATCCGATTTCATAAGCCGTTATAAGGATTTGTCATACAGAAACCAGAAATTTTTTATATAGTTTTCCACATCGGGACGGAGAAAAATGTATGTATCCGCAGACGCGACAATGAAATGCACGGAGATGGTCCACTCTCTTTTACGGATTACAAAAAAATCATAGTAACCACTCGTCAATGTGATGGTTTTGCGTTTCCAGTTCCCTTCCGGAGTCTGCAATTCCCCGGATTGTACCGCTGCCGATGGGTCTTTCTGGTCGATGGATTTTTCTATGAAGGAAATATATTCATCTATGGTCAGGGAGGATTTATCAAATTTCACAAAAAGAATAGCTTTTTCCCAGCCACGGATGGCCTCAAAGCTCTGGTTAGCTCCGAACTTGGCCGGTTCATGTTCTTTCCAGGAGTCCCCCGGCAGCCTTCCGCTCAGAAAAACCGGATTGCTATCCGGATTTTCATAATAGCGGGGCCTTGATTCTGTCTGGCGGACATTACCGGTTGAGCAGGATGCCACGAGGAAAATGATGAAAACCATTTTTTTCATTGCCATATACTGAAATAATTTTTCAGCTCCGGGAATTTTTCCATTGTCTTTACCATAGAATTCACAAAAGATGAGGAATGGGCAATTTCCTGAAAAAGAGACCGGATGAAACCGGAATAATCCGCATCCGGAAGGTAGGATACCGGTAATAAACCAACATCAAAGGGATATGCGTCCAGTTCGTTTTCATCGTCCATCTCATTGCAGGCAAGCTGGATATAATATCGGACATAGCTGGAATAAAAAAATTTATCCATGGACATTTCTCCCTGTGTTACCGGCCAGAATATTTTGCGGTTGATAATCTTCGCATGTCCCCGGTATATGATGATATCATAATGGGAACTCAGATATTTTTTTAGCTGATCTGCGGAAAGCCTGCCGTATACATGCTTCCAGATAAACCCCACCGGACCCGTGGACCAGAATTCCAGGGAAGATTGCAGATGTTCCAGATACTGACCATTCAGATTAGTGATTACGATTACCTTACGGATGGGGGAAAAAAAATCCCGGCGGTTATACGCAGCAAATTTTCCAAAGAATTCCACCGGCTTGGGGAGGATATGGATTACTGTCCGGTTTTCAAATAAAATATAGCGCAGGGCGATTATTTTTTTATATTGAAACGACGTGATCCGGATGGAGGAAAAATCATCCAGGCGGTGCATCAGTGACACCAGGTGGGGTTTCTCATTGAAAAGAAGGCGTTTTATTTCTCTGGATTTTTCCAGTACTGCCGGAAAGGAAAATTTTCCTGCACGGATTTCATTCTGGTGATCCCGGTATATGGAAAAAATGGAGTCATAAATTTTTTTATATACATCAGCGTCCAGCTCCAGATGGAATATTTTTCCTGTTTTTCCTCTCTCCAGGTGTATCATCATCTCATTCCCTGACCATTGGACCTGGAGGGTATTGTTGCTTCTGCGCTGGATATTTTTCATTTCCCGCAGAAGGGAAAGAAAATCATTTCTCCGGATCCGCCGGTACTGGTGGGGGGGGATTTTTTCCATAAAACGCAGACCCGGAAATTTATCCAGCGGTACTCCCCGCCTCCATGGATATCCGGGAATGGGGCGTTTCCTTCTGGCGGAATACAGATAAAAAAATTTTTTTTCTGTGCGGACATAGAAAATAAAAATTCCATCCTGGGGATAGATATCCGGTGCGGATGGTTCGCTTTCGCTATTCTTGTCAACGGAGAGTAAATAGTAATTCATTGAGAGCTAAGGTAGACTTTACATTTATTATGGGCATTGCGGGCTTTCGCAAAACCAGGATCAATCTGCAGTGCCCGCTGGAAATGGTTCATCGCCTCCCGTACGCGTCCATTGTTGTAATTCAGCATCCCCTGGGCATATTCTTTCTGGGCTGCCGGCTTGATGGCATCACTGGCGGAGGTTAAGAATGTTGATGCCGTGCGTGCATTTATCCGGGCCAGAAGGGTCTGGGCTCTTATATAATCGGGATCAGCAGCGATGATGTTCCGGCAGAGTGCTTTTGCTTTGTCCGGATCTGACCGGGATAATCCCAGAGCCTGGGAATACCATCCATCCAGGGTTGTCCGGGGTACTTTGGAGGCAGTCTCTATGGATTTTTTTCTTCCCATTTCCTGTTGCAGTTTTTTCACCTCATCGTTTTCGGGGTCCACGGTGGCGGCCAGGTCCAGGAGCCTGCGGGCTTCATTTGGGTCTGTTTTCATCATGGTTCTTATCTGAGGAATAACATTATCCAGAAATTTTTTCCCATAACCTTTCTGCATTTTTATATTACAGAGAATGAAATATTTATTGGCATTCTTGTTCTTGGGAAATAAGTCCAGAATATTTTCAAAATATTTTTTGGATTCTCCGTACTGGCCATCATCAAATTTTTTGATCCCCAGAGCGGTTAAAGTGGCCACCAGATCATAGTATGGGGATTCATCGGATACCATTTCTTCTTCTTTTTGTTTAATGGCATCTTTTAATTTATGTATAAAGTCCAGAGACGCCTGCATCATTTCTTTCTGTCCGTATTTTTTGGAGATAGCGTACACCTCATCAAACTCAGCTATTGCCAGGGAATATTTTTCTGTGGCCACATAATAAAGAGCACTTTCATATTTTGCTTCAATTTCCTTTAATTTGGCTTCAAAAATTCTTTTTTCATAATCCTCTTTTGACTTGCGGGATTTCTCTATCCATCCATCCCAATCGGCATATGCGGGGTCCACGCCTTTGCCCAGCGTGAACTGTTCAATGGCTTTATCATATTCTCTGGTATTGAAAAAGTTTTTGGCGGAATTCATCAGGCTGCCGGCTTCTTTCTCCTTTTCACTTTTTTCCCGCTGCGACTGAAGAATAGAATTCAAATCCGAAATTTCATTTCTTGCTTTGTTATTGGATGGATCATAACGCAGAATTTCTTCATATTTGGCAATGGCCAGGACATACTGTTTATTGGCCTTGTATTTATCCGCCTCCAGAAAAATATCATACAGCTTTTCCCTGTGGAGCTGGGATTTATAAAGATTATTTGCTTTGTTGTATGCTTCAATCGCTTCCGGGGATTTGGGGGCTATGGCCAGGCAGCGGGCAAACAAATTCATGGCTATTTCGTTTTTGCCTTCATCCATATTTTTCAAGCCCAATGAAAATTTTTGTTTATATTCCTCCATCTCCTTTGGGGAAACATGTTCAAATGGTTTTGCTTTCAGTTTTTCATCTTCTATCTTCTCAATCAGTATTTCAATTTCCACCAAGTAAGGAGATATCTTTTTTGCATCATACAGAACTTCCAGAGCGTCGTTAAACCGCATCTGTCCCCGGAGTTTTTTAGCCTTTTCAATCAGTAATTCGGTTTCCAGATTTTTACTGAAGCATTCTGCGTAATACACATTGGCCTCTTCATCATCCGGCACTTCACGGAGATAATCATCAAAAAGTTCCAGAGCTTCCACATACTGTTTCTGGTAATAGAGCTCAATTGCGTCTTTCCGTATCTGCTCCTTATCTCTGGCGATTAAATGTGTGTTGAAAATGGGTAAAGATAAAAAAATGAATGCAAAAATTATGAAAGCTCTGTAATTATACGTCAGGAAGGGAAAAAGAGATTTCTTCTTTGTCAATTTGTATTTCCCGTAATAATGTATATCCATATTCATTCCGTAGCTGGGTTATCACTCCTTCCACTAGTACCTCCGGAGCGGATGCTCCGGCTGTAATTCCTACCTTTATGATATCGTCACCAAGCCAGCTTTTTTTGATATCTTTTGCGTCGTCAATTAAATAAGACGGTTTGTGAAAGCTTTCTGCAACTTCTTTTAAACGGTTGGAATTGGAGGAATTTCTGGAACCAATTACCAGAATGACATCAGAAAGCGGGGCAATTTCACGGACAGCGGTCTGGCGGTTTGTGGTGGCATAGCAGATATCACTTTTGCCCGGACCGGTCAATGAGGGGAATCTTTCCTTCAGTTTCTCAATAATTCCGGCGGTTTCCGATACAGCGAGGGTTGTCTGGCATAAAAAGGCGGTCTTTCCGGAGTCCGGAATGGTCAGTTTTTCAATATCGCTTACATTCTCTATGATGGTGATACGGTCCGGGGCTTCGCCCACAGTGCCGATGGTTTCCACGTGTTTCTTATGGCCAATATAAAAAATATGATACCCATCCCTGGCATACCGGATAACCTCTCTGTGCACCTTTGTTACCAAGGGGCAGGTGGCATCGATAATATGGAGGTTTTTCTTTTTGGCCAGATCCCAGTCCCGGGGAGGTACTCCGTGGGCACTGAATATAACCACCGATCCATCCGGTATTTCCTGGAGATTCTCCGTAAAAATGACCCCTTTGTCTTTCAGACCCTGTACCACATGGGTATTATGCACAATTTCATGGAATACATAAAGAGGACGATATTTTTCCAGGGCTTGTTCCACCACCGCTATAGCACGGTGAACGCCTGCACAAAAGCCACGGGGGCTGGCCAGTATGATTTCTTTTTGTGGGTTGCTTGGTTCGGGCATGATATTCGGGGTATTCGGGGCCAACGGGACTCGAACCCGCAACTTCCTACGTGACAGGCAGGTGCTCTAACCAGTTGAACTATGGCCCCCGTGGAAGGCAGATTTTTTATGCTATTCATCTCGTCAATCTTTTCCGGGAATCAATTATTCCATTTTCCAGCGGCTCCCCCCATTATCAAGCAATCGGATATTCCGGTTGACTATGGACATAAACAGATAAAAACTTGACCCACCATATCCTTTAGGGATGGTGCATGGGTGGGGGGTACAAATAGCGTCATCTGGATGATATTTTTGCTGATGGGATCTTTTTTTTCCATACTTATTTGGTTTTTATCCCGTTCGCTAATCCGGAAAAATCGCAGGATCAGAGTTTTAACTAATGAGATACAAAAAAAAGATCAAAAAATTCAGCATTTAGAGAACCAGATGGATCAAATTGATAATGCCATCGCAAAGGACAGAGAGGGGAATAATTTCATCAGCCCGGAAGATATCAAAAAATTGAAAGATAAACAGGATGGGGATTATTATCTCACATCCCTGCTAATTGAGCCCTTTGTACAGAATAATGGCAATGATGCCGCCATTCAGATTGACTTTATTCTCAAACAGTATAAAAGTTTTACATTCAGGAAATTTCAGAAGGAAATTGGCGGGGATATCTTTCTTTCCCGTAAAATATTCCTATTAAAGAAAAAATATACATTTATATTCAACGGGGATGCCATGGGTAAATCCATGCAGGGGGCAGGGGGGGCCATTGTAACCGGGGCGGCCATGCAATCCATCCTGGACCGGAACCGTTCACACAGGAACCAGATGCTGACTCCGGAACGATGGCTTTTTGAAACGTATCGCGACCTCAATTATATTTTCAAATCCTTCCAGGGTAATATGATTATTTCCATTTATCTGGCCATACTGGACGATGCAACCGGGCTTTTGTATTATATGAACTGCGACCATCCGGCAACCGCCATTTACCGGGATAAGGTGGCCGGTTATATTGATAATCCCATGGACTATCCCAAATTGGGCATGTCCTTTGGTCCTCGTTTTTTCCGTGTCCGGTTATTCAAACTGGAAGAGGGGGATGTTTTAGTGGGAGGATCCGATGGAAGATCGGATTTATTTATGGAAGAGGACGGGGTTAATACGGTGTATTCCATGGACGATGAGCATTTCCTGAGAATTGTGGAAAAATGCAATGGCCGGATTCCGGATATCTATGAAACCATACAAAAGATGGGGAAAATTGCCGATGACATTACACTGTTTTCCCTGCAGTATATGCCGGAGAAAAATCCCAGGAATAAATTAACAAAAAAAGAGGAGGAAAAAATAAAATTCATTTTCCTGAAATTTGAGGACAGAAAGAAAATTAAAGCCAAAATTAAGCAGATGAAAAAAGTACTGAAAATTAATCCGGAAAATACAGACGCGATGGAAAATCTGAGCGAGCTTTACTACATTATAAAATTATACAAAAGAAGCCAGTATTACGCCTTCCGGGTTTTATGGATTGCTCCATGGAATTTAAAGGCACTTCTGTTGTATGTAAAAACATCGGTAAAGCGGCAGGATTATGCCAATGCAACGTCTGCCTATGAAATGCTGACATTCCGGTATCCGGATAAAATATCCTATCATATAAAATTTGCGGAACTAAAAATGAAAGTGCGGGGTTACGCCCATGCATTAAAGATTATCAATGAAGTCCTTGAGGTAAAACCGGAAGAGAAAAGAGCTTCTGTGCTCAAAAAGCAGATTATATCCAGAATCGGTCAACGATAAGGTTTGGGGGATGGCACATAATTCTCAATTTACCTTGACAGATCAGCTTCCATTCCAGATCTGGGATAAGTTGATATGTTTCGACGCGTTAATAGTGGTGTATGAGTGGACAAAAAGGTAAAAATATCCGGAAAACCGATGATTTTGCGGTGAAAAAAAAAACCATAGATAAAACGGATATCTACCTTTTTAAGACAGTGGTGTTACGGGCACTATCCGATGAAACCCGGCAGGGAATCATCATTTTGCTGGGGAGGCATGGTTCACTTTGCGTGAACGACCTTGCGGCTTTTTTCAATGTCTCCCGTCCCACTGTATCCCATCATCTGAACGTGTTGAAAACGGCAAAGATGATAGAGAGTAAAAAATCCGGCAAGGAAATTTTTTATTCCCTGAATTTGCGCCACATAAAAAGGACGGTGGATAATCTGAGCAGGATTGTTGCCTCCATGGAAGCAGTAAAAAGTAAAAAAAATTAGATGTTGATAAGTTTCACAAAGGAGGAAGAATGAATTCTTTAGTGTTGATTAAACAGACCCCGGATACAGAAGCCAATATCACCGTATCCGGAGGGAAGATTAATGATGCCGGAATCAAGTGGATTATTTCACCCTATGATGAAATAGCACTGGAAGAGGCAATCCGCTGGAAAGAAAAAAGCGGCGGGACAGTTACCGCTATCTCTCTGGGGCCGGATAAAGTGGTGGAAGCATTGAGAACAGCGTATGCCATGGGAGCAGATAAAGCCATCCATGTTAAGCTGGATAACTATGAAATGCTGGATTCCTTTGGAATTGCCGGGGCCATCGCGGATGCCATTAAAGGAGAATCCTTTGATGTTGTTTTCGCAGGACGCCAATCCAATGACTCTGACAACGGACAGGTGCCCTATATTCTGGGAACCCAACTGGGATATCCGGTCATTGGTTTTGCTAAAGAGGTGACTCTGGATGCAGCCAAAGCTGTGGTAAAATCTGAGGCAGAAGGCGGGGAAGCCACTTATGAAGCTACTTTTCCGGTTATCATCACCGTAAATGCGTCGTTGAATGAACCCCGGTATCCATCCTTAAAGGGAATCATGGCATCCAAAAAGAAACCCATCGACAAAAAAGATGCCAATGTGGGACAGGCAAAAGTCCAGATTATTGGCTTTGAGCCGCCACCGGACAGACCGCCGGGAAGAATTATTGAAGCGGAAGAACCGGAAATGAAAGCGAAGCTTTTGGTAAAAGCGATGCATGAAGATATTAAGGTAGTGTGAGGAAGGAGATTATCATGGCAAAAATATTAGCTATTGGCGAGATTATAAATGGAAAAATGAGAAAATCCTCCAAAGAAATGGTTTCTGTGGCAAAGAAGCTTTCCGGTTCTGCTTCCGCTGTGTTGATTGGAGAAAACGCCCAAGGATTTGCCAAAGAACTGGCTGCTTTTGGTGCGGACACCATCTATGCGGGTGACCTCAAAGATTTCAGCGGGCAGGCCTATGCAGAAGCCGTTGCATCTATAGTAAAATCCAAAGGATATGATGTGGTGTTGATTCCTCATGGAAATACAGGAAGGGAAATATCCGCCCGTTTGGGTGCCCTGCTGGATACCGGTGTGGTGAGCGATGTGGTGGAGCTGGCGATGGAGGGGGATTCCGTGGTCTGCAAAAGACCGGTGTACAGCGGTAAAGCCTATGTGAAAATGAAAGTGATAGGTACTCCCCAGATTATTACCATCCGTGGAAATACCCAAGGGATAGCGGAAAGTGCCGGAGCCGGAAACGTGGAATCCATTACTGTGGATGCATCCGGTGACAAGGCAAAGCAGACCAATTATGTTGCCCAGGTCAGCAGTCGTATTCCCGCTGCGGAGGCGGATATTGTGGTTGCCGGTGGACGTGGACTCAAATCCAAAGAAAGCTTTGCGATGGTGGAAGAGCTGGCAGATATTCTGGGGGCCGGAGTGGGGGCATCCCGTGCACCGGTGGACGCAGAATGGGTGGAGCCCAATATGCAGATTGGGCAGACCGGACAGACAGTTTCCCCCAATGTGTACATCGCACTGGGAATATCCGGAGCCATCCAGCACCTTGCGGGAATGGGATCATCCAAATTCATTATTTCCGTGAACAAAGATCCGGACGCACCCATTTTCAAAGTTTCCACTTTGGGTGTTGTGGATGATCTGTTTAAAGTTGTACCAACAATGAAAGATGAGTTGAAGACCCTTCTGGGTAAATAAAAATCGGAGGAAAATATGAAATTTGATAAAAACGGAGATAGAATTGTCATCAGTACCATTCTGAGAACACCCATCGGCCAGGCTGGAAAAAGCCTGTCAGAGGTGGAATCATTCCAAATGGCACATAAAGTGGTGGAAGCTGTTTTGAAAAAATCTGGTATTGATAAAAGCAAGATTGACGGAGTTTTAGCCGGAGAAATTGGCCAGTCATCCAAGGCCCCCAACATTGCCCGGGTGGTATCTGTAATGGCAGGCCTTCCGATGGAAGCCACTGCGGTTACGCTTGCCAACAACTGCGTATCCTCTCTGGAAGCAACCAATGCAGCCGCACGCAGGCTGATGCTGGATGAGGGTCAGGTATATCTGGTTTTTGGAACAGAAAGCATGTCCAATATGGCTGTTTACCTGGATAAAATCAAGCAGAATCCCAAAACCGGAAATGTTTCCAAACTCCGGGCTAACTGGGCGGATGTTCCTGCAATGGTAGAAGCAGGCCAGATCCGCATTGTGGATGGGGTGGAAGAAGGATTAACCGATCCCGCAACCGGAGCTCTGATGATTGAAACCGGGGAAATTGTTGCCCAGAATCTGGGATTATCCCAGGCCGATCTGGATAAATACGCCCATGGTTCCTATAAAAGAGCCTATGAAGCCCTGGTGGCCGGGAAATATGATGAATTTCTGTTGCCCATGGAAGGAAAAAAAGGTGTTCTGGATAAAGATGAATACATCATGTCCAAAAACAATTTTGTGGAAAAACCGGATTGGTTTGGGAAAAACAAGCCCATCTATGAAATGATGCCCGGTGGTCTGAAAGCTTTCTATGAAAAGAATAAGCCATATCTGAGCAAAGAATATTCAGACAGCCTCAAAGGTGCGGTCACGCTTTTTAACGCATGTCCCCAGTCCGATGGAGCCGCGGCTATGATTGTGACCACAGAATCCAAGGCGAAAGAAATGGGGCTTCCCATTCTGGCCTATATCAAATCCTGGGGTAATTACGGGGTGCATCCGGCCATTATGGGTCTGGGAATCGCATATTCCATGAATAAAGCGGTACAGCAGAGCGGTTTGAAATGGGATGAAATTGATTTCTTTGAAGTCCATGAAGCCTTTGCCTCCACTGCCTATGGAAGCCTTGTGGAAGTCCGGGACAAACTGGGTTATGATCTGGTTGCCCGCTATGAAAAAGGCGATGTGAACCGTAACGGTGGTACTCTGGCACTGGGACATCCGCTGGGAGCTACCGGTCTGCGCATGATTGTCAACCAGTTGGTGGAATTCAAACAATCCAAAAACGCAAAATACTCCCTGAGTGGGGTTTGTGCGGGAGGCGGAGTTGGTGGAGCTCTTCTGCTGGAAAGAGGACCCAACCTTTAATTTTTCTTTGCCACCGGAATGGGATTGACATTCCGGTGGTCTTTTCCAAAATCAGTTTATGTACCGGCAGCATTTTTGGGAAATCTTCAAGCCGGTTTTTTTTCTGGCGTTTTTATTGTTTTCCGGAAGCTTGGGTTTTATCTCCATTGAAGGCTGGGGGGTCATAGATTCCCTTTACATGACGGTCATTACCGTGACCACGGTGGGGTTCAGTGAGGTGCATCCTTTGAGTAATTCCGGGAAAATTTTTACTATCGGACTGATTCTGGGAGGAGTTTTTTTTTATGGTCTGGCTATCAATGGTTTTATACGTGTATTTCTGGAATTAAGATTCAGGGATTTTATGGAAACAGCCCGGCAAAGCCAGAGAATAAAAAGTCTAAAAAAGCATATTATTATCTGTGGCGGAGGCCGTATGGCTTTTACCATGGCCCAGGAATTTGAGCGGATCCGCATCCCGTTTGTCATTATAGAAAATAATCCGGAATCAGAAATGTCCCATGCTCCGCACAACTGGCCCATTCTCAGCATGGACGCATTGGAGGAAGAATCCCTGCTGGAAGCAAACATAAAGAGTGCACGGGGGCTGGCTTCGGTTCTGCCCACCGATGCGGATAATCTGTTTGTGGTGCTTTCTGCCCGGAAACTGAATCCGGATATCCGTATAGAAACCCGCATTTCCAAAAAAAACAGCCGGGATAAGATGTTCCAGGCCGGTGCGGATAAGGTGGTTTCTCCTTACGAAGCAGGGGCCATCCAGATGGTACGCAGTATGATCAATCCGGAAGTGGATGATTTGATGGGCATTGTATTGGGGAAGGCCAATTATGAGTTTGAGATGAAAATTACCCATGTGGATGAAAACTGCCGGTATCTGGGAAAATCCATCCGGGATACGGATTTCCGGGAAAATGGTTATATTGTAATAGCAATTCGTTTTGCGGATGGGGAAATGACTTTTGCCCCCAAATCCAATTTTATTTTAAAATATGGGCATGATGTGTTTCTGATTGGGCCGGGAACAAAAAAAGAAATATAATATCCCATATTGATCACAGAAATTATTGAAAGGAAATTTTTATTTCTTGACAGCTAAAATCTATCCTTTTATGGTATAACATGTTTGATATTCTCTATTTTAACTTCTTTACCATTGGCGGTTTGATCCCAACGATCTTCACATTGCTGACAACTATGTATTTATTTTTTTTGATAAAAAAACCTTCCCTGTCCACCATTGTTCTGGGATTCTTTTTTCTCACCATGTTCATCTTCAACGGCGGTTATCTGATCACCGCCGCATTTTATGATACCATTGGGGCATTCCACCGCTGGTTTACCGCGGGGATTATTCTGGTGGCGGAGACATTTTTGACGTATTTTTTCTTTGTTTATCCATACAAAAAAGCGGAAAAAATTTCCCGGATTCTGTTTATCTCTATGATGACCATAGCACTTGTGGTGGGCGTTTATTTTATCTATGTCACATGGAATGCGGATAAATACTATCGTTTTGACGGGCATTACTGGGATTTTGATGCGGATAAAATCAGCACCATTGTGGGGATTTTCATTATGGCCTATGTGGTGATTTTTTTAGTAGCGGGGATCTGGCGGGTTGTTGTCTGCA
Source organism: Leptospira biflexa (assembly GCA_020720785.1). Classification (GTDB taxonomy): domain Bacteria; phylum Spirochaetota; class Leptospiria; order Turneriellales; family DYLW01; genus DYLW01. Next base: position 16,992 of record DYOA01000008.1, read on the forward strand.
CAAAATCCGGGAAGAGGACGGCGGTTTTATTAATCCTTCTGGGTTTTGCCAGTGCTTCTATTGCACCGAGTATTTTCAACACCCTTTCCCGGGAGGGAATGATGAGCCGGGAATGGTACCAGATGAGCTGGGATTTGCTGGTGGTCATTGCCCTTTTTATTGTCGTGATTACATACATCAATAATACGGATGATAAATCCACATTCATGGTAAAAATTATTGGAGTGAGTGTGGTGACATTTCTTCTTATGATGCAGGTATTCAACTTTGTGGTTTCCCAGGATACGGATAATACCTATGACCAGGTACACAGGGAAATGCTCACCCGGGTCATTCGTCTGGATCTGTACCCGGAGGATTTGCGGTATCTGCATGCTCTGGACGTGGAAAAAAATGAGTATCAGAAAAAAGATATTGGTAAAATTGATCCCAATCTTTCCATGGAGACAGTCAAACGGGAAATGGTGAATTCGTTTTATTATGAAAAAATTCGGCTGGCAGAAAAAAAAGATCTGAATAATTCCATTAGGGAAATACTGAAAAATTCCCCTCCTTCTTTTGATGGCTATAAAAAATCCATTGAGATGTTTATGGGAACAGAGGAATTCAAAAACGGTGGAAAAACCGCAATGCTTGAATATCTGGATGGTCTTTACCGTCCAGTCCTGTACAGATATAATAAAATATTAAAAATTCAGGATGAAAATTTCAAAGAAAGGGTATTGAAATATTTGGATAGCTTTCCGGAATCCATGAAAGGATTTGCTGTCATAGGCAGAACATACCTCCGTTTACCGGATGCCCCCAAAGATGGTGCGGAATTGAAGAATAATCTGCTGACATACATGGGACCGTTAAAATCAGCCGGTACCCGCCATTACAGAAAATCCTTGGAAAAGAATGAAGAGCAGCGTCATTACATTGGGTATATGTTTGTGGATAATGGCACCATTTATGAGGCCGGTTTTGACTATAAAGCATACCGGATATATTTTCATTCCTCTTCGTTTAAAATAATTATCATTTTGTTATCCACCATCGTCCTGGTTCTGGTGGGTTTCCAGTTTTTCTTTCGTGGGGTTTTGATTCAGCCATTAAACCGGTTGCTTTCCGGAGTGGAACAGGTGAACCAGAATGATTACAGTGTCCATATTCCGGTGACCGTACAGGATGAGTTTGGGATTCTATCCAAGAATTTTAATTACATGGTGAAGTCTGTCAACGAAGCCCGCACCAAGCTCCAGGAGTATGCGGAGACTCTGGAGGAAAAAGTCAAGGAGCGGACAAACGAGCTGCAGAATACCCTGGAAACCGTGCAGAAATTAAAGGTGCAGCAGGATGGGGATTATTTTCTGACAAGTCTGCTTCTGGAACCATTGAGTTCCAATTATGTGCGGAGTAAGTATGTTCATGTCAATTTTTTTCTCAGACAGAAAAAGCAGTTCTCTTTCCGGCAGTGGGAAAAAGAAATCGGGGGGGACCTCTGTACTGCCCATACCATATACCTGAGGGGAAAATCTTTTACCGTTTTTATGAACGCGGACGCCATGGGGAAATCCATGCAGGGTGCCGGCGGGATTCTGGTTCTGGGTTCCGTTTTCCAGACTATTATAGAAAGGACGCATACCGTTCCATCAGAGAAAGAAAATTATCCGGAACATTGGCTGAAAAATTCTTTTGTGGAGCTTCACAAGGTTTTTGAAACATTCGAGGGTTCCATGCTCATTTCCCTGGTTCTGGGTCTGGTGGATGATGAGACTGGTCTCCTGTATTTTATCAATGCGGAACATCCATTTACCATTTTATACAGAAACGGGAAGGCCAAATTTATAGAGGATGAACTGGAATTCCGCAAGCTGGGGACCACCGGAATGAAGGGTACTCTTTATGTGCAGACCTTCCAGTTGCATCCCAAAGATGTTGTTGTGGTGGGATCGGACGGTAAGGATGACATTGTGATGACGGACGTGAATGGGAAGGAAACCATCAATGAGGATGAAACCCATATTCTTCGTTGTATTGAATCGGCCAAAGGGGATCTGGAAGGAATCTTTGAGAATGTGCTGAAAAAAGGAAGGCTGATGGATGATTACTCCATGATCCGGATTGCGTATAAAGAAGCTTCCACAGATTTCAAAGAAGAGGAGATCAACAAAAAAGTAATGGAATATATTTACACCGCCAGGACCTTGGTCAAGCAAAACCAGATTGATAAAGCAATACACAAGCTGGGCCGGGCGTATCGCTTGGAGCGCAAAGAATCCGAGGTGCTGAAGGAGTTAATCCGGGCATACATAAAGAAGAATAATTTTAAAAAGGCGGCCCGTTATGCGGAAGACTTCAACTTTTTGCGTCCGGCGGAATCGGAATATCTGTACATTGCGTCGTATTGCCATAAAATGGCGGGGGATGCAGAAAAGGCAGCAAAAATCGGGGAAAGATTGAGAATACGGGAGCCCAGAATGCTGAAAAACCTGATTAATTTGGCGGATGTGTATATTGTGAAAAGGAATTTTGAACGGGCAAAATTAATGATTGATACTGCGATGGAAATTGATAGAGAAAATGAAAAACTGATGAAACTGGTGAAAATCATGAAAAAAGCAGAAAAAGAAGATATTGCATTATGAAAGGGGTTGGTATGAAAAAAACACTTACTTGGGGAATGATTGCATCAATTTTATTATTAACCGCATGTGTGGAAAAAGAACGTCCAGTGGATTTATCCGAAATTTCATCGGAATATGCTGTGTTTGTTGAGGGTAAAATTCCGTCACAGAATATGGCATATTTCCGGAATCTCCGTTATTTTCAATCGGCCTCAGTGGTGCGATATTACGTTCCCATACAGTACAATGGGAATAGTAATTTTTACCTTTTGATAAAAGCCGCCAGTCCGGATGAAGCAGAAAAATCCCTCCGTGAAATATCCACACGGATGTATGGATTTATTATTGATAAAAAAATATTTTTCAAGGAAATAACCGGGGTTTTGCCTATCGCTGACAGAGAATTTGTTTCGTTTATTCTGGAAAAAAAGAACCACAGGTTTCACCAGCTCTCTTGGAAAGCCAAAAAGGATTCCATTCTTTCCGAAAGTGCTGCTGCAAAAGAAAAATCCGGACTGGTTTCCGGATCAGAAGGATATCTGCTTCCGGGAAATTCCTATGATGTTATCCGTATCTATGGTTTTTCCGCGATACAGGAGGCATTCCGTTTTTTTGCCGATGGTTTTTATGATAAAAATGTTTACTCTGAAAAGAATAATATTATTTTTCTGAAAAGAATCAGCCCGGAAGATACGGAAAATCCACCTGTTTTTTAACCCGGAGGGATGAATTTATCAAAGTTTTTCTGAAGAAAATCTGAACGAGCGGATAGAGTGGGCAGGCGACGGATCTGCTCCAAGAGATATTTGCTCATTTGGGAGTCTATTTTCTGTATGAACTCTTTGGTTTTATAGATGAAGGAAGGCCGGATGGAAAAATTCCGGTATCCCAGCCCAATAGCCATTGAAAGATATTCCGGTCTTGAGGGCAGCTCCCCGCAGATAGAAACAGGAATTTTTTTCCCATTTTCTGTTTTCTGGGCATTTGCCAGAATTCTCTCCAGTGAATTCCAGAGGCCTTCATGGAGGGGGTGATAAATATAGGAAAGTTGGTTCATGGTTCTGTCTGCGGCTGTGTTATACTGGAGCAGATCATTGGTTCCCACTGAATAAAAATCCACCAATGGATTCATAAAAGGCATCAAGTCAATGGCTGCGGGGGTTTCCACAAGAACGCCAATACGGGGATAGGGGACATTCAATTCTTTTGTGCTATCTGTCAGAATGGCCCTGATTCTCTCTACTTCCTCTACAATGGAAATCATGGGAAGAAGGATGACAGCATTGTTCCCTTTGTTTGCTTTCAATATGGCCCGGATTTGGGTTTTCAATAGATCGGAATCCTTGAGCAGATAACGAATGGATCTCAGCCCCAAAAAATTTTCATCCGACTGCCGGTCGGTTTTGAAAAAATTTTTATCCCCGCCAATATCAAAAAGCCGTATCACCACATCGTCCTCCGGGAAGGAGGAAAAAACCCGGGTGTAGTATTCCACCTGCTCGTATTCGCTCAGATGCGGATTGGCCAGGAGCAGGAACTCTGTCCGGAAAAGCCCCACCCCCGCGATGGTGTTCAGATTGCTGCCTTTTAATTCTTCCAGAAGATCCAGGTTCATGGATATCTTTATTTCTTCTCCGGAAGCAGTATGAATAATTTTTTTCTGGTCCGTTCTTCTCTCAATTTCTTCCTGGATATGTATGCGGCGACTTTCCACTTCTTCCAGAATTTTTTCTTCCGGGTTCAGATAGATGGTACCTTTTTCCGCGTCCAGAGCGGCAGGAATGGTTTCTCCCTTGGATAATCTGGGGCGATAGGGAACATTAAAGAGGGAAGGAATCTGGAGGGCTTTCATGAGGATAATTTCATGGGAGTTTTCCGCTGCCCTGTTTAAAATGATTCCCCTGATTCCTTTTCTGTGGAGATAGATCACCTGCTGTGGACGCAGGGTGACTGCCCAGACAATATCTGTTCCCGGGGGAAGATCCTGGCGGACGCTGGCTCCCAATTGTGAGGACAGACGTATTTTAATATCTTCAATGTCCCGGCGTTTATCCCGGAATACTTCTTCCTCCATACCGGAAAAAACGGAAATGTATTCATCGGCCACCAGATTCACGGCTTCTTCCGCCCGCATACCCAGCGATATTTTCTCCTGCATGTTGTTGATAAACATTGGGTCTTTTAAGGTGAGTAGGTGGCTTTCCATGATCATCCGTGCATCCTCCGATGCCAGATTATTATAACTGGAGAGGGTAGCCATCAGCCGGTTCAGAACCATTTTTGTGGAAGTCAGAGCCCGGTTAAGCCTCTGGATTTCATTTGCGGTGTTAATGGCATTATCTCCGGAATGTGCCGGATGGGATCTATAGTGGACTTGTTCCTGAAAAAAAGCCAGTTTTCCGGAGGATAATCCAGGATAGGCTGTTTTTCCTTTTTTCTGGATCATGTTTTTAATCATATTTTATGATTCCGTTTTCCCATCCGTCAGAATAGAATTGCGAGCACGGGCGGACAACAAAAATATGCCACCATTTTTCTCAAAACTGGAAATAGATGAACGGAGCCACTGCGCTTGTCTGGATGGAGTATAAAAATACCAGAACGCCCACTGTAATTGCCAGGCGGTGGTGAAATGGCAAATGCACAAAGATTTCCCGCAGGTATGTTTTCCATCGACGCGGGGTGAGCTGGTAAACGTAGAAAAAAACAAGCATCCCCAGTATGCCGGCATTGATATTGGAGGCATGTAATCCTTTCCCGAATAGATTATCCCAATTCAGGTTTGCCAGAATGCTGGTAAATTGATCCCAGGAAGAGGAACGGAAAATAATCCAGCTGAAAAGGATCAAATGCAGTGTGATAAAAATCATCATGGTTTTTTTCCACGGATTGATCTCAAACGCACGAATTTTTGAAATGCCCAGGGAACGTTCCAGCATTAAAAAAAAGCCCAGATACATCCCCCAAAGAATAAACTGCAGCCCTGCTCCATGCCATAGACCGGCCAGAAACATGGTAATGGCCAGATTCAGATAGACTTGCTTTCGGTTGCCACCCAGGGAGATATACAGATAATCCCGTATCCAGCTTCCCAGGGAGATATGCCATCTCCGCCAGAAATCGGAGATGCTCAGGGCGGAATAGGGTCGATTGAAATTCAGTGTCAGATGAAATCCCAGAATCATGGCACTGCCAATCGCAATATCAGAATATCCGGAAAAGTCTCCGTATATCTGGAGTCCATAACCGTAAAATGCAGCCAGGGTTTCCCATCCAGTGTACATTCCCGGGGAATCAAAAACCCTGTCCACCAGATTAGCCCCCATCCAGTCTGCGGAGGTTTTTTTGACCAGTCCCAGAAGAATGAAGAAAACACCATAATAAAAAAGCCGGTGGTTTGCCACGAAGTGATATATTTTATCCTTGAGGGCTGGAATAAAATGGCCTGCCCGCACGATGGGACCGGCCACCAATTGAGGGAAAAACGCAACATAAAGGGAAAATTTCCAGAAACTTTTTTCCACCTGCATTTTTCCCCGGTACACATCTATGGTGTACGAAAGAGTCTGGAATGTGTAAAAGGATATTCCCACTGGTAGCAGTACGTCCAGAACGGGAAGAGACTTTCCTGTCCCCATAAAGGCCAGGGCTTCATTGGCCAGCCGGGTAAAAAAACCCAGGTATTTAAAAAATGCAAGCAGACCCAAATTGGAAACCAGTGAAAAAATCAGATAGATTTTTCCGGATTTGTTTCTATCCCGTTCTTTGAAAATTCCCAGGCTGGCATAATAGTCTATGACACTGGAAATAATAATCAAAGAAAGTGGCCACAGCATCCAGGATGCGTAAAAATACCAGGATGCCCCCAGAAGAAAGAGCAAGCGGGCATAAGGCCACCGGAGGAGAAACAGAGAGACGTAAATCACAAAAAAGAAAAAGATAAAATATCTGATAGAGTTAAACTGGATTGCTGTTTTTTTCCCCATGGTGCCGGAGTTTTTTTCCGGGATGACCGTCTTCCCTCCTGAAAATTTTTGTGAAAATAACTCCCTCTGTATGGTGTCGTAAATCAAATCCGCCAAATAGAGGGAACCATCCGGAGTAAGATGTATATAATCAGATAATATCTGTTTTTTCCCCACCATTCTCCGGGCATGGCCGGCACCGCCCAGGAGGGAATATGTGTCCAGATAGGCAAAGCCATGCTTTAAGGCCATCTCTTTCTGTATCCGGATTACCTTTTCATGAGAGGAATGGGGAGCCAATGCCCCTCCGGATTTTTCCAGTCGTTCATAAGGACCAACTACAAGAATGGCAGTGTTTTTTCTGTGGCGTTTTATCCGCCCATACCAAAGATCCAGTTGCGTACGGTATTTTGCCTCCGTAAACCCTTTATAATTACGGTGCATACTGGCCGATTCATTCACACCAAAATGAAACAGAATCAAATCCACTCCGGATGCAGACAGCCCGCATTCCAGATTTTTCTCCGGGATCATCAGGTTCCATGCCTGGTGCAGCCCCATCTGTACTACAGTGGAATAGACAACTCCCCGGCGGTTATACAGGGAAACCATATCCCAGTTGGGAATATTACCGGCTTTACCCATCGGCCAGATTTTAACTTTATTCAATTTGGCATTACTGGCATAATTATCTTTCAGATTAGAAGTATGTACAAAGCATTCCCTGGAAGGGATGGTAAGCGGTATGGTTTTGCTTTTACCTCCATTCACAGAATAATAAAACCCGCTCTGCATGGGACTTGTTTTATCGTTCCGGAAAAGAATCCGGACGGTCTGCCAGTCGGCCTGGTTGTATTCGGATTCCAGATACGCATTGGATGAAGATGGTAAGTAAGAATATCCCAGAAACCCCAGCCTTTTATCTTCCGGCATGGTAAACGACTCAAAAGGAATATAATATTTCAGAAAACCCCCGGAGCGGGAATTATGATTCCGGAGTTTTTCTGCTGGTGCGGGCATAATGGGGATGATTCCGCGGCCACCATCCCCAAAATCCTTCTGGAACCGATTTTTAAGCCGGGCACTGGCCCAGTCTCCCCATATAATGGAATCACCCCAGTGGAGGATATGCACATGGTCAATTTTTCCCTTCTCCAGAAGATTCATTTTTTTTGTGAAATCTGATAGATGTTCTTTATTGAGAATGTAATTCGTTGCTAAAGATTTTTTTACGGTATTTTCTGCCCCATTACCGGGAACAGGATTTGCCTCAAGGGAAAGAAGACTGGAAAGAGATAATTCTTCATAAGTGGGGAAAACTTTTTTTCCATCAAAGAAAAGTTTGGGAACAGCACGATATAAACCTGAATCTTCCTGTACCCATGCCAGAAAATAGAAAACAGAATACAGAAGGAAAAAAAAACCAAGAGAAGAGAATATAGGGAAGGATGATGATTTTATCCTCTTTTTGTGACCATAAAATATTTTCATTAGGAATGCCAGAAATTTTATTGAAAAAACTCCGTCAACGGATAACCGGAATTCCACGAAAAATAATGAAAAAAATTCTTGCAATTTTATATCTTAAACCCAAACATGTTTATATGAAAAAAACAGCAAAGCAGATAGAGTTATCTATTAAGCAAAAAAATGATAAAATGGCAAAATTAAAAATACAGATTGATGATCTGAAAGCGGAATCGCTGAAGCTAAAAGAAGAGCTGAAAAACGCAAAAGAAATGGAAAAATCAGCAAAACCGGTCAAGAAAGTAGCCCCGGCAAAAAAAGCCAAATAGATATGTTAACGGAATCTAAAAAAAAAGTAGTAGAATTGTATAATAACGGTCTGGGATTGTATAAAAATCGCCAGTTCGCATCCGCCATGGAATTATTCAATTCTGCTCTTCAGATTGATGATAAGGATGGCCCGTCCCGTCTGTATGTGGATAGGTGTAAACATTTCATGGAAACTCCTCCGCCGGAAAATTGGGACGGGGTTTTTACCATGACCACCAAGTAATATGGCACAGGTTAAGGATAAAAAAAAGAAGCTGGATTATGTGGAGTTTCAGGAAGGAAGCGTTTTTAAAGGCGTCCTGAAGCATAAAGATCCGCTTCTGATTTCCGGAAATTTTGATGGAGAAATATACAGCGAATCCTTTTTGGATGTGGCTACATCATCAGTTTTGAACGCCCATATCCATGCGAAGGAAGTGGATTTCTCTGGAAAAATTAATGGAAATATTATTTCAGAAGAAAAGGTTATACTGCGTAGCGGATCCAAAGTTATTGGCAATATAAAAACCACCCGTCTGGAAATTGAAGAGGGAGTGGTTTTTGATGGCCAGAGTGAAATGATGTCTGTGGATACCAGCCAGCAAAGCCAGTAATCGTAACAAAACTTGGATATGGATTATATAAGGGAGAAATATATGAAAAAGAAAATATTAGTGTTTTCCACAGCAATCATTTTTTCCTGGGGGGTTTTTGCCCAGGAAGAAAATCCAAAAAATGGAATGGAAAACGAGAATCAGGGAACATATCTGGATGTTTACCACGCAAAGGATAAAGCATTCCGGCTGAAGGAAGAAAACAAAAAAGAAATCTACCGATTAAAAATAACGGTGGCAAATTTTGGGGAAGCCGGGGATAAGCAAAGCCTTAAAACTTCATTGGATAATTACAAAGTAGCCATAAAAACCCTTTATAGCAGAAATTATATGAAATCCTCCAGCCAATTGGAAAAAAATCGGGAAGAGATCAACGTTCTCTATGCCAAGTTTGCTGAAAAATACCGCAAGATTGCCCAGGGGATTCTGGATAAATGTGCGGACCAGCTTGTGGATTTGGAACTATCGGAGGTTTCCGGCATGGCACCCCAGGACTCCGCTCATACAAAAACTATTTCAAAAATCCGCATCCGTTTGATGGTGGCCTATGGACAGCTTTCCATGGCGGAAGGTCTGGAAAAAAGTGAAAAGTATTCTGACTCCATCAGCCACTTTCGGGTGGCCATTTATCATGGTGTGGATATTCTCCGATCCCTGGCAAAAAATCAGGACGAGGAGAAAAAAATTATGAAAGATTATGAAGTCCACCTTGCGGATGTAGAGAACAAAGTGGGACCTGGCAAATCTGCTGAATAGTGCCGTCTGTACAAAGGCAATCAGAGTGAAACTGCGGATAGCCGGTTGGATCAGATCCGGATTCGCAGTTTTTCTTTTAGTCTTCTCCTCTCATGCTTATTGCGGTTTTACCGTGGTATTGGACCCAGGACATGGGGGAAAATATCTGTTTCCGGAAAATATGTATGGGGATAAATGTGATCCTCTCATCCAGGAATGCATACTGGGTTATCGGGGCGGGGCGGAAAAGCATGGATACTGGGAAAGTGAAGAAGTTTACCGGATTGCTGTATTAATCAAAGAAAAACTGGATCTTCTGGACTCTGCTTCCGGAAGAAAAAAATTCCACCAGATTCTGAAAAAATATTCCCCCAATCCTGAAATGCCGTCCGAGTCCATGGAAATATTCCTTTCCAGAAAAGAAAACTATTATGAACATTATCCAGCCAATCATCTGGATGTCAACGCGGATTACCGCCTGTTCGATTTTGAAGATAAAGTTACCGGGGAACGCCGTATGGGGACAGTCTCTCGGATAAACGCAATGAAGCCACATCTGGTGGTGTCCCTCCACCTGACCCCCGGGGCCCCTTCCCGCTATGGCGGAATGGCAGCGGTCATTACTCCCGGTTATGATACTTTCTCCCAGGCAATATCTTTTGTTAATGGAAACCCAGTTCAGCGGAAAAAAATCCGGAATGCTTTTTTGGGCTCCCCCTGGCAGAATTGGATGCGTTCCGCAGGGAAGGATGGCTTCCAGTCTTTTATGACTGATTCCTGGATTTATCTGGTGGGAAGATCCATGCAATCCTCCGGCTTGGAACCGGATATGCGTCCGTCCAAATACCGTGGTTACCGCCAGAATTGGGTGACCTGGGTTTATGCGGACGATGAATCATGGATTGACGCAGCACTCTCCCCGGAAAAAGGATCGGCTTACTATCCGCATATCCGGCATTTTAAACCCATAGGCAGTTTCTGGGAAAGGGAAAAATCCATTCCGGAACGATGGCGACGGGAAGGCGGACAGGAAGGCTATGGGGGGGATAATTACTATTCCGGGAAAGAAATTATGAGGTATATCCGGAAAGGATTTCTGGCCAATTCCGTGGATACATATACGCAGTTACCGGTGATTGCCAAACCCTATATTTCTACATGGGTTGTTCCCACGTACATCAATGCCGTTTCTGCTTATCTGGAAATTGCCCATTTGGATGCCGCCCGGGATGTCCAGAGGATCCTGCGGCATAAGGAAATATATGCGGAATCTATCGCCGTGGGAATCTATTCCCTGTTCTATTCCCTTCCCCAGCCGGCCACCAATCGGCGGAAAGATTTGCCAACGGGAACCCCTCTGGACTTCCGGAAATATGTGGAATATGAGGGTGGAAATCACTTTCTCTCCGTGGTGCGGTAATCCAGCTTTTTCATTCTAATCAATTTGCTTATTTTCTCAACATTTCTTCTAATGGATCATCGCTATGCATGGGAAAGGCTTGGCATGATATTTGTGCATTAACAGAAAATATCATTACAGCCTATGGAGACGAATATGAAGAAAATTCTTTTGGTTTTGCTGTTGCTTCAATGGAGTGCAGGGGTTCTCACTGCACAAACGCAGAATCCGCCGGAGGTTCCCGCCCAGGTGGAAAAGAAGATATCGGATTCGGCCTCTTCGCTGGATTCCGGACGTACCGCCTGGATGCTGGTTTCCACTGCACTGGTGCTGTTGATGGTTCCCGGCCTGGCCCTTTTTTACGGAGGCATGGTGCGGCAGAAAAATATGCTCAATACCATTTTGATGAGCCTGATTGCCATGGGGGTCATTGGGGTGGAATGGGTACTCATTGGTTATAATATGGCGTTTGGCAAATCCATCGGCGG
>DYOA01000008.1:28677-75458 GCA_020720785.1 Leptospira biflexa
AGCAGGAAATTTACCGTCTGACTGTCATCAATGCCAGCGGTTATGGAAGGCAAAAAGGAATGATTCAGTACTTCCGTGGTCATGAGGTCGAGTCAAATTTGATTGATAAAATTGAGATCCAGATTGCTGTGAATGACGCTTTTGTGAAGCCGGCCATTGACGCTATCATCAAAGGTGCACGCTCAGAAGAAGCCGGACAGATTGGAGATGGAAAGATCTTTGTTCTGCCACTGGAGAACGTAATCCGGATCAGTGATGGGAAAAACGGAGGAGAAGCCATCTAACGACAAAATGACTACCTTATGGGTTCCATCAATACATCGGCGCCCAGATTAATGACGTGCTTTTGCCCAAGGAGATTGAGTTCCACTGTAATTCTCTTTTTCCTTGGGTGTATTTTTTTGATAAGGACATCTTTTCCCTTGAGCGGGCCGGATAAAACCCGGAAGATGTTACCTTCTCTTGCTATTGACGTGAGCCCGATTTCTTCGCCTCCGGCAGTCAGTTCCAGAATCAGATCCATTTCATCCGGATGGACGTGGGTAATTGTCTCTGTATCCTTTCTGCCCAGGATTCTGTATACAATGGGGTAAAGACCGATGTTGATCTTCCGGAGAATTTCCTGCGTGCGGTAGGTTTCCAGAGGGGTTTCTGTATGCATGAAAAAGTAGCCGGAAAACAGGGCTTTTGTGAGGAGCCGGGTTTTTCCGCTTTTACGGATATGGAGCATCCGCCGGGGGAGCAGGGTGCCATACTCTGGAAATAAACGGGCAAACCATCTTCGGGCGGTCATCTCATGGCCGGTGCCGCATTGCAGGGCATACCAGTATAAATTATTACGTTCGCTCATTTTTCACTTATGATAAAAAAATTCTTTGACAATGGGGATTTAATTTGGTATTGAGATATCGTGAAAAGAAAAATGTTTGGGAAAATGGCCACCGGGGCGTTTTTTCTATTGGTTATCAATCATTTTGTGTTTGCACAAAAGAAAATCAAAGATCCGGAATATGACCAGAGGCGTTCGGAATCCGTGGATTATATCAATTCCTTCCGGGGTGAACTGGAGGACGATGGAATATCCACCATGAATATTTTTTCCAAACCCAAAAAACACACACTTTCTCTGGAACAGATGACATTGATTCCGGGTTCGGTCAATTTTAAATCGGTTGCCAGTGTTGGTTTGGGCGATTTGATTTCCTATAGCTGGTATTTCCAGGATATTTACCAGGTGGCTCTCCGGGGGGGGCGTACTGAATTTTTTGTTAAAGATCCCTTGCAGTACCTGTCCAGTGATCTGGTTCTGACCACTTTCCGGGTTCCCTTTTACCGGTACCGGGATTTTTCTGCAGGGATTGGCCTGTCTTCCGGAATGAATTTCTCTTCCTATGGAATAAGCTATCGGTATTTTGACAGTATGACCATGTCGGAAAAGGAAGTGAATCATAAAAACCATGATTCAAACTGGATTCTGATCGCAGAATTGGAGCTGGTTTATAATGTCAATGACCGCTGGTTCATTGGACTGCATGGTGGATACGGATACCAGCCGCAGGAAACCGGGCAGGTGGATAAAAAAGAGAATGTCAAAATGTTTATTAATGGTTTATCTTTTGGTTATCATATCTACTGATCCTCCGGCATAACGCTTTACGGTGGGAGTTGCTGAATCAGTCTTTCCCATGTATCCGGAAACAGAGAGAATACGTCTTTTCAAAAACCTGGCTTCCCAGAGAGTAATGATTCTGGATGGAGCCACGGGAACATCCATTCAGAAAGAAAACCTGTCCGCTGTGGATTTTGGCGGTGAACAATATGAAGGATGCAATGAATACTTAAATAAAACCCGTCCGGATATTGTTCAGAAGATCCACAGGGGTTTTCTGGAAGCCGGGGCGGATATCATAGAAACCAACACATTCGGTTCCACTTCCATCGTTTTGGCGGAATACGATCTGGCGGATGCCGCCTATGAGCTTTCCCGTCTGGGGGCGGCTCTGGCTCGGGAAATGGCGGATGAATATTCCACATCGGAAAAACCCCGCTTCGTGGCCGGTTCCATGGGCCCCACCACAAAAGCCCTTTCCCTGACCGGGGGAGCCACCTTTGATGAAATGAAGGCCGCCTATTATACGCAGGCAAAGGGCCTCGTTGACGGCGGCGTGGATTTATTGTACATTGAAACAGTACAGGATACTCTCAATTTAAAAGCGGCTGCCATCGCCGTGATGCAACTGCGGGATGAATATAAAATCCAGTTTCCCGTGATGCTTTCCGCCACCATTGAACCCACCGGCACCATGCTGGGCGGCCAGAGCATTGAATCCTTCTGGGCGTCCGTGGAGCATCTGCATCCCATTTCCGTGGGTATCAACTGTGCCACAGGTCCTTCCCAGATGCGGGATCACATCCGCACCTTGTCCCAGATCTCCCATACCTGCGTTTCCTGCATGCCCAATGCCGGTCTGCCGGATGAAGACGGTAATTATAATGAGACTCCGGAGAAACTCTCTTCTGTTTTGCATGAATTTGGGCAGGACGGCTGGCTGAACATTGTGGGGGGTTGCTGCGGAACCACTCCGGAGCATATCCGGAAAATAGCGGAATCCTTTTCCTCCATCCCACCCCGGAAAATTGATGTGAAGCCGGTTTCGTTTCTTTCCGGAATTGACTATCTGGAGCTGGATTCCCAAAACCGGCCTTACCTGATTGCTGAACGCACCAACGTGATTGGTTCCCGCAATTTCAAGAATATGATCATTGAAGGCCGCCTGGAAGAAGGAGCGGAGATTGCCCGCAAACAGGTGAAAGCCGGTGCTCATATCATTGATGTCTGTCTGTCCAATCCGGATCGGGATGAGATGGTGGATATGATGGCGTTTCTGCCGGTGTTGCTGAAAAAAGTAAAAGCCCCGCTGATGATAGATTCCACGGATAAAAATGTTATGGAAGAATCCCTCAAACTGGTACAGGGAAAAGCCATTATCAACAGCATCAACCTGGAGGATGGCAGGAAAAGATTTGATGAGATTGTTCCGCTTGCCCGGCAATACGGTGCCGCCCTGGTGGTGGGCACCATTGACGAGGACCCGGAAAGCGGGATGGCTTTGACCCCGGAGCGCAAGCTGGCCATTGCGGAAAGATCTTACCGGATGTTAACGGAGGAATTTCATTTTCCGGAAACGGATATATATTTTGATCCGCTGGTATTCCCCATTGGCACTGGGGATGAGAAATACATTGGATCTTCTGCGGCTACCATAGAAGGGTTGCGGCGAATAAAAGAAAAATATCCCAACGTAAAAAGCACCATGGGGGTTTCCAATGTTTCCTTTGGCTTGCCGGGGGCGGGCAGGGAAGTGCTCAATTCTGTTTTTCTCTATCATGCGGTTAAGAACGGCCTGGACAGTGCAATTGTGAACACGGAAAAACTCAAACGCTATGCGTCCATTCCGGAGGATGAAAAAAACCTGGCGGAAAGATTAATTTTTCATACCCGGGAAGAATACAGGGACGCCCTCACTGCGTTTGCGAATTTTTATAAAGATAAAAAAGATGATGTTGCTTCTCTGGATGAACGCCGGGACTGGCCGCCGGAAAAAGTGGTTTTCCAGGATATACTGGACGGTAGCAAGGAAGGTCTGATTCCCGCCTTGGACAAACTGCTTGCCTCCGGGCTGAAACCTCTGGATATTGTGAATGGTCCCATGATGCAGGGAATGGCTCAAGTGGGCACGCTGTTTAACGAAAATAAACTCATCGTCGCGGAAGTTCTGGAAAGTGCGGAAACCATGAAGGCCGCTGTGGGGTATCTGGAAGGCTTCATGGAAAAAGCGGACACCAGTAAAAAAACCAGGGTGCTTCTGGCCACCGTGAAAGGGGATGTCCATGATATTGGGAAGAACCTGGTGGAAATTATTCTGACCAATAACGGCTATGATGTCATTGATCTGGGGATCAAAGTTCCTCCGGAGAAAATTATTGAGGCATACCATCAGTATAACCCGGATTACATTGGGCTTTCCGGTCTTCTGGTGAAATCTGCCCAGCAGATGATATCCACGGCGGCGGATATGAACAAAGCCGGCATCCATGTTCCTCTGTTTGTGGGTGGGGCCGCCCTTTCTGAAAATTTTGCCAGAAATAAAATCCAGCCGGAATATGCCGGTTCCATTGTGTATTCCAAAGATGCCATGACCGGCCTTTCCCAGATGAACCATTTTTCTGATCCCCAACTGCGTGCGGATATGGAAAAAATTTGGAGTATCCATGCTCCGCTGCCGGATGCTCCTACATCGGCCACGGCAAAACGGGAGACCCTGGAAAGAACCAAATGGGTAATGGACTATAACTATGGCCCCAAAACTCCGGTGGATTTAAAGATCCATGTTTTCCCTGCCGATGTTGCCACTTCCCGGGAGCTGGAGGAAGCCTTTGGTTATATCAATGACGGAATGCTCTACAAAAACCATCTGGGTTACAAAGGGAATCTGAAAAATGCCCTGGAATCCGGGGACCCAAAAGTAATGGAATTAAAAAAAGTGGTGGATAAAGCCATGGAGATTCTCTCCTCCGGGCCTCCCTTTGGAGGACGGGGGGTTTTCCGGTTTTTCCGGGCAGGCAGCGAAGGCAATAAAATTCACCTTTATAATGATACCAAAACAGAAAAACTAACCACCCTGGAATTTCCCCGGCAGACCTGGGGTTGGGAAATTTCCCTGGCCGATTATATTGCACCCAAAGATTCCGGCTTGGACGATTTTCTGGGTATGTTTGTGGTCTCCGCCGGGTTTGGGGTCCGGGCAAAAGTGAAAGAACTGAAAGAAAAAGGGGAATATCTGCTGGCCCATACGCTCCAGTCTGTGGCCATGGAATCGGCGGAAGGACTGGCGGAGTGGGTACACCAGAAAATGCGGGCGATGTGGGGCTGGCCGGACGCACCGGGGACAGCGAAAAAAGACCTTTTCCGGAATTCATACGCTGGTCTTCGCTATTCCTTTGGCTATCCCGCCTGTCCCAATCTGGAAGACCAGAAGGTGATCTGGAATAACCTGAAGCCGGACGAAACCATTGGGGTGGAACTGACGGAAGGCTTTATGATGGAGCCGGAAGCGTCGGTTTCTGCCATCGTGTTCCAGCATCCGGATGCGAAATATTTTTCCGTCCATCCGGAAGAAGAAGCCTAATCCGGTTTTTTCCCCATGACCTCATAGATGGTTTCGATGAGGTTTTTGATAACAATAGGTTTTCGCACATACCGTTCTATGCCGATGGCTTTTGCATTGTTCAGGTGGACTTCTTCATTATATGCAGACGTGACAATAATGGGGATATGGGGATTTTCTTTCTTGATCCGACGGGACATCTCTATCCCGTCCAGAATGGGCATCTGGATATCGGAAAGAATGATGTCCGGTTTCTTCTCACGGTAAACCCTATACCCTTCCTCCCCGTTTTCTGCGAGGAGTACGGTGGTAAAATACCGCTTGAGGGCTCTCTCAATCAGAAAGCGGATGTCTTCATCATCCTCCACACATAGAATGGTTGCTTCCGTGGCCATATCATTTTTCACTGACAGATTTCAGGATACTCCCCAAGGTTACTTTTCCAAAAATCTGGTTTCTGGATGTTTTGACCTCATCAAAATATTTGCGGATTTCCTTCATGAAAACATCTTTCCCGTCATATCCCAGAATATCATAATCAGAGGGATCCATATCAGAAATAATATCTTCCATCTCCATTAAATCCGGATCTTTGGCCAGAAGCCAGGTATTTCTTTCTTCGGATTGGGTGACGTATCCCCGGTTTTTAAACTTATTGATGATCAGCATAAATTCTTCCTGGTCGGAATTGGTGATTTTCAAGAGCTCCGCTTCCTTCACGGGACCTTTTCCGGACTGGAATGCTATTGCCAGGGCATGCAGTATTTTTATTCCATACCATATCTGTCGTTTTTCTTCTTCATCTGCCAGTTTTTTCCTGGATAAGCGGATCATCATGGGGAATTGGACAAAAAACGCAATTTCCGCTCCAAAGAGCATGATCATAGCAGAAGTATTCACCAGCAGAAGGAGCAGGGGAATGGCTGCCAGAGTTCCATAGACGGCGAACGTTCCTTTGGAAAAGGAAGATGCATATAGTTTAAAAAACAGCAGGAAAATTACCCAGGAAAAGGAAGTCGCTGCCGCACCAATGCTGGCCGCTTTATTGCTCACATAAGTGTTGGGAATGACTTTGTACGTCACAAAAAACAGAACCCAGATCACGGCAAAGGGCAGGATCACATTCCCCACTGCGGAGATCAGACTTCGCCAGATGGGAGAGCTTTTTATCACAGTGAATTTCAGGGAAGATTTCTGGTCTTTGATGGGTTTGTAGTTGGAAACAATATTATAGCTGGACCCCACAATGAAAAACTTTCCGGTAGCATCATTGTATTCAATATCATACAAATCCTCGGAGCTAGGGGAGGAGAGGTTCAGCCATTGGATTTTTCCATCTACCGTGCGGTTGGAATAGCGGATATCCCCGTTATCCCCGATCATAATGGCAAGATCTCCGTTGACGGTTTTCACGTCCCGGAAGTCCCGGTCCTTGGACATGTTTTTTCTTTCCCAGGTGATCCCGCCGTCCTGGGTGTGCAACAGAGTCCCGGAACGTCCCACAATCCAGCCGGTATTGCCTTCCAGGGATATCCCCATCAGATCCGCTTTTGTTTCCGGATTGGCCGCTTTCACCGACTCCCATTCCAACCAGGTTCGTCCATAATCCCTGGTAAGATACGCAGAGTTGCCCGTTCCAATGATACCATAAACTCCGGCTTCCTGACCCACTTTGGACAGACTCAGGAAATCCGCATTAACTCCTTTAATGTAAGAGGGCATCCAGGAATCCCCACCGTTATCGGTATACAACACTAAACCCCCGGAACCGACGATGATTCCATTCTGGTTGTTGAACATCCGTATACGCTGGAATTTCACCGGAAAAAGAAAATTCAATTCCTCCCGTTGAAAATGGGTGACCATCCAGGTTTCCCCGGAGTCATAGGATTTGATCAGAGTGCCCTCGCTGGTAATCACATACCACCGGTTGCCCATAATATCCATGTCATGGTATGCAGCGGTCTTCAGCGTGGCCGGTGAAGCCAGTTCCATTTTTCCCCGGATGGGGCTGTCTTTTCCCGGCAGGATAATCTCATTGGTGGCGGAATTGATGACCACATTCTGGTTCTGGTAATCAAAATTGATTTTTTCCACCAGATCCGTGTCCACCCATCGGCCGTTTTTATTCAATGTTGCATAAACTCCTTTATCCCCCAGGGCTATGGTTTCTGTTGCAAATGTTTTGATTTTATAAAGATCCGGGGAAGCAAACTGGTTTAATAAAAGCTGTGCATAGGAAATGCCGATGGTCAGCAAAACCGGCCCGAAAATCATGGCCATTAAAAATCCGGAAATTTTCTGGAGCATGGGACGCGGGCGGTGTACCCGCCAGATGGTATTCAGGGATTCTTCCACATTACGCAGAACCCCGGTGGCGGAAAACAGCATAACCAGAAAACCCACCCCTCCAATGGCGGTAGCGTTCTGGAGTAATTCCTTAATAATGTTTATGTATGGATCCAGATCCAAGGGGATTCCGTTTTTCCGGGTGAATTCCTTGGCCATGCTGAAGTATTCATCTGTGTTAATGACCTTGGCCCCCACCAGTAACAGTACCACCAGGGCGGGCACAAAACTCACGATGAGAGCATAACTGATGGAGGTGGCCCGTAACATGGAATCATCCCGCATGAATTTTTTTCCGGATGCTACCATGTTGCGGACAAATTTCCGGAAATACGTCATGAACGCATTGGTGAGAACATCTTCATCGCTCTGGATATCCGCTATGGTTTTTTTTGCGGTTTCTATGATTTTATTGGGCTTTTTTATACTGTTGTTTTTTATATTTTCTGGATTTGTGTCTTTCATTGCCTCTCTCCGGATGGACGGTTATTTACAGTACCGTTTGGCAGATGTTTCCCATGCGATCAAATATTTTTTTGTTTATCCACGTTTTCTCCGGTTTTTTCTCCCGTTCGATGGGTTAATCCAATAAATCTGAGGGTTGTCATAAAATCGTTGACGCTTCATGCAAAGGAATTTAGCGTTCCGTATTCTTTTTATCTGATTAAGGGGGAAATATGGAGATCAAAGCACCGGAAAATAATGAGTTGGAATTAAATCCCGGAGAAAGGCGATGGGCCATTCTTTCCCATGCGTCCACTTTTATTACGTATATTATCGCCGGGTTTTCACCGGTTCTGGAGACGGCCGGGATTTATAATCTGGTGACGCCCTGGATTCTGCTACTTTTCATGAGGAACAAGCCTTTCGCACGGGGACAGGCAAAAGAAGCATTTCTGTTCCAGATTTTTCTGGTAGTTTACTATTTCTGGATTCATTCCTATCGCCAGAGTTCCGTATACAGTTGGATATGGTATCCGCTATTGATAACAGGGGTGGGAATCCATCTGGTGAATTTTACTCTGGCTGTGATTTTTATTCTCTTTAAAAAGGATTTCCATTATCCGTTCAGCCCGTTCTATCATTTCCGGAAATGGCAGAAAAAAAAGTATGACTCTAATTTGTTCATTGGGAAGTTTGATTCCAAAAACCAGGCAGAATTTATCAAAAAACACATTGAGAGACTCAAAGCCATCGGCGTGCAGGTGAAAAAAATGGCGACCACGATAAAAAATCCGGAGGTAAAAACAAAAATATCCTCCATATCGGCCAATATTGATAAAATTATTCTGAATTTTGAGAAAGACCCTAACGATGTGAATCGTTACCGGCAGTTTCTGCAATACTATCCGGACGCCACCGTAAAGCTGCTGGAAAAATACCAATTTCTGGAAAGCTCCAGCGATAATCCGGCGGATCTGTCCGCAAGCCTGGAAAAGGTGAGTTCCACTCTGGATTTATTGAAAAATGCCTATGAGGAATACTACCAGAAGCTGATTGATAACGACGTCCAGGAGCTGAACATTGAAACCAAACTGATTGAGGAAACCCTCAAATATGATAATTTTGGTCAGAATTCAGGCCGGAATCCGGAACAGAAGGATGCTAACCCGCCGGTACATTAAGCGACGCGATGCGCCGGTCGTGCAGGATATCCATTTCCGGAGCCAGCAGACGCACATACCGGTCAAAGTACAGCATCTGTTTCATCAATAGGGCAAAACTCCGGGGAAAACGAATGCCGTGCTTTTCACTGACCTCCGCCACATCCAGCATGATTCCGTTCAGTTCCATTTCGCTCAGGGAAAAGAGCTTCTCCGGGGACAGTCTATCAAAGACATTCTCCAGATCTTTCGCGAAGGATTCAATAATCACATCCTCCCGGGTGGCCCCCACCTGTGTCAATGCCCGTGCCAGGAGGGTAAAATCCCGGACCGTCATGGCCTGCATCATGGAGATGAGCCCATTCCAGACCTCTTCAGAAAATCTTCCCACAATGCCAAAGTCAATAAATCCCACTCTCCCGTCTTCCAGAACCATCAGATTTCCCGCATGGACATCCCCGTGAAAAAATCCGCACTGGTGGATGGACGCATACCATACATTCAAAGCCCGCAGGAGGGTTTCTTCCGGGGTGTCTGTCACCTCTTTGATGGCTTCCAGATCGGTCAGGGGAACTCCAAAAAAACGCTCCATGGTCAGCACTTTCCGGGTGGTTTTCTCCCAGTAGACCGTGGGGACGCTCACCATGGATTCTTCCATATCATCCAGAAAGCGGCCAAACTCCTCAATATTTTTCCCTTCCTGGATAAAATCAATTTCTTCCTTTAATATCTTGTGGAAATCCTCCAGAATGGCCGTCAGGGAAGTACGGGAAAATTCCGGGTTGATTTTCTCCATCAAAGAAGATCCAAAATGCAAAAACTGAATATCGGCCTCCATTTTGCCTGCCACATCGGGACGCTGCACTTTGATGACCACGTCTGTGCCGTCTTTCAATTTGGCTTCATGCACCTGGGCGATGGAGGCAGAGGCCATGGGGGAGGGTTCCACGGAGAGGAACAGGTTTTCCAGGGAATCTCCCAGCTCCTCTTCCACGATTTTTCTTATTTTTTCAAAGGGCAGGGGGGCCACATTGTCCAGGCACATCTGGAATTCATCCACAAATTCTCTGGGAAACAGGCTGGGGCTGGACGCGATGAACTGTCCCAGTTTGATATAGGTGGCACCCAGGTCCTCAAAGGTTTTCCGCAAAGCACGGGCAAAGGTAACTTTATTACCACTCATGGCGGATAAAGAATATTCCAGAATATTTTTGGAACCGGCAATGGCCATATCCATGCTTCGTAGCAGGTTGTTAACGGAAAATACAGAATGCATGATCGTAACTGTCTTTTAAAGAGGGACAGTCAAGAAATATAAAATCAGCCCATGGATATGCGGGAGCGGAATGCCTGGGAAACCACGCCGGTGTCTGCATAATCCAGTTGGGAGCCAATCCCCAGGCCACTGGCAATGCGTGTGACCGTAGCCCGGTCCCGGAAAACCTCATGAAGATAATGGGCGGTGGCGTTCCCCTCTATGTCCGGATTGGTGGCAATGATGATTTCTTCCAGATGGTCGGATTTTTCCACCCTCTCCATGAGTTCCCGGATACGGATGTCCTCCGGTCCCACCCCTTCCAGCGGTGAGAGCACCCCCATCAGGACATGGTACAGTCCATGATAGTCGCGGGTATTTTCAATCACATACACATCGGTGGGCTGTTCCACCACGCAGATGCGGGTTTTATCCCGGGCTGGATTATCGCAGAATTCACAGGGAATACCTTTATCTTTGAGGGATCCGCAGATGGGACAAAACTCCGTATTTTCACGGAAATCTATCAGTGACTGGATGAAGCTCTGGAATTCATCCCCTCTGCGTTTCAGCAGATGGTATGCTATCCGCACCGCCGATTTGTGACCAATCCCGGGCAGGGAAGTGATGGATTCGGTGGTTCTTTTCAGCAGATTATTCAAGCCTCACCGCGTTGTCAGGAAAAATTCATTCCGCCCAAGGCCATGGTTTTTATCTGGGTGGCCACCTCATCCTTCGCTTTTTTCTGGGCTTCCGTAATGGCTTTTTTGATCAATTTGGGAAGGACTTTTAGCTCTTCCGCATCCAGAAGTTCCGGATCAATAATTAAATCCACCAGAAGGGCTTCCCCGTCCACAATGGCCTTTACGGTTCCGCCACCGGTTTCTGCTGTAATCCTCATGCCGGCCAGCTTCTTCTGCATTTCTATTGCGGTTTTCTGGGCTTCTTTCATTTGCCCAAAAATATCTTTCATGTTTTTAAAATCCATAATATTGCATTATCCTTGGATAGTATATCTGCATCTGGAGTCAGTCTGTCAACCTTTCTAAATGGCGATCCGTTTGGATTAAATCCCGCTTATGGTTGACAATAGGTCAGACTTTTACGATGTGAAGCTTCAAAATGAAGAAATCTATTTTTTCCCGAATAGGGATCAAGTCTTTCTATACATCCATTACTGCGGTTTTTACTGTGGGTGCCATTATTTATTCCGTGGTACAGATCCAGTCCGCACTGGGTAAGCCGGAGCAGTATATTAGCAAAACCGTAACTCTCATTGATTTTAAAGGGAATCTGAATGTTTCTGACGCAGATCTCTATGATCTCATTGGAATAAAGGTGGGAGATAAATTATCCCTCTCCGCAATCAATGCCGCCACAAAAAATATTTATAACCATGGTTTTTTCTCTGATATTCATGTGGAGGCCAAATCCTACAAGGATGGGGTTGCCCTATATTTTATTGTGATTGAAAGACCCATCGTTCGGGAGGTAAAATTCCAAGGACTCTCTGAAATCAATGAACAGGAAATGCTGGAAGCTGTGACCGTAAAAGAGGGGGAAGTATACAGCGATAAAAAAGAAAATGAATCCATGCAGATCATCCTTTCCAGATACCAGGAAGAGGGCCTTTTCAATGCGATAGTGAAAATCCGTAAGGAAATCATCGATGAAAAGCTGAACTCCCTGCGGGTTGTATTTTTGATTGACGAAGGGGAGAATGTTAAGATATCAAAAATCAACCTGATTGGGGTGCACTCGCTGGATGCGGAAGATATTATGTCCATTATGGAGCTGGAAGAAGAGGGCTTCATTGACGATGGTAC
This sequence comes from Leptospira biflexa, assembly GCA_020720785.1. Taxonomy (GTDB): domain Bacteria; phylum Spirochaetota; class Leptospiria; order Turneriellales; family DYLW01; genus DYLW01. Next base: position 40,880 of record DYOA01000008.1, read on the forward strand.
GTTTAAAGAATACATATTTGAAAAAGATAAAACAACCATTGAAGATTATTATAAGACCCAGGGATATCTGGATGCGAGTCTGGAAGAAGCCCGCTGGGACATCCGCTGGAAAAACCCAAAGAAGAAGGATGAAAGAGTTATTGTCATTAACTATAAGGTTAGTGAAGGGGATCAATATTTTTACAATGGGTACGATATTACATGGGATGATAAATTTCTGAATCCATACAGAAAAGACAAAGACAATAAGCCCATTCCGCTTTTTGAAATGGATAAGCTGGAGTATTATTTTGAGTATACGCAGGGGCAGATTGGGGATGTTTTTGACTATGGGAAATACATGCGGGACAGGGGAACCATCAATACCATGTATTCCAAAGAAGGTTATATATTTACACGGGTGATACCGGAAAGAACCACCATTCTCCTGACAAAAACGGATCTAGATGAAAAGGCCAATTCTGCAATCCAGAAGGAAAAGGAAAAAGAAGGAATAGATTATTATAATATCCAAAAACTGCGGAAAATTCTGGTGGAAACTCCGGAGCTGGAAGGCAGGAAATTTCTTCACACCAGATTTGTCATCGCGGAAGGGGACAAAGGATATATTGAAAATATAATTGTCAAAGGCAATAAAAAGACCATGGATAAGGTAATCCGTCGCGAATTACTAATCAATGAAGGAGAGCTTTTCAACTCCGCCAAGGTGGAAAGATCCCGCCAGAGAGTGTTTAACCTGGGATTTTTCAAAAACGTCAATATTGACGGACGGGCGGGAACCACAGAAGGGAAAATCAATTTGATTGTGGATGTGGAAGAGCAACCCACCGGCTCCATCAGTCTGGGGGGAGGTTACAGTACCCAGACCGGTTTTTCCATTTTTACAGAGGTATCGGAAAATAACCTGAACGGTACTGGCCAGAGGATTTCCGGAAGAGTGGAATTTGGTCCCAGTCGCACCGCCATTGAAACAAGCTGGAGAGAACCCTGGATATTTGATAAGCCATGGTCTCTCACCCTGAGTCTTTTTTACATGAACAGTTTAATCCAGACATATTCCATCGACATTTCTGACAGCGATGAGATGGCCTACTATGAAAGCGAATCGGTGGGATTTACGGTGGGTATTGGACACCGGCTTTTTGTGAACTGGGGACACTACCACCGTTTCAGCCCCATGATTTCCAGGTCCACCAACCCCTCCAGCATGGTATCCGACTCTGTTTACCGCAGGGTGGCACTGGAATGGCAGTTGAAGAATAAGTTCACCAACGGTATTTATTATGATAATCTGGACAATGCGTTCAACCCCACATCCGGGCTTTATTTTGACTTCCATATTGACACTGTGGGAGGGATATTTGGTGGGGATGACCACTATAACCGGTATGATCCCATGGCCAGCTTCTACTGGTGGGTTTTTGATTACACCTTTTTTAACATGATCCGGAAGAATATTCTGCGACGGTGGCGGGTTGTTCTGGAACACCGGGTCTCCATGAGTTTTACCCATTTGACTGCTCCGGTCTGGAAAGATCAGGACAGTGAGGAAAACCCATATCTGGAAGACATTGACCGTCTGCTCATCGGAGGCTATGAATCCCTCCGTGGCTGGAATCTTTATGATTTTTACTTTCCGGATGCGTGGAGGCAGGGAGGAAGCCATCGGATTCTGTACGGATCAGAACTCCGGATTCCCGTGGAGCCTTCCGTCTTCTGGCTGGTTCTCTTTTTTGACGCCGGTGCCCTGTATACAAACCCCAATGAATACCAGTTGGATGAATCTGTCACCAGTGATTTCAAGAAAAGCGTTTATGATTCCCGGTTGAGCATGCGTACCATGAGTATGGATTATTTCCGTTACAGTTGGGGATTTGGTTTCCGCTTGCAGATTCCCGTCCTGCCCATCCGTATTTATATGGCCAAGCGTCTGGAATGGGATTCCGGCCGGGGATGGTTCCGCAATCATTCCAAGGCGGATAATTTTGAATTTGTGTTTGGAATTGGTGACCGGAGGTTTTAACCCATTACTATTTTTTTCAGATGCCGGGAGTAGCGGTTCTGCGGTTCATACTTTTCCGCTTCTTCCATCATAGCCTCTGCCCTGTTTTTCCGCCCTGCCTGCAGATAGATATCAGCCAGGTTCACCAGGTTTTTCACATTTCTGTAATCCCGCAGCCGAAGTCTTTCCCCATAGTCCATGGCCTTTTTTATATTCCGGTTTATCTTTGCACAATAGGATGCCAGATACAGGTATTTACTGTCAAAGGGATCAAACGCAAGGTGTTTTTCCGCAAAATACAGAGCCTTTGCATAATTTCTTTTCCGCATAAAAATTTGTATCAGTTCTTTGACCACGGGCAGATGGTATCTGTCCATTTTATATGCTTTTTCCAGAAACTGGTGGGCCACGTCAAAGTTTTCCATGGACAGGGCCTTTTCTACGTTTTTCATCAGTCTGGTCAATTCTGAATTTGTCCGGAGTGGTTCCGGTTTTTTATTCCAGAACAATCGAATCATGGAAAAATCGTCCGTAAAAAGCCCATTCCTTTCAATCTGTTGTTCCACCTTTGCAAGATTTCCGCCGGCTTCTTCCACCCTCTTTAAAATTTCATATTCATCTTCGTTGATGATTCTCTGGCCTTTTTCATCATAGGCAATGACCAGATCATCCCGTCCATCCGATCCAATGAAGACAGTGTCCCCCGGCTTGAGCTGGTGTACCTGTACCCATAGTTGATTCTGGACACCCTGGGTTCCAATTTTATGAAAAATTAATTCCTTCTCAAGAAACAATGCCTTCCCGTCCCGATAGAGAATACACCAGGGATGTTCCGCATTCATAAAATAAAGGACGCCAGTTTGCTCGTCCACCAGTCCCAGAACCAGGGACATGAGCATGGAGCCATTAAAGGATTCAAACACCCGCTGGAGCTCCACAAAAGCATCCCGGAGCCATTTTTCCGGATACAATCTGGATTTCTTGGAGGAGGTATCCAGAGTTCTTTCTGTTAAAAATTTAAGAATGGAACCCATCACCAGCACTCCGCCCGCTCCTTGGATGGATTTACCCATGGCGTCTGCGTTCAGGAACATGGTGTAAGGCTTTCCACGCAGGCGAATGGTATATGCCATGGCCATATCCCCGCCAATTTCTTTTTCCCATTTTCGGAATTTGAATTTTTTTTTCTCCCGGATAATCATATCCACTTTTACGTTCTCATTGGCGGCTTTATTGATATTATTCAGCGTATCCGTGAGAAGAGAGATAAGGAAATAATCTCCGTCCTGCTGTTCTTTTAATCGTTCCACTTCTGACAGGGATCTCTGGACAATTTCATTTTTATCATTTAATTGTTTGTTCTTGTCATTCATCTCCGTGTTCAATTCTATTAATTTGTTTTCCTGGGAGGTCAGGATACTGCCCGCTATTCCGGAAACGATGATCAGAAAAAATAAAAAGAAATTCCGGATAACCAGGGTTTCTCCGGATTCCCCATAACCGATAAAAAAGATGATGGCGTTATAATTGGCCGATATCGCAATACCGGTGAGTACCTGCTCATAGAGGTGGTAACCCAATTGGAAAAACGGGATCAATGCTGTGTAGAATAAAAAGGCCAGATAAAATTCACTTTTTATCCCGCCCGTGGTAATCACGATAACGGAGAAAATGGTGAGGCAGAGGGAAATGGATACGTATGAGAGGATCTTCAGGTGGACAAATTGCTTATGGAATATAACCCCCAGCCACACTGCGATATTCAGAACAAATGTTATTCCTATGGTAACCCATAGGGCGGAATTATCCTTACCCTCTTTTGTGGTGAGTGCCAGAATGGCCACCATAAAAATGATGCGGATAAAAGGTTTAATAAATTCCAGCAGCAGAAGAATTTTTCTGGACAGGTCATTATAGCGGGTGAATAACTTCATTGACAAATATCGTAAGAAAAAACCACCCGTCAAGCTTATCTTTTAGAATTTTTCTAATTTTTAACTTTGGGAATGTTTTCCACAAAGCCCATCACCCCAAAGCGGTCCAGGTTATTACGGGGCGGGAAATGGGGATTTTCATTGAGTATTTTCCCAAAATCAGCACGGTGCATACGTTTTTCCCATTCTTCTGTGGAAACCCCTTCCAGAAAATACTCTACGCGGACATTTTTTTCCGGAATAAATTTGGGTTTCATCATGGGCGATGAGGGGATTTTACCGCCGGTGGTATTGTCCACCACGGCAGCGTATAAATCATAGTTGAGGGCACGCGGTATCATAAAGCGGGCAATGTATTCCCCGGGAATCTGCGGGGAAATCTCAATGAGATAAGGAATTCCGTCCCGGATTTTAAACTCACTCACCACTGGTCCAAACGGTATATCCAGAATTTCCACCAGGCTCTGGTGGATTTTTTCCAGGTCTTCTTTCATACCCAGATATTTGGAGGGGAAAAAATGCTCTTGTTCCACAAACGGAGGATAATCCGTGGTTTTTTTATCTGTTATAATAATGAGCTGGTATTTATATTCCTCCACCATGCCGGTGACGGTAATTTCATCGCCCAGGATTTCTTCTTCAATCAGAATGGAAACGGGATCCATCTGGAGTTCTTTCAGATTTTTTTTAGTAAGAAACCTTTTTATCTGGTTGTAATCATTCATCCGGAAAATATTTTTTTTCCCATAACCCCATCGGTTTTTGATAATCAGAGGATAATTAAGGTTGTCAATTTCTTCCTTATGTATGTTTTCCACCAGTGGCAGATAAGCCGGCTGGCGGAATAAAGAATTTTCTTTATCCGGGTTCCTGGATATTTTATCCCTCACGCTCACCTTATCAATGAGGGATTCTGTCTGGGTTCGGGATAGACCATTCAGCTTGAAACGTTCTGCCAGAAAAGACCAGCTTAAAAGAGCGTTCCCAAAACTGGCGGAAAACCCGCCAATCACCGATTCCTGCATCAGGGCCATGCTGATCTTAAAATAAATTTTTCTGTAATTGAATATGGATTCCTGTATGCGGATATCGCATTCATTGAAGCCGGGAGCCATTTCATCCGTATCCACCCCAATGACAGAAAAACCTTTCTGTTTGGCCGCTTTTATCAATGGGTACTGGTTGTTGCCTGCTCCCAGGGAAATATAATATCCAACTTTCTTTATCATGCCTTACCTTATTATCGGAAAACTGTTAAGGGAAACTTTCCTTTCATACGATAAAAAACCATGATCAGAGGTCTTTATACCGGAGCATCCGGAATGACATCCCTGCAGGCAAAGATGGACGTGACTGCGAACAACCTGGCTAATGTGGACCAGACTGCCTTTAAAAAAGATTCCGTTATCTTTAAATCCTTTCCGGAGATGCTTCTGCACCGTACCAATGACGATGGAGTGGGCTGGACCCCCATGGGGAGTTTTGATGTATCCCCTCTGGTGGGAAAACTGGGTACCGGAGTGGAAGTCAATGAAATCTATACCCGGTTTACGCAGGGTGCGGTAAAAAAAACAGACCGGGATTCTGACCTTGCCCTGAATGGGGAAGGTTTTTTTGTGCTCCAGACAAACCGGGGAGCCAGATTGAGTCGCAATGGTGCCTTTATGCTGAATAAAGATGGTCATCTGGTGAATCACCAGGGTTTTCCACTACTGGGGGAAAAAGGTGTGATACAGGTGAACCGGTATAATTATATTGTCAAAGAAAACGGGGAAGTCTGGATCAATGCCGAAATTGGAAACGATCCGGCAAATTATCACGGTAAAGACATGAATGACTGGAAAAACCCTGTCCTTCTGGATAAACTCCAGATCCGGACAGTGGATTATCCCCGGCATCTGGAAAAGGAAGGCGATTCCTTTTATAATACCACACCGGAATCCGGGGATATGCGGCCTTTTGTGAATAAGGAAAACCCGCCGGAAATCTTGCAGGGCTTTCTGGAAACATCCAATGTGAATGTGGTCCGGGAAATGGTGGATATGATTGAGTTGCAAAGGCAGTATGAAGCCAACCAGAAATCCATTACCACCCATGACTCCATGCTGGGTTCTCTCATAAATCAGGTGGGCAGAAACTAAAACCCGTTTTTTTATTGCCGTCCTGAAATTATACTGGCTTAACGTCTCACATCGGCGGAAAAAACGGAGGAGACCATGCTCAGATTTATTATATCCGGACAGAAAAATATATTCCACAGGAAAAATTTACCTATGAGGATTCCGCCAGCGACCGGCAATCCCATTCTGAAAACAGGGATGCGTCGCAAACGGGATATTATTGCGGGTTTGCCGAAAGGGGAAAACAACTAATGGAAAATTTTTTTGTATGGAATCTTCTGGGTATCACCAGGATGGCAAAAAAACTGTACGGTGAATTTCTCCGGAAATATTTCCGCCAGAATATCTGGGAAAGGGTTTTTCTGGGGATGCCTTTTCTGCTTTGGTTTCTTCTGATGCAGCCCTGGAGGGGGTTCCATATTAATGTGCGGGACTTTTCTGACTATCATGGTTTGTATACGAATGACCTTTTAATTATGTTTTTCTTCATAGGGGTTTTATTTGCCAGTGGGGTGCATCGTCTTATGGTGGAAAATCCCAACGAAAAAATGAACCGGATACAAATGGGAATCCGTGTGCTTATTTCCGGCCTCATTTTTCTGTTTTTTATCCTGAACCTGATTTTCCCATCCAGAGTGGCTCCCACCCAGGACGCGGCTTTTACTGTCTGGTTTTTCTTTTTTGGGGGTTTTACTATTGTCACATTATTATGTGCAGTTCTGGGTATAAAAACTATACCCAGAACCGGTGCATGGCTTCAATAGTGCGGCGTTCGCTCTCCGTGATCGGTTCACTTTCATCGGCCAGAAATGCACGCCGGATTAAGGCGACATTCCCTTTCTGGAGAGCCATTTCCATTACAGAACCGCCCATCCACTGGGCCATTTCCATCCATAAAGCACTTTGCGGTTGTTTTACATGAATTTTTTCCATAGTCCCTTTCCCGCAAAGAACTGTAGCCTTTTAAAGATGTGACATAATCTGTCAACAACTATACTATGTTTTGTATAGTTTTTTTCATGCAAAGTGCGTTGCTGCCATCCGGATAGTATTTTTTTCTTTCCCGGTATATCTCATAGCCCACTTTCCTGTATAAAGCCACTGCCGGAAGATTCCGGGAGGAGACCTCCAGATAAACCCATTGGATATTCCGGTTTTTCAGAATTTGGTGGAATGCTTCCATGGCCAGCCTGCCCAGACCACGGTTCCGGAAGGAGGGAAGGATACCAATTTTATCCAGTTCGGCATGGGAGGGTTCATGCCGGCCGTTTTCCATAATTCTGGAGGTGATCATGCCCATTATTTTTTTCCCATGGATGATAAAATAATTTGCGGATGCCGGTGTGGAAAATGCTCCTTCCCAGTTTGGGTAGCTCCATGGATGGGAAAAAATACGGATATCCAGTGTATGGAAAGACCGGCTGTTTGCGGTTCTCCGGATAAGTCGAATTGGATTTTCCATTGCCCATATTTGTAATGGCCCATAATCCGCAAAGGAAAACAGAAAATGAATTGCCAGAATATCGGATATTGTCAGACTGTATGAAGATGGTAAACAGTTTTATCCAGAAGTTAATTCATAATCCAAATTTTCAGGGGCAGCCGTTGAGCCAAGTGGAAACCCACATAGCCAATTTTGTCAGTCAGAATTTGCAGAACCTCGCGGGCATGCTCACATCGTCCCAGTTTTTTCCCGGTAAAAGTTCAGAACAGGCAAAGGAAGAACTGCTTGTCCGGGTGCGGGCATACATATCGGATAATATCAAGAATAAATTTTCTGCTTTGTTACGTTCCCATATCCAGTATGACATAATATCCACGGTGGACAGAAACCATTCGGCAAACAAGGAAGAAATTACGAAAGAATTTGAATCCCTGTTGGAAAAAATTATTCTCCACCGGGATGTCCGCATGAAAGTGGATTCCCTGAATATGCTTCTGGAGGCGGGGAGTTTTGATAAGTACATTATGGCGGCATATGAGGATAAGGGATATCTTTTCAATGAACTTTTCCGGGTGGAATCCCATCATTATAAGCCGGAAGAGCTGAAAGAATATCTGAAAATTTCTGCCGCACTGGTTCCCATATACTTTGTTGCATTGAATTTGCCGGAGTTTGGTTTGAATAATATCAATGCGTACTCCCTGCGGGAAAGGAATAACCAGCTTATGATTTATTTTGAAAAAATGGACGCCATTGTTAAAAATATCATCACAAGGATTCCCAAGGATTTCTGGGGCACCGCAAAGGCATCTTTTGCAGATTTGTCATCCGGTGCCGATGTGGACCCCGGTGGCAAATTTCTGGCCATTATGTATCTGCGGGGCAGGGATATGAGGCTGAACCAGAAAGTGGAAAAAGGAGCAGAAACTCCGGATAAATCTTGGTTTTCTGTGCAGATACGGAATGCCCAGTACCTTGGGTTGGATAAAAAGATGCTGGAAAACCTGAACCGAATTGCATTTGATCTGGGTCTATGACATGGAAAAGAAAAATTTTACACAAATCAATAATCTGGGGAAATTCTGGGAAAATTTTATTATTGTATCCATTATTCTGGTTTTGGTGATCACCTTTCTGGATGAATATGCTATCCTTGCAAGGTGGGATCTGACTTCCCGGAAATATCTGGCACTATTATCCTTTATCTTCGATTTTATATTTTCTGTGGAATTTGGTGCAAGGATGACAAAGACATCCCGTCATTCCGCTGCCGGTCATTATTTCTTCTATGAGCGGGGTTGGGTGGATCTTCTTTCTTCTGTTCCTCTTTTGCTGTTAAACAGCGGGCCGGAATTTTTAATACAGTTTTTTCCGGAAATGTTCCATATCCACGGAGGAGAGCTGGGATTTTTCTCCACGATGAAAGTGGTAAAAGCCATCCGGATCACCCGAATCCTGCGTTTTCTCCGGATGATTAAATTCCTGGGAAAAATCCAGAACGCAAATTCACACATGGCAAACCGCCACATTGCGGTGATCTCCACAATTTCCATAATGAGTGTGATTATTGTTTTTGCTGTAGTGACTGTCACCGGGGTGCTGGGATTTACATCCTGGGAAAAGCAACAGATACAGCTTTATTCCCAGTTGTTTAAAAATCTGGAAACCATTACCGGCCAGCTTCCGTCTGATGATCCATCGGCGGAAAAAACCGTGAAAGACACCATTGGAAAGCTGTTCTACCAACTGGGGCCGGAGGACAGCCAGATTCTTCAGATATATTATAAAGAAAGTCTGATATTATCCCAATACACAGAGGATTATCTGAAAAAGACATTTCATTATCTGCCGGATAAGTCTGCTCTCTTAAAGTTTGGTGATATCCATACATACAGAATCCAATCCGGGGATTTCATTCTGTATCTGAATTTATATCCTCTTTACGAAGAAAAAGCCAGGGTTCATATTTTTCTTTTTATCATGATTGTGGTCGTGATCTTCGCGATGATGACCATATACACCCGCCATTTTGTTCAGTCCATATCCGATCCCATTCATATTATGGACAAGGGATTCTCTGATCCTAATTTTAATCTGGAAGTAAAAATACAGAAGGCCTTTGCGGAGGATGAAATATTTGATCTGGCGGAAGAATTCAATGAAAAATGGCTGCCCAAAAAAATGCAGGAAAAAGAGCAGGATTCCCAGAACGAAACCGGTGGGTTGACTCTGGACGATTTTCTGAGCTGATTACCATGCTCTGGTTGGAAAAAGCAGATAAACTGGCGTTTGAGTATATCCAGGTATACTTTGTGAACAATTCCATCGTGTCCGTTTCCGAGATTATTGTTAAAGAGAGTTATTATCTTCTGCCTGCCTTGGTGTTTTTCGCATTTTATGCGTGGAAAAATCCCGGAAGAGCGTGGATACTATTTTTCCTGACCATTCTGGTACTGTTGTATTCGGAGGGGCTTGCCTCTATTTTAAAAGAAAGTATTGGCAGGTTGCGTCCGTCCATCCAATGGATGCTACGGTATTCGCTTTCCATCTATTCCTTTCCCAGTGCCCATGCTTTGAACACAATGGCAATTTTTTATTTTCTGTCCGTATGGTTCCGGAAGAAATGGTTGATTCCATTCAGTCTGGTTATTGGGATTGCACGAATGCTGGCCGGCTATCACTATCCTCTGGATATTCTTGGTGGATGGATTCTGGGATACGGCGTGGCGGTTCTGATTATCTATCTGTTTGCTCACCTGATGCCGGATTCTGGAAAAGTCAGCTCCCTTCCGTAAACAGATTTTAAATAATCCGATTCCTTTTCCCGCACTTCCTCCATAAAGATTTTGAATAATTCTTTGTCCACCGGCCGGGTGGCATTATATCCCTCTTCCAAGGTTTCATAGAGCTGGCGGATTCCCATCATCATAGCTGCCATTTTAATGGGCTTCATTACCATTTCTGCTATGGGGTTTTTGCTGAGCTCAAAAAAGGATTCCAGGTTTTCTATGGAAAGGGTGGCCTGCTCCTTTCTGCTTTCAAATGTGTTTGAGCGGAGCATCAAACCTTTAAAAACATCACAAGGGATAACTTTCCAGTATTCAATTTTTCCGGAAAGCTCTGGGTCATTTTTCCAGTGGATGGCCATCTCCTTATCCAGTTCATCCGTGAGGGAATTCAGACGCAGCAGTTTATCAATTCTGTTTCTGGATTTTTCGCTCAGGATACCCCGGAAGCGGGAAAATGTTTCCTGAGCCATATTGTCCCGCTGATCCTTTCCTTCCAGCGTATAAATGCGGTTGAAAAAGAAATTTACCAGCTTTTTTGTCTTATCTTTTTCAAAATAATCATGATACTCCTGAAAAAAACGGTAAATATGGGTTTGGATGATCAGGCCATGATATTCTTCGAGTGTATACTGCATGGTTGTTTCCTTGTTTACATGAAATGGGAAACGTCAAGCTTTTTTATTCTCATCCGCAGCGGTAATCAGATTGGCCAGAAAGATGGCCGCACCCCCCAGCCATTTCTCCCATCCGATATCTTCCTGAAAAATGAGCCAGCCCACCAGAAGGGCAATCCATATCCGGGAGTTGGAAAGAATGGAACCCTGGGTTGCCCCCACATAACGGTAGCCCACGGTCAGAAGGTATTGGCCGGCCACTCCCAGAAACCCGGATGCCAGAAGTAAGAATACGGATAGATAATTCCAGACAAAAGGATTTTTCCAGTAAAGCCACGCTACGATAAAACCGGTGAAAAGGGTTCCGGTGAGAAACTGGTAGTGGAGAACCGCCCGGCTGGAATTCCTTTTTCTGGCTTCCTTCAGGGCCACCAGAGAGATACCGGCGGTCACCGCAGAAAGGATGCTGAAGATATCCCCCCATTCCATGGAAAGAGTGGAATTCCCCAGAAAAATTCCCGTTCCGGAGAGAATAAAAATCAGGGATAAAAAATTCCGTCCGGATATTTTCTCCCTTAAAAAAACCGCAGCAAAAAAAGCCACAAATATGGGATAGGTCATATTCAGCACATTGGCATTCGTGATGGATCCATGGGCCACGCCGGCAAAAAAGAAGATAACCGCTATCAGGTTCCAGAACGCCCGCATGCGAATCCAGTATAAATCCTGGTATTCTTCTTTTCCAGCAGAAAAGTTCCATAGAGTGGTGAAAATATAACCCAGGAAAAAACGGAAAAACGCAAAAACAAACACAGGAATAGCCAAGGAATCCGCAATCTTAATATAATACGTGGCCATATAAAAAAAAATGGCGGATAAAATCACAGCAAATTTTCCCCAGAACATGGGAGAGGAAAACTGTGCCGGTAATTTATCTATCATAATCTGCATATCACCATCCTTTTTTCCCAGGATGGCAACGATAGAGCAAGCCGCGTATCTGGAGCTGGAAAAATGCTGCTTAATCCTGACCCGTTCCGGAAGTGAACTCTTCCAGTTTTTTCATCGTGGCAGGCACGTTCTGGTATCCCAGCAGTATACGGGATTTCCCCTCCGGCGAAATATATATTAGGGTGGGTAGACCCCGCACGCTGTACTTTTCCGTGATTTCCATATTGGCCGGGGTTTCTTCCGTGAAATCCAGCCGGATCATGACCACTTTGTTTTTCTGCACCCAGGAGCGGAATTCCTCAGAAGGGAACAACTCCCGTTCCATGACATGGCATGCTTGGCACCAGGTGGCCCATAAATCCAAAAAAACCGGGGCATTTTCTTTCTTTGCCTTTTCCATCCCTTTTTCCAGAGAGGATATCCAGTGGATTTCCTGGGTTACCGCTGCGGATTCCGTGTTGCCCTTGATTCCCGCAAACGGGGCTGTGGCCAGAAAAAGTCCAAATGCAGCGATGGTTAAAAAACCAGCTTTTTTCAGCTTATCCATTCCATTTTCCGGGAGCTGCATAATACGGGAAAGATATAAAAAAACCAGAAAAACCGGAATTCCGGCAATCAGTGCGGTGGAAATACGGTAATCCACAGGTGGAAAATTACCAGGGACCAGATCCTCCAGATAATGGAAACTAGCGGCGATCAAAACCGCCCCTCCTGCGTATTTCACCGCGTTCAACCAGTTGCCGGGTTTGGGGAGTTTCAGGGCAAATCCGCCAATGAGCAGAAAGGGAACCCCCATGCCGATGGAGAAAGCAAAGGCCTGCAACACACCCGGTAAAACGGAGTTTTGGGATGCGGCACTCTGGGCTATGTGGATCAGCAAAGAACCAAAAAGCGGAGCGGTACAGGGGGCAGCGATGAAGCCGGAAAAAATTCCCAGAATCAGGGGATAAACAATGGAATTTGATTTTTTTACCTGGAGTTTGTTTCCCAGATTGGGGATGGGGAGGGGGAGGATATTCATAAACCCCAGACCCAGATAAAAGAAAATGATGCCAAAAGCGAATATTACTTCCGGTTTGCCCAGATATGCTCCAAAGACGCTCCCGCTGAATGCGGCCACCAGCCCAATGGCCATATAGGTCAGGGACATCCCCAGAACATAAATCCCGGAAAGGAAAAACCCCTTATACCATTTATCCACATTGCCCGCCCCGAATATGGCCGTGGTGATGGGGATCAGCGGATATACGCAAGCGGAAAGGGAGGAAAGAAGCCCCTGGAAAAATGCTACAGAAAGAGATGTTAAATCCATAAAATTATCTCGCCCCGCCGATGGTTTTCCGCCCGATGCTGTGGTATTCAAAGCCCAGCTCTTTCATCTGCTCCGGAGAAAACAGATTCCTGCCATCCACAATCAGGGGACGCTTCATTTTGGTTTTTATTATGTTGAAATCTGGCCGGCGGAATTCTGACCATTCGGTTACAATGGCCAATGCGTCCGCATTTTCCAGGATATCATAATAGTTGGGGCAGTATCCAATTCTGTCTGCGAAAATCTTCCGTGCATTGTCCATGGCTTCCGGATCAAATGCCCGCACCTTTGCCCCTTTTTCCAGAAGATATTCAATGATGGCTATGGCCGGGCTTTCCCGCACATCATCGGTACGGGCTTTGAAGGAAAGTCCCCATACCGCTATGGTCTTATCTTGCAGTGTCCCCAGAGATGTGGATATTTTTTTTGCGACCACCAGTTTTTGGCGGTCATTAACGGAATCCACCGTTTCCAGAATTGACATGGAGGATTGGAAATCCCGGGCTGTACGGATGAGGCCCTTCACATCTTTGGGAAAACAGCTTCCGCCGTATCCGGGGCCGGGGTATAAGAATTGTTTTCCAATCCGGGAGTCAGATCCAATGCCCCGCCGCACCATGTCAATATCCGCACCGGCAGCTTCCGCGAAATTGGCAATTTCATTGATAAAGGTGATCTTGGTAGCCAGAAAAGAATTGGCCGCGTACTTTGTCAGTTCGGCGGACGTCCTGTCCATCACCAGGATGGGGTTCTGGTTCCGGACAAACGGATCGTATAAATCCATCATCACATCCGTGGCTCTCCGAGAATTGGATCCAATCACAATTCTGTCCGGCTTTAAAAAATCTTCAATGGCGGAACCCTCTTTTAAAAATTCCGGATTGGAAATCACTTCAAAATCAATCTGTGCGTTTCTGCTCTCCAGTTCCGCAGAGATGATATCGTTCACCCGGCTACCGGTTCCCACCGGAACCGTGGATTTGTTGATAACCACTTTATAATCATTCATATATCTTCCAATATCCTTGGCCACGGCGTCCACATATTTCAGGTCCACAGCCCCATCGTCATCAGAGGGGGTTCCCACGGCAATGAAGATCACGTCAGAGGATTCAATCATCAGCCTGTTTTCGGTAGTGAATTGAATCCGGTTTTCCCGTATATTGCGTATCAGTAAATCCGTGAGACCGGGTTCATAGATGGGACTGCGACCTTTTTTCAATGTTTCAATTTTATTTGCGTCAATATCGGCACAGATGACAGAATTTCCCATATCAGAAAAACATACTCCCGTGACCAGACCCACATACCCGGTTCCCACAACGCCAATTTTCATGGTGTCATTTATAAGGACAGAAAAGACGTGTAAAGGATTATCCGGCTGGGAATGCACAAAACGCTTGACGCCATACCCCGATTTGCATTTATGCATCAGATGCAATGGCGCATCCAGACACAGTTTTTTTATTATCCTCCGGCTTTTCCCTTATTCCAAACGGTCTAAAAGCGGTGTAATAACAGAACAGATTATTGTATACGCTTGGGTTTGTATCAAATTTTATAATGGAGTAAGAAATGGAAAAAGGTACTGTTAAATGGTTTAACGAAAGCAAAGGATTTGGATTTATAGCAAGAGAAAGTGGCGGGGATATTTTTGTCCACCACACTGGAATTATTGCCGATGGATTCCGCTCCCTGAGCGAAGGGACAAAAGTGGAATTTAATGTAGAAAAAACTGACAAAGGTCCCCGAGCAGTTTCTGTTAAAGCAATAAAGTAAAAACGATCGAGAACTCCCGTTCGGATAATTTACTTATCCAGGGAGTTCTCCAGGATTTTTTTCTCAGTAAGCAGTTTTCCCGGATAAGATGGGGAGATGTTGTTTTATAATTAAGAATTATACCTGATTTTTTGTCCGCTAAGATATGATTTTTATAGCCATAATAGGTCTGCTTATTTTTGGTTGTCCATCGGGCATCGAGGTTCCCTTTATAAAGAAGAACACCCTGTCTAACATAAATCCATGTCCTGATTTATGGGCTCACTATAAACCCCTAAGATGAAAATTATCCCGGTAAGTGTTTATATTCATTCGGGAGGAATCCATCGGCAGGGATGCGTGCCCAATGGATCCATTCCAGCCATCGGTTTCCCAACCAAGCTTTTCTTGACGAAGCGTATTCAAAAAACAAACTATCCCAGAGCGGGGGATTAGCTCAGTTGGTTAGAGCGCTTGCTTGACATGCAAGAGGTCACTGGTTCAAATCCAGTATTTCCCAAAAAAATCAAAGCGGGTATCGGGATGGGTAAAATTAAACTATTTAATGGGCAGGAAGCGGAAATTGCGGATGGGTTGACCTTTGGGGAGGCGGTGAAGATCTCGTTTCCGGATGTTGCAAAGAAGATCCTTGCAGTGGAGTATGGAAACAAGGCCTATGATTTATCCACGGTGGTTCCCTCTGCCGGCGATGCGGTTCTGAAGCCATTGACCTTTGAAGAGGACAAGGGGAAGGAAGTTTTCTGGCACTCCAGTGCTCATGTTCTGGCACAGGCGGTGAAGAGGCTGTATCCCCAGGCACAGTTGACTTTTGGGCCGGTGGTGAAAAGCGGGCCGGGTTTTTTTTATTATGATATTTTTCTGGAGGATAAAATTACAGAGGCCGATTTTCCCGCCATAGAAAATGAGATGCATAAAATTGTATCGGAAAATCATTCCGTGGCCAGGAAAGTGGTTCTCCGGGAAGAGGCCATACGGGAATTCCGGGATATGGGTGAGGAATTTAAAACCCGCATTATTGAGGAGCTTCCGGAAGGGGAGGAAATCAGTGTATATTCCCAGGGGGATTTTCAGGATCTCTGCCGGGGGCCGCATGTATCCTCCACTGGTCGGTTGGGATTTTTCAAGCTGACAGCGGTGGCCGGGGCATACTGGAAGGGGGATACTTCCAATCCCATGCTCCAGCGGTTGTATGGGGTATCTTTCCCGGAAAAAAAAGATCTGAAGAATTATCTGAATGCGATTGAGGAAGCAAAGAAGCGGGATCACCGTAAAATTGGGAAAGAGATGGATCTTTTCAGCTTCCAGGATGAGGGCCCCGGCTTTCCGTTTTTCCACGGCAAAGGCATGGTTATCTATAATCTGCTCACAGATTACATCCGGAAGGAATGTCTTGAAAGAGGATATTCAGAAATCCGCACTCCCACAATTCTTTCCGATGAGTTGTGGGTACGTTCCGGTCATTATGCAAATTTTAAAGAAAATATGTATTTCACCACTATAGACGAAAAGGGATATGCGGTGAAGCCCATGAACTGCCCCGGTTCCATTCTCATTTATAAAAATTCACCCAAAAGTTACCGGGATCTGCCCATCCGGGTCGCGGAAATGGGCAGCGTCCACCGGCACGAGCTTTCCGGGGTGCTGCATGGTCTTTTCCGGGTGCGGGCTTTTACGCAGGATGACGCACACGTCTATTGCGAACAATTGGATCTGCAGAAAGAGATTGAGGCCGCCATAAAATTTGTGGTGGATGTATACCGGAAATTCGGATTTGAAAAGGTGAAAATATTCATAGCCACCCGCCCGGAGAAAGCCTTGGGCTCGGCGGAGGTCTGGGAAAAGGCCACCTCTGCTTTAGTGGATTCTCTGAAAAATATGAATCTTGATTATAAAATCAAAGAAGGGGAGGGTGCGTTTTACGGCCCCAAAATTGAATTTAACATTGAGGATGCTCTCCAGAGAAACTGGCAGTTGGGAACCATCCAGGTGGATTTCTCCATGCCGGAACGATTTGAAATGGAATACACCGGGAGCGATGGGCAAAAGCACCGGCCTGTGATGATCCATCGGGCCATTTTGGGATCTTTTGAGCGGTTCATGGGAATTTTGATTGAGCATTATGAAGGAAAGCTTCCGTTGTGGCTTGCTCCAGTGCAGGTTTCCGTGATGACGGTTCTGCCGGAGGATACCCAGGTTTCTTATGCCCGTGACATTGCCGGGGTTCTGCGTGGTAAGGGGGTCCGCGTGGAAGAGAATTATGAGGCCGATAAAATTGGCTATAAAATCCGGGAATGGAACCAGAAGAAGGTCAATTATGCCATCATCATTGGAAAAAATGAGGCGGACGCCCGGCAGATTTCCATCCGGAAGCGGTCGGAGGCAGATACCGCCACGGTTTCCCTGGAGGAATTCCTCCGCAAACTGCATGATGAAATGAATGGATGAGCGGACGCTGGATATCTATCGGCACCAGACCGATGAGTATTTCCAGCGTTATCTACAATCCTCCCCGGTGATCCGTCCTGTATTGCGTTTTCTCCGTAAAGGGTTTTCACTATTGGATTATGGGGCCGGTTCCGGGCGGGATGCGGATGCCCTTCTGGACGCCGGTTATGATGTGTATGCCTATGATCCGGTGGAGGAATTTTCCCGGAAGGCGGTGGAGCACTATCCCCGTTTATCCGGACGATATTTTTCCCATCCGGAAGATATCCACAGGCTCGCGGGGCAGATGGACGGGGTTCTGGCTAACGGTGTGTTCCAGCATATTCCGGATGCGGAGTTGGGGGACATTATCCGGGAAATCCAGTCCATATCAAGGAAGGAATCTTTTATTTTTATCTCCATCCCGGTGGAGTATCCGGACATCCGGGAAGGGAGGGACGCCGCTGGCCGTTTATTCCGTCTGCGTCCGGAGGATGAGTACATCGGCCATTTTTCCTCTTATGGATATGTCCTGAGGGAACGGGAAGAGGCGGCGGATTCTCTCCGGAGAAATGGGGTCCGCTGGGTTTTTCTGGTGCTGGAACGATCTGGTCTCTGAATTCACAGCATGGATGATACTATCTTTGCCACGGTGGGGGCGTTCAAAAGGATAAGATTGGGATCTGCCAGAAAAAAATATGCAATGGTCATCACTGCCATAATCCAGGTTGAATCCGGGGTTGGTAAATTCAACTCTTTTTTGGTTGACGGCAAAAACTTTCCTAATATTTTGATTAATATGGGTAATAAATCCGGGAGAAATAAGGTGGCCAATTTTGGATGACGCAGAAAAAAGAGAAATTAAAATAGAAAAAGTACTCTCCATCCTCCGGGAGAAGAAAGTGGTCAAATTCCAGATCAACGCACTTACCAGAAACGGACGGGATGAGCTGATGGAAATCTTCAGCAGTATTTTTATTAACTTTGGTCTGAATATGGAATACATGTTCAATATTTATTCCGCCATTGTGGAAGTAATTTTCAATGCGGTGAAAGCAAACGCCAAATTTATTTTATTCCAGGAAATGATTAAAAGCCGGATTGCGGGAAATATAAAAGATGAAGAAATGGATGATGTACTTCAAACTATCTTCCGGGAAGAGCCGCTCCGGGAATTTATGGTGCGGTATATTCCGCAGGATCTGCTGAAAAAAAAGACCCAGAATCTGCTGCGGGTGGATGAATATTTTCGCCTGAAAAAGGGCGTAAGCCAGGAAGAGAAGGAAAACCTGGTGCATTATCGCACAAAAATGCAGGAGCGTCACATTAATATTGAATTTAAAATTATTCTGGATGATAATGATCTAATTTTTTCCATTTTAAATGATTCCCCTGTTCTGAAAAAAGATATGGAAAGGATTCTGCATTCCCGGGAAGTGCACGCGATGCTGGCGGATTCCGGGCACTCCGGGGACTTTTTTTCTCCGGAAAATCTGGATCAGACGGAATCCGCCGGGATGGGGATTGCCATGGCCGATGAAGTATTTTATGAATTAAAACTGAATCCTTTTGATTATTTCACCATAGAGACCAGTAAAGGGCAGACAAAATCCATGCTCCATTTTCCCGGGGTAAATGCGTAATTTCCGTTTTCATTATTTTATGGCCAGATTTGCCAGGTAATCCGCTATAGCATTTTCTTCCCGTGGAATATGGGAAAACTGAAGGTTACGGAAGAACGGGAATGCCAGGACTTTCTGGTACAGGATCATCAGTTCCGGTTTTTTTACTTTGTATTCTTTTTTAATCTGTTTCACAATCAGCTCTGAGTCCATCAGTATCTTTACGGGGTGGGAAAGCAGATCCGGTCGTTTTTCCAGAATCTCCAGAGCCTTCACTAAGGCCAGGTATTCCGCTTCATTATTGGTTTTTTTCCCCAGGTATTCCGATAGCTGGAAGACCGGCTGGATTTCCTTTCTTTTGAACGGGGATAGATTATAAAAAGTGTGGGGACGGTCATCCTCCCGCAAAAAGGCCACCGCACCGGCGGATGCAGGCCCCGGATTTCCCTTGGATGCTCCATCGGTAAAGAGAATAATATTTTTCATAAAATGCATCTCGTAAAAGAGCCGGATTTTTTTCGGACGGGAACCGGACTCCGGCACTCTTCTTTTTTTTCCGGGCACCGGGGATAAAACGGGCAGCCGGCGGGGATGGAGGTCAGTTCCGGAGGCGTGCCGGGAATGGCTTGCAGTCTGTGGTTCCCTTCCAGGCGGGGCAGGCTGTTGAGAAGTCCTTTTGTGTATGGATGGGCTGGTTCCTTGAGGATTTTCCGTGGATTCCCAAATTCCATGATTTGTCCTGCATACATGATGGCCAGTTTATCCGCAAGCTGCCCCACAATGCCCAGGTCATGCGTGATCAGCAGAATGGCCATATTGTTGTTTTTGTTCAGATCTTTGATGAGATTCAGAATCTGGGCCTGTATGGTCACATCCAGAGATGTGGTGGGCTCATCGGCAATGAGAAGCCGTGGCGAGGTGGCCAGAGCCATGGCAATCACCACCCGCTGCCGCATGCCTCCGGAAAGCTCAAAGGGATACTGTTTTAAACGCATGGCCGGGTCTGTGATGCCCACGGATTCCAGAAGTTCTTCACTTTTTTTCCGGGCATCCCGCCGATTCATTTTTTTATGGGTGATGAGCACCTCGTCAATCTGGTAGCCAATGGTGAACACCGGGTTCAGGGAGGTCATGGGCTCCTGGAAAATCATGGAGATCTGGTTGCCCCGGATTTTCCGCAGCGAATTTTCACTCATTCCCGCCAGCTCCTGCCCGGAAAAAAGGATGCTGCCGGAATCCAGTTTGGCGGGCGGATCCACCAGCCCCAGGATGGAATATGCCGTGAGGGTTTTGCCGCTGCCACTTTCCCCGGCCAGGGCCACGATCTGTCCTTCTTCCACGGACAGGGAGACTCCCCGCAGGGCGGAGATCCTTTCCAGTCGCATTTTTTTATCCATGGCCGATTGTGGATGGGGAAAAGACAAAAAGAGGTTTTCTATCCGGAGCAGGGGCATTGGGAATAAAAATGCCGCTTTTGTCCGTGTAAAGCCAAAAATACTTTACGGCATTGCCGGGAATTCATTTATCAATGCTGTGGGGAAAATGTTATGTTTGCGGTAATTGAAGGGATTGACGGGAGCGGAAAAACAACCATACTGGAGGCACTGAAAGGAGATCCTTTTTTTGCTTCTTGGGAATTTCTGCGGGAGCCCACGGGAGGGCCATTCGGAAAAAAAATCCGGGAAATCATTTCCCAATCAGACCGGGATTATTCCCGCCAAACCCGGAATGAACTGACGAATTTATTTATCCAGGATCGGATCTGGAATAATGAAAGCAACATCATGCCGCTTATTAAGGAGAAAAAAAATATTCTTTCTGACCGGTATTATATATCCACTGCCACATACCAGGGGATGGACAGAAAGGAAGTGCTGAAAATTCTGGTGGAACAGATGGAAAATCCGCTGATTCTGAATCCGGATTTTATATTTTTTCTGAATATTGATGTGGCCACGTCTCTGGACCGGATACGCAAGAGGAATACCCAGAAGGAAATTTTTGAAAAAAAAGATTCTCTTCTGCGGATTTTTAATAATTATCTCATTATAGAAAATTATTTCAGCACATCGGATGATTTCCAGATTCTGGATATGCCGCAGTGGATCAATATTGATGCTCGCAATCCGGTGAATGTCATTATGGAAGAAATTGCCAAAAATCTCCGGAAAAAAAATGACCGGAAAAGCCCCGGAATGCGGTCATGAATATTCTGGTTATCCGGTTCAGCTCTCTGGGCGATATTGTCCTCACCACTCCGGTGTTGCGTCTGGTGAAAGAAAAATATCCGGATGCACGGTTGTATTATCTGACAAAAAAATCCTTTGCTTCTGTTCTGGAGGATAACCCTTCCATTGACCGGGTGCTTCTCTGGGAGGAAGCCCGGAAGGATAAAGCCCATATTCTCTGGACGCAGGAATATGATTATCTTCTGGATCTGCATTCCAGCCTCCGTTCCTTCCTGGTCAGACGCCGGTTGAAGTACCAAAAAAAAGGTGTCTTTCATAAGCCATATTGGAAGCGTTTTCTTCTGGTAAAATTCAAAAAGAATACCTATAAAAAATCCACTTCTGTTGTGTTCCGTTATATGCGGACTCTGGAAGTCATGGGAATCCATCCCCATTACCGTGCCCCCTTTGTGTCTCCCTTGCGTCCCATGGCCCAGCGGCTGGATGGGTGGAGCCAGAACGGGGAGACACTGGCCGTGGCTCCCGGTTCCCGGTGGTTCACAAAAAAATGGCCGGCGGAATATTTTGAAAAATTTATTCTGGATTATATATACCGTTATCCTCAATCTTCGGTGATTCTTCTGGGGGGACCGGATGAGGTGGGCGAATGTGCCGCCATCCATTCCCATGTCCGGAAAAAAGCCGGGAATAAAAAACAGATTTATAACTTTGCAGGAAAATTAACCATAAGGGAAACGGCGTATTTTCTGAAATACTCCGGAACCTTCCTGACCAATGACAGCGGGTTGATGCACATTGCCTCCGCATTCCCCGTCCGCATTCTGGCACTGTTTCTGAGCACGGTTCCGGAATTTGGTTTTCTGCCGTTCACAAAGAATAAAAAAATCCTGAGTGTGGATCTGCCGTGTAAACCCTGCGATCATAAAGGACTCCGCCGCTGTCCAGAGAAGCATTTCCAGTGTGCATACCGGATCCTCCCGGGGACCGTGATGGAAGAACTGGAACGTTGGGAACCTCTCTCCAAATAATGGCAGAATTCTGCACAAGCGTGTATATTAATTAGTATGAGTAATGATTCCCATCGGGCACTGGTGATTGTGGACGTACAGAATGATTTCTGCACGGGTGGAGCCCTGGAAGTAAAAAACGGAGAGGATGTGGTTCCCATTATAAATAAAATATCGCCCGGCTTTGATCTGGTCATTGCCACCCAGGATTATCATCCGGCGGGTCATCAATCCTTCGCGTCCAGCCATGGAAAAAAACCCATGGAAGTGATGCAGATCCACGGAGTGGACAATGTCCTCTGGCCGGATCACTGCCTCCAAAACCATCCGGGATCGGATTTCCATAAGGATCTGGATTTATCTTGCGTAAAAATCATTTTAAGAAAGGGTATGAATCCGGAAGTGGATTCATACTCCGCATTTCTGGAAAACGATAAAAAAACATCCACCGGTCTGGATGGATATTTAAAAGGGATGGGCGTGCGGGATGTGTACTTTTGCGGTCTGGCCACGGATTATTGTGTGGCGTTTTCCGCCTTGGATGCGGTTTCTCTGGGATTCCATGCCAGGGTGATTCTGGACGCCACCCGTCCTGTGGATTTTCCGCCGCAGAATAATGATAAAATGATCCGTACAATGGTCTCTGCCGGAGTGGAAATGATCCGCCATGATGAGCTCTGAAATATCTGCCCTGCATACGGATTTATACCAGCTCACCATGATGCAGGGTTACTATGCCACCGGCCACAATCCCGAGGCGGTCTTTGATCTTTTTTTCCGGCAGAATCCTTTTGGAGGGGGATACTCCATTTTTGCCGGCCTCCATCCTGCACTGGAAATCATAGAGAATCTCCGCTTCAGCGAAAGCGACCTTGTTTATCTGAAAAGTACGGGATTATTCCAGGATAATTTTCTTGCCATGCTGCGGGATTTTCGTTTCCGGGGGGATATTTATGCTTTTGAAGAGGGCTCCATTATTTTTCCCCAGGAGCCGGTCCTGAGGGTGCACGCGTCCATACTGGAAGCCCAGCTCATTGAAACCATCAGCCTTAATATGATTAACCACCAGAGTCTGATTGCCACCAAAGCGTCCCGGATTTTTCATGCGGGAAGACAAAAACCACTTCTGGAATTTGGATTGCGGCGGGCTCATGGTGTGGACGGTGCACTTTCCGCTACCCGTGCTGCCCTCATCGGCGGGGCGGAAAGTACCAGCAACGTGGCCGCCGGAAAAGATTATTCCGTTCCCGTCCGGGGCACCATGGCCCATTCCTGGGTGATGGCGTTTGGGAACGAAGCTGAGGCATTTGAGAAATACGCGGAGCTTTATCCCCACAATACCATTCTTCTGGTGGATACATACAATACTCTGGAAAGCGGGATTCCGGCGGCCATCTCCGTTCTGCGGAAACTGAAAGAAAAAGGGATCACAAAATTCGGGATCCGGCTGGACAGCGGGGACATGGAATATCTCACGAAGGAAGCACGCCGGATGCTGGATGATGCCGGTCTTGTGGAGTGTAAAATTCTGGTTTCCAATGATCTGGATGAATTCATTATCCAGGAGTTGGAGAGCAAAAATTCTCCCATTGACGCTTACGGAGTGGGCACCCGGCTCATCACCGGCGATGGCTCCGCATCCTTTGGCGGGGTGTACAAATTGGCCGCCATAAAAGAAGGGGGACTTTTTCTTCCCCGGTTGAAGGTTTCCAATAACATGGAGAAAACCACTAACCCCGGGATAAAAAATGTGTACAGACTGGAATCCGGGGGGTCATATCTGGCCGATCTGATGGCCATGGAAGAAGAGTCTGAAAACATTATGGAAAAATTCAATAGAAAGGAGCCGGTGACTTTCTATCATCCAGCTTCACCGTATGAAAAAAAAATTTATGCCCATTATGAATCCGCCACCCCCATGCTTCGCAAGCGGATGGAAAAAGGGAAACGCCTCCAGCCGGCTCCGGGCATTTGCGATATCCGGGCCACCGCATTGTCCAATCTGGAAAAGGTTCATCCTTCCGTGAAACGATTTCTGAATCCTCATGTGTACAAGGTGAGTGCCAGTGAAAATCTGAGCCGATTGAAATTCCGGCTTTTGGAAAACCATCCAGGCTGAACCCAAAAAAAAGGAAAAATATGCAATTTTTTTTCCGATAATAAATATATGGTCCGTTATGGTTTTTTTGCAATATCCCTTGCATTATCTGTATTTATTTCCTCCATTCATCCGCAGACACTGAAAATTCACCAGATCCGGGCGCTGGAATATCCATACATAAAAGCGGAATTTTCCATTTCCCATATCACGCCATTGGTCAATGTGGATGAGACCAATTTTCATATTTATGAGAATGACTGGCTGGTGTCCGCGTTTCATGTGAAAAAAATTGAACCGGATAAAGACCCAAAAAATCTGATTATGCTTGTGGATTCCTCTGAATCCATTTCCCCAAAGAATTTTGAAAACCAGAAAAAAGCCGCCAAAATCATTGCTTCCCAATTGAGTGAAAATGACCAGATGTCCGTGTTCAGCTTTCATGACCGCGTAAAAACGGAGTGTTCCTTCCTGGCAAAAGGGAACGGCATCACGGAATGTATCAATTCCATAAAGAGAAATGGAAGGTATACTGTTTTATATGACGCCCTCTATGAGAGCATTGCCATCGCGGCCAGAGATAATACCCGCAGGAGAGTGATTGTTCTTTTTTCCGATGGCTTTGATGAAAACTCTGTGATTAATCTGGATGAGGTGACCCGCTATCTTCAGATTAATTCCGTGCCTGTGTTCATTTTTTCCATGGGCAGCAAGGCCAATATCCGGATTCTGAAAAAGATTTCCCAGATCAGTGGAGGCCGCCTGTATATCACCCCGCAGATGGATGATCTCCCCAAAAGTAGCTTTCTGTTTAACCAGCTCCTGCGTAACACCTATATTCTTAAATATGCCAGCCGGTTGCCAGATTTTCCGGGGGAAGGAAAAATTACTCTGAAAATTAAGATGAATTCCAGCGAGCTGTCACTGGAAGACCAGAAAGATTATTATGTCCCTCCATCCCAGATATTTTCCCGTCCGGAATCCTTGTCCATGCTGGCAAGACCGGAATATTTTGCCTATGGAGCGGGGGTTCTGGCCATTCTGGTATTTTTTCTTCTGGTGACTTTCATCACAAGAAAATCCAGAGTGCAGGTGGAACTTTCTGAAAAATCCCTGCGAGCCATGGAGAATACCATGAAAATGCAGGCTCCTCCCATCGCCCCGGTGCTACCCGTGGAGCCGGATAAAAAAGACTCTCCCAGAGCGGAGCCCGTGGCCCAGGATAATATTCCGGTGGATTTTTCTTATGGTTATCTAATGGAAAAACAGGGGCCGGGGACGGGAAATAAATATCTTCTAAAATGGGATGTGATCACCATCGGCAGAGATAAAAATAACTCTATTTTTCTGGATGATAAGAGTGTTTCCCTGAATCATGCAAAAATAAAAAGGGATCATAAAAACAGATTTTTTATTTATGATATGGTTTCCGAAAACGGGATATTTCTGAATGATAAAAAACTCCTCCGGCCACGGGAGCTGAATGATTTTGACGAGATTCAGGTGGGCAGAACCCGCCTGATATTCCGCAGGGCAATGGCATAAGCATGGATTGCGTGATTGCTCCGTACGGCGTGCGGCAGAATGACCTCACGGAAAGAGCGTATACGGAAGAACCCCATCCGCTGCGGACAGAATTCCAGCGGGACAGAGACCGGATTGTGCATTCCCGTGCTTTCCGCCGGCTGGAATACAAAACCCAGGTATTTGTCAACCAGACCGGGGACAACTACCGGACCCGTCTGACCCATTCCATTGAGGTTTCCCAGATTTCCCGCACGGTGGCCAGAGCTCTCCATGTCAATGAGGATCTGGCGGAGACCCTGGCTCTGGCCCATGATCTGGGGCATCCACCCTTTGGGCATGCAGGGGAGAGAGCCATTAATCAACTCATGGCATCCTATGGCGGTTTTGACCATAACTGCCAGACCATGCGTCTGGTGGAAAAAATTGAAAAGCGGTATCCCGGTTTCCCCGGCCTGAATCTAACCCAAGCCACCCGCCTGGGGCTTCGCAAGCATGAGAGTCTTCCGGAAGGAATGAGCCACACTCTGGAAGCCCAGATTGTGGATATCTGCGATGAGATTGCGTATAACAACCATGATCTGGACGATGGGCTGGAAATTGGGTATCTGCACACCTCCGATTTATTCATGAACCATCTGTGGAAAACCGAATGGGAAAAAACCACCCAGGGCTACCCGGATGCGGGCATAAAAGTCCAGCTCAGGTTTACCATCCGCAATCTGATCAATGTGATGGTAAAGGACTTGATTGAGAATTCCCGGAAGAATCTGGAAAAATACCGGATACAAAACCTGGAGGATGTTCTTAAAATCCATGAAAAAACAGGAACAGGAATTGTGCTCATTACCTTTTCTGAAGAAATTGCCCGGGACTTTTATCAAATGAAAGAATATCTGTTTAATCATCTGTACCGCCATCCTCAGGTAGTAAAAATGAATTCCCGTGCGGGAAAAATCATACACCGGATTTTTGATTTTTTCCAGGAAAACCCGGACGCACTTCCGGAAGACCATCGGGATCTGCTATCAACCCGGAGTAAAGAAAGGGTCATTGCCGATTTTATTGCCGGAATGACGGACCGGTACGCACAGTACTGGAACCGAACCATTCTGGGTATGGATGATAATTAGTTGACGCACAGCCCGGAGTCACTACCCAAGCGAATGGATTATGATGTTATTGTGATTGGTAGCGGGCCCGCCGGAGAGGGGGCGGCCATGCAGGCGGCAAAGCTGGGGAAAAAAGTGGCCGTTATTGAAGAAATGCCTCTTGTGGGGGGAGCCTGTACGCATAAAGGAACCATTCCCAGTAAAGCCCTGCGCTATTCCATATATCTGTATTCCCGGCTCCGTAGCCATCCCATATTCAAAAACAATATCCAGATGGTCAATGTGGGCTATGAGGATTTGCTCAAGGGAGCCGAGTCCGTGATTGCCAGCCAGGCTTCCATGCGACGGGGGTTTTATGACCGCAATAATATTACTGTGATTCCGGGGAGGGCGTCTTTTGATGATCCGAATTCGGTGATCGTGATCTCGGAGAATCATGCTCCCAAAAAAATTTCATCGGAATATTTTATCATCGCCACCGGTTCCCGTCCCTACCATCCCAAAGAAGTGGACTTCTCCCATCCTAATGTGAAAGACAGTGACACTATTCTGCAGATGAAACAGAATCCCCGTTCCATCATTATTTACGGTGCCGGGGTTATTGGATGTGAGTATGCTTCCATTTTCCGCAATCTGGGGATCAAGGTGAATCTGGTGAACACCCGTGCCCGGCTTCTGGAATTTTTGGACGATGAGATTACTGACGCTCTGAGCTATCACTTCCGGGACCAGGGAGTGCTCATCCGCCACAATGAAAGTGCACAGAGCGTGGAATCTGCAGAAGATGGGGTTGTGCTGCATCTTAAATCCGGAAAAAAAATTAAAGCGGATATTCTTCTCTGGGCCAATGGCCGGACTGGAAATACGGATGGGATGAACCTGGAACAGATTGGGGTGAAGGTGAACCACCGCTCACAGATTGAAGTGAACCAGAATTACCAGACATCCGTGGAAAATATTTTTGCCGCCGGGGATGTGGTGGGTTATCCCAGTCTGGCCAGTGCGTCTTATAACCAGGGAAGATTTGCTGCCCGGTTTATTGTGGACAAGACGCCACATCTGGATTTCTTAAAAGATATTCCCACAGGTATTTACACATCTCCGGAAATCAGCTCCATTGGAAAAACAGAGGCAGAGCTCACCCGGGACGCCATCCCCTATGAGGTGGGCAGTGCAAATTTCCGAAACCTGGCCAGGGCTCAGATCACCGGAAACACCACAGGAATTTTGAAAATATTATTCCATGCGGAAACTCTGGAAATTTTGGGTGTCCACTGCTTTGGTTCCCAGGCTACGGAGATCATCCATATTGGGCAGGCAATCATAGCCCAGCCCAGCCCCCATAATTCCATAGAATATTTTATCCATACCACGTTCAACTATCCCACCATGGCGGAAGCCTACCGGGTGGCCGCATTGAATGGAATGAACCGGGTGGTGCATTAATCCATCATCCGGACACACTTACGGAAAAGCTGTATGGTTCGGGCTGCGGAGTGGGCGAGGGCTTCATAAAGTTTTAGAGAATTTTCCCATTGATTGTGACCGGATAATTCCGGGTTTTCTGTTATCTGCAGAATGGAAGACTGGGCACTAATGGATAAAATAGAATTTTCCCGGGCGTATGTGGCAATCCGTGCGTCATTACTATTCAGGTGGCGTATCCACTCCGGATTGCTTTTCCGGATGATCTTCCGGGTCAGGGAGATATTTTCCTTGTACAAATCCTGCAGGTTTTCCAGTCCTTTGAGAATGCTTTTCAGATGCCCGGCCAATCCCCGGTGTCCATCCGGCTCCGGAGATATGAGCATTGGGATATCCATGGATTCTGCCAGAGGTCTCGTGGCGGAGATTTCCGCAGTATTTTCTCCATAAATTTCTTCCAGCGTTTTATGCTGAAAATTTTTCAGAAATACGCCATCGGCGGTTGCGTTCAGAATTTCTGCCGATGGGTTTTTCCGCAGATGCTCTTGTCCGGTGACCGTGAACCACTCAATGAACACTTTCATTTTAGCATTGGTAAAAAGCCCCGATGTTTTTTTCAGCGAAGGCACCGGTTCTTTGGGGAGGGCCCAGAGCTGGGAAAAATTATGGTTTTCCATGGTAAATGTCCGGGTGCGGGTATAAAAAATCCGGTCTTCCAGAGCGGCACCCCGCACATGGGCGGTTTTTCCCGTAAAGGATAAATCCTGGCCGATGAGGATGATCCGGGGCGGATTGATTTCCGTGGCCAGGGAAAACGCATTAGTGGAGACGGAGCCCCCATGGGAGATTCCCCCCCGCTCCCCAAAATATTCCCGAATCATCGCGTCCATATAAAAGTCATTATTCCACCAGAATAAATTTGCACCGGTTTTATGGAGGAAATGGGGCATAGCGGAAATTACCACCGGATCCAGCATCCAGACGGACTGGGCGGCTTTTTTATGATGGGCAAAGAATGCGTTCACCACCTGGGGATCGGAAGCAAACGTGATGTCCGGAATCACTCCGGAGCGGGCAAGAGGAATGAATGCAGTATCCGCCACAAAGAGAAGAAAATGTCCCCTGTATTTTTTCAGAAATTCCATGCTGTAAAAAAGGGATGGACCCGCTCCGGCAATGACAATATCTTTATCCGGGAAATTGTCTTTGAGCCATGCGGTAATTTTATTTTTTTTGCCACCCCGGATGATTTCCCGCAGATTTGCGGCAATATTCCGGTTCCAGGCATTCTGGAATTTGATGATGGTGGCCTGGTTGATACTGCGTTTTTCCATTAGCTTGCGGATCCGCAGATTCAAATGACCCACCACAGACTCCGCCGCCGCAAAGGATGGATGATGGGTGTGGATCAGTATTTCTGAAGTGTTTTTTCCCCGTAAAAATGGAAGAATATTCTCCAATCCGGCCTCATCCAAATTTCCGGCATACAGGATTTTCAGCTTTCCCGGAGCAAGAGAATCCGGGGAAAAGAGGGAGACAAAATAATAAAAGACTTCCGGAAGGGCTTCCACCAGCAAAATGCTTTCCACATCCGGGTCCCGGATAGCCTCTTTTACCAGATAACCCAGCCCGCCACCGATGAGGATGATATGTCGGGCGTTTTTGCTTTTTAGGGAATCCAGTTGTATTCTGGCTTCCTTTTCAGGATCCCGGCGGGAGTGGAACGTGATTCCGTTGATTTCAATGGTATTTATCTTTCCGGATAAAAGATCGGCACAGATCCGGGAATTTTCTGGGGTAATTTTATTGAGAATATCTTCCCGGGTTTTTTCCGGATTCTCTGCGTAGAAAACCCCCTGGGCGTTCAGAATATCAAAATTTTTCCGGAAAAACGCAACGGCGTCCATGTATTTATTTTTTAATCCTGATTCTGGGACTTTGCCATTTTTGTTCATACATAGGGACAGTAATATCCACGATTTTTTCGATGTAGCTTTGCAAAAGGCGATAATCCATTAAACCGTCCGTCTGGAAACGTTTTTGTTCCACAAAATTGGGATAACCCATGCCGCCGTTGGCAAGGTAGGAATTAATGGCAACCGTGTATTTTTTTTCCATGTCCAGAGCCCGCCCTCCAATGAAGATATGGATTTCCCTGGATTCAATAACCGCTTCAATCTCCATTCCGGAAACCTGGGGGAATCCTCCGCCCTCCTGGTTCACAACAATTTCCTGAAATAAAATATCCCGCAGTTCCTGGCCGGTCATCTCCACAATTCCAATGGGATTCTTAAATGGTAGTATGGAAATGACATTTCTCACTTTAATATCACCCAATGGAAGGTCTCTGCGTATTCCTCCCGCATTCATAATGGCCGCATCGGCACCGGTCAGTTCCTTCTGGCTGTCTGCTATAAAATTACCCAGAGGAGTGGAAGAACGTAAGTGGTGTCCCTTCTCTTGTTCAAGAGAAACCTGTGTGCTACCAATAATTTTATTAAACTTATGCCCCACTCCATCCAGATAAAAACGGGTTATTTTCTCCGCTCCTTCCGTTTTTTTTCGGAGATATTCATTCCACCAGGAATCATTCCGGTAAAATTCCGGCGGGTACTGGTTCAGCGGGATGCTTTCCATCCTCACAAGCCGGGGTTTCTCCGTTTCCGAAAACTCAAACTCCGCAAGGCTCAGGTATTTGAGGCAGCATTCAGACTGCATTACCGGAATGCCATGGGTGTGTTCCGCAACTAAATCATGGGAATGACCACCCAAAAGAAGGATTAATTTATCTTTGGGAGCCTTTTCCAGGAAGGTAATCTCATCGTCATAATCATCCGGAATTTCCCGTTTACCGTCCTTTGCCGGATAGTTCCCCAGATGGCTCAATACCACAAACGCGTCCACCCGGTTCTGCAGCGTGGCGGAAATATTCTGGTATTCCTCTAAAGGGCGGGTAAATTCCAAAGCGGAAATCACGGACGGATTACCGATTTTTTCCGTGTGCCGGGTAACCATTCCCACAAAGGCAATCTTATATTTTCCTGCCGATATGACCTGGTATGGAAGAATGAAATCTCTTTTATCCTTGTAATATACATTGGAGCAGATCCAGGGAAAGGACGACCGGTGGAGCTGTTCATCCAGCACAGAAATGGGTTTGTCAAATTCATGATTTCCCAGAACAGCCACATCCACGCCAATAAAATTCATCAAATGGACATCCGCACGGGCGTCCATTTCATCCGATTCCGGAGTCCCGGAGTTCATGTCCCCCCCGAATGTCAGAAACACTTTTGTGCCCCGGTTGCGAAATTTGATGGTTTCCACCCAGGCGGCCAAATGCGTCATGGAATGGATTTTACCATCGTCCTTTATGATGCCAGGATAGTTCCCGTGCTCATCATTGAAATGCAGAAAGATTACCTTCTGGGCAAAAAGCCCACCGGCGTACAGATACGCCAGGATAAGAACCAGAATGTATTTCATTTAAATCTCCTTAAAGATATTTTCCAGATCTTCCTGGTTGAAGGGCTTTGTCAGATAGTACACATTGGAAATCCCAGGCGTCCTCAATTTCTGGTCGCCGGTGGTATCTCCGGAAATGAATATTATTTTTGCCTCCGGCTTCGTGGATCGTATTTCCAATGCCGCCTCATAACCCCCCATCACCGGCATGTGCAGATCCAGAATCACCCAGTCAAAATCCTTGTTGCGGAATTTATCCACCGCTTCCTGCCCGTTGTAGACAATAGTATAATCAATCCCCATACTGCGAAATAAATATTCCATCAGACGCCGATTGATTTCACTGTCTTCTGCGACCAGTATTTTCATTCTTTTACTCAATAGACCCCCCCAAAAAGCGGTAGCTTCCGGGAAAAAACTGAAAAGCGGACTTCCCTTGTCATTAGTTTTTTTTGGTTTTCCCGCAAGAGATAGCCGTCCACCTGAATGGAAAAGGGCCGGGGAGATCGCACAATGTACTCCTCCTCCGCTGCGCTTTCCACCTCTGGCCGGGATATGTGCCCCCCCCCGGCGGATTCCAGAATAATCCTCAATAACGAGAACAGACCGGTTTTCCGGATAAACACCGCATGGATTTTTCCATCGTCCGGTTTCGCATCAGGAGCAAAATTTTTTCCGGAAATCCAATATGGAATTTTTGTGAATAAAAGTGAGATATACTGCTTTTCTGTTTCCGGATGTCCGGGACTCAGCCGCACAGAAAGCGGCATGTCTTTATGATAAAAAGAACGTAAAATTGCCGGCAGGCCAATGGTTCCCTGGTAACGGGCAATAAAATATCCCCGGCTCTTTTTTTCCTCAACATATTCATTCACCAGTGCCCCAAGACCCAGATTTGCCTGGCCAATGAAAAAGAACTCCGGACCGCCGGGTATGGAAATCCGGCATAGGTCCACCATTCTAATTTTGTTCCCTGCCACTGCCTCGATTGACTTTTCCAAAGAATCCACCCCATGGGCTTTCATGATATCATTGGAGGAACCCGTGCCCAGCATCCCAAAAGCAGGAAGGCCGGTGCCAGTCACCATAGAATGGCGGATGATTTCATTGAGGACCAGAAAAATTGTCGAATCCCCTCCGGCGGCAATCACCGGATTACCCCTGCCTGCGGCCTCTCTGGATAGAAGCAGGAGATGCTCCTCGCTACGAGATTCCCAAAAATGATGAGGTAGGGAATATTTTTCCAGAAGAGCCAGAATGTTTTCCCTTTGCCGTGCGGAACGGTTCATGGCGGAGCCGGGGTTGAATATGATATCAAATGGTTTGTTCATGGTATTATTTGGAAAATTCAATTGATCGTGAATCATACTAACCAAAGCTGGTATCGTGAAAATACCTTTTTTGAAGAAAACCATTTCCGCCGATGTGGGAATTACTTCGGAAGATAAAATTCCAGGGATGATTCACCTATACTATTCCCTACCGATTTTTTCAGCCGGAATTCTGAATTACCTGATTGCCCAGTATTATATGAAATATGCCACGGATGTGCTCCGGATTGCCCCAGGAATCATGGGTAGCATTTTTTTAGCCTCCCGGGTCTGGGATGCCATTAATGATCCCATCATTGGTCACTGGAGCGACCGCACCCGCTCATCCCGAGGACGTCGCATCCCCTGGATTTTTTTTTCCGAATTCCCCACGCTCCTTTTTTTTGTCCTTTTATGGTTGCCTCTCTTTAAAGAGAATAAAGCATTCCAGGTGGCATCCATCACCCTGTTCATGCTTGGGTTTTTCACTTCCATAACGGGAATCTATATTCCCCATTATTCCCTGGGTGCTGAAATAACCTCCCACCCCCATGAACGCAATAAAATATACGGCATTCGGGCTGTCTTCGAAAATGTGGGGAATATTGTTGGGGTTATCATCATGAGCGTAATGATCCATGCAGGAAGCGGGACCATCGTCGCGATGGTCGCAGGCGTTGCGGTACTCTCCTTTCTGGGAAATTCCGTTATTCTGCGTCTGGGACAAACCGGAAAAACGTTACCCCCCCCCGATTCCGCTCACTATGGATTTTTTGTTTCCGCAAAAGCCGCTCTGAAGAATGTCCGGGCACGGGTGGTCTATGCCGCCGGATTTTTCAGCCAGATGGGGGCCACCTTTGTTCTGGTCATGACACTGTATTATGCGGAATATGTCCTGGCAGCAAAGGAATCCTCCGGACTTTATGTGGGGGTTTTCATGATCTCCGCCATCCTATCCATTTTTCTTTGGATTTTTCTGGCTAAAAAAATCAGCAAAAGAAACCTCTGGATGGGGATCAATCTGCTTCTGGCTGCCGGTTTTTTGTCCACGCGGGTGATCCACTCCGAAAATGCCCTCCTGATGATCCCATACAGCCTGGTACTGGGAGCCCTTGCCGGTGGCTCGCTGGTGATCAATCCCTCCATGCTGGCCGATGCCATGGAAACCCCAGACAGCCCCGGCAAATCCACGGAAGGGATATACTTTTCCTTTTTCACCTTCATCAACAAAAGTGCGATGGGCCTGGCCGCAGCAGTAACCGGATTTCTTCTGGAGTTCTCCGGATTTGTCCCCGGTCAGATTCAGACGGCACAAACCGTCCGGATGCTCTCCATCTCCTATGGTTTTTTCCCGTTCCTGTTTTTCCTCCTGTCCGCATTCAGTTTGGGGTTCTATAGAAATAGGTGACTGGCACGGGGATGGTGGTGACTGGCACCTATGCTAAATCACCCATATTT
>DYOA01000030.1 GCA_020720785.1 Leptospira biflexa
TTCATCCTCCGGATTGTTCACGGCGTCCAGATATTCCTCCTGGCCGATGGGATAATTCTCTATGATCAGCTTCACCGGATTCAGCACGGCCATCCGGCGGTGGGCAGTTTTATTCAATTCTTCGCGGATGGCAAATTCCAGCATGGCAATGTCCACCAGATTGTCCGCTTTGGAAACCCCAATCATATCACAGAATTTTTTAATGGCAGCAGGAACATAACCCCGCCGCCGCAATCCGGCAATCGTGGGCATGCGTGGATCATCCCACCCGTCCACCATATTATCTTCCACCAGTTTCTTGAGTTTTCTCTTGCTCAGGACGGTGTGGGTGATATTCAGACGGGCAAATTCAATCTGGCGGGGGCGGGCCGGAACTGGGAGATTTGCAATGAACCAGTCATACAGCGGGCGGTGGTCTTCAAACTCCAGAGTACACAGAGAGTGGGTCACTCCTTCCTGGGCGTCAGACAGGGAATGGGCAAAGTCATACATGGGGTAGATGTACCAGACATCCCCGGTGCGGTGGTGGGAGGTTTTCAGAATCCGGTAGATGACCGGGTCCCGCATGTTGATATTCCCGGAGGCCATATCAATTTTTGCCCGCAGGACACGGGAGCCTTCCTCAAACTCCCCGTTTTTCATCCGCTCCAGCAGATCCAGATTTTCTTCCATACTCCGGCTCCGGAAGGGGCTCTCTTTTCCCGCTTCTTTGAGTGTTCCCCGGTATTCCCGGATTTCATCAAAGGAAAGGTCATCCACATAGGCCTTCCCGTCTGTCACCAGAATCCGGGCATATTCATAAAGTTTATCAAAATAATCGGAAGCATAAAAAATTGTCTCCCCCCAGGTATAGCCCATCCAGGAAACATCCTGTGCAATGGACTGCACAAACTCATCTTCTTCTTTTACGGGGTTGGTGTCATCCATCCTCAGGTTGCAGCGGCCTTTGAATTCTTCTGCCAGGCCAAAGTTCAGACACATGGATTTTGCATGGCCAATGTGCAGATACCCATTGGGCTCCGGTGGAAACCGGGTAATGATCCCGGTATGTTTCCCGCTCTGCACATCTTCAATAACAATATTTTTTATAAAATTAACTGGTTTTTCATTTTCCATGGTTTCCGGCATAAGATAAAGGAATCTCCGGAATCATAGCGTCAATTCATATTCATTTTCCGGTGTTGGATAGAAATTGGATGTTCCCCGCATAAATTCTTTACCGCCACCGGCTATTTTTTACATGGAACCATGAACATCAAAATTCTGAGCTGGAATGTGAACGGTATCCGGGCGGTGGAGAAAAAGGGGGATCTGCAGGAGCTTCTGCGGAAAACATCCCCGGACATTGCGTTTTTCCAGGAAACCAAAGCAACCGCGGAGCAGCTTTCTGAATATCTCACCCAGAACCAGGAATATGACCAATACTATCATTCTGCGGAAAAAAAGGGATACTCCGGCACCGGACTCTGGATAAAAAAATCCCTGGGATGGGCTCCCCATACGGTGGAAACCGGCATGGAAGGCTGGGTGGACACGGAAGGCAGAGTCCTTTCCCTCACACATAAAAAATATATATTTTATGGAATTTATTTCCCCAATGGAGGAAAGAGCCCGGAAGCCTGGGAAGGAAAACTGGATTTTTACCGGCATTTCCTGGAGCTGATCAACCGCCAGAGGGAAGCCGGGTATAAAATAATCTTCACTGGAGATTTGAACGTGGCACATCGTGAGATAGATTTGGCACGCCCCAAAGAGAATGAAAAAAACATCGGATTTCTTCCGGAAGAACGTGCTTGGGTGGATGATCTCATAAAGGATGACTGGGTGGATGTTTACCGTCGCTCGTATCCGGAAAGCGTTTCCTATACCTGGTGGAATCTGCAGACCCGCTCCCGGGAAAGAAACATTGGCTGGCGGATTGATTATTTTTTTCTGGATAAACCGCTCTTTAAAAAAGTGATTTCCATTGATCATCAGGAAGGCCAGATGGGATCTGACCACTGTCCGGTGGTTATGGAGCTGGATGTTTAACTCTTGTAACCACGTCTGAAAACGTGAAAGCATCCCCATGAGCATCCCGTTTGGCGTTATTATCAATCCATACGCGAAAATGAATATGGGATCCAGAAGCCGGGAGATATCCGGACAGATTTCCCTGCTGGCGGGAAGGGATGCCCTGGTCCAGACCAGCCGGGATATTCCGTCGCTGGAAAAAATTTTAAAGCAGTTCCAGGAAAAGAAAATCCATTATCTGGCCATATCCGGAGGGGACGGTACCATCCATAACGTGATTTCCGCCTGGATAAAAGTGAATAAATGTTCTCCCCCGCCCATTCTGGTCCTGCGGGGTGGAACCATGAATATTGTGGCGGATTCTCTCCGGATAAAAGGGAGCCCGTATAAACTTTTCCGCAGGTTTTATGATATCTGGCAGGAAGACGGCGATATTGTCCTCACCACCAGAAAAACCCTATCCGTAAACGGACACTGGGGGAATATTTTTGGAGCTGGTCTGGCCACTAATTTTATGGATTATTATTATTCCGGAGGGGGAATGGGTGCGTATAAGGCAGCCAAAACCATCGGAAAGACCATCTTTGATTCATACCGGCGGGAACGTCCGGACAGTATCACCCGAAAAACACCCGCTAAAATTTATGTGGAAGGCAAAAGGCTTCCCATAACGGAATTTATGGCCATCCTTTCTCTCACCGTCCGCAACCTGCCTCTGGGATTCCGTCCCATGTACCGTGCTTATGAGGATGAAGACCGTTTCCATATTTATGTGAACAACATGCCAGCCTCCCAGTTGCCTTTGATTATCCATAACGCTTTTCTGGGAAAACCGGTAAAAAAGAATGGTCACTTTGATCTTCTGGTAAAGGATATTCTCATCGAATCCGATGTCCCCCTCCGCTACACCATTGACGGGGACATGCATGAGGCACAGGATGGGCGGATTGAAATTGAATTGGCAAAAAATCTTCAATATGGCCATTTTGTGGGAATATAAGCGAATTATTCTTCTTGCGTTTCTGTTTTTCCCCTTGCCGTTTTTTCCCGCCGATGTCTGGAATCCGGAAAAAGAGACCATTTCTCTCTGGCAGAATCCATCGGCCAAAAACGGAAAAAAAGTGGAGATGGACATTTATCTCTTCCGGGATGCATCCGGAAAGCTCTCCTGTGGCCGGAATCTTCTGGTCCTCCCCGGCTATAAATTTTCCCGGCATCGGTGGATACGGGAAACCCGCCTTCTGGAAATAGCCCGCTCCCGGAAATACTGTCTGGTCCTGCCGGAGATGGGGAGGGCGGTTTATGAAAGCCGTTTTTATCCGGAAACCACCAACAATGCGTTTTCCGTTCCCTCTTTGGTGTGGTTGCGGGACACAGCCATTCCCCATCTCCAGCGGGAGAAAAAGATGCTTCTCCATTCCCAGAAAAATTTTCTCCTGGGGAATTCCACCGGAGGGCGGGGAGTGGCTCTGGTTCATCTGGCCCTGCCGGATCTTTTCACTGCCGGGGCGGCTCTTTCCGGGGATTTTGACCAGACCCGGATGCCGGAGGATTATCTGATGCGGGCAA
Organism: Leptospira biflexa; assembly: GCA_020720785.1. Taxonomy (GTDB): domain Bacteria; phylum Spirochaetota; class Leptospiria; order Turneriellales; family DYLW01; genus DYLW01. The sequence continues at coordinate 3,583 of DYOA01000030.1, forward strand.
TCTACGGGCCATACAGGAAATTTCCATCCCGCTGGAGAGAGGATAATCCGGTTTTTTCCGCCGGAAAGTGGAAAATGCATCTGTATCTTTCCCATGGAAAAAATGACCGGGTGGTTCCGTTTGAGCAGAGCCGGATTTTTTATCATGAATTGCAGAAGAACAAAAAAGATAAATTATACACAATCATTTTTCATGAAACGCTGAATGAGCATGATTTTACCTTCTGGAATAGAGAGCTCCCTGGAGTTTTTGCGTTTTTTGATAAATTTTAATTGTTTTATATTCCGGTAAAATATTTTTTTCCTTGAAAACAGGAAGGCTTGTTATATTGTTGATGAATGGAAGGAAAAAAATGGCGTTTAATCACCCGCAGCGACTTTGATGGTCTGGTGTGTGCGGTTCTGCTGAAAGAGCTGGATATAATAAGCGAAATTCTTTTTGTCCATCCAAAAGATATGCAGGATGGGAAAATTCAGGTCAATGAAAAAGACATTACAACCAATCTCCCTTATGTGGACGGCGTGCATCTGGCCTTTGATCATCATTTTAGTGAATCCATCCGCATGGCTTCCCGTCCGGCCAATCATGTTATTGATGTTGAAGCCCCATCGGCGGCGAGAGTTGTGTACAACTATTTTGGAGGGAAACTCAAATTCCCCAATATATCCGATGAACTGATGGAGGCTGTGGACCGGGCAGATTCAGCACAGTTCAGCCAGGAGGAAATTCTGTATCCCAAAGACTGGGAACTTCTGAATTTTATTATGGATCCCCGGACAGGCCTGGGGCGTTTCAAGGATTTTAAAATCTCCAATTATGATCTGATGATCCGCCTCATTGACTATGTTCGGGTTCATAACGATATCAAAGAAATCCTTTCCAAGGACGATGTGCGGGAGAGGGTGGAGGTGTATTTTGCCTACGATGATAAATTCAAAAACCAGCTCCGGGAAAAGTCCACGCAGAGAGATAATACAGTTATTATTGATTTGAGGGGAGTGGAGATAATTTATCCGGGAAACCGCTTCATGGTCTATGCCATGGTACCGGAAGCGGAAATTTCCCTTCACGTATTTCAGGAAAAGGATTCGGGGAAAACCGTTATTGCCGCCGGGAAGTCCATTTTCAATCCCGCATCCCATGCGAACATCGGGGAAATTATGTTGCATTATGGCGGCGGAGGCCATAAAAATGCCGGCACCGCACAGGTGGATTCACGGGATGCGGATAAAGTCATTGAGGAAATTATTACCGCATTCCAGGGTTAATCCCGACGTCCGCGAAACGGAGCTGCCCATGGAAAAAAATATTGTAGTTCCCGGATGGGTTTGTATTTAGGTAAAAAAACCGGTTTTTACGGGAAAGATGGAAAAAAAAAAGCGGTTGTTAAGATTGAGATAAAGAAAACCGATATGTAATCTGAGAAAAACAGCTCTTGATACAAGGATGTTAAGGAGTAAGAATATGAAATCGTTAAAAAGAATCAGCATATGGGCAATGGTGGCCGTTCTGGCTGTTCCTGTTATGGGACAGAACCCTCCGCCAAATGAAACCAAAAAAAATGAAGCCGGGGATCCCAAAGAATCCATATTGGAAGATCACAGATTGAATGACTTTGAGTATTGCGAAGACTGGCGAGCGTTTGCCACTTCGCCTCTGGGGGAAACCGAGATTAAAAAAGTCCTCCAACAGGGAGAAATCAGAGACGTGTTCAATGCAACGGAACTGACAGACAAAGAGAAAGAGGATTTCAAGCCCGGAGTCAATAATGTTATGGGGGTTAAGACCAATTATAATGACCGTGGTTTTGATCGGGTGGAAGTGAGACCTCCCCATGAGTATATTATCAAAGGTATTGGAAGGGAAGTATCCGTCTGGGTATTAGGAAGAAATTTCCGTCACACTTTTTATATTAAATTACGGGATTACCGGGGAAATACCCACTCCATTCGGATGGGCAGGCTGGACTTTCTGGGTTGGAAAAAAATGACTGCCACCATTCCCGGCTGGATTCCGCAAAGCACCCGTTATTCCCTCATGGACAGAAATCTCCACTTTGTATCCATGTATGTGGTATCGGATAAGCATGAAATACCGGGTAAGTTCTATTTTTATGTTGATGATTTGAAAATGAAAGTCGATACTACAGATACCAAGTATCCGGGTAGTGACATAAAAGATACGTGGTAAGAGCCGGAGCATAAAAGGAGTTATTATGATAAACGTAAAAAAAAGTGCCGGGATTATAACCGCCATTCTGCTGGGTGCGTGGTTTGTCTCCGGTGATGTATTCGCGGATTTAAAATCTCCGGCCGGGGAGGATGTGGATGCCAAGGAATTACGCTCTCTGATTGTGGAGGGATGGGAAGCCACAGGATGGGATGTTGCACCGGAACCTCCTGCCCCCATCGGTACTGCGGAAGCCCACCTTGTGGATGGAAGACCTGCCAGTCTTGCCTTTGATCAGGACAATAAGAAATCCATGGGTCTGAAATTCCAGTTTGTTTACCCTGGCTATAATAAGGTGATCCTCACCCCACCCAAAGAAAAAGTGGTGAAGAGATATACCGGAACCTTGGATGAAAACAACAAGCCCAAATACAAGGATGTTCCCGGAGTGGAGCTTCCTGGAAAAGTACAGGCGGTGAGCGTCTGGGTTCTGGGCCGGCAAAACGAGTACCAGTTGGAGGGATGGATTGAGGATTGGACGGGAGATAATCATATCTTCCAGTTTGGATCCTTGGATTTTGTGGGATGGAAACCCCTGAGTGTGGACATTCCGGATTCCATGCCGCAGGGCGTGGAGTCCTATCCCCAGACAAAGACCCTGGTGTTTAAAAGATTCATTATCCGTTCCACCCCCAAGACCAGTAAGGAAGAGGTGATCCTATTCTTTGACAGTCTGAAAGTGCTGACCGATATGTACGATATTTTCTTTGACGGAGCCGAGCTGAACTATGATGATGCGGACAAGGCAAACAAAGAGAGAATGAAAGCATACCAGGAAGAGCTGTTGCGGTATTCTCAGGGAAAAACAAACCAGAATCCCAAATAAAGGGTCTTTCTCCTTACAACCTTTCTGGAGCCAGAAAAGCGGGGCAACCCGCTTTTTTTATGGGAAATCCGTTGCCTGATAATTCCAATGGATATTGCTCCCAAAAAAATAAGAAACTTTGTTGACAAAGCGGATTCAGGTGGAAAAATGATTTTGGGGAGTTAAAATGAAAAAAATTCTTGGTCTTAGCGGCCTTATTGTTATCACAATGGTTTCCCATGCGTGTGGGTCCAAAAAATACGAAAATCCGCAGGATGTTTACCAGGCAGCACGGGAGGCAGTCCGGGATAAAGAGCCCAAAGTTCTCATTAATTTATTATCCGCAAAGAGTATTGAAGCACTCCAGAAAAAAAGGGAAATGCTCCGGGAAAACTTCGCTTTTATCCCCTCCAATCCGGAAGCCCGTAAGGCTTATGAGATCATTGCATCCCAGATGGGTATTTCCTTGGAAGAACTTGAAAATTTCCAAATGGAACACTATGTGCGTTATTTGATGTTCACGGATGGAAAAGACAAAGGCAGTAATACCAATATTCTTCCCATCGGAATTACTGCCGGCTGCGTGATTAAGGATAAAAAAATTACAGGGAAAGACGCGGAGTTTATAACGGAATCCGGAGAAAGCATCCGCTTTATCAACACCCCGGATGGCTGGAAACTCTGCCTGATCTGATACCCAGAAATCTCCGTTTTATCCCTTTTCTGAATTTTCCATCCGGATAAATTCACCCAGGATCATTTTCTGCAGTGCGTCCAGCTTTTGGGATTCATCCAGAGGGGAGGCCAAATTGGATGGGTGCATCTCAGAATCCGGATAAACCGGTGGCAGAATCTTAATGGTAATTCTGGACGGATGAATGGGAAAATATTTATGGGGTTTCTGGATTTTATGGGTACCATGCACTACCACAGGCTGCAACGTAAATTTTCCGGACTTTGCCATCAGAAAGGCTCCTGCTTTGTATTTGGATGGATGTAAGGGGTCCGGAGATCGGGTGCCTTCCGGATAGATCAGAACATTATTCCCTTTATTCATCACCTTGATAGCTTCAATCAGGGATTTGGCGGAATTCCGGGGGCTGGACCGGTCGATGGATATAAATTCCACACTTTTCATGGCTCTCCCCAAAAGGGGAATATCAAAGATTTCTTTCTTGGACATTATCTTGAATTCTATGGGTAAAAACCCCAATGCGGTATAAACATCAAAAAATGACTGGTGGTTGGAAATGATGACCAGAGGATTGGGAGCAATATTTTCTTTTCCCTCCACGCGAACCCGGGACAGAGAAAAATGAATCCCGGCCTTCCCCCATAAGCGGGCGAAATAAAACACTCTGGAAGGTTTGAACCGGAACAGTGCGAGGACAATAACAAACGTAGCACAGAATACGGTGGCCAGAAAAAAGGAAATATACCAGAAAATGGTCAGGATGCCATGAAAAAATGTGGTCATGCTTCAAAAATTTCCATGGACAGGGTTTGTCAAGAAAATATAAATATTTCTTTACGCTAAAAAAAGGCTTCCGTTAAAGACATTGAAAAAAGGAATATATGGTAACGCTGGGTGTGGACATTGGATCGTCCTCTGTGAAAGGGGTCGTGTTGGAAAACGGAATGCCTGCGGATTTCATGGTAAAAATTCATGAAGGTTCCGTTGCTTCCGTTCTGCAGGAAATCATAGAGATTTTTACCAACCGCTATGGAAAACTGCGGGTGATGTTTACCGGAGGGGACGGCAGAAAGATGGTGCATGCACCGGGGGTGATCCTTCCTGTGGCCATTGAGGCCGCCGTGTCCCGGGTTTTTTCTTCCGGCAACCCGCCGTCCGCCGTGGTTTCTATGGGGGGGGAAGAATTTGTTGTCTATAAACTGGATTCCGCAGGCAGAATCACCGGCAATGTGACAGGCGATAAATGTGCCGCTGGCACCGGGGAATTTTTCCGGCAGCAACTTTCCCGGATGAACATGACTCTGGAGAATTTGAACGATGTTGACCCCGCCGGCACGGTGCATAAGATTTCCGCCCGGTGTTCCGTGTTCATGAAAAGCGACTGTACCCATAAACTGAATAAAAAAGAAGCCACTCCGCATGAGATTGTGCTGAGCCTTTCCAATGTGATGGCCATCAAACTCCGGGAATTTCTCACAAAGGCCGGTATCCGGGAGGGAAACGTCCTGGCCATTGGCGGAGTGTCCCGCAATCTTTTTGTCCTTCAATATCTGAAAAATCTGATGCCGGAGCTGGAGCTCATCACTCTGCCGGAAAGCCCTTTCTGGGAGGCCTATGGAGTTTCTCTTCTGGCGGAGAATCTGGGGGCGGACATTACCTCATCGGAAGGATTGTTCAAGCCCAAAACAGCTCCGGATTATTTTCTGAATTCTCTCAAAAATTCCGCACAAAAAGTCACCTTTATTGAGCCTGTCCGGGAAAAAATTATGCCGGGACGGCAATACATACTGGGGGTGGATGGCGGTTCCACCACCACCAAAGTGGTTCTGGTGGATTATGAAACCCTCCAGATAACCGCTTCCCACTACGGACGCACCCATGGGGATCCCGTCAAGGCCATCCGGAACTGTATCACAGAAATCAAAAAGCAGATTGTGGAGCAGATATCGGAAGAGGGGCTGGAAACCATCCGGATTCCTCTGGCAGCCACCACCGGCAGCAGCCGGGAAATTCTGGGCGTATTCCTGGAGACTCCTGGAGTGTTCAATGAGATCATTGCCCATACCGCAGGCACCACCTTTTTCAATGAAAAAATAGATACGATCTTTGAAATTGGCGGGCAGGATGCGAAGTATGTGTATCTGGACAATAACGTACCCATTGACTATGCTATGAACGAAGCCTGCAGTGCGGGGACAGGCTCTTTCATAGAGGAATCTGCATCCGGAGATCTGAATATCCATGACGTGACCATGATCTCTGATATTGCCCTGGCTTCCCAAAATCCCGCTAAATTTGGGGAACACTGCAGTGCGTTCATCAATTCCGATATCCGCAAAGCTATCCAGGATGATATTCGTAAAGAGGATATTGTGGCCGGCTTGATCTATTCCATTGTTTCCAATTATCTGAACCGGGTGGTGGGGAACCGTGCCATTGGAAAAGAGATTGTTCTCCAGGGAGGGGTGGCCAAAAATAAAGCCTTGGCGTATGCGTTCGCGGAAGTCCTCCGGAAAAATATTACCGTTCCGCCGGATCCGGAACTCATGGGGGCTTTTGGGGTGGCCCTGCTGGCAAAACGGAATGAGTCCCGGATAGGTTCCGATGGATATCATCTGGATGGGATTATAACCAGCAAAATTGATTATGGAAAATCCTTTCATTGCAAAAGCTGTGAAAATGACTGTCCCATTGCCACCATCATTGTGAATGATCATAAGTATTTTTTTGGCGGACGATGTGATAAATACACAAATATTAGAAAGAAAAACAAGATTGATATGGATTCCATGGAAGATCTTTCTGAAATCCGCCGGCAGATGGTCTTTGTCAAGTATGCGGCTCCCATCGCCGAACCGGGAAATGCCCGCACCCCCAAAGTAGCCATTCCGTGGAATTTTTCTGTCTTTGATCTGTGGCCGCTGTATTCCCATTATTTTCATGAGCTGGGGGCGGAAATCATCCCGGTGGAAGAAAACCATCCGGAAGGTAAAAATTATATTGAGGCCCCCTTCTGCTTTCCGGCAGAAATTGCCCATGGCCGGATTGCCGCCATGCTCAAAACGGACGCGGATTTTTATTTTCTGCCCCAGCTCCGTTTTATGGAAAGCCAGGAAAAGACGGTCAATGCGACGCTCTGTCCCATTGTGCAGGGTCTGCCCTATTATGCCCGTTCCTCCTTTCCCATGGACAGAAACAAAATTCTGGCTCCCGTCATCGACTTTAGTGATGGATATTTCCAAGGGGATAAACCGTTTCTGGAGATGGCGGAAAGAATGGGATTTTCCGCAGCGGATGGAAAGCGGGCATTCCTCAAAGGGATGCGGCAGTATCTGGCGTATAAAAACGAAGCCAGGGAGATTGGCCGGAGGATACTCAGGGAAGCGGAAGAAAATAACGAAGTGGTCATTGCCCTTCTGGGACGCTCCTATAATCTCTTTGATGATGAGGCCAATCTGGGGATTCCCCGGAAATTTCTTTCCAGGGGCTATCGCTTCATCCCCAATGATTTTATGCCGGTGGAGGGGGAATCCATCAGTGAAAATATGTACTGGTACTGGGGACAGATCAATTTAAAATCATCGGTCATTGCAAAAAATCATCCGAATGTGTTTGTGACATACATCAGCAATTTTTCCTGTGCTCCGGATTCCTTCATCCTCCACCAAGTTCGATGGATTATGGGCTCCAAGCCGTTTCTGGTGCTGGAGCTGGATTCCCATTCTGCGGATGCGGGCATTGACACCCGTATTGAAGCGTTTCTGGATATTGTCCGGGGATACCGGGAGAAGATGTCTGGTATCAAAGAGAACCGCCGGGAAAAGAAAATTGCCGCCATTCTGGATGGGAAAAACAGCTACCTGCTGGATAAGCGAACCGGGGAAAAAATCAGCTTCAAAGATCCACGGGTGACAGTCACCTTTCCGTCCATGGGGCGTTATGCCACGGAAGCGGTGGTGGAATCCGTCAACGGTAACGGAATCCGCTCTGTTGCTCTGGATGTACCCACGTTCCAGACCACCCAATTGGCCAGGGATATTGCCAGCGGAAAGGAGTGTATCCCCACTCTCATCACCATGGGTTCCACCCTGGACTACTTTCAGAAAAATCCTCCGCAAAAGGATCAGTATTATCTGGTGCTGATCCCGTCCACCACCGGCCCCTGCCGCACTGGCCAGTATGGGCCCTGGTTTGACCGTGTATTTGAAACGCTGGAGTGGGAGAATGTGACCACTCTGCCTCTGAGCTCGGATAATTCCTATACGGAACTGGGATCCAAAACGTCCATGTATGCCTGGTGGGCACTGGTGATTGCGGATTTTTACAAGGATATGCAGACGGCAGCAAAAATTCTGGCTTTGAACCCGGAAACAGCAGAAACCATCCTGGAAAATGAGTGGCAGAAGATAAAGAAATCCTTCGCTAAAAAGACAAAAGATATTATGGATGCCGTCCATAGTGCAAAAACTGCCATTGCCGCCATTCCCAAAAGCTCTCATGTGGAGGCCATTAAGAAAGTCCTGATTGTGGGGGAAATTTATGTGCGGCGGGATGATTTTTCCCAGAACCAGCTTTTGCGGATTCTGATAAAAAACCATATTATGGGAAAAATTACCGGAATTGCCGAATGGATTAACTACACATCCTATCTTCAGGAAAAAAATCTGAAATCTGAACTCCGGAAAAAGCCTTTCTACTCCCGGTATTTTTCCCGTGAGTTCAGAACCCTGGCCATCGCTTCCCTGGAGAACTGGTATAAAAAATCCGTGGAGCACCGGGTGAAAAAGCAATTCTCCCGAACCGGCCTGGTCCCCCGGGTTCCGGATGATATGGAAAAAATGATGCAAAAGGCAAAATTTTTTACCGATGTGGATTTTGAGACAGAAGCCACCATCTCCAGCATTTCTGCGGCGGAGGCCTCGCACTATGGTTATTCCGGTGTGATCATCATTGCCCCGTTTGCCTGTCTCATCGGCCGGCTGGCCAAGTCCATCATGACACCTTATATGCGGGAAAAGTCTTTTCCGGTGATCACCATTGAAAACGATGGTCTGGATTATCCGCCCAGCATTCTATCCCAATTGGAAATATTCATGATGAATGTGAACCGATATGGGGAGGATTCCCGGAGCTCCCATCCAGTGGGAAATGCGGAAATCGGTGAAGAAAGAGAACCGCAGCCGGAAATATACACTAAAGGAAGATAAAATGAAAAAGAACAAAATCGGCCCGATGGCTTATTTTATGGCAGTATTGTTCACTCTGGGATTTCTGGGATTCTGTTCGGATAAAACCATGGCGGGCAATCCGGAGAACGGGATCCAAAACTGCCCGGAAAAAATTCCGGATAAAATGGCTTGTGTGCCGGGAGGGAAATTCATCATGGGTAGCGATTCCACAGTATGGAAAGATGAGAATCCCCAGAGAGAAATTTTTGTGTCCACATTTCTGATGGATAAATTCGAAGTCACCACCGCTGATTACCAGAAATGCGTGCAGGAAAAAAAATGTGATTTTGTCCAGTCCAATTACCGGCAGATGCGTGGGGCAAACCAGCCCCAATTGAAAGCAAACTGGTTCCAGGCAGTCGCCTATTGTCGGGCACAGGGAAAGCGGTTGCCCACAGAAGCGGAATTTGAAAAGGCCATGCGGGGTCCATCCGGCGATCTGTATCCATGGGGCAATGAAAAACCCACCTGCCAGAATGCGGTTATCATGGAGGGAAATTACCGTGGCTGCACCAAAACCATGTATTACCATAATTCCGGCTCCACCCAGGATGTGGGCAGCCGTCCTCCGGGGCGTTACGGAATGTACGATCTAGCGGGAAATGCACAGGAGTGGGTGAACGACTGGTATGAGCCGGATTCCCGGAAATGCGGGCCATTCTGTTCCGGAAAAAATCCCCAGGGTCCCTGTGATGGGAAATCCCCCTGTCCGGGGTATAAAGAAAAGGTGGTCAAAGGCGGTTCCTGGTATTGGGGATGGGAATGGGCACGCGGTCCCAAAAGAAGAGCGTATCCTCCGCAGAATGATCCTCCCCACCACTTTGGTTTCCGGTGCGTGAAAGATGTCCCGTAAAGTTATTTATATTGTTTTAATTGTGTTGGCGGTTGCGGTGGCCGTTCTGGGAGTGGTTTTATATTATTCCTGGTATAAAAACGAACGCACCGATGTTTTCCCATGGCGGGGAGAGAACCTACCGATAGTGGGTTCCATACAAATGTCCGACGGTACCTGCATCAACTTTCTCCCCGGTCATAAGCTGGGGCTGTTTTCGGATTTCTCCGGCTCCTGGAAAAAGGGTGCCTGTCCCCATGAGAACGCAGTGGCGGTCTGCACGCAGCAGAAAGATAAATACATGATGGTTTTTTACCGGAATTCCACCACCGATGCAGAATCCTACTGCAAAATCCTCAACGGGATTCCAGACTCCTTAAAGTAGCCGGTTTCTTATCCTTTGGTAATGCGTGGGATGGGAGTTCCATTCCCGTAGGATGTTCCGGATAAAACGGTGGGAGTCCGGGTTTTTTGTTGAAAGTATGGAACAATATTATATAAAGGATATGCGAATGTATTTGGCGGATTATTTTTGATTGACGAAAAAAGAAGTAAGGAGAATTTATGAATACAACGGTTTTTGCGGTTTTACTGATTCTTTTGGTGTTTCTCCCCTTTATTATGTGGATATTCTCCGGGAGAAATTCCGGACAAACCTTATTGGAGAATTTTTTAAATTTTCACGATGAAAGATTCAATGGATTTGAAGCCGGAATTTTATCGTTAACCAACAGGATTGAAAAAATATCAGACAAGGCAAGAGCCATGATTCTGGTGAATGCAACGCTTCTTTTCATTGAAATCTTTATTGCCGTTATCTTTTTCATCCGCCACAATGCCTATGAAGTGAAAGTGTTTCTTTCCGGGGATATGGTATTCCTGTTCGCGATTGTTTATTTTATTCTTGTTTTAATCTCTCTGATTTTTTCCATCCGGCTGGCAAGTACCCATATTCTGGACACAGTATTTTCCAATGAATTGACGGCTCAGGATATTCTGGCAAAAGTCCGTTCCATGGAAACATCACAGTTAAAACAGTTTATGATCTATTTTCTGGATAAACTGGATTATTCAGAAAAAATTTATAATGGTATTACTGTATTAATTTCCAGTTCGGTGACTTTTCTGGTTATCTGGGTTGTCCGGTATTTTTATTCACTATCATTATGATAAACGCAAGCATCAAAGAAAATAAAAACATAGAAATACGGGATGTTTCCGTAATAATCGGAAGTGTGCAAAAAAAGGAAAAAAAGTTTGATTATTTTGCGGAAGGGAATATTGCCCATTCCCAGATTCCATTTATTATACATTTCAAAGAAGATGAGATTATCAACCTGCTGGAATATAAAATAAAATCAGATGAAGAAAAGAATATAAAAATAATCATTCTGTCTTCTGATAAAAGCGGAAACTGGCAAAGGGTACCCATTCTGAATGAAACAATGGTTTCCGGAAAACGCATTCTGAATTTACCATTGATTTCCTGTGACCGTTTACAGGTAATTTTTTTCAAGGATGAATTTTTTGGTTTTTATAACTTTGGTTTTGAGGAATTAAAAATAAAAAAAGATTTTTCTTATGAAATAAAAACATCCTCCAATGGCGACAGGCTATGGGTGGGGGAAAATCTCTTCGATGGAAGAGAGGACTATGGGTGGTCTACCGCTGTTTTTGAAAAACCCACGAATCAGGAAGTGGATATCACTTTGTCCCAGACTTATTTTTTGAGGGAAATAAGACTCAAATCTGTCCATGATTTCCCTAACTGTTTTCCCTCTGGTTTTCAGATCCACTTATCCAATGACCGCAATAACTGGCAGGCCATAGCCAGCGAGGGAAATTTTTATACGTCCTCCGGAGCCTGGGTTAAGTGGACGTTCAATCCGGTAAAAACCAGATTCATAAAAATCACCATCGACGGGTTGTACCGCCTGAAAAAAGAAGAATATCAGGCAAAAATACTGGAAATGGACATTCTGGCTGTACCGGAAAATATTTATCTGGAAATTGGAAAATCCACGGATTCCATGGCCAGTGAACTGCTACCAGGGAAAGTGGTATTATCAGAAATCAACGGGGTTTCTCCCAATAAAGTGGTACAGGCAAATGACCCCCGGATAAGGCCGGCCACGGAAACTTCCCCCGGAATTATGCAGTTTGCCCGGGATAATGAGAACCGCCCGAATGCCGCTGTTCAGGGGAATGATTCCCGTTTGAAAATATCCACATCGGCCAGTCCGGGGATTGTGCAGCTTGCCCGGAATGGAGAGGACAGGGATGGGGTGGCCGTGCAGGGGAGTGATAGCCGTTTGCAACGTGCCACAGAGGATAATTATGGTGTTGTCCGGCTGGCTGGTAATGGAGAGGAAACTACGGATGGAGTGGCCCTGGCCAGTGATAACCGATTGAAGATTGCCACAGAATCCCGTGCTGGCATTATTCAGCTCGCAAAAGACGGGGAAAACCGGGAGAGAGTGGTGGTTCAAGGAAATGATTCCCGCCTGCGAATGGCCTCCGGAGCTTGGCCAGGTATTGTCCAGCTTGCGGAATCCGGAGAAAAGGATGCGGACAAGGCACTGCGGTCCAATGATTCCCGGCTGGAAGAGGGCAGTGAGAGCATAACCGGGAGAGTCCGCTTCGCAAAAGACCGGGAGTCTGTGGCATTGAAGGCAGTCCAGGGAAATGATTCCCGGTTGAATCTGGCCACAGAGGAAAATCATGGAATCGTTCGTTTTGCTTCTCCGGGAATGGAAAAACCGGATGCCGCCGTGGTTGCCAATGACCCACGTTTAAAGGACGCCCGCAGGCCAATGCCCCATGAGCATCCTTATGCGGATAATGACCATGATTTTAATTCCCATCCCGGAACCATCAATGTGGAGGGAGAAAGGAAAATATCCCTGGGTTCCAGTTACCATATCCCCAATTTAAAGGATTTCATCCTGTCTGCGGATAATAAAGCCGGTTACGCAGCGGCCTTCCGGGGGGGGGTGGTTTCCAGAGGGGAGGAAAATCCCGCTCTGAGCACTCTCACTGAAACCCAGCCTGGTATTGTATCTGAGTCCAAAGAAAAACCAGCGGGAGTATTCTTTTCTGAAAGGGATTATGCCCTTTATGTTCCGGATAAAAGCGGAGATCGGAAAGGATCTGGCCTTTCCATCAAAACTCAGGGTAAAATATCGTCCAATGGCGGGTTGGAGATCAACGGGACAGGGCGGATAGCTGTTTCCTGGGACCGATTTTCTTCCGAGGTGTTCCAGGAAGGTGATCTGCTGACAGTGGGGGAAAACGGAACCATAGAAAAAATGAAAAAATCCGGCCAAACCTGCGTGGGAGTTTACCTGAAAGATTCGGATGTGGTTTTGAATCAGGATGGCAGAAAAAAAGAAAAAAGCCTGCTTCTGGGAATCTCTGGAATTCTTCCCATTAAAATAACCGGAAAAATCAAAAGCGGGGAATTGATTGGGTTGTCTGGAAAAAGCGATATCCGGGGAGTGGGGGAAAGTCTGAACGGAAAAAATTCAGAGCGTGCCCTGGCCATTTCCTTTGAAACCTGTGACAAAGAAAAAGAACGGGTGATTCTGGGAATGCTCCTCCGTTAGGATTTTTCAAAACCCAACCGCCACATTGCCCATCCACCCAGGCGGTATTGTGCTGCCAGATTTCGCATCAACTGCCGGGTGGTTGGGTCTGCAAGATAACCGTTCCCTTTCCCGGAGACCAGATGCACACATCCGGAGGAATCCCTCTCCATCCGATGGGTTTTTTTATATAAATCCAGATTTTTTTCCAGTATGACAGTCCCGGAACGGGAAAAATTCTTCCAGTAATAACCATAAGCCGGAATTCCCAGCAGAATTTTCTCCGCCGGAAGGATTTTCAGGGTATATTCAATGTTTTTCTGTGCCCAGTCTATGCGGGTGACTGGCACCGGCTCCGCACTGCCGGATTGGTAGTCATAGGTCATGATCACTATGAAGTCCAGATATGGCTCCATCTTCACAAGGTCATGGAATCCGGATAACCGTGGGTTAAAATCCACCGGGGGAAAGACAGCGGCACTCAGGGATTTTTGGGATTTTCTGATCTCCGGGGTTAATTTTTCCAGAAGGCGGATGTAATGGGTGGAAAATTCCGGGGGCAGGTACTCAAAGTCCAGATGGATGCCGGCAATAAATTGTTTTTCCAGCAGAAGGCGGACATTATTCAGGAATACATGGACGTATTCTTCCGATTGCAGAAGTATTTTTCCATCGGCGGTGGAGCAAAAATTTACCAGGGGCAGGTAGTGGATGGAATTTTCCTGTATTCCCCGGAGGAAAAGCGGGGAAATTTCCGGGTTTTGCAGCCTGCCATTTCCACGGACGCAGTATCCTGTGGCGGCGATGTGGGTGTATGCAGAGAATACTTTCTGCCAGTATGCGGCGGAGAAATTTTTTCCCGATATCCGGGAATGGAGGGCGTAACCCAGGCGGATGGTTTTTTGCTCTGGAGCGACACTGGATGATTCCCGGCAATGAGATATCAGGAAAAGAATGGAAACCAGAAACAGAAAAAAATGCCGGAATATGAATTTACGGGATGTCCAAAGTTTTGTTTCCATGATGCCGGATGAAAAATTCCCGCCTCGCGATCAATGAGATTTTTTATTCCATCCAGGGAGAAGGGCTTTATGCCGGCCTGCCGATGTGGTTTGTCCGTTTAACCGGCTGCCCCTTACGGTGTGTCTGGTGTGATACACCACAGGCTTACGATGGGGGAAAGGTTTATTCTTTGGAGGAAATTGGAAGGGAGTTATCCCATTCTTCTTCCAGACCAGGCTGGGTGAGCATTACCGGAGGCGAGCCTTTGGCTCAGAAGGGGAGTACGGACTTAATGGAATTCCTGCTGCAAAACGGATACCGCATTCTTCTGGAAACATCCGGGAGTATAACTTTGGAAGAGGTTCCCTTGGGGGTGGTCATATCCATGGATATAAAAATCCCATCCTCCGGTTCCTGGAATGAGGAGCAGATCCGGAACATTGATTACCTGAAAAAGGGCGATTATGTTAAGATTGTATATACTTCTCCGGAGGATTTTTTCTGGTTGCGGGACCACGATTCTTTGTTTATTCCCTTGTTGCGGGAGAAGGGGCTTTTACCGGTTTTTTTACAGTATTCGCAAAGATTAATACCACCACGGGAAGCAACGGATTTTGTCCTGGAAAGAACCGGGGATTACCGCTTTGGGGTGCAACTGCATAAGTTTTTTTTTGAGGATCCCGGAAAAACGGATGGAAAAGAATGAGCGGGAAAATCTCAAGCGGTCGTATTGACTGAATATTTTATTATGGATAAGAGGAAATATGATTTTAGAAAAAGAATTTGTTTTTGACTCCGCTCATTTTTTGCCCAATGTCCCGCCGGAGCATAAATGCCGTCGCTTGCATGGGCATACATACCGGGTGATTGTGGGCGTATCCGGAGAAATCAATGAGAAAATGGGCTGGCTGGTGGATTTTGGAGAAGTAAAAAGAGTGGTGTCTCCCATTATTGAAAGGCTGGATCACCAATTGCTGAACTCTATCCCCGGTCTGGAGAACCCCACGGCGGAAAATATTGCGAAGTTTATTTTTGACATAGTAAAAAAAGATATTGACTTTGTTGATTTTGTAAAAGTATATGAAACCCCCACGTCCAGTTGTGTTTATAAGGGGGAAGGGAAATAAGTCATGAAAAGTGAAAAAAAAGCGGTGGTTCTTCTGAGCGGGGGATTGGATTCCGCCACTCTTGCATATTATGTAAAAGCCCAGGGTTATGAAATAACGGCCATCTCTTTTTCCTATGAGCAACGGCATAAAATTGAAATGGTTGCCGCAAAGAAAATTTCTTCTCTGGTGGAGGTCCGGGAGCATGTCTGGATCCAAACGAATATGACCGCAATCGGGCATTCTTCCCTGACAGATTCCATACCCGTGCCCAAAGGTGGCAGGAACATGGAAAAGGAAAACCACATTCCACTTACTTATGTGCCCGGAAGGAATCTGATATTTTTATCCTATGCGGTCGCATTGGCGGAATCCAGGGAGATCCATGAAGTGTTTCTGGGGATTAATTCACTGGATTATTCCGGATATCCGGATTGCCGGCCGGATTTTCTGGCGTCCATCCAGAAGACGTCTGAACTGGCCACCAAAGCCGGAAGGGAAGGCCGGCCCATCCGCATCCATGCTCCATTGATAAAATTAACAAAAAAGGAAATCATTGAGATGGGGCTCCAGTTGGGCGTTCCTTACGAGTACACTTGGTCCTGTTATGATCCCAAAAAAAAGGGGGATGTGTATTTCCCCTGCGGAGAATGTGATTCCTGTCTGCTGCGGAAAAGGGGGTTTGCGAAGGCATTTTCCCCGGATCCTCTGAAGAGCATGAAAGAAGAATAAATGAAAAATGTTTTTATCACCGGAGTATCCCGCGGACTGGGGTATGGTCTGGCTGTGCATTTCCTGAAGAATCAGTATCATGTTTTTGGGGTTTCCCGGAATCCCCCGGCCGGTGACAGTCATGCGATTTGTGATCACCCGGCCTTTCATTTTCATCCATTGGACCTGTCCGATTTGTCCAGCCTGGAAAAAAATTTTTCCCGGATCCTGCATTCATGGAAAAACGGGCATGATTTCGCAAACCCGGAGTTTGTGGTATTAAACGCCGGAATTCTGGGGAGGGTGGATGATTTAAAAAACACGTCCGTGGAGGACATCCAAAGGATTATGGATGTGAATGTCTGGGCAAACAAAATACTTCTGGATGTTTTGTTGGCAGATGATTTCCAGATGGATGGTCAGGTGATTGCCGTCTCTTCCGGGGTTTCTGTTTCCGGTACGCGTGGCTGGGCCGGCTATGGTTTATCCAAAGCGACGCTTAATATGATGATAAAATTATATGCTGCGGAAAAACCGGAAGTCCATTTCACCGCTCTGTCTCCGGGTTTGATTGACACCGCTATGCAGGATTACCTCTGCGGTTATCCGCATCCGGAAACATTTCCGGCAGCCATCCGTTTGCGGGCTGCAAGAGGAACAGCGGATATGCCAGACCCGATGGAAGCGGGAAAAAAAATAGCCTCTCGCCTCCGTGACCTTACCGGATACCCAAGCGGATCTTATGTGGATATCCGGGAGATGAACTGAGGTTCTATTCGCTATCGGAACGTGTTAGAATTTCTGATCCGCTGCCGTCCGGTCCCCATATCCCGATAAGCTTTGATCCATCCGGACTGACAGTATAAATAACGGGTTCCGCCTGACCCCAGTCAACGGTTAACACATTTTCCTCCAGTGTCCCGCTTCCTGCATAGGACTCATCGCCAATCTGCCAGGAAAAACTGTATTCCAGATCGCCAATCTCCTCTATGACCACAATCCCCTGGTATCCGGAACCATTCGGGTTTTTCCCGTCCACGGAATATGTCCCACCAATATCCATTGCGAAGATGGATCCAAAAAAGCTGAAAGCAACCAAAGCCATTATTTTCTTCACGATTTACCTCCGATTTTTTTGTGAATGATCCGGCAATCCGCCGTCTTTGTCAAGATTTTTTTTTGGAGTAAGGAGGGGAAGTGGAAAAATCTTTACGTTGACAAAGTACCATCAGAAAAAAATATACGTTTAAATGAACTTAGGCAATTATTTGTATCGTTTCTCTGGAAAAAAAATCATTATTGCTTTGGTTTTTTTTCTTTTACCGTGGTTTTTATCCGCTGCTGCGAATTCCCACATAGTGGGTAAGCAAAATATCATTAACCTGGCAGAGAATACTTGGTACATAAAAGCAGGATTTGCACAGGATGACAAAATGGGAACATTCCGGAGCCTGAATGGAGTGCAACCGGTCAGGGAATTTCCCATTCATCTGAATAAGGTCATGGATTATCCGGATTCGGCGGGGATTCGTCATTTTGCTCTGGTTGCCGAATTTACCTGGAATGAACAACTCACGGTAAATGTGCCCAGACCAGCTCTCTTTATGTCCGGAATTGGAGAAAACTGGGAGTTATTCCTGAACGGAGAAAAGATTGTGGATTTTCTGGATGAGGAAGCAGTTCGCGGGGATAAATACAGAAAAAATGTCATTATCCCGCTTCCCATGGAATTGATCCGGGAAAGCAATTATCTGGTATTTCACATTGCCGGCTATAAAAATGTGGTACCGTTTATCAATAACAAAGTATTTGGATTTCCTTTTTCTGATAATTATTATATTGGGAATGAATCTGATCTGAGGGAAGCAAATTCCCAGAGCTTGCTTTATGTTTTGATTGGTATTTATCTGTTTTTTGGTTTTTATTCCATATTTTTTTATTTACGCTACCGTCCATCCCGGTACAATCTTTTCTTTGGTCTGTTTTCCATCTTCATGGCGACATATCTTGCGATATTTACCAATTCTGCCTTTGAGTCCATTCCGGATTCCCGCTGGATCATATTTGTACGATATATCACCCAGCCATCCCTTACGTTTCTCTTTCTTTTGTTTATTTTTGATTATTTTGGGGAAATGCAGAAATTTAAAAAAATAATTATTTCTTCTGCCGCGTTGAACGGGTTTATCTCAGTACTTCTCATCTTCATGCCGTATAAATTTTCCCATTCTATTCTGGTCTTCTGGTATATTCTGGCCCTACCGCAGTTTATTTACATTGTGTATTATATTATTCGGAAGACATTCCTGAAAGAAAAACATGCCGGCATATTGGCTTCCACAATCGGTTTTGCTCTGGTAGCCGCGATCTGGGATATGGTGGATGCGGTATTTTTTTCCACTGGATTACGGTTTTTGGAAGTGGGACTCTTTCTTTTTATCCTGTCCATGACAGCTCTTCTCTCCAATCGTTTTGTGGATCTCCAGAGAGAAACCATTTTTCTTAATAAAAATCTGGGAGAGAAAAATATGGAACTGGATATGGCAAATATGCAGATCCGTGCTTCGGAAGAAAAATACCGGCATCTTGTGGAAAGCTTCCAAGAGCTCATTTTCATAATGAACGAAAAATTTGAATTTATCACGGTAAATAAAGCATCCATGAAAATTCTGGGAATACGTCCTAAAGATATGGAAGGCCTGCCCTTCGTTTCCCTGACTCCCAAGCCCAAAGACGAAAGCATTGAAGTGCAGAGACACCTCCTCAAGGAAATATTTGACGACCTTATGAAGACAAAAAAAAATGCACAGTTTAAAGTCATTTTTGAAAACAAATTTACCGGGGAGCCCAAGGAATTGAATGTGATTCTTCAATACATCCAGCATGAAGACCGGGTGGAGATTCTGGGGAGGGCTTCTGAGAACATTGAAGACATTCTGGTGGATTCTTTTATTGCAGAGAAAAGCACATATAAAATTAAAAACTATCTGACCCAGGCGGACAATATCAGCCAGAGAGTAACGCAGAATTTGTCCAAATATATGGACATCCCAGACGCACAGGAAATCCGCATCTCCGTCCGGGAAATGATTATCAACGCAATTGAACACGGGAACCTGGGTATTACCTTTGATGAAAAAACCCAGGCCATGATGGAAGAAAAATTATTTGATTTGGTGAAATCCCGTCAGGAAGACCCGGCATACGGAAATCGGAAAGTCACCGTTGGAAGCCTGCTCACGTCCAAAAAATTCGGGGTTTATATAGAAGACCAGGGCGATGGATTCAACCATCTGGCGTTTCTGAAGAAAACCCCCGGCACCGATTCCGATCTCTCCCATGGACGGGGCATTATGATGGCAAGATCGGTTTTTAATAAAATCCAGTATAACAAAAAAGGTAACGCCGTAACCTTAATCAAATATCTGGGAAAAGAAACCAAACCATAACCCGGAGATGCCCCGGTTTGACGCTCCCTACTTATTTACAGAGTAAAAACAACGCTTGGGTGAGATAATAATATTCTCCACCACCAGCTTTTTTATGATTTTATCCACTTCTTTCTTGTCCACTTTGGACTTCTCCGCTATTTCCCCGCTTTTCAGCGGCTGGGAGGAGGACTTGAGCGTCTTAAGAATGATATCACGATTTTCCACAAAGGGGAGTCTGGACACCCATCTCCCCCTGCAAACTTATTTTTTTCCGGATTTCCGCTTTTTTGGAATGCAGTCCCCCCCTCTAAGGGAAGTATAATCCCCGCACATAGTTCCGGGCATGGGCTCCAAAAGACTGAAAATGGATGGCCAGTTCCTCCTCCATGACCCGTACATCCTGTGGCATTTGGGATTTCATGAAGGTGTAAGGGTAATTCCAGTCATTTTCACAGTTATAGGTCGGGTCATTCATCATCTTATCCGGCATGTGGGCTTCCATCCTGCGTGCCAGCCTTTTCGCCCGGCCATTGGATTCTTTCGCGACCACCTTTCTGGGGTATTGATCATTATATTTCCCGTATTCTTTATCCATCGACGTGTTTTGCAGAGCGGCAAACACCGGAGAATTTCCCCCGGGATGCATGGTATTATCACGCATGACAGATCTTTGGAATCTTTCGATAACACAGTGCCGATTGGAGACTATGTTCAGATTTTCATTCTGGGAACGGGGAAAACCCACCATTTTTTTGGTGGCAATCCAGACCATTTTTCCCGACCATACACCCGGTAAAACAGTGGAATGGTATGGCATGGTCAGGTCTTCCACATAATGCAAACCCCATCCGCCAAACCGGTAACTCCAGTAATCATGCCCCGTGCTTTTCGCAAACCGGGCAAGGGAAGCAAACATCCGGATTCTGTATTCCGGATATGTCCTCTTCAGATACCCTGCGGCACTGCGGACAATCCAGGCCTCGTGGTAAAAACCCATGTGCATGGGGGCTTGGGAACTGTATTCCAGCCGGGGATCCCCAAAGGGCTGCTTTCCCAATTTATAGGCAATTCCATAGGCGGTGCCGTTATCTTCCCAAATTCCAATGTCATGACCATAATCCGGTTCATCCGAAGCGGTGGCCAGAATTTCCATCGGTTTTACTTTCTGTCCGATTTTGATTTTATAGTAATTGTTGATATCCAGGTTATCTGAATCCGGAAAAATACTAACTTCCCTTCCGGATATTTTCTCCACGTATGAGGTGGTTTTTCCGGGCGGGATATACACGTAATAAAGTACCTTTATGCCGGGGTTTATTCGCAGAGCATGGAAAAAATTCTCCACAATATTTTCCTTGGTTACCCGGGAAGCGTCAAAGTGCATCTCCGCGGGCAGGGGTGGATATTTGGGAATATTTTTTTCCAGCCACTTCTCCTCCCCATCCAGAAATTTCTGGATTTTTTCTTTTTCCTGCCAGAGAAAATCTGCCAGCTCCTCCGTCTCCGCATCCGGCAGGTTTTCCATCTCCTTTAAGACTTCCAGGGCCGGATAAGTCCCCATTCCATGCTCACTCCAAGGATATGCCCCGGAAAAAAGTACCATTTGCAACAATATGACACGCAATGCCGTTTTCATTTTTATATTCCCCCATTTTGAATGGATTCAGATGGAATGTGCAACTCCCATTCCCGCTGTCATTCACTTTTTATAAAAGGTGACTGGCACCATATCGAATAAACGCTTGACATACCAGTCAAAACCGGTTTCCAATCAAAATTACGTGGCAAAGGCGGTCCTATCTCCGATATTTGTGTTCTGTCTGGGGTTTTTCTCCGGGGTGAATGCCGCCGGGGTTGTGGATTTAACAAAATCCCCCGGATGGGAGCTGGCGGAATTTCCGGAAAAAGTGAATCCGGGGCAATTGCATCCGGAGGATTTTCATCCAACGGAAAATACCAATAATCCGCAGATAAATCCGGAAAATCACCATATCTGGTTGCGAAAAACCATCCAGACCACCGGGGAGGAAAACGTCCTGTACATCAACATGTCCCGTTTTACAGAAATATATATCTATCAGGAAAAAGTCTTCCAGTTTGGACCCCCGGAAAACAGAAGTTTTCCCGGATGGTTTTCTGCGATAATAGCAATCCCGAAAAATTCCCGGTTTGTCCTCTCCGTCTACCAGTATTCACCCACCGCCAATAATGGATTCCATACCTTATGGAAGGGAAACAAATCGGCCATTATTGAGTACCGGTACCGGCAGGAAATGATCCGCTTTGTGATTGCCCTTTATCTTACCATTTTTGGGATTGTGGTTTTGTTTTCTTCCTATTTCTGGGGGCGGGAAAAAATTCTGCTTTATCTCTCCGGGTTTTCCATCGCCGCCGGTTTGTATAATCTTTCCATTGTCCATTCTCTTCTCCAGCTCTGGTTCCATATTCCCCGAATCTGGCCGTTCATCATGTATGGGGGATTATTCTTCCTGCCGGTATTTACCATGGCATTTCTGGAAAGACTCATCGGCTGGGGATGGAAAAGAATTACTTTCTATATGGTGGTATGGCAGATTATTTATTCTGTCCTGGCTCTTGCTTTATCCGCCATTGGGGTTGTTCATATTGAGGAGACTTTGTTTCCAGCCCAGATTTTTATCCTTCTGTCCATTCTGACCCAAATCCCCAGGGTGCTCTGGCATATGATAAAAAACCGGAATCGGGATCTTCTCCTGTTTGTCGCCGGTTTGGGTATTTTTGGTGTACTTGGTTTTGGGGATATTTTGATTTCCATTTTTTCCCGGACAGCGACTCATTCCGTTTCCCAGTATGGAATTATTTTCTTTCAGATGGCCATGGTGTTCGTTATTATTCGTCAATACCGGGAAATGAAAGATGAATTAAAGCTCAACAATACCAGCCTGACAAAGGAAATATTTCTGAGAAATGCAGAACTCCAGGAAACATTATCCCGCATCCGTGATGAAATGAGCTCCGCCCGGTTGATCCAGCAGAAAATTCTTCCCACGAAAGAGATGGAACTGCATGATATTATCATCCGTTCCTGCTACCGTCCCATGTACCAGATTGGTGGGGATCTTTTTGATATTCATGAAGTGGATGAAAACCGCATCCGGGTGTTTCTGGCTGATGCAACCGGTCATGGAATGGAGGCTGCCCTGCTCACGATGGCCATAAAAACCGACTATGAAGAGATGAAGCGTAAGAATTTACCCATCGACCGGGTAATGGAGACGATGAACCGCCATTTTTATGAAAATTATCTGGCACTCAATTCGTTTTATACGGGGGTTCTCCTGGAAATTGACCGGAAAACAAAAGTAATCCGTTATATTTCCGCAGGCCACCCTGACCAGGTTTTATGCACAGATGGCAAAATCCACCTCCTGCGGGCAAAAGGGCCCCTTGTGGGAATTATCCCGGATGCGGAATATGAGATTGGTGCCAGTCACTTTGAGAACAATTTTTCCATATTTCTGCTGACCGATGGATTACTTGAGCAAATGGACAGTGCCAAAGCCGTTTTTGGTGATGATAAACTCCCGGCCATGATAAACCCCGAAAAAATACGGCACCCGGATTGGATAAGCTCAATTACCGATGAGTTCCAAAAATTCCGTGGCCCAGTATACCAGACGGATGACATCACTCTGATCCATATAATGAACAAATCGTCAGGGGATGGATAGCCCTCCATCCACAATGATACACTGTCCAGTGATGTAGCTCGACGCCGGGGAGGCCAGAAACAGTGCCGGCCCCAGAATATCTTCCGGTTTTCCCAGTCGTTTCTGTGGAATCGCGTTTTTCACTGCATTCAGAAATCCCGGATGCCTCTTCAGATGGGAGGTCATATCCGTTTCAATGTAACCCGGACAAATGGAATTGACCCGGAATCCGGATTTTGCCCACTCCAGAGCAAAATTTTTAGTAAGCTGGATGATCGCTCCCTTGGTTGCGGAATAAATCGACGCCTGGTTGCTCCCGATAATTCCCAGGATGGAGGAGATGTTGATAATGGTGCCAGGCACACCCCTCTTTTTCTGTTCTTTATAGTAGTTAACCGATGAGTGGAAGACGCTTTTAAAGTTAACTTCCATGATGTTGTTGATATCGGCATCTGAAATGGAAACCGCTTTGGAGTATAACGCGATGCCTGCATTGTTAATCAGCACATCCAGGGTTTTTTCCTTGTTATAAACTGATTGGATGAGCCGGGCAGGGGTTTCCGGCTGTGAAAAATCCGCCCAGAGCGGATTTATTCCCTGGCTTGCCATCCATTGAACGGATTCTTCTTTACTGCCTGCTGCGTATACGACTGCTCCGGCATCGTGGAAACCAAGAGCCATGGCTTTCCCAATCCCGCGACTAGCTCCGGTTATGAGTACAATTTTATCTTTGACATTAAACATATCCATAGTAACCCTATTGTCGCATAATTTGACTGGCGGTAAAGCAAATACGGTGACTGGCACCATAAAATAATGCGAAAAAATCAGGGGAATAGCCACACCGGTGTCAGGCACCTATGATTATATTTATAGAATAATCTTAATTCTATCTAAAAAACCTTGAAAAATATGCCAGAATTAGCATTGAGACGCTATAGTTATCCTAAATCTACAGAAATAGGTAGAAATAATATTTATATCCCATGTAATTGACTGTATGAATGAATACAGTGTGCTCTGCGAACCTAAGCCGTAAAGTATTCACGGGGTATGGCCCAAAATAGATTATATGTGTGATCCTCGCATGAAGATATCCGGGCATTGTAATATTGATAATCTTGTTGCTTTATTCGAATTTATAGGAATTCATTATATCGG
>DYOA01000079.1 GCA_020720785.1 Leptospira biflexa
TCCCACGACCCCAACGTGCCGGGAATCCAGTGGGAGGGAAAATTCGTTACGGCCATCCGGCGGTGGGCAGTTTTGCTTATTCCCGTATGGCAAATTCCTTCTGGGCTATCCATCGGTTTGTTTAACTTCCTTTTGTCCAGGGCAGGAATTTAATGCGAATCCGATAATATTTTTATTGACATTCTGAATCCCCGGAGTATTCAACCTTGTTCTTGTTTTTTCAGAAAGTATACGGCCATTATTGGTTTATGATTTTTTATTTATGAAAAGAACGGGAAGAAATTAAAATCACAAGGAGAAAATATGAAAAAAAGTTTGGCTATTGGTATAACTTTGCTTGCCGTTCTTTCGTTTTCCTGCGGCGGGGCAAAATATGGTGATGTAAAAAAAGTAATGAATGAAATGATTGGTGTTATGGATTCTTATTCCACATCCATTGCTGCAGCCCAGAATGCTGATGACGTGGTAAAATCCATGGAAGCGTTTGGTGGAGCTATGATCAAAATGCAGCCGGAGATGGAAAAATTGAATGCCAAATATCCTGAGATGAAAGGCAAAAAGGATGAAGTACCGGAAGAGCTCAAAGAAACTTTCAAGAAGTTAGAAGCATCCACACAGAAGATGGTGGAAGTAAGCGGACCGGTAATGATTAAATATATGCAGGATCCCAAAGTAATGGAAGCTGCCAAAAAAATGAGCGAAGCCTTTTCAAAGTAATAAACTGTGCTGAACACAAAAAAGGAATCCATTCCGGGTTCCTTTTTTTAGCTATCGGGGACAAGTGAGAAAAGACAAATTAATATATTTCATTAGCATGGGTATCATGGTTCTGTTTTCCTGTGTTTCCATGAAAGAGAAAGTACCGGAGTTTACCGTGGCCGATTATGATGCTATGGAATGGAGGGAAAAGAAACAATATGTGGAAGCAATCCGCCAGAGTGAACCGGATGCGGTAAATGTGGCCATTATGGAAAAAGCAATCATCGACCCGGAAATTCTGGTGGTGGAAGCATTTTTAATTGCGGTGAAAGCCAATCGTTACCAGTCTTACAAGGAAGATATGATCCATTTTCTGGATCACCCCAATCCTTTTATCCGATGGCGGGCACTTTGTGCTTTGCAGGAACTGAAACCAAGCTGGGAAGATCTGGACTCCATAGTGAAACATTTTAATGACAAGGAATGGCTTGTTCGCGAAGAAGCCTTTAGTCTGGTGAAAAAATTCCCGGAAGAAAAAAAAGCAAAAAAATATTATCTGACTATTCTTCTCCATCTGAATGAAACAAACCCCGATGTTTTATCATCCGTAATAAATACCCTGAAATGGTATGAGGATGAGCGAACCTATTCTTATCTTATGCAACGATCATATTACGCAAAAGATGAGATGGTTCTGATAGTCATTATCCGGGAGCTTGCGGAGTTTAATTCCAAATCCGTGGAAAAGCGGCTCCTGGCTTTGCATAATTCTCATCCCAGCCTGGTTGTTCGCAATGAAGCCGGAAGGTTGTTGGATAAATATTTCTGATTCAGTATTCCACGGCATAGTTCAGGGCATAATAAAGAATGTTTGTTCCCATTTGCAGTGCCATTTCCCTTTTTTCCGGGCCATCGTTATGGATGTCCGGATCTTCCCAGCCATCCCCCAGGTCTGTATTGTGGGCATAGATAATTTTTAATACTCCATCCAGAAAGATTCCATAGGCAACAGGTTTTCCGCCGTCATGGACGTGGATTTTGGGAAGTCCTTTTTTCATGGGATACGGGTAGCGGAAAATCCTGTGGGTGAAGGGTATTTCCCGGAGGGGATTTTGGGGATACAGGGAATTCAGCTCTTTTCTGATATCTTCATCCATCCCGTAATTATCGTCTGCGAAAAGGAATCCTCCGGAATCCAGAAATTTTCTCAGATTTTCCTTTTCCAGTGCGGAGAGAGAAAAATTCCCATGACCCGTGAAATAGATGACGGCTGCCCGGCGGTATGAGTTATCCGTAAAGGAGACAACAATTTCTTTATCCGCAACATGAAAATGTGTTTTCTTTTTAAAATACCGGATTAAATTGGGGAGGCTGGATGGGTTGGAATACCAGTCTCCTCCGCTGTGATACTGCAACCGTCCGATGTAAATCTGATTATCCACCGAATTCGCCCGGAGGAAAAAAGCAATAATAAAACCGGATACCAGAAAGAGGGGAAATGGGCGGGAGAGAAAAGAAATTTTCTTATTCATTGTTATGCAGGTACCGGATGATATTCTCAATGCCCGTAATGGAATGGATTTCCTTGCTTTCAAAGGGTATTTCCACACGGTAAAATTCACTGGAGATATCCCGGTTGTTTTGGATAAACCCGTCCAGATCCGCAATCAGATTCCGGTGCATCCGGGACACTTTCCGGATGTTTTCATAATTCTGTTCCAGCATTTTTTTTGTCTCCGGCTCCGTGGCTCCCCATTCCGGGAAAGAAATGTCCCCCGGTGTGGAAAGGACGCGGTTGATAATCATGCCAATGGCCGGGAGCTTCCTTTTTTTCAGCTCCTCAAAGAAAAATGTTGCCTCCGCCACTGCCACCGGATTGGGGGAGGTCACCACCATAAATCCGGTTTGCGGAGAATGGAGCATTTCAATAATCTGCCCGCTGCGTTTTTTCAGTTCCTCCACAATGCCGTCGATGTGGGTGAGAAATGCAGCGATAATGTCCAGAGCTTCCATCCCCACAAAACGTGCCAGTCCTTTCAGGATCACCTGGCTACCAAAGCTGAACAATTTAAGAGCCAGGTGGTCAGAGCCGGAGTACAGTCGGATGAGGAGGCGGGTGATCTGGTTGTCAAACACATCGAATATTTTCTGAGGGGCGGACAGAAAATCCAGGGCATGGATAGCCGGCGGTGTATCCAGCACTATAAAATCATATTCCCGGGATTGTTCCATTTCATAGAGTTTCTGGAGTGCGGCAAATTCATGCGTCCCTGGAAGGCTGGTGGAAAAAGCACGGTATGCAGGATTCTCCATCAATTCGTGGAATTCTTTGGGCGGAAGTTCTTTTTCCATTAGCCTGTCGAAGGTGGTTTTCATGTCCAACATAAGAGCACTCATTGACCCTTTTGCGGAAGGCGGGAGGGGGACATTTCTTTCTTCAACCGTGATATCATCTATCCCCAAAGCATCCGCAAGGCGTTTGGCCGGATCAATGGTGAGCACCAGGGAGCGTTTCCCCAGGAATGCCGCACGCAGGGCAATAGCCGCAGAAAGCGTGGTTTTCCCAACCCCCCCGCTTCCGATGTTGATCAGGATTCTTTTTGTTTGGATAATTTCATCAATGGTCATTTGTCACCTCTGGAGCGGTCAGAAAATCCGCAATTTGTTCCAGTTGCTCAAGCCCAAAATTCTCTGAATAAATGTAAGGAACACAAGGGATACCTCCGGAAATTTCTGCGGAGACGGACAAGAAATAATTCCTGTGCAGAGAAGACCTTTCCAGAGTGAAATCTGCGGCAGATTTTATGGGAACAGGAATATCCCCCATCCGGGAAGTGGTTTCTCTCTGGGAGTCATCACAAATTGGGCCGATGAAGGAGTTGAAGAACAGAAATCCAAACGGCATGTTTAATTCCCGGATGATGGTCTCCCGGAGTTCCAGGGATTCCTTCACGGGTAATTCTTCCGGAATGGTAATAATTCCAATGGAAGTACGTTTGGGGTCAGTCAGAAGATCATACAGTTTTTTTTCTTCATCGGCCAGTGGGCCCCGGCTCAGAACCCGCAGAATGGTAATGGGGAACTGGAGCAGAGAAATACCGTGGCCGGTGGCGGGGGCGTCCACAATGATGGTGTCATACAGTGGTTTTCCGGCGGAGTCCTTCTGATTTTCATGATAACGGATTTTGCCCAGCGTCAGGAGTTCATTTAATCCTGGAAACCCCCCCAGAAATTTTGCTACGAATTTATTTTCAAATATTGTCTTGTACAGAAGCCGGGATTTGAGAATCATAACTCCATATTCCCGCATGGCTTCCTTGGGAAGAATGTGTACGGAAGACAGATTATTCTCCAGCTCTCCAATTTCTCCATCGGCGATTTTTTTTCCAAAAAAAGAAGGTATCTTTGGTTGCGTATTGATTTCACATAGAAGGACTTTTTTCCCCGTCCTGGCCAGGGCAATTCCCAGAGCTACGGAAAGAGTGGTTTTCCCAACCCCTCCTTTTCCGGTAAGAATGATGAGGCGTTTCTCCTGGAGCTGGGAAAGAGTGGACATTGGTTCACTAAGAAAATTCCCCGGACGGCGTCAATGAATATGATAGCAGATTGTACGGATTGGCGGCATCCCTTACTTCATGCCCTTTAAAAATACCAGCGGATCATGGCCAGGATTTCCGGCTCCATGGAAGAGAAATCATCCTCTTTTCCGGATTTAAAATCGACCGGATGCCGGTAAGAAAAGACCGCGTTCACGTCATCTCCCAGGCTCCCGGTAATGGATGGATTCATGTATGCGGCATTGCCCTCAATGTCATATAACAGGATGAAGTCCAGCGTCAGAACTGGGGTTGCATCCATCCCCAGACCGATGTTGCCAAACCAGGGATTATGGGTGACCCATCGCCCGGTTGTAGCATAGAAAGCGGCATCATCTGCGGATGTTCCCGGAGCGAAGGTTTCCAGATTGCGCAGGGTTTCCAGCTCCGGAATGTCGCGTATATTGGATCCGTTATAGAGGACTTCCATGTTTGTACGGAGTTTCCCCCAAAAAGCATAACCAAACCCCGCTACCCCGGTGTGTACATCTCTGTGCGGGGCATTGATTTCCATGGGGATTCCGGTTACCGGGTCCTCTATCCGCACATTGACCGATTTATTCCGGCGGTAAAGATACGCTAACCGGAACGATGCATCCAGTGCGGTCACATTCAAATCCCCTCCGGCAACATAGGAAGAATAATGCGTCCCGGCGGTGTAAAAGAAGTCCGTGGAATCCAGAGTAATTTTATGCCGGAA
>DYOA01000080.1 GCA_020720785.1 Leptospira biflexa
CCAGAAATTCCGCTTTGCCGTCCCGGTATAAAACCAGCCAGGGGTGTTCCGCGTTGATATAGTAAACAAGGCCGGAGTCTTCCTCCACCAGTCCAATGACAGCACTCATCAGCATGGAGCCGTCAAAGCTTTCAAAAATGGCGTGCATCTCAGAGAAGGCGTTTTTGAGCCACCGTTCCGGGGACTGTTTTTTTACATCCGGGGAAAAACGGCTTCTTTCCAGCACGGACTGGAATGCGGCACCCAGGACCAGGGCACCGCCGGCCCCTTGCAGGGATTTTCCCATGGCGTCCCCGTTGACAAAAATCACATATTTTTTCCCATCCAGAATTATGTTATCCGTGATACAGATATCCCCGCCGATGTCTCTTTCCCATTTCCGGAAGACAAACTTTTTTTTCTGGTCCACCACAAAGCTGGTTTTGATAAATTCACTGACCGCCCTAT
Organism: Leptospira biflexa; assembly: GCA_020720785.1. GTDB lineage: Bacteria > Spirochaetota > Leptospiria > Turneriellales > DYLW01 > DYLW01. The sequence goes on from DYOA01000080.1 coordinate 448, forward strand.
TGGGTCCCAATGGTTTCAGAATCAGCGATGTGAGAAAATAATCCCCATCCTGCTGTGTTTTCAGCTTCTGGATGTGCTCCAGGGATTTTCTCAAATCCGCCGTTCTCTCCTGAACTTTGTTTTCCAGATTTTCTGCATATTCCTGTAGCTTTTTTTCCGAATCGCGGATGGTGGCCACCATATCATTGAAGGACCGGGATACATATCCCAGCTCATCGTCATAGATTATATTTATGGAAATATCTTTATCTCCATCCTGTACTTTTTTCAGACCAAAGAGAAGATTGTCCAGGGGTAGTTTCAGAATTTTCTTTGTTCCAAAATAAACAATAATTCCGGAAATCAGGAAAATCAGAAATCCCACAAGCAGATTATAGAGGATTGCGTTGGTTATTTTTTCATTCATTGCCGTTTTCATGGAGTCAATGGATTTATAAATATCATCAATATAAAAACCAGTGCCAATATAGAAGTCATGTTCCGGGATATAGCGGACAAATGCCAGCTTGGGCTGGTCCTTTTCTTCTCCGGGTTTGGGCCACAGATAACGGACAAAGCCTTCCTTCTCTTTGGATTGGTCGCATACTTCAAAGAAAGCCTTCATTAGATTTCTTTCTTTACCGCCCAGATTGTCTGTTACACGATTATTGAATAATGGCTGATCCATTATTTTGCCTTCAATTTTGGGGCTGACATGGACCAGGTTTTTGGGATATGGACGGGTATTATCAATCACAAAGAAGTATCCGCTTTTATCTTTATCAAATCTCATCTCTTTGATATGATTTTTTATCCGGGATAGCAACAGGTTCCGCTTTCCCTTCATGGCTGGATACGATTGGATGTAACCGGTCATCATTTCTGATAAGTTATACAGACGCTGTTTTTCCCTGCTAATCATATTGGTTTCAAAAACAGAGATGTTCTGCATTCCGTGGTTATATGCGGAGTATACTTCTTTTGCTGTATTGACTCCCGTATAAACAAACAAAATTAACATGATCATAATGATCATTTTTATGCCCAGACCGGCTCTGGTTACGTGAGAAAGAATTTTACGCATGGGAATTCCTTATTTTTTTGATTGAGGATAAAAAAAGGAATTCAACGGTCAAGGAATAATTATTCAAAATTATTCATTTATTGAATAATCTTTTGAGCCCATAATCTGTATAAAAAACCTGCCCCAGACCGGATTATTCCGGCTTTTATTTTTCCACTTTGGACGATATAGATTTCGCTTTGGCTTTGTTAAGAATGGTTAATGCCCGGTTGTTTTTTTTATCGATGGTCAGAATTTCCGCCGCAATCTTTGCCACTCTCTGGTATTCCTCATCCATATAGTAGCACTCCGCCAAGTTCACCAGATTATTGATCATCTCCGGCTCCCGCAGGCGTACCCTTTCCCCGATGTCAATGGCTTTTTTATAATCTTTTGTCATGCGTTGTGCGTAGGAAAGGGCAAACAGGGACTGCGTGTCTGATGGGTTGTCGTTCGCGTATATGGTTCCGCAGCGCACCGCTTTATCATAGGCCTTTGTGGCCAGATACGTTTTAAACAGTTCCCGTGCCAGCTTGGGGTGTTTTTTCTGTTCGCTGCGGGCTTTTTCCAGAATTGCAATGGCATCGTCAATTTTTTTATCTTTCTTTGCCACTCTGGCTTTTTCCAGATAATCTTTGAGGATGGCGTCCGGTTCCTGGATGCTTTCCGGCCGGTGGTACTCAATCCGCAGAATGGACAGATCGTCCGTGAGCTCTCCCAATTTCTGCAATTCTTGAGGTGTTTTATCCAGAATGCCTTCCGCTCTTTCTATGGCACGCAGAAACAGCGTCTCATCCTCGTTGATGATTCTTTCTCCGTCTTCTGAGGTTCCAATCTGGAGGTCATCCCGCCCGTCACTGGCACAGAAGAGGACATCACCATCTTTCATCTGGAATGTCTGGACAAAGATATGTCCCGCCAGGATGGCACTTCCCAGTTTCCGGAAAATGGAATCATTTTCAATGAACTCTGCCCGTCCATCCCGGTAAAGGGCCACCCAAGGGTGTTCCGCATTGATAAAATACACCAGGCCGGTGGACTCATCCAGCAGACCAATGACCGCACTCATCAGCATGGAACCGTCAAAGCTTTCAAAAATGGTGTGCATTTCTGAAAAGGCGTTTTTGAGCCACCGTTCCGGGGACTGTTTTTTTACATCCGGGGAAAAACGGCTTCTTTCCAGAATGGACTGGAATGCCGCTCCCAGAACCATGGCTCCGCCGGCACCCTGCAGGGATTTTCCCATAGCGTCCCCATTGACAAAGACAATGAAATTTTTTTCGCTCAGCTCCACATTATCCGTGATGCAGATATCCCCGCCAATGTCGCTTTCCCATTTACGGAAGACAAATTTCTTTTTCTGGTCCACCAGGAAATCTGTTTTCACATTGTCGCTTTTTGCCCGGTTGGGTCCCAGAGGCTTTAATATAAGGGAGGTAAGAAAATAATCCCCATCCTGCTGGGCCTTTAATCTCTGCACGGCATCCAGGGTTTTGGAAAGCTCCGCCGTGCGTTTTTTTACCTTGCCCTCCAGCCCCTTGGCGTAACGCTGGAGTTTTAACTCCCCGGCCTTAATGGCCCTTACCATGGAGTTAAAGGATCGCGTAATAAAACCAATCTCGTCTTCAAACTGGACTTTGAGATGCGTATCCATATCTCCGTCTTCCACCTTTTTCAGTCCACTCAGAAGACCATTCAGAGGTTTCACCAGTGCCCCATAGAAAAACAGCCGGAAGCCAACCAGGATGAAAAAGATAACCACCACCAGCATAATTAAAATAATTTTTGCGGGAGGATGAAAAAATTGGCGGTAGCTCAGATAGTCAAATCCCGCTTCTGTTATTGTCCGTTTTTCTTTGTCCACCACCAGATAGGAAATATAGTGGGCACCTGTCCCCGGATCTTCCCGGTAAAACCGCCGATTGGGTTCCTGGGTAAGGGAAAAAAACTGAAGGACATTGGTTTTTGTTATGGCCGGATTTTCCCCCGCCTTCTTCTCCAAGTGGTTCTGGATTCTTTTTTGAAAGTGACCTATTTCTTTTTTTTCTTTTGCCAGAAGTTTTTTATCCAGAGTTTGGGCATAACCCTCCACCTGAATACTTTCTGCCAGAATACGGTATCTTCGCAGGGTGTTCTGGAATTCCAGGATTCTTTCTTTGAAATAGTTCACCGTTTTTTTCCCGTCACCGGCGGGAAGATCCCGGAGAAATTCCCGGTATGTATCCGCATAAGCCGCAAAAAACGGATTTCCGGCCAGTATGGGATTATCCAGAAGAGTAACCACGCATTCCGCCTGGGTGCAGGATTCCAGAGAATTCATGAAAAACGCATTTGTATATTCTCCTGCATAGGCGTGGAAATCCATGCCGGGAGCTTTTTCCGTCAGGGAAACCAGGGATGAGAAGGACTTATCCTCCAGGTTGTAGGAGATGAGATATTTTAAATCCTCCGGACGCTCTCCGGTTTTCACTGCCAGCCGGGCATTCAGATATTTCTGTTGGTCAAAATCGGCCTCTTTCTCTTCCATCAGAAAGTTTGCCACAAACTGGAGCACCAGAAGAAAGGTCACCAGGGTCACCCCGATGATTTTTATCATGAAGGAGGATTTTTCTTTTACGTTATTAATATAAACAATGATCAAAACAAACAGCCCCACCACAACCATCAGGTCATAGGTGTACATAAATGTCCCTCTGGTGATGATCCCCTGGCGGGACCATAGATTGGTGATGCCCGGAGCCACTGTGGTGATCATGTATGAGACAAGGATTGCGAGGACCAAAAAGCGGTTTTTTCCTTTCTCCCGGAAAGCCCGCCACAACCCCACGACGATGAATGTTCCAACGGATAAAAGAATGGCTGCCGCCACAATCCCCTGCTGTTTTTCTGCGTCCATGTCATAGTTGTGTCCGCTGAAAAGAAAACGGGTTCCGGCGTCCAGAGTGGAATAAACAAAGAAAATCCATCCCAGGATGACAATGACCCATCCGCCGATGAGGACCATCTTTGCCCGGCGTTCGTTGATGGTGGACGGAAAATGGAGGAAGACCATTACCACATGCAATGAACTGGGAAGACTGGTATACGCCGCTATCCAGCGGTTATACCCCACCGCAGGATGGTAAATACTGGAGGCAAAAAGGTAGCAGATGGGTATTGTGGAAAAAATCACCAAGCTCATGGCAATATGAAACGTGGCTTTGGATTTGCCGGGAATGGTGAATAAAAAAAGAGCGGTCAGCAGTAAAAAAACCGATGGAATAAACGACTCCACGGTGAAGATGGAAAAAAATATATTGTCCGGCATTGGTATCCTCCCTTTGGAATCCCGAACTTTCTTATGCGGTAATCATCTCTGAAAGTCAAGGAAAATTTGGGGTTCCATTGCCCAATTATTCGTGGACTTTTGGCTGTCGGTGGGGCTGGATTTACAGGATGAA
>DYOA01000031.1:0-11822 GCA_020720785.1 Leptospira biflexa
CGGGGTGCCAGGCACCCGCTCCCGGAGTCCACCGGGGGTTATGCAGGAGCGAGCTTCCGCCGGTCCCTCGGAATTTTCTTCTTTACCGACAGAAAACCACTTCCAGCAGGGAACATGTCTTCAATAGAAAAGAATACCCGGCCATGGGAAAAATGCTCGGCCCATATAGAAATTTCTGTCGCTTGGCGGGATTTGGATGCTTATGGTCACGTAAACAATGCGGTCTATTTTTCTTACTTTGAAATGATACGCATTCATTATTTTACCCTGCTCCCCGGATTCAGGAAAAACATGGAAGAAAAAGGAATCCTGCGTGGCATGATGGAAGGCAGGGGGAATACCATGACTCTGGTAAACACTTCCTGTACATACAAACGCCAGGCTTTCCTCAGCCAGAAACTGGTGGTGGGCATAAAGGTGACAGGTGCACGGAGGAGCTTTGTGGATATGCAGTATAAAATATATGACCGGGAAGAAGGTTTTCTGGTGGCGAAGGGCACATCCGTTCATGCTGTGGTGGATGCAAAAACATTCCGGGCAAAGAAAATTTCTCCGGAATTTCTTGCAGACATGGAAACTCTGGAAGGACGGAGGCTGTCCAAACCGGAAAAAACTTGATCCAGCATCCCCGGGTTAAAAATTGTGCTTTAAATCATTAACCAAGGATAAAATATGAACGGTAAAGAAGCAAATATTGTCAATGCCCCCCCTGTGAAAAAAGACATTTGCGGTGATCATCCGCCCCGGATGCCCATTACTCCTTATGATCACGCTATGAAAATGACTCTGGGACCGCTGGATTATCTGGCCAGAAGATTCTGGAACCCCGTCCGGGACACGGAGCTGGGTGCAAGCATATCGTCCGCAGTGATGGATATGATGGTGCCGGCGTACAGGATTGCCTTTAATTATTTATACAATTTAAAGGTGGAAGGAGCGGAAAATCTACCTGCAAGTGGAGCACTTCTGGCCGCCAACCATTCCAGTTGGCTGGATGCACAAATTCTGGCACCGTCCCTGGCCCGCCGGGCATATTATATGGCAAAGGCGGAGCTACTGGATATGCCCTTATCCGGTATTTTCATGGAAATGGCGGGGGGAATCCCCATTGAGCGACTGTGCGTGGATTCTGCTGGTTTAAGGAAAGCCATTGATCTTCTGAAAAAAGGCAACCTTGTTGTGATCTTTCCCGAAGGTACTATTCCCGGCGAGGAAAATTTAACCCGCAAAGATGTGGAACCGGATACCGGTTTACTCCCCGGAAATGAAGGAATGATTATGCTGGCCATCAAGACAAAAATGCCCATTGTCCCGGTGGGGATACGGGGAACAGGAGAGGCTCTTCCGCCCGAAGTATTCCCCCGTATGGAATGTGTACCTTCCCTGGGGCCGCATAATATTTCCGTGCACATAGGCAAGCCCATAAGCTTCGCAGATTATTACGGAAAGAAATTGTCAGAAGAGGAAAGCGACCATCTTCTCAAAAAAGTGATGGTGGAAATTGGGCAACTGGCGGGAAAACAAACCCGGCACAGCGTAAAGACAAACTCACTTTAAAGTCCCAGTATTTTTTCCATCTCTTCCGGGGTGGAGACCACGTTTCCGGCCTTCTGAATTTCCAGGGGTCGGAAACCCCAGTTAACGCCAATGAATTTCACTCCGGCTACGTCTGCCGTCAGTATATCTGTAATGGTATCCCCAATAAAAAAGCCTTCTCCCGGCGATTGGTTCATTTTTTCCAGAATATAAAGCAGGGAGGATGGATCCGGCTTAATGGGAAATTCACTGGACGCCCCCCGTACACAGCTAAAGGGGATGTCCGGGAAGAAATGTTTCACCAGAATCCGGGTGAGGTCATCGGGTTTGTTGCTGAGGACGCCCAGCCGGATTCCGGAATGGGCCAGACGGGCCAGCATTGTTTCCATTCCTGGATATGGCTTGGTGTGAGTTTTCATTTTTTGGGTATATATACCCCGGGCCTGGTGGACAAAATTGGCCACTGTCTCTTTTTCCTGGAATTGTTTTTCCTGAGGCAGAGCCCGTATGAGAAGATTTGTGAGCCCATCCCCGATAAATATTTTATAGGCATCATAGGAATGCACAGGAAGGCCATTGGCCATTAAAACCTCATTGACGGAATCCGCAATATCCCTCAGGGTATCCAACAGGGTTCCATCCAGATCAAAAACTGCGAACATAGGGAACTTTTTCAAAGGTGATATTCCCTGCAATGAAAAAAAAATTGACGGCTGGTCTCCATTTATTATGTCACATATAATCCATGGGAATATTATTCCTTTATATAGCCATTATCCTGCGGCATTTTGGGAACCGGTTGGCTGGCATCTTCGGCAGAAATAACCTTTACCCCATGCCGATTTTAAATTCCGCGATGGGAGGCATCTCCATTCCGGAATGGCCACTTTTGTGGATGTCCTTCGCTGCGGAAGATGAAGGACGCACAGAGGAACCCACAGACAGAAGGCGGCAGAAAGAGCGGGAAAAAGGCCGGGTTCCCAAAACCCAGGAAATACCCGCCGCCTTGGTCTTGATTGGCGGGCTTCTGGCCATTTTTTTCCTTTCCCAGTATGTTCTCTCCGGTTTATCCAAAATGATGAAAAAGTATCTGGGGAATTTTAATGCCATGCCGTCCCTGGACACGGATTCCCTGACCGGGCTTCTCATTTCCATTACCTATGACACGGCATTAATCATTGGTCCCATTTTTATAGCCGTAATATTCATGGCCGTTGTGGGGAATGTGTTGCAGGTGGGATTCATGTTCAGCCTCAAGCCTTTGGAAATGGATTTTTCGCGAATCAAGTTTAGTTTTGATAATTTAATAAAGCGGGTTTTTTTCTCCAAAAACATAGCGGTAAACCTAATCAAGACAATACTCAAAGTTTTTCTCATGAGCTGGATTGCGTATTTTATTATCCAGATGGATTTTTTGACCATCATTGAAACCGGAGAGATCAGTGTGGCCGAGTCCTTGAAAATACTGGGTTTTCTGGGGTTCAAGCTGACCATGATCATCGCCATTATTCTGTTAATCATTTCCGTCCCGGATTATTTTTTCCAGAGATATGAATTCACAGAAAGCATTAAAATGACCAAACAGGAAATCAAGGAAGAATACCGCGAGTCCGAGGGAGATCCACAGGTGAAACAGCGTCAACGGCAGCTTGCCATGGAGCTGGTGCGGCGTTCCATGATGGCGGAAGTAAGAAAAGCCGATGTGGTTATCACAAATCCCACGCACTTTGCGGTTGCGTTGCGGTATGATCTCACGCGGGAAAACGCTCCGCGGGTGGTGGCAAAAGGGGAAGACCAGATTGCCCTTATCATTAGAAATATAGCAAAAAAAGAGGAGATTCCCGTAATAGAGAATAAGCCACTAGCCAGAGAAATCTACAGATTGGTTGATGTGGGCGACCTTGTTCCTGTGGAATTCTATGATGCTCTTGCGGGAATATTTATCACTCTTTCCAAATATAAAACCAGGCTAAAAAACCTTTCGGCGGGGGTGGGCGATGCTTGAGAAAATTGGAAAACATACAGATGTGATGCTGGGGATTGCGGTCATTGCCGTGGTGGGTATGCTGGTCATTCCCATTCCAACCATTTTGCTGGATCTTCTCCTGGCTGTCAGTATCATGATTGGTTTGATTACTCTTCTAACTTCCATGACCAATAAGAAAAATTCCAGTTTTTCCGTATTCCCTTCCCTGCTTTTGATCAGCACTGTATTCCGTCTGGCCTTAAACGTGAGTTCCACCCGGCTGATCTTACTGGAAGGGCCGACGTTTGACGGGCAGCTCATCCGGGCTTTTGGGGAATTTGTGATCCAGAGGCAGTATGTTGTGGGTTTCATCATCTTTTTAATCCTGGTGTTTGTCCAGATGATGGTTATCACCAAGGGTGCCACCCGGATTTCTGAAGTGGCTGCCCGGTTTGCCCTAGATTCCCTGCCGGGTAAACAGATGTCTGTGGACACGGATTTAAGTGCCGGCATCATCACGGAGGAAGAAGCCCGTGCCCGGAGAGAAGAAATCCGTCGCGAAGTGGATTTTTATGGGCAGATGGATGGTGCCACCAAATTCGTCCAGGGGGACGTACGCGTGGGCTTGATCATTACCGCCATCAATATTGTGGGTGGTCTGATCATTGGAATGGCCATTCGTGGCGAGCCATTCACGGAAGCCCTGAGGACATACACCCTTCTGACGGTGGGGGATGGACTGGTGGCCCAGATACCTTCTCTGTTAATCACCACAGCCACCGGCTTGGTGGTTACCCGCTCCGGTGCCACCCAGGATCTGGGTGGAGATCTGGGATCCCAGCTTTTCCATAATCCCAAAATACTCTGGATGGTGGCCGGCACTCTTGCTCTTTCTGCCATTATTCCCGGGTTTCCCAAGCTATCGCTTTTCTTAATCGCCGGATTTCTGGGATTTTTAGCGTACACCATAACAAAGAATGTCCAGGAGGAAGTAAAAGAAAAAAAGGAAAAAGAGGAGATGGCGGATGCCTCCCGTCCGGTGGATTCCTTTCTGGACGAAATTGGGGTGGATGCTATCCGGCTGGAAATCGGTTATAACCTTCTTCCCCTTGTAGAAAAATCCACCGGTGGGACTCTTCTGGATCAGATCACCAACATTCGGCAGAAATTTGCCCGGGAAATGGGCATGGTAATTCCCCCGGTGCGCATACGGGATAATCTGGATCTGGATGGAAATGAGTATGCCATATTAATTGGTGGAATTGAGTTGGTGCGAACCCGGGTGTACCCGGACCGGCTTGTGGCTCTCCGCACTCCTGGAGTTACCGATGGCATTGCAGGGGATGACTATGAAGAACCCACATTCCGTGTACCGGGTGTATTGATTTCTCCGGATATGAAAGCGGAAGCGGAAAAGAAGGGCTACCAGGTTATTGATGCTAAGAACATCATTATCACCCAGTTAACGGAAGTACTCAAAAACAATGCTTCCCAGATCATGGGAAGAGAAGAGGTTAAACGTCTGCTGGATAAAGTCAAAGAAAAATATCCAGCCATTGTGGACGAAATCAACCAGAAAACCGATACGGCCACCGTCCAGTATGTTTTGCATGCTCTCTTAAAAGAAAATATTTCCATCCGGAATATGCCACTAATTCTGGAATCCATAGCAAACCATGCCCAGCGTTATAAGGATCCGGATTTAATTTATGAACTGGTCAGGAGGCCACTGGGCAGACAGATTGTTTCTGCCTATTTGGATGATAAAAACATACTGGATATTATTCAGGTGGATCCTGCCATTGAAAATATGATGAGGGGTTCGGTTACCTATGATGAATCCGAAGGGAAAATCTTTGCCATGGATCCCGCAGACCGGATGAACATCCGGGATTCTCTGATAAAAATTTACAACAAAATCCAGGCAAAGGAATATCTTCCCATTTTTCTAGTCTCATCAGAAATCCGCTCCGGTATTGTCATGATTCTGGAGCGGGAGATTCCATTGCGTACTTTTGCGGTTCTGGCTTATGAGGAGCTGCCCCCTAACATAAAAATAAATATTCTGGACGCCGTTGTTCTGGAAGAAACGGCCAAAGCAGAGAGGTAATATGAAGTATATTGACGTGGAAGGAAAATCCAAAAAAGAAGTGCTCCAGAAAATCAGAAAAACCTATGGAGAGGAAGCCTTTATCTGGAACGAATCGGAAAGAAAGGCCAAAGGCGTTGTGGCAAAGCTTACCAACAAAAAAGAGTTTGTATACCGCATTGCCGTTCCGGAGAAAAAAACCGGCTCCCGCAGCGAAAGCCTGCGCCAGCTTTCGGAAATGCTTCGCTTGAAATCAGAGGGGGCAGAGCTTTCCGGCCAGACAATGGAGAAAAAGAACCCTTCTGATGTGTCGCGTCTGACCAAAACAATCTATCCGACCCAATCCGCCAGCCAGGATCCATACATCGTCCGGGAAATCATCCCCCGGCCAGAGGAAAAATTAGCATATCCGGATTATAAATCTCTTCCCGTAAGAGAAAGCTTTCCACCGGATAAAATCGAAACCAAAGATCATACGGGACGGGAAAATATCCAGGTGCTGGAAAAGGACATCAAAGCCATTCTGGATTATCTTAAAGAAAATAAAGAGCCAGTGGTAAAAGAAGACACTGATTTCCAGGAAATTTCCACGGTTCTCCGGGAACAGATGTTTACAGAAAGCTGGATTCTGGGGTGCATGGAAGAGATGAAACGCCGGATTCCCCGGAATGAATGGAAGAATAGAAAAGTCCAGGAAAAAAATCTGGCAGAATTCCTGTCCTTAAGGATAAAGGTGGCTCCCTCCCTTCACTCCAAAAAAATTATTACTTTGATTGGTCCCACCGGATCGGGAAAAACCACAACCATTGCCAAGCTGGCCAAAAAAATTAAATTTGATAATGGCATGTCTGTGATGCTGGTGACCATGGACAACTACCGGATTGCCGCCACAGAGCAGCTCAAAGTATACGGCAATATTATGGAAATTCCCGTAAAAATGGTAAAAAATAAAGGCGAGCTGGAGACGCTCATCAATGAATCCAGATACGACAGGATTGTGATTGATACTCCCGGTTTTTCCCCGGCCAATGAGGATTTAATGACCAGGCTTTTGGAAATCACCCGGGATCACTCCGGTAGTATGGACAAGCATCTGGTAATCCCCGCGAACATGAAAAAAGATGACATTGTAAAAAACATTGAAAGATTTTCCGTGTTTCATACAGATAAAATTATTATTTCCAAAATTGATGAAACATCCACCATTGGCTATATTCTGGAAGTGGCGGAAGAGTGGAATTACCCCATTTCCTTTGTTACCAATGGACAGAGGGTTCCGGAGGATATCATGGAAGCCCAGAAATCTGCTCTTTCAGAAATGATCGTATCCAAAATAAAATGGGAAAGGTAAAAAATTAATACAATGTTAAAAATTCATACCGATATCATAATGGGACAATAAATAACAGGAAGGAGCTTTGTTTGGATCAGGCATCGGGCTTAAGGCAAATATTTGGTAAAAATGAAGAAGGTTCTGGTGAAAAAATCCATACCCGGGTTATAACCATCACCAGTGGCAAAGGGGGTGTGGGAAAATCCACTTTCAGCATTAATCTGGCCTTGGCTATTGCAAAAACCGGAAAAAAAGTTCTCCTTTTTGACGCAGATCTGGGCCTGGCCAATTTGAACGTTATGCTGGGGGTTATCCCCAAGCATAATTTATACCATGTCATCAAAGGCCATAAAACCCTTAAAGAAATTATTCTGCATATTCCGGAAGGCCTGGATATCATTGCCGGTGCATCCGGATATTCCTCCCTGGCCGATCTGCAAGAAAAAGAAAGAGACAGACTCATTGAAGGATTCAGTACCATAGAGGGATATCATTATGTTTTCATCGACACTGGAGCCGGGATTGGTGCCAATGTGGTGGCCTTTACCCATCCAGCGGATGAGGTGATTGTCATTACCACTCCGGAGCCCACTGCCATCACCGACGCTTATGGGATCATTAAATCCATTGTCATGGTGGAACCGGATAAAAGTATCAAGCTGGTGGTGAACAGGGCCGCATCTTCCCTGGAGGGCAGAAAAGTGGCAGAAAGAGTGATCAATATCAGTAACCAGTTTCTCAACGTACAGATCGAAAACGGTGGATTTATTTATAATGACGACCTTGTATCCAGATCCATCCGGAACCAGAAGCCGTTTTATATCCAATTCCCAAACAGCAAAGCGTCCTCCTGTATCAATATCATTGCCAGCAAACTATTTAAAGAAGAAGGGCTGATAGCATCCGGCAACGGACTGGGCGGATACTTCCGGAAAATCTTTGCCAAAACAGATAAAGTAAATGCTTGATGATATCCAAAATCCTGCTTTTATTAAATGGACCGGATTTTCCACCGGATTGGGCGTGGTCATTTCTTTTTTATTTTCTCTCATAGGCGGGGCTGGCTTCCCGGAGATATTATACCGCCCTCTTTTCTTTGGAATTCTTCTGGGGATTTTGAGTGCAGGTCTTTTCTTTATTATCAAAAAGTTTGTACCGGAAGTGATCCAGGAATTCCAGAATTCTTCCATGGGTGGGGATAATCCAGCACCTGACATGGATGGGAGCACGGAAACATCCTATTCCTCTCTGGAAGAAAATGGAGAAGCTTCATCCGGATTCACTGCTGAGGATATTCTTCCCAGGGGGAAAAACGATGCAGACCTTTCACTTGACACCAGCTCCGATTATTCAGCTGTTGAAAAAGAAAACACATCGGCCAGGAAACGCAAAAAGGATAAAATTACAGACGATGAAATAATAATACAAGGAGTTTCCCTGAAAAATCAGCCACAGTTGATGGCAGATGCAATCCGGGATTTAATGGATAGAGATGAATAAGAAAACCAGAATTATTGTGCTATACTTAAAAGGACTGGCCATGGGAGCAGCAGACATAATCCCCGGAGTATCCGGAGGCACCATTGCCCTGATTGCCGGCATCTATGAAAAGCTGATTGAAGCCATATCCAGCGTGAAACTTTACCACGCACTGGATGCAGCCAGACTCCTGCTTTTCTTTTACAACCCCCGGATACGGGAAAGTGCATTACGGTCACTGAGGGAAATTCACTGGGGATTTTTAATAACCCTGATTCTGGGGATTCTTACTTCTCTTCTGACCATGGCAAAATATATGCCCTGGATTTTGAATAATTATCCCTATTACGCGTATTCCTTCTTCTTTGGGTTGATTCTCTTCTCCATACAGTTCCCGTACAGAACAATCCGGCATGGGGCATGGGAATATATTTTAATAATATTTTTTGCCGCATTGATTTTCTGGCTCACCGGATTGCGTTCCGTGGAGGGAAGCTATAATCTTTTATATGTTTTCATGTGCGGAACCGTGGCCATCACAGCCATGATTTTGCCCGGAATCTCCGGCTCTTATATTCTGGTTCTTCTGGGAGAATACAAGCTGATGCTGGAAGCCCTGCACAGAATGGATTTTGTGGTGATAGCAGTATTTGTCCTGGGAATTATTATCGGAATCCTGACCTTTATCCGTTTTTTAAATTACCTTCTCAAGAAGCACCATTCCCTTACCATGGCCTCCCTCACCGGAATTATGGTGGGAAGTCTGGGGAGTATCTGGCCATTGAAATTCGTAAAAGGACCGTTGCCACAGATGCCGGGGATGTTGATTATTCATGGGGTTCTTCTGGCATTATTGGGAATTTTTATTATTGCCGCACTGGAAACCTTATCCAGAAAAATGGAAAAATGACGAAAATAAACAAGGATAGAGAATGTATTTTACATTGAACAACATTAAAAGAGCCAGGGTAAATTTCTTTTTTTTCTCCATTATATATGTTCTTTCATATATTCAGCTTGCCATTTATTATATTTTCATGAAAGAAGCCTCCGGATCTGCCATGATTTACCAGATTGGATTTTTAATTGGGGTTTATGGTTTTCTGGGTGGAGGGGCTGGCATCCACTATCTGATCATCCGGAATTATTCCCATGAAATGGGAAACCTGGAAACCCTGGGAATCACACGTTTATCCTATCTTTTTCAATACTGGCTCAGTTATGCTCTGGTCTCTCTGGCAAGCTTTCTGCTGGGTATGATTATCTTTCTGATTGGTTTTTATGGATTCATGAACGTCCAGTATGTCGCATTGGGTTTGATACTGGCGAAGAGCTTTCTCAATCTGTTTATATTTTATAATCTATTCACATTTGTCTTCCTGTTTCTGGCCAGCACCAAAGATCCTTTCCATCTGATAAAGGAAAAACCATGATCCGAATCAATGATATTTATATTAATTACGAAGCCGATGGAGAAACCCAGACATCGGCATTACGCGGAGTATCCATAGACATTAACGACGGAGATTTTGTTGCAATTGTGGGACCATCCGGCAGCGGGAAAAGCAGCCTTCTTTCCGGAATTGCCGGTCTGGTTCCTGTTGTCTCCGGAGATATTTTTGTGGATAAATTCAGGATGTCCCGGGTGGCCCGTTCCAAAAAAGCCTGGGTGCGTGCAAATTACTTTGGGATAATCTTTCAATTTTCTGAATTGATCAACCGCTTCACCATTGAGGAAAATATCCGGATATCCTGGGGTGCTTCCGGCAAAGGACGCAACAAAGAGGAATTGGATTATACATACCGTCTGGAATACCTGGTGGAGACCCTGGACCTGCACTCCATCCTCAACAAAATGCCCGGCAAGCTTTCCGGAGGAGAACTCCAGAAGGCTGCCATCGCCCGGGCGTTCATCCGGGACAATCCCATCATTCTGGCGGATGAACCATCCGGAGATCTGGATCCGGAAAATGTGAAAAGACTGAAAACCCTTATGCGGAAGGAAAACGCCAATGGAAAAACCATCATTATGGTTACCCATGACCAGATTCTGGCCAATGAAGCGAGAACAGTCTACCACCTGACGGACGGCAGGGTCGCAGAAATAAAAGAACGGGAGTAGGCATTGCTAAGGAAATGGCCAGTGATCTATGGGCACCTTTACATATCCGCCATAAAATCCGTCAAGGGCTCGCCTTCTTTTAATGTTTCAGATGCGGTTGCCTGGAAATCTGTTTTGGTAAAGTGCATTTGATTCAAGTATTCCCTGATTTCCATGGAAGAACCAATGATAAAACAGAATAACTGATCCAATCCCCATTATGGACAATGTAAAAAAGATGAGAATGAGTTTACTATCCGAATTATCTGCTGAGGATTTGAGCATTTGGTTAATACTTTTTATATAGTTGGACAGGCTTTCTTTATCATTTTCAGATAATTTTGATCGCCTGGGTAGTGGGGCATTACACGAAAAACAGTGCGAGTCCGTATCTTTGTTTGTTGCTCCACAAAAAGTACAAATGATGTATCCTTCTTTCATAATATATTTTCAGCTGATTATTGTATCTTCACCCATAATTTTCTTGCTTTTATAAGTAAAAAGGTGAACATCCATCGGCGATCTGACGCATATACGGACAGAAATATTTTGTCAACGATTAAGTTGACTGTGGTTTTGAGCCTGCCAGTCTTTCCCAAGGGGTTGGTTTCATGAGTCCCTGGTGGAGGAAGATTTGCCGCTTGGTAAAAAATAAAAATATCTTTACAACAAATGGGAGCAGAGAATACTGATGACGGAAAAGAGGATGATGAGTATACGATTCAAAATTGGAATGGGGCTGCTGTGTTTGCTATTTTTGCCGGTTTAATCTTTTTTCCGCTTTTCTGGCAAATCCACGTCCATTACCGGAGCACCCTGGAAAGATCCCTCTCTCTGCAATCCCATGCCACATTCAAGGAAGCACAGGATCTGATACATACCCATGCCGCCTCTTTGAAATTCATCGCGACATTCGGAATTTTGAAGCAGTACAATATGGGTTGTTTTTTTGATCCAGGAGCGATTCCGGGAATTGCAGGGTTTAAACAATGCTATTCTGGAGATTTCTTTGTATAGCAAATCCGGTCAGTTGCTGGTAAGCTCCGGCGAGGAAAGGAAGACAGAGATAATGCAGGCGGACGATGAAAAAAACGTACGCGAGTGCATGCAAAACCACATAGACGGGAAAACAGAATTCTACCAGACCATTCATAGAATCCGTCATAAAAACAATTCCTATCTATGGATCATGGACAGAGGAAAAATTGTGGATTTTATGGCCGATGGGAGCCCACGCCGTTTCATTGGAACACATACGGATATCACCCAACGAAAGCTGATGGAAGAGCGTCTGAGCCAGGCTAAAGACAAAGCGGAG
>DYOA01000031.1:11922-27258 GCA_020720785.1 Leptospira biflexa
AAAGCGGAGTTTCCCTGCTGAATCTGATCAATGATATAAAAAAACTGGAAGAAATGCTCAAAAATTTTCACCTGTTTTTCCGATCATCGGATAATAAAAAATGAAATTAATACCGGAGAAAAGACCCTTTATTCTGATTGTGGATGGCAATATCCAGAATTTATCTGTCCTTGCCAGCCTTCTGGGAGAAGAAAAATATAAAGTGGGTCTAGCGAAAAATGGTAAAGACGCTCTTCTTTACTTGGAAAAGAATCGTCCGGATCTGGTGATCCTGGATATCATGATGCCGGAAATGGATGGTTTTACCGTCCATGAAATCATGAAAAAGCAACCGCTCTTTGCCGACATTCCGGTTATATTTGTATCCGCCGTAGATAATCCGGATATCATGGTGCGGGCTCTGGAAAACGGGGCGGTGGACTACATAACCAAGCCATTCCATAAAAGAGAGATTATCTCCAGAATTAACACTCATTTAAAATTAATATCCACCAGGTCTCATTACAGCCTCACCTGCAGAACGGGAAAAATTGGGGTATGGGAGATTGATTTGAATGAAAAGTCCATCTTTATTGACCCTATCATATTCACCCTTCTGGGGTACGCAGATTTGTCTCTGGTAAGAAAATCATCCTTCCGCTATCTATATTCTCTCATCCGCAGGGATGAGCGCAGAATGATCCTGAATTTATTGAAACTGCTGGTGAACGGAGACATCCGGGAATACCAGTTTGAACACTCTCTGAAAAATGGCGATGGGCAGGAAAAACAGTTTCTTTTTGTGGGCAATCTGATACATAACTCCGCGGGAGAACCTCTGAAAATACAGGGGACATTTCAGGATATTTCCACCAGGGTGGAGTATGAAAAGCTCCTTTCCGAGACCATCCTCAGTGTGGAAACCATTATTGAAAACCTGCCCGCCGGAATGCTCCTGCTGGATAATAATCTGAAAGTGGTAAAAATCAACAGAAATGCCCGGACCATGGCGGAAGAGTTCAGTGACGAATTAATGCCGGGGGTATATCTGAACAACCTCTCCTTTATGGGTCTTTCCCCAAAGGTACTGGAGAATATTATCCATCGGCCATATAACAAGGAAGAAATCATTTTCAGCAATACGGAACATTTATGGTATATCATCCAGACATCTTTCCATTTTCAGATAAAAAAAGAAAATTACATCATCATCAACTGGATCAATATTACAGAAAGGGCGGAAATGGAGAAAAAGCTCAAGGCTGCCAAAGAGCAGGCGGAAAAAGCTACCAAGGTAAAAACCATGTTTCTGGCAAATATGAGCCATGAGATCCGCACGCCCCTGAACGCCATCATCGGCATGAATGACCTGGCCCTGATGACATCCAATCCAGAAAAACAACTGGAGCATTTAATCACGGTCAAAGACAGCTCCCACCATCTGCTGCGGATTATTAATGACATTCTGGATTTTTCCCGCATTGAATCTGATAGAATGGAGTTACAGGAAGTATCCTTCCCTCTGCAGGAGATGGTAAATAATCTGATAAATACGCTCAAATATTCCGCCCTGGAAAAAGGTCTGCATCTTATTTATCAACCCAACATGTCCGGCGACACCACCGTGTTGGGTGATCCGGACAGGATCCGCCAGATTTTGACAAATCTGATCAGCAATGCCATTAAATTTACGGACAGGGGAGAGGTGACAGTCACTTGTACCACCACCATCCCGGATAACCATAAAATAAGCCTGGACGAGACCGCTTTTTATTTTCAGATCAAGGATACCGGCATTGGGATTCCACAGGAAAAACAGAGTGAGATTTTTGAAAGCTTCCACCAATTGGCGTCCGCCCGGAAGGCCGGGGGCACCGGGCTGGGTCTTGCCATCAGCAAACAACTGGTGGAAATGATGAACGGTCGGATTTATGTGCAGAGCATGTATGGTGAGGGCAGCACGTTTTCCTTTTATGTTGTGTTGAAAAAAACCGGAGCTCTCCCGGAGAAAAGGAGAGCTCCGGCCGAGATGGGCAAATGGAAAGATAAAATCTTCCGGATACTCATGGCAGAGGATAATCTGATCAATATACGCCTTACCAAACTGGTGCTGGAAAAAACCGGACATAAGGTGGATGTGGCAGAAAACGGCATTGAGGCCATTAATAAACTAAAGGCCAATGAGTATGACCTGGTTTTAATGGACATTGAAATGCCGGTGATGGACGGAATAGAGGCAACCCGAAGAATCCGGGCAGGTGAGGCAGGCAAGGAAAAAAAGGACATTACCATTATCGCATTGACGGCCCATGCCATCAATGAAATAAAAAGCCAGGCCATGAATACAGGAATGGACGGCTACATCACCAAACCCATAGAAATCACCCGGCTCTCCCAGACCATCATAGAAATTCAGGACGGGAAAAGCCGGTGAATGGCTTTCCCCGTCCGTGGGATTATTTTTTGTCCTGGATGATTTTTTCTATCTCCTGGATAAACTGGTCACGGTTAAAGCCGTTGGCTGGCATCATGACATGGTCGTTGAAAACCACCACCGGATAACTGGCTCTTCCCACCACTCCAATGGTCTTCAGCTTCCCGAACATTTCGCTTTTCTTTTTTCTATCTTTACTCACGTCAAAAAAAACATACTGGATTCCTTTTTCCTCCAGGCCATTGCGGGTGGAGATGGTTCTTCCGCAGCGTTCCGTTCCATACAGATAGAGGGTATTTTTCTCCAGAATTCCGTAAGAGGATTGCAGCAGGCTGCTTATCTCATCTTCATAGGCTTTGAGAATGGTTTTATTATCCGGTGAAAAATGCCTTTCCGGATTTGCCGGTAATATTTTTCCGTTATAATATAAAACCGGAAAATAATGGGATCTTGCGGACACCTTTTTTTCCCGAAATAAATCATGCAGTTCATTGCTTGCCTGGGGCGTCTTGCCAATATCCCTCATCACAATCTTCTCGTTTCTGGATACCAGATATTTGATCACCGTTGCGGTTTTTGCCTCTGTTACAATCCCAAATACATACACTATTCCATTTTGGTATGCATATACCGGTTGGGAATTTTTCTTCTCCGGGGTCGTCGCGGGAAACGCATTTGGTGGGAGGGGCGGTCGTGGTGGCACTGGCGGCTTTTTATCCATTGTCTGGGCAATGACCATGGAACTTACCAATATAAGATAAATCATAGTCCGGATTATTTGTTTACACATAAACCCACTTTATAAATTTTACTCCTTATACAGTCAAGCAACTTGCCGGTTTGAAATGACCGGAGGTCATACGTATTTTTCCTGGGGTCACAAATCCTCTCGTTTTATCCTTGACGGCACATTGTCAAATTCAACTGTGCAAAAAATTAGCTGGAGAATATTATGGCACACAAGAAAGGTGGCGGATCATCAAAAAACGGAAGAGATTCCAATGCCCAGAGACTGGGGATTAAAGCATACGGAGACCAGGTGGTTACAGCCGGGTCCATTCTCATTCGCCAGCGTGGGACAAAATTTTTTCCCGGAAATAATGTATTGCGGGGAAGAGATGACAGTCTGTTTTCCACGGTTACTGGCCGTGTGAAGTTTGAATGGGTCACAAAAACCCGCCGTAAAATCTCTGTATATCCTGAGTAGTGCGCCATCGGTTCATTGACGAAACTCCTCTCCATGTAAAAGCCGGTAACGGCGGTGCTGGTTGTATTTCTTTCCGGCATGAAAAATACCGGGAGTTTGGCGGACCGGACGGTGGTGACGGAGGCAAGGGTGGGAATGTTTATATCCTGCCATCCCAGAGTGTGAACACCCTGAATCACATACGTAGCAATAAAATTTATCGCACACAGAATGGACAGCCGGGCCTGGGACGCCAGAAGTCCGGGAAAGACGGAAGAGATATTCATATAAAAGTACCGCTGGGGACACAGATTCTGGATGCGGACACAAACGAAGTTATTCATGATTTACTGACAGAAGAACCTTACCTCCTGGCAGAAGGAGCCCGGGGTGGCAGAGGAAATACCTTTTTCAAATCATCCACCCACCAGAGTCCGCGTTTTGCCCAGCCGGGAGAGGAAACGGTGGAATCCCATTACATATTATCCTTAAAGTTAATCGCAGATGCTGGCCTGGTGGGACTGCCAAATGCCGGTAAATCCACCTTGCTGAAAGCTCTCACAGAAGCCAACCCCAAAACATCGGATTATCCCTTTACCACCCTGGAGCCGAATCTGGGGGTGCTGAATGTTTCCTTTGCCAGGCAGATTATCATCGCGGATATTCCCGGTATTATAGAAGGGGCATCCAAAGGCCATGGCCTGGGCTTGAGCTTCTTGAAACACATTGAGCGGGTGAAGGTGATCATTTATGTGCTGGATATCAACGCGGCGGATGTGGAAGCGGAGCTTAATCTGTTGAAACATGAGCTGTCCCAGTATAATCCCAGACTTCTGGAGCGTCCATCCATTGTTGTCTTTAACAAGATTGATAAAATGGACGATGAAGGCTTCACATCGGATTGGATATCTTCCTACCAGAAAGGCTCATCCCTCATGGACGGATCAGAAGTTGTGGGCATCTCCGCACTGAAAAACATGGGAATAAAAAATCTTGTTGATAAATTGGAGGCCATTACAAGTCTCTGACATGGTTCCGGATTTTCTGAAAATCTCCTCTGAAGCGGAAATAAAAGCCAGAGGAATTCTGCCCAGCGGAAAACTGGAACAAATTTTATATACATTAATTCTAAAAATGTCCACTGTGGATTATGCCCGGAACTTCCGCTTATACTCATACGATAATATGTATCCGGATATAGCGGATGTTTCCAAATTTGAAATATACCGTACTTTGCAGAAACTGGAACAGAGGGGTCTCATCCGGCATCTATTTGTGGTGGTCTATGATTTGAACAGGAAGCAGATTAATATGGTTCCGTACTACGCATCCCGCAAAGAGGATGAATCCTGGGATGAATTAATTGATGCTCTGGTTCATCTGAGCGTAATTTCTCTGGAGCAGTATATTTCCACTCTGCCCGATGTGGGCGTTATGGATATCCAGATTATTCTGGAAAGCGATTCCGAGGCCAGATTTAACCCTGCCACTACGAATACGCTTTTTCAGGATGTTTTGTCCGTAATCTCTGTAGATAAATTCCAGGTTCCCATTGACTATACTTATCTGGAAAAGCTAAAAGAGCTCATTCTCATCCGCTTAGCGGAAAGGAAATCTGTTTTACATTTTCCCGGCTATGGGATGATTCCTCTGAAAGGCAAGGATTTTGTTACCATCTTTGAAACCGCATGTTCCTTCATGGAAGAAACCCTGCCACAGAAAATTACTGCGGGAAAATCCCTGGAACGATGCTTGAGAAAGATTGATCTGGAATCCCGTTTATACTATGAAAACCCATCGGCCCCGATCACAACTGAATTTTGTTTGAAAAAAACGGAAAGCATGGAAAATACCCTCCGCCAAATGGAAAATCCGGGAAAAAAATTAACTCCGGGAATGCTTTCCCTTTTGATGATCCGGAAGGTGGCAGACACCGCCAGAGAAATGTACAGAGAGAAAAAAAATAAGGAGGACCATGCCCGGTACATAGGAATCAAGACAGAATTATTGAATCCGGAAAAAATCGGGATGGGGTCCATCGCTTTTTTCCAGCATTCGGATATTACTGCCTTTCCGGACGTTGTGTGGGAGAATTTGATCCGGGATAGCGAACTTGTGTATGGGAAATGGGAATTTCCGGAAGGCACCATCCACGCCCTGAGTAAAAAGGATAAAAACCATTTCCGCAAGGCAGTGCACGATATACTCATGGTTCCTGCTCATTTAAAGTGGCAGATATTGATTCTGAAGGTACTGATTGAGGAATCAGAGGAGGAACTGAACGGCCTGTTTCATGATAAAAATTTTGTCCGGGATTATGGAAAACTTTTAAGATCCGTATATATCCCATATATGCCCTGGTATTATAAAATTTTCCAGATGCTGGGGCTGAATTGGTTCCAGGATAAAGCGTTCCCCATGGCCAAAGAAAAGCTGATGATGGAACAGAAAGCCCTGGGGCAGAAAAACCAGAGCAAGGTGGATGAATATAAGATGAAACTGGAAAGGCTGCAACAGGAACGCAAGGAAAAGCTGGATTTCCTGGACAAAAGAAATATGATCATCAATCGCCTGGACGATACCATCTTCAATAAAAAACATTTTCCCACCCAGAAAGAACTCCAGGATTCATTTCCGGATTTACCTTCTGCTGAATTTGCCCGGGTGATCCGTTTGAATAATTTTCAGACAGTGAAATATAAACCGCAACTGGAGAATGGGGATAGCACGCTGATCCTCCACCCTTACGATACGGAATGGCTTCGCAACATAGCCCACTTTCAGAAAATAATCGAAATAATATTTGAAAAAGAGATTAAGCAGAGAGAAAATCCGGCAGACCTGCGGGAGCGATTACTGGCCATAAAAAAATTTATTGAAAAATCCAGCGGAAAATTCAATCTCACTATCAAGGAAGAAGCAGATCCGTACAGGGCAATGGAGAGTGAAATCCAGAAAAGCGAAGCCCGTAAACTGAAAGATTTATCCAAATATCTGTAGCACCACCTTGGCCATGGCAGGTTCCTCCGCTTCTCAATCTGATTTTAGCCTTTTCAGATTATCCCAATTATCTTTCATGGCGTATGCTCTACTGGGGCTTATATCCCTTCAAAGATTATTTTTCCCTTCTGAATGTTATTGGTTATGTCTCTTTCCGTATGGTTTTTGCGGCACTCACCTCATTGTTACTGGCGTATTTCCTGGGACCCTGGTTCATCCGATTTCTGAAAAAAATCAACCTGAAGGAAGAAATCAGGGACGATGGCCCCAGCTCGCATTTTCCCAAAGCGGGAACACCCACCATGGGTGGCCTTTTTATTATGGCCATCACCAGTGTATCCTATATCCTTTGGGGAAATTTATCCCATCTCCCCGGCGTCCTGGTATGGACCATCGGGTTGGCATTGTCCTTTCTGGGTTTTATGGATGATTATACAAAAACCATCAAGAAAGATAAAAAAGGGGTACGTCCCAGAGTGAAGCTGCTTTTCCAGTTTCTGGCCGCAACACTGTTTTCATTGGGAATATACCATCTGGGCATGGGTGAGCATACCACCCAATTGTACCTGCCATTTATAAAAGAACCCCTGCTGGATTTGGGAATTTTTTCTGTATTTTTATGGGTTCTGGTGGTGGTCTCCACTTCGAATGCGGTGAATCTGACCGATGGGCTGGATGGGCTGGCCATTGGTTTGTCCATTGTGGTGACCACCACATTGGGTATCATTGCCTATCTCTCCGGTGTGAAGCAGATTGCCACCCATCTGCTCATTCCCTATATTCCGGAAGTGAATGAGCTGAGTGTTTATCTTTCTGCTCTCACGGGGGCCGGGATTGGTTTTTTATGGTATAATTCCCATCCGGCAGAAATGTTCATGGGAGACACCGGAAGCCTTGCCCTGGGAGGAATCATTGGTATGTCTGCCATCCTGATCAAGAGGGAGTTCCTTCTGTTAATACTGGGTGGAATTTTTGTTTTTGAGGCTTTGAGCGTGATCATCCAGGTGGCCTATTTTAAATCCACCAAAAAAAGATTTTTCCGGATGGCTCCGGTGCACCATCATTTTGAGCTTAAGGGATGGCATGAAAATAAAGTAGTAACAAGGTTCTGGATCATGGGGATTCTTCTGGCACTGATCTCCATATCCTCATTAAAAATTATTTGAAGATACAGATAACGGAAATAATTATGAAAAAAAATTGGGCATATCTGATACTGGAAGATGGATCCTTTTACCGGGGATCCACGTTAGGGACTTTTCCATCGGAAATGGCTTCCGGTATGATGGGGGAAGTGGTGTTCAATACATCCATGTCCGGGTACCAGGAAATCATTACAGATCCATCCTATAAAGGTCAGATTGTCATCTTCACATATCCCTCCATCGGCAATTATGGAGTCAACATTGCGGATAATGAATCCGACCATCCATATCTTTCCGGAATTATTATGCGGGACTATTGCGAATATCCCTCCAATTTCCAATCCCAGAAAACCTTGGACGAATTTCTGCAGGATTACTCCATTCCCGGACTGAGCGGGATTGATACCCGTGCGGTGGTCCGTAAAATCCGGGATCTGGGTTCCATGATGGGTGGTCTCTTTCCGGAGAAATATGCCGCTGATAAAAAACCCCGGGATTTTGAAAAATGGCTGGCAGAAAAAGTGGAATTATTAAAAAATGCACCATCCATGGAAGGTGCCAATCTGGCATCTGGTTTTGACGGGAGCCACAACCGGGTTTTTCTGGATGAGTATTCCAAACAAAAGGAATCCTATTACGCAAAAGTGGGGGTTTTGGATTTTGGGATTAAAAAAAGTATTCTGCGTTATCTGATGGATGAAGGCCTGTTTCCTGTGGTGTTTCCCGGGGATATTCCCATGGAGAAGTGGTTTAATTACAATCCGGAAGAAATTGACGGATTTTTCTTTTCCAATGGCCCTGGTGATCCTGCCGCTGTTACCAATGGAATTGACAATATCAAAAAAATACTGGATACAAAAAAACCCGTATTTGGAATTTGTCTGGGACACCAGATGCTCACCCATGCCATGGGATCAAAAACATATAAAATGAAATTCGGGCATCACGGCGGAAACCAGCCGGTGAAACTCCAGAATTCCGGGAATGTAATCATCACAGCCCAGAACCATGGCTTTGCTGCGGATACCGGTGGCCTGCCTAATCCGGACATCAGCCGGGACATCAATCCCAATGACCAGACATCAGAAGGGTTTCTGGATTCAAAGAATAATATTCTGAGTGTTCAATACCATCCGGAAGCAAGCCCCGGCCCCCATGATGCCCTGGGAATTTTTGGTCAATTCAGAAAGATGGTGGAAAAATATAAAGAAAACCGCTAAGCCGGATCCTAATAATTCAGAATACTTTTCATTTCATGATAAATTTCTGCCTTGTTGTCGCTGAAGTCCGTTCCGGAGCCTGCCGGTATCACAATAATCTGGATATTTTTCCCGGCCAGGGAATATAGAAACTGGAGCTGGTTTTCTTTCTGATAGAAACTCTTCACCAGGGTGGAAACGTTCTCCTTTTCATTGGGTGTAAAATAATAAATATTTATATGGTTAAAGCCGGAACGGAATATCCAGGCAATTTCCTGCATCCAATGGTTTTCTGAAACACACTGCATTTTCTTTTCCCTGGATGAAAGAGAATCCAGAAGTCCGGCAGGATACATAACCTGCAACAGATTATCAATCAGAATTCCGGAAGATACCGAATGTACCGTGCAGGTGCGGGAGCAAAAATAGGAGAAAAAAAGGCCGGTTTGGTCCTGGTAGATATCAGAAAAAAGCCGGTACAAATTCCGATGGATGGGCCGGGGATTGAAAATACCTTTTTCCGGATACACCGGACGGAATATCTCCACTAGCTTTTTTTCCCGGATTCGTTTGAATAAAAGGACGGCTTCGTCATAGTCCCGGACCTGGGTGAATAGGGACGCGGTAAAGCTGGCAAACCCATGAAAAAAATTGACAGTACTTCTCAGGAATTCATTCACATTGCGGGACTGGGGATCATGAAAGGTTTTTTGTGCCAGCAGTTCCAGGGTTGCAAACATACCTTCCTTGTTTAAAAAACTATCAGAAAAAATATTCACGCTTTTCTGCGTCAGGATGGATTCAAAATTTTTCCGGATAAATTGTTCCACTTTTTCATAGGATGTTACGGAGGTAGAGGAACCCTTTTGCAGTATCCCGCCGCTATATTCCGGATATTTGAGGCATTTATCCGATGATTTACGGGAAGTGGAAGGAAAAATCCGGAATAATGTGGGAAGTGCGTAGTTTTTTTCCCGTATCTGGTTATAAATAATTTCGTTTCTTTCATCGGATGAAAAAACAAATAATGCACTGGTTTCCTCATAAAAATAATCCGGATTTTCGCTGCCAAAAAACAGAAGGATTGTATCATATCTGGTCCTCAGAACCCGGTAGAGAACGCCCCACTGTTTTTTTGTGATCCACCATGCGGAGGAAAACGTCACATTAATCAATGTAATAGTTTCATTGAAAAAAACTTTCCGCTTCTCAATAATATCATCAATTTTTTGCGGATCATCCTTCTGCTTCTGTACCAAAGCCGGGGGTGGGCTTTTCCCCAGGGCGGAAAAAATTCCTGCACCACCTTTTGATATATCCAGGAGGGCAACCCTTTTCCCGGAATTGCTGAAATACCGGGATAATGAAAAGGCAAGATGGACAGCATCCTGGCTTTGTTCCGGGGATGATATTCCGTAAACATCCGGAAAAACCATCCACTTATCAATAACAGCATATCCCAGGTGATCGCAGAATTTGAGATAGGATTGCAAGGCTTTGGGGTTTTTTAAAAAAAAATCTGTGATAGCGGATGTTTCAATATAGGCAATTTCATGATACATTGCGGACTGGTATTTTACCCGCAGTTGTTTAACAAAAGGCATGATGCCCAGCACCAAACGCCCCGGCGTAATAATTTTTTCCTCTTCGTTTTTTATGGTTCCGGAGAGCAGTATTCCTGTAAAATTCTGATCCACAGGAAGATCGCTTATCTTACCGGTTTTCCAACCCAATGTCCGGAATTCTTCATATTCATTTCGGGAAAGACCGGTAAATACAGGAGGAAGGACCAGTTCAAACATCAGATATCCCCCGCAAAATTTTTATCAACCCACCCCGATCAATCAATTCAATGGGTCTGGATTCACAATACATCTGGGCGGTTTTGGTGAATTCACTGGCAACCAGAAAGAACCCTTTGGAAGCCCCCTTGGACTTCATGTCCTCATGCATCTGACGGACAATTCTTTCCGGAACAGGATCTGTCAGGCGGTACAGGTAAACCAGCTGATTCATCCTTTTTGTGCTTCTACCTTTGTTTTCCAGGGTTTCCGTGGCCAGTGCATGGATGGCAGAATCATTCACAATATTGATATCAATAACGGTGAGCTCCAGGGCTTCAATTATCTGTTTGGCAATGGACTCAAATTTTCCGGGGGATGCAATCATAAAATCCTTAATACTGTCATCTGTCCGGAATTCTTCATAGGCCTTGAGTTTCTGGGCAACATCCTTGTATTTGGGATTGATGTCCATGATTCGCTCCCAGTTGGAGATGGCAGTATGGAAATCCCGCATATTCTCTGCGGCAATGGAAAGAAAATACCGGAGTTTCAATTCCACTTCTGAGGACTTGGTGGCAAAACCCAGCCCCCGCTCAAACTCCACTTTGCTTTTCTGGTACATGTCTCTTTCCAGAAAACACATTCCCCTGGCCAGATAACCACTGGCACGGATGGAATCATCCTTGATGGCAATTTCCAGCTCTTTCAATGCGGACTCATAGTCCTTCTGGCTTTTCAGGGTTAAGCCCATATAATAGTGGGCCTTGAAGTTTTTGGGATCCAGGGTCAATCCATCGCCCAGGTCCTTTCTGGCATCGTTGATATTTCCTGTGTTGTATTCAATGATACCCAATTGGATTAAAGCATTTGCATTTTTAGGATCAATTTTGACCGATTGTTTATAGTATGGAAGGGCTTTGTCAAGCATACCGGCATCATCAAAAAGTTTTCCCACTTTATAAAAATGATCCCCATTGGTTGGGTCCAGTTTTGTCAGGATCAGGTATTCTTTTTTGGCTTCTTCCAGATTTTTATTTGCCATATAGATACCCGCTAAGCGGGAGCGTATGGTTTCTTCTTTGAGGCGGGAGGTGAACTTACCAATTTTAATTACCTGTTTGTATTCCAGAACGGCCTGCTGCAGGTTATTCTGTTTGTAGTATGCCTCTGCGAGCAGATAATGGACGAAGGGATCCCGGTCATTTTGCTCCAAAAGACTCTGGAGTTTTTTTATAGCGGGTGCCAATTGACCTTTCTGCACCATTTCTGCTAGCTCTTCAATCCTTTTGGGTTTTACGTAGGTTTTGAAAATATAGTAAACAAATATGCCACCAATCCCAGCAATACCGCCTAATAGAATAAAAACCGAAATATCTTCCATCTTCTCTATTATCGCTTATTCCGGCCGAGTGAATAACGCTTTTTCCCTCTCTTCCCGTAGTTTGCGGTTTTCTTTTTCCAGGGCTTCAATCCTAGTTAACGCAGAAATCAGCTCATCCCGGCTTAATTCAGAAACCGCTTCTTTTGCCTGGAATTCTTTTTTGGCTTCCATCAGCTCATCCCGCTTCAGTTCATTCAAAAGCTCATTGGCCTTTTCCGTTTCCCGTGCGTTCATCAGCTCCCGGCGGGAAAATTCCACAATCTGTTCATACATGGCAATCATTTCCTCCAGAGTGGAGATTTCCCTGTCATTCAAACGTAACACCGTCTCATACCCCTTGAGAGTTGCATTCAAAGTAAGGATTTCTTTCTGGAGCTCTTCTATTTTTTTGTCCGGATTATCCATTTTTGCCTCCGTGATTTTATCTTCTTTCTTTTTTTTCTCTATAGTCAAGGATAATTTATTTTAATGCCGGGTAATGATCAGCCTTCCCCCCCCGCATTGGGTGCTAATCCCTTTGGACGGAGACCGGTCATACATAATGGCATCGGCTGGCGGATTTTTTGCCCGGGCCACCATAAGGTAGGTTTTCTTATAATGTGGTGAGATATACCCATAAAAAAATGGAATTTTGCCCTGGGATTTAACCTTTATGCTGGCACGGAGATCCGGCTGGCATCTATTTGCAAACAATGGGATGGGCTTATCATAATCACCGTAAAGACGGACATCAAATTTCTGTGGTTTAAAAAAATGATAAGGAATGCCGGATGCGTCCTGCAGGATAATGGGGCTTTTTGCCATAATAAAATTCCGGATGTCATCAAAAGACGGAAGAAACATCAAGTACGAAGCCGCTTTCAACATGGTGATATCAAAAGGATTTTCCTGAAGAAATTTCACCAGTACCGCATTCTGCGTAAAGGAACGGTCATCAATATTGGCCTGGATGTAATAAATAGTTTTCATTTTATTACTATGATCTTCCACAACCATTTTCATGCCTTTCCATTTTATTCTGGGATGGGTGGGAAAAAATTCCACAGATATTATTTTATATCCCAGTCTTTTTGCCATGATGGCTATGATTCCCGTGGTTCCGTTGTACGAATGGTGGGCTATTTTTTTTTCCATCTTCAGCGTATGGAAAAAGTTTTGCCCCAGGATTTCGTTCATGGAAGACAAAATCAGCCTCAGGCCAATGGTATCTTTTTTTCTGGAGAGGGCAACCGGATCCGGTACTTCACCGGGCGACTCCAGTCCCATCAGAATATATTTTTCTGCGTCCGGAAAAAAGGTCAGGGCGTTCATGGCGTCCGGCCCGCCAAAAGGATAAAAAACTGTACGGATTTCTTCCGGAATCTCTTTTTTACTCCAGGATGGGATGTTATCCAGGCTTGCCTTGCGGATCTGAGACCATCCATTGTGTAGCCTTTTGGAATAATCCAGATAGGGCGGAGTTGTTATTCTGGGGTACAAAATGGACTGGGGCGGAACCCCTATGCCGGAAATATAGGAAATGCTTTCATCCACCGGTATTTCCGGGGCGGAATGGATTCCGCTCGTTATGAAAATCAGGATGGCGATATTTTTAAAAAAATTCATATTATC
Source organism: Leptospira biflexa (assembly GCA_020720785.1). Classification (GTDB taxonomy): domain Bacteria; phylum Spirochaetota; class Leptospiria; order Turneriellales; family DYLW01; genus DYLW01. The sequence continues at coordinate 25,642 of DYOA01000031.1, forward strand.
ATTCTCTGAAATAATGATACAGGGAAAACCATTTTAAAACATAAATTAAATACTATGCCAAACTGCCTTGGAAAGCTTTTCTTTAACCACAAGACTCTGCTCATATGTATAGATTTTCCCCAGACGACGGTTATAATCATTAAAGAGATTGATAGTGAGAAAAGTTTTCCGGATTTTACCATTGGCTTCGGTAACTACATCAATCACCGGTTTTAATAGATCTCTGGTTACATCCCGGATAATGCAGATTTCACCCAGGTTGGTCACCGCGTACTGCCCCGGTGCATAGAAAAAGGCATCCCCAATGGAAGCTTTGGCAATGGTGCGGACAAACCGGGATAAAAGATCATATTCAAACCGGGTGTCCGCATAGGAAAACATGGTGGATAATGCACCAATAAATCCCAGTCCTTTGCGGTATGGCTTGGCGGAAAATAAATTTTCAAAAACGCTGGCCATCGCAATAATCCGGGAAGTCTTGGGTAGCCGGGAATACGGTAGCGTGGTGGGAAAGCCGGATTCGTCAAAATTCTCATGGTGGAATAAAACCCCCTGCCTCACCCCGTCCGATACGGGAATTTCCTTTAGCATTTCATAGGCCTTATGCGGATGGGCAGTCAGGGGATGCCATTGCTCCTCTGTGAGCCTTTTGCGGGAGAACAGCAGTTCGGGGTCACTGAATGCATGACCGATGTCATGAAACCAGGCAGCCACTGTGTAATCATTGATTTCCTGGGGCGGAAGATCATTGACCAGAGAATGGAACATGGTAAGAATCACTGTGTTTACCGTGTGGTTGTAAACCCAGTCCGATGGATCTTCCATTTCATCAAATAAATTCAAGCGATATGGCTCGAATAAACGCAGAGACATATCTGTTTTGAGGGTTGCATTCAGATTTTTAATATACTGGAAAGCATCAATGGATACTGCGTTATTGTTCTTTGTTTCCAGAAAGAAATCGCGAATAAATGATAATGCATCGTCATGGAATTTTTTTTCCACCAGAGGAGGGTTCTCATTTACCTTTTCCGTGATCAGATAATATTTATCATTCCGGGTTTTCAATTCCGCAATCAGCGTATCCTGAATTTTGGTATTTTTTGGGAAAAGTATCTCCAGCGATGTTGCAGAAACCAGGTTGCCATCCAGAACGACCTTTTCCTTAACTTCCGCAATAGTGATTTCCTTTTTTTCAAATCCGTGCAATGTTACCTCTTTCCAACATTATCGGGCATTATCCCAATTAATGTTATATCATCACTGAAAAGAAAAATCCTGTCATCCGGTTGGATGTTTCTGGAAATACTATGGAAGCGGTGGTTTTCCACCAACCCCAGGATTCAGGATGTAAACCCGCCCAGGATGGGAAGAAATATTTCCCAGCGGATGAAATCCATTAAGAAGATAAATAAAATGGCAAGCCCAAAGTCAAGACTTTTCCGGTCCATTGTGGATAGTCAGGAACTCTCTCACAAGAGGAAAGGTATCCCTGCCCAAACCTTACATTGATGAGTGCTATTTTTTGATCGACGTTCTTATGAATTTTAGGATATTTTTGGTAATTCTGCAAACATGATTCCTTGATTTTTAGCTGACTGTTTGACCCTTTTCATG
>DYOA01000081.1 GCA_020720785.1 Leptospira biflexa
GAATAAAATTTATAAAAAAGTTTAATTTTTTTTCTGGGAAGCCAATGAGGTGCCTGGCACCGGGATTATGTCGCATACCCCGGGGTGCCAGGCACCCTAATCGTTGGCAGCGGGTTCCCGCTGTCCCACGGGGATTCCTGGGGTCTGACGCCGGATGGAAGCAACCATCTCAAAGTGGGCGGTAAAAGGGAAGAAATCGAAAAGGGCAATGCTATCCGAACGGTATCCGTAATCTTCCAGAATTTTTAAATCCCGTGCCATGGTGGCTGCGTTGCAGCTGGAATATACCAGAGGGGTCTTATGGTGGCCGATGATTTCTTCCAGAAAGAAGCGGAGGGACTCCGGATAGAATCCAGCCCGCGGAGGGTTGATAATGATCCTTTCCGGAGAGAAATCCCGGATTCGCTGGATTCGGGATGGATGGAGGGTAGAGAGATTTTCCAGATTATGGGAGATATAGGCATTACGGAAAAAGCCCGCATCCGGTTCTGTGTATAGGTTGTTCTTTATGGAAACCTGGGATATCTCTTTTTCCGGTGAGATGTCCACGCCCATGGAAATAATTTTCTTTTTGAATGAAATCAACCGGGAAATGAACCCGAATCCGGAAAAAATCTCCAGAATGGGCATCGGTTTCGCGGGATTCTCAGGGATTTCCAGCAGGGATTCTATATGGGACAGCCATTGCGGAAGGATGGATGAATTTACTTGGAAAAAGCCTGGATTAGGTATCCGGATGGACGTGGAGGATCCTTCCGGATAGGAAATGCTATAGGTGAAAAAATCCGCTTTGTCCTCCGGGGTGTTCAGTGAATGATGGTTAATACTCCCGTCCGGATAATCCAGCCTGGAACGGACAACCCTTTCCAACTCCAGTTTGGCAGGAAAGCCTTGATCAAATTTATCCTGCTCAAACAGTTGGCAGCCATGTGCAGGAAAGGGGATGGTGCGGTAGGAATACGGTGCGTAAAATCCTCTTTCCTTATTCTTATTTATGTGCACCTGGACATGATTCCTGTAATGAAACTTCCTGGGCGATGGAATAATTGCCAAATCAGATACCGCTACCGGATGGGATAATTTCTCCCTCTGGAAATGGATGGCTGCCCACCGGGCTTTTACTTTCAGGGTCTTCTCATAATCCAGATGCAACAGGCGGCAGCCCCCGCAGGAGATGAAATTATCGCATTGGTCAGGGATACGTTCCGGAGAGGGGTGGCACAGTGCCCATTTGGGGTGTTCCCATGCCATGTTTTCCCATTGGTGCCAGTCACCCCGGTCAGTTTCCCCGGAAGGGGGGGCATCGGCCAGTTCTTTTTGGGAGGCAAGCACCCCGTGGAAATGGTTTTTCTTAACCTGGGTAACCCGGACAATGCCTTCTTCTCCGGGCAGAAGTCCCAGGATAAAACCCGTGGCCGGGAAATAATCCTCCTGGAATTCCTTGTCCGGGAAGGAAATGGCCAGGCCTTCCGGAACCAGTTCAGAGGCAGTTACCTTCAGGTACTGGTATAGCCGGAGTTTTCTTTTCTGCACCCGGGAGGTTATCCGTGGCGGAAATGTCGCACGCCGGTGAAGGCCATGATGACATTACTCTCATCCGCGGCGGCAATGGAATCTTCATCCCGTATGGAGCCGCCCGGCTGGATGATTCCCCGGACGCCCGCTTTGATGGCCAGATCCACCCCGTCCCGGAATGGGAAAAACGCATCGGATGCCAGATAGGAGCCTTCCAGCGACAGGCCGGCCTTTTTTGCCTTGGCAATTCCAAATTCAATGGAATCCACCCGGCTCATTTGTCCGGCTCCTATGCCCAGGGTTTGACCGTCTTTAATGAATACAATGGCATTGGATTTAACATATTTTACCACCTGGAATCCAAAAAGCATCTGGTTGATATCTTCCTCGTTGGCGGGGGTTTTTCCCATAATCCGGATATCTTCTTTTGCGATGATTTTGCGGTCTGTTTCCTGTACCAGAATTCCAAAGGAAGAAGTTTTCAATTCCAGATAATTGCTTTTGAGGCTGGCCATATCCGGCACCTCAATGATGCGCAGATTCTTTTTTGTCTTCAACGCTTCTATGGCTTTTTCTTCAAAGGAGGGTGCCACAACAATCTCAAAAAAGGATTGATTCAAAAGCTCTGCGGTCTCCTCTTTCAGGGTATCATTGAACGTAGCAATCCCGCCAAAGTAGCTGACCGGATCCGTGGCAACAGCACGCTCCAAATTTTCTTTCTGGGACTTTCCGGAAGCAATTCCGCAGGGATTGGTATGCTTGAAAATGGCACATACACTGGAGGAAAAATCCGTGGCCACCCGGATCGCGGCATCCATGTCCAACAGGTTGTTATAGGAAAGCTCTTTTCCGTGGAGCTGTTTCCAGGGGATGGAGTCTTTGTCACCTATGGAATAAAAAGCTCCTTTCTGGTGAGGATTTTCCCCATAGCGGAGATCAGAAAATTTGCTGAAGGATTGGTTCATCGTTTCCGGAAAAAAATCATTCTGCAGAAGGTTCATATACTTGGATATCATGGCGTCATAGGCCGATGTGCGGGAATACGCAACACGGGAAAGCTCATAGCGGAATTCCTTCGCCACCGCCCCGTCATTTTCACGGAAGCGACGGATAAATTCATCGTACTGGGAGGGATCCACCAGAACGGCCACATCGGAAAAGTTTTTTGCCGCCGCACGGATCATGGACGGCCCACCGATATCAATGTTTTCGATTGCCTCTTCAAACGAAAAATTTTCTTTTTGAATTACTTTTTCAAAAGGATACAGATTCACCACCACCAGATCAAATTCCAGAATGGAGTGGGTTTGGATGCTTTCCAGATGTGCGGGGATATCTCTTCTGGCCAGAATTCCGCCATAAATTTTGGGGTGCAGGGTTTTCACCCGGCCATCCAACATTTCCGGGAATTGGGTGTAGCTTTCCACGGACTTTGCCGGAATGCCCGCTTCCAGCAGTGTCCGCAATGTTCCTCCGGTGGAAAACATTTCCACACCTTTTTCGTTTAATACGCCTGCCAGTTCCAGCAGTCCGCTTTTATCGGAAACAGATACCAGCGCCCTTTTAATTTGTTTCATACTGCAAAAATCGGTTTGGAAACCCCGTGTCAAACAGATTAGAGAGGGCACCCAAAATTGTTGATTGGGTGAGAAGAAAACGTGAAGGAATCCGTTATTTTGTTGACGATTTGTTGCCATAAAGAATCATCTTCTGTCACAAAGCCTTGCAAAGGAGAAAATATGCGTATACTCACCCCCATTTTCATTATCCTCAATACGGTTGTATTCACCGGATGCCTGCAGAAAGATTACCAGAAAGAGCTGGATCTGGCAATATTGTACCGTTCGTCCGGCCAGTATGAAAAAGCGGAAATGGTGCTGAATCAACTAATTAAAAGGGAAAAAAATAAAGATGCCTATAAAGAACTGGGCAATGTTTATCTCACTGGATATGAGGATATTAACCGGGCAGAGGAGGCGTACCAGAACTCTCTGAAATTGGATCCGCTTTACGTAAATTCCCTGCACAATATGGGTCTGGTAAACCTGAAACGATATGAGAATTCTCTGGATCACCAGGGGGTAGGAAACGAGGAATATCTGAAAAAGGCAATGGAGTGGTTTGATAAAGCCATCGGGAAGGATCCCAATTTCTATCTCACTCACGTGGAATACGCAAAGGTGTACTATTACCAGAAAGATTTCCCAAAAGCACTGGAATTGCTGGAAAAGGCCATCCCGCTGAATGCCGCATACGCTCCCATATATTCCGTTAAGGGGCAGATATATCTTAAGGGCTTAAAAGACTTTGATAAAGCCATGTATAATTTAAAAAAATCCTATAGCCTTGACCCACAGAATGGTGAGAATATTTACTTTCTGGCAATTTGCTATGCAGAGGTCAAGGACAAGCAGAATTTTATTTTCTATTTTGATAAATATATTTCGACTTTAGGTCAAAGAAAAGTGGATTCCCGGATAATTGATGATTATAAAAAGGAAAAAGACAAGCTCCTGAAGAAACTAAAATGACATACCGATAATATGCCATGGGCTTATACGACAGAGCCAGGAAAAAAACCGGTGGCAGGAGTTTATTAAAACAGGCGAAGTCGTTTCGCTCTGTTAGAAGCACAATAAAGGTGGAGGAAAAGCCCAGAAAAGGGCAATCCTCCGGTCGTAAGTCCCTGCTTGCCAGGGCAAAATCCATGTTGGAAACCGGGCGTGGGAAACCAGGAAAACCTTTTCTGCCCAAAAAGCGTTCCTTTTTGGAAAGTGCAAAGGAAATGCACAAATCCGCAAAAAAGAGTTCCTTGTCTTCATTGATCAAAAAAGCAGATGCCCTTCCAACGGAAGCATTCTTTGATGAACCACATACGGATGAACCGATCCCGGATGGAATCCCGCAAGACCCCCATAAGAAAAAAACACTATCAGAAAAACTAAAGGATATTGCCCGGGAAAAGGGATCCCCGGATACGGATGATGATTTGCAGGATGTGAGTGCAGAGGAAAATCAGTCTGAGGATTTACTGCAACCGGGGATTTCTGCCGATGCAGGAAGGGTTCCTCAACCATTTTCCGATGAAGGTAGTATGGGGGATTTTCCTCCGCTCACGGATGTTCCATCGTCCATACCAGAGCCCATAGGGGAAGAAAAGGAAAACCCCCTCCTGCAGTCCGAGGAAATGGAGCTACCTTCCGGCATAACCCCTTCACCGGAGATTTTCCCGGAAAAGACCGGCGATGTGGTTCCACCCATGCAAGCGGATGGGTCATATAAGTCCCCATTATCGGAGGG
>DYOA01000009.1 GCA_020720785.1 Leptospira biflexa
GCCAATTAAAGCGGCACGCGAGCTGGGTTCAGAACGTCGTGAGACAGTTCGGTCCGTATCCACCATGGGCGTTGGAAATTTGAGAGGGCCTGTCCTTAGTACGAGAGGACCGGGATGGACAAACCTCTGGTGTACCGGTTGTAGTGCCAACTGCACCGCCGGGTAGCTATGTTTGGAAGGGATAACCGCTGAAGGCATCTAAGCGGGAAGCCTGCCTCAAGATAAGATTTCCCATTGATAGGCAACTATCGACTAAAGACCCCTGGAAGATTACCAGGTTGATAGGCTACAGGTATAAGAGTAGTAATATTCTGAGCTGAGTAGTACTAATCGGTCGTGAGGCTTGACCATATTATGTTTTCAGTAATAAAAAGTGTAAAATTTGAATCAAAAATGTCGATTTCTAACGCAATAATATCTGCCCGCTGGTTATAGAGCAGAGGAGACACCCGTTCCCATCCCGAACACGGAAGTTAAGCTCTGCATCGCTGATGGTACTTGGTGGTTCGCTGCCTGGGAGAGTAGGACGCCGGCGGGCTTTTATTTTATATAGTTTTAAAATAGGCCAGAATTTTCTTTCTGATCTCTTTATTTTCTTTGGGATTATCTTTCCATTCATTCGGAGGGTGACTTTGCTCTATGGCGTTTACCCACTGGTACGGAATGCGGAGATCATCTTTTTCCAGGCTGGAACAGGACGCACAAATATTGCCGTGTGCCAGCGAATAATAGCCTTTATCTGTCATGATGGCACCGCAGCGGGAGCAGATTCCGGACAGATCCAGCAAACCTTCGTTATTCAAATACCCCAGATAAAACTGATTTTTCATGGAATCCGGGATGGTGTGGTGTTCCAGATAAAAATCCATGATTATTTCCAGCAGATGAAACAAACTCTTATAAAGGTTTTCCCGATAAAAAAAGCGGGTGGGACCCAGCAGATCGTTTATATCTTCCAGATGGATGTATCTATCGGCCCCCGTGAGACAGCTTTTCAGAAGTAATGATTCCCTGGGGATGATGATTTCTTTATTCGTGGAAAGAAAGGTAAAATCCCACAGTGTGCAGGGATAGTAAAAGAGAGCACTTCTTTTTTTTGATTTCAGTATTCCGGGAATTTTAAAATGGGCAATTTTACCGTTTTCCAGCAAGGATTTAAGAATCAGAGAATGGTCGGAAGTGGAATGGCGGTCATATATGAACGCTTTCATGAGGGAAAACGTCCTTATTGTTTATTGAACATATCATTGTTATACTTTTTTTCTAATCCAGTCAATTTTCTTCCGGGGAATCATTTTCAATCTGGATTACAGCCCGGTCAATGGTCTGGCCTTTGTATTTATCCACGCTCAGAAAAATATTCCCATATTTAATTTTCTTGTCTTTTACAGGTTCTCCTTTGAACTCATGCAGGAGATATCCGGCCAGGGTGTTGAATTTTTCTTCCGGCAGGTTCAGAGCCAGGTGGTCATTCAGATCTGTCAGGTTAATGGATGCATCCACCAGATACTGCCGTAATCCGATTTCTTTGATGGGGTTTTTATCATCATCGTACTCATCTTTAATATCCCCCACTATTTCTTCCATAATATCTTCCAGGGTCACCAGGCCGGATATATCTCCATATTCATTGACAGTGAGCACCAGATGGGTACGATTCATTCGCATTTCCCTCATCAGGGAGAGAAGTTTCTGGGATTCCGGTGCCACCTTTATTTTGCGGATATGTTCCGTAAGTTTAAACTTTTTAATTTTGTGAAATAAAACCGGTATAAGATCTTTTACATGCAGGATTCCCACGTATTCCTTTTTGCCATCTTTTTCTTCGTAAACCGGAATCCGGGAGTGTCCGCTTTTCCGGACAAGGGATTCAATATCGGCCAATGTGGCGTTAATGGGAAGGGATACTATTTTATTGAAGGGAATTTTAATGGAGTCTGCGTCAAAATTTTTCAGATTGATGATATCCAGAATCATCTGCATCTGTTCATTGCTGATTTGTATTTTTTCTTTTTTAAGAAAAGAAAAAAGTTTATCCCGCAGGGATTTTTTACTGGGCAGTATGCTCATAGATTGCTTGTTTTGGTTAGAAGAGAAATGGTCTTGGGGAGATTCAGAAATGCAAGAATCTCATTTTCCGCTACGTTCATTCTTTCGCGCTCCTGCGGAGACGATTCGTGATCCATTCCAAGTCCATGCAGAATTCCATGCACAGCCAGTAAAGTCAATTCATCGACCAGGGAATGATGGTTTTCCTCTGCCTGTTTATGGGCAATGGAATCACATATATATATTTCCGCATCAGGAAGTTTATTTTTCTGGGTGACCACATCGTTATCATAAACGAATGTGAGAACATCTGTGGGATGATCTTTTTTCCTGTATGTTTTATTAAGTCTGTGGATATTTTCCTCATTATCCAGAATTAACTGGAACCGGAGACTGAGGTTATGCAAAGTAAAATCCGGTATAATTGTCTGATAAGGAAATTTTTCTAATTTTTTTACCCTGTTATGGAATGTTCGGATTTCCGGGCATTTTTCGCGGAGGTGATTTTCTGAATGATGAATAAAGTTAATTATTAGTTTCATTTCCTGTTTTTGAAAAATATTTTCTTGCCGAACTCATGTTTTCGTGAATCTCAAAATGGTCAATCAGATTGGTAAGAACCAGCAGTTCATGGACAAATTCAGAAGGGGAAACCAGAAGCAGTTTTCCGCCATTCTGTTCCACTGTTTTCTGGATGGTGAGGATCATGGCAATACCGGTGCTGTTTATATAGCGGAGTCTTTCAATATTCATGATGCAGTTATAAACCTCATCTTCAAAAATATTCTGGATCTCTTTATTCAGGGATGTGATATTTTCCGAACGTATCTTGCCGGAAAGTGTAATAATGGAAACCTTTTTCTGAGAAATCAGCTCAATGCTACATTCTATCGTGGTTTCATCGTCATTTTTATCCATCCGCACTATTTTTAATTTTTAATCTGGTTTTACAAGCATAAATTTATATTATTATATTTTTTATCAGATTCATTGAGGGGCTATGGCAACGTAAAAAAGTTTGACACAAAGATTCGCGGGAATACGTATGTATGTGGATATTCTGCTGGACGCTAAAATAAAAAAATCGGCGGAAATTATACGGCACGCAAAGCGGGTAACGGCTTTTACCGGAGCGGGTATCTCCGTGGAAAGCGGGATTCCTCCTTTCCGGGGAGCCGGTGGATTATGGAGTAAATACAACCCGGAATTTCTGGACATAAATTTTTTTTATGCCCAACCAGCACAGTCCTGGAAGCTCATTAAAGAGATATTTTATGATTTTTTCGGGCAGGCACGGCCTAATGCAGCGCATGAGGTGCTGGCATGGATGGAAGAAAAGGGTTTTCTGCATGCTGTCATTACGCAGAATATTGACAATCTCCACCAAGAAGCCGGCAGCCTGGTGGTGCATGAGTATCACGGGACATCTGCTACGCTGGTTTGTCTGGAATGCGGGAAGAAGACCTCTGCCGGGGATTTGCGATTTGATCCCATGCCGCCGATGTGTCCGCATTGCGGAAAAGGGGTTCTCAAGCCGGATTTCATTTTCTTTGGGGAGGGAATTCCGGAGCCTGCCCAGAGCAATTCCATGCGGGAGGCCCATGAGTCCTCCGTTTTTCTGGTGATTGGCACCACAGGTGAGATTATGCCGGCCTCCATGATTCCCCAATACGCCAAACGCCGGGGAGCGACCATCATTGAGGTAAACCTGGAGCCTTCCAATTATACATTGGGCACAACGGATATTTTTTTACATGGAAAAGCTACAGAAATATTATCCGCTTTGCGGCAGGAATTAAGTGCGGATTCCGTTTAATTGGAGTAGCTTTTCCGGTTCCACATCCCGGCCGATGAATTCCCGGAAAAGTTCATTCATATTGCGGGAAGACCCTTTTTCCAGAATGGCGGTTTTAAAATCTTTCCCGATTTCCTGATGGAAAATCCCGTTATCCGCAAAGTATAAATACGCATCTGCAGCATAAACCTCCGCCCATTTGTAGCTGTAATACCCGGCGGCGTATCCACCCCCAAAAATATGGCCAAACTGATTCTGGGTTTTTTCATAGTCAGCCGGTGGGATGATTCTGGTTTTTTTGCGGATTTTATGCAGAATTTCCTGGATTTCCGTGCCCTGGTGCAGCTTGATGTGGAGATTCATATCGAATGCGGCAAATTCCATCTGGCGTAACAGCTGCATGGCGGAGTGGAAATTTCTGTTTTTTTGTATTTTCTCCATTTCCGCATCCGGAAGTTTTTTCCCGGTCTGGTAGTGGTATGCAAACATTTCCATAACCTTTTTATCGTAGGCAAAATTCTCCAGAAACTGCGAGGGAAATTCCACTACATCCCAGGCAACCCCGTTCACGCCACTGTTAAAGCATTCTGTTGTTTTGCTGAAAAGATGGTGGATGGCATGACCCATCTCATGAAATAATGTGACCACATCATCGTGTTTCAGAAGCGATGGAATATCCCCCTTGGCCTCCGGGAAATTTCCCACAATATATGCTACAGGGAATCTCTGTTTATTCTTTCCGTCCACGCAATGGGAGACCCAGTTATCCATCCATGCTCCGGATCTTTTTTGTGGGCGGGTTTCCAGATCCATGTAAATTCGGGCAAAAGCACGGGAGTTATTTGTGAGATCATAAACCTGGACATTGGGGTGCCAGACATTGGTATGGGCTTTCCGGAAGCTGATTCCGAACAGTTTTTCCAGAAACTTCATCATGCCATTGACCACTTTTTCTTTTTCAAAATATGGCTTGATGGCGTTTTCATCCAGACCCAGCATTTCTTTCTTGTACAGGTTGGAATAATAGGCCAGATCATAAATTTTTATGTACTTTTGCCCTTTGTCCGCCGCGAATTTTTTTAATTCCTGGGTTTCTTCCTTTGCCTGTTTCCGGGATTTTGTAACCAGATGATCCAGAAATCTTACCACTTCCTTGGGTGACCCTGCCATTTTCCGTTCGATGGAATATTCCGCATAGTTTTTGAATCCCAGCAGGGTTGCTTTTTCATGCCGGACTTTCAGAATTTTATCAATTATTTTTGCATTTTGGGGTGCCCGGGTGGTATATGCTTTATGCAGTATTTTTCTTATCTCCGGATTGGGCCCATAGGTCATATAGGCAGTGTAGCTGGGTGCCTGGAGGGTGAATTTATAAACAGTTTTTGTTTTCTCTTCCCCTTTTTTGGATTTTTTCTTTATCTCCATTTTTGCAGACATCAGTTCATGCTCCGGCATGCCTTCCACGTCTTTTTCATTTTCAATGATGTATTCAAATTGGGCTGTGGCATTTATCAGATTCTGGTTAAAATCCTTGGTGAGGTCGCTGAGCTTTAAATTGAATTCTTTGATCTTTTTCTTGGTTTTCTTATCAGCACCAATTCCTTCCAGCTCATACTCACGGATTTCTCTCTGGAGCAGTTCTTTCTGTTCGTCGGTCAGTATATCTTTTCCGGATATTTCTTTGAGGGTAGAAAAAATCCGTTCGTCCTGGGAAATTTCTGTGGCATATTCTGTCAAAATGGGAATAATTTCCGCATAGATTTTTTGACTGTCTGCGGAGTTGTTCACAGAGTTTTCCACCATAACCGGCCAGGTTACCCGCTGGAGCTCTTCTGCCATATCCTGGAAGGGCTTCATGAAATTCTGAAAGGTTTTTTCCGGCATTTTCAGAAGGGTTTCCAGATTATTTTTATTCCATTCAATCTGATCTTTCACTCTTTGTGTTATTGTATCCAGGGGCTTGGCGGGGTATTCGGGAAACAAGGATTCTGCTGGTGTCATACGGACATAATAATAAAAGTATCCGGATGATTCCACTTTTTCTCTGACGATATTTTTGCAATGAGATATTTTAAAAATTGATTGACGGACAAAATACAAAGAAATTATCGCTTATTATACATGCGAAAAAATATCCAGAAAGTCAGCATTGCGTTGCTTCTCATACCCATGTTCCTTTATGGGTTTGATTTTACCCATCCGTCCGATGTGGTAAAACGTATGAAAGACGCCTTCGCAAAAGTGGACTCCTATTCCGCCAGTTTTGCCATAGTATCCAAAGATCCCAAGGGTACGAAGACTTCCAAAGGGATGGCGTATTTCAAGAAACATGGAAAGATCCACTTTGCCTTTTCCCAGCCCGGGGGAGATAAAATAATTTCCAATGGGAAAAAAATGTGGGTATACATCCAAAGTCTGAATGCCGTGGGCGTGCAGAATCTGGATTATCAAAAAGACGGGAAAAGTATCTACTCCGCAACGTCTTATACCGGGCTGATCAATATTTTCAACCGCTACCACTATCGCTTTGATACTCCCCGCCAGCCAGTGGATACGGAAAAGGGCAGGTATTATATCCTGGCCTTGAAGGAAAAAGTGGCATCCGGCGGGTTTACGGATATGAAGGTTTATGTGGATGCCGGTACTTATCTGATCCATCGTATTGAAGCCCAGAGTGCCGGGGGGAGATCCCTGGTGCTGGAGCTGTCCAATATTAACCTCTCCACAGATATTCCGGACAATCACTTCATCTTCCGGGTGGAAGGAAATATCAAAGTGGTGGAAAATCCATTAACAAATTTTTAAAGGATTAACGGGAATAATTGATTATGAAAGGTACCGCCGGCGATTTACTCAGAGAAGCAAGAGAGAGCAAGAATATCAGTGTCACCCAGGCCGCCAATGAGACCAATATAACCGGGCGGCATCTGCGGGCATTGGAAGAAAATAATTTTGGGATGTTCCCCGGAGAAACCTATGCTGTGGGCTTTCTGCGGAAATATTCAGATTATCTGGGGCTGGATTCCTCCAGGGTAATCCAGCTTTACAAGGGATCCCTTCTGGTGGAAAAAGAACCCCCCATTGCAGAGCTCACCCGCCCCACCATTACCCGGGGAGACCATTTCAGAAAACTGGCTCTTCCGGCCATTCTGGTGCTCCTGGTTCTGGGGCTGGTCCTGACCATTTACAACTCCTTTTTTTCCGGCAGCACGGATGAGACGGATTCTCCGGATGCAAAGAATTACAGTTATAACGAAATTCTGAAAAAATCGGACCGGGTTCCGGATGTGGAGACAGATAATATACATTTCCGCAGTGGATACACCACGGCCATCGTCACCAGGGATAAGGGTGTGAATTTCTCCATTGAAAATTCAGAAATTTATCTTGTGCTGAAAGAGCTGAATTACATGGTAGCAGATCGTGGCAAATCCACAGCAACATTTGAGTATTATCCTGGGAAAAAATTGATTCGTATATCGGAAGGGGATAATATCCAGATATCAGAAGCAAACCAGCCAAGGGCTTTTTACCTTAAAATGGCTGGAGCCACCCCCAATAATGCAAAAATAATCATCGCCCTGAGCAATGAAGTAATGGAGCCCACGGAGGATAATCCGGAAGGGCAGGCTCCGGTGGAGGATGAATCCAGAGTGACCAATCCATCCAACTTTATTATTGTTATGAACGCAGAATTCACATCAAATAATTTTGTGGAATTTTATGTGGATGGCAAGCCCAGAAAAAAGGGAGAGCTTCCTGCCGGATCCATCCTGAGATATGAAGCCAATGAAAGTATCCAGATGAAGATAGGAGATGCCGGCGGTGTAAAGCTGACCATTAACAATGAGACTTTTACTCTGGGAAAAAAAGGGCAGACCATCAATAAAATTGTCCGCAAAGTAAAAGATCCCATCGAACAGACCCGCTATAAAATCATCCTGAAAGATTTATAATTTGTCCACCCGCACCGGCAACCGTGTATTCATCCGGACTTTTGGATGTCCCAAGAATGAGGTGGATTCCCGCACCCTGAGAGCGGAATTAATCCGGAAGGGCTATGTGACTGTCCCCACTGCGGAGAAGGCGGATCTGGTTATTCTGAATACCTGTTCCTTTATCAACGACGCACGGAAGGAAAGCATCGACGGCATTTTTGAGGCAATCCAGGTAAAAAATAATTCAGATGGGGATAAAAAGGTCTGCGTCATTGGATGTCTGCCGTCTTTGTATGAGACGGAACTGAAAGCGGAGATTCCGGAAATAGATTTTTCCTGGGGGGCAGACCGCTTTCGGGACTGTGCCCACTCCATAGCTGATACATTCCCCCACCATAATTCTCTCCAAAGCCAGGAGGAAACACGGAAAGAAGTCCGCACCCATCCATACGAATATTTGAGGGTATCCCGTGGCTGTTCGCGTTCTTGTGCTTTCTGCTCCATTCCCGGAATCCGGGGGAAATATACGGAATACCAGCTTTCCCAGGTCAAAGAGCAGATGGAGCATATCCGGGAGGCGGGTGGTATTCCCCCGGAAGTGGTATTGGTGGCACAGGATATGACTTCCACCCGTCCGGACTTATTGCGGGAAACCCTGGAATACCTTTCCGGAATGGAGGAAATTCACTGGATACGCGTGATGTATTTATTTCCTGACCGCCGGATATTTCCGCTCATGGATTTATGGAAAGATTATCCCAAGCTGGTATCCTATATGGACATTCCTTTCCAGCATATTTCTTCGGCCATACTGGAAAAAATGAACCGCCCGGGCGATGTGGGGTTATTCCGAGAGATTCTATCCCGTGCCCGTAGCCTTCGGGAAGATATTGAAATCCGCACGTCTTTTATTCTGGGATTTCCTGATGAAACAGAGAAGGATGTGGAGACCATCATCCATTTTCTGGCCGAACAACCCCGCATCCAGAAGGTGGCTCTTTTCCCGTATTCCCATGAAGAATATACCCCATCCTATCATCATTTCAAAGACAATGTATCATCACGAAAAAAGGCTTCCCGGGTTAATAGGGTGCGGGAAGCGTTCCTGGAGTCCAGAAAGGGATTTAGGGAAAGTCTCATCGGTAAAACAGAAAAAATGATCATTGACCGTATTGGGAAAAAGGAAATTATAGCTCGGAGAAGCCAGGATGCTCCGGAAGTGGATGAATTGGTTTTTATTGATACCAATAAGTCAATAAAAAATTCGCTGGGGGATATTGTGGATGTACAACTGGAATATCCAATGGAGTATGACTGGACGGGGAGCATCATCCGTGAGTGAAAGAAAAATAACCATACCAAATATTCTCACCTTTTTGCGTATTCTGGCCATACCGTTCTTTTTATATTATCTGTTATTACCGGATGCAATTTCCCGTTTTATTGCCCTGGCCATTTTTGTGGGGGCATCCCTCACGGACTTTCTGGATGGGTTCCTGGCACGCCGCCTCAAAATGGAAACTAAACTGGGCCGGTTTCTGGATCCGCTGGCGGATAAATTTCTGGTCATTGCCACGCTGATTGCTTTTCTCTTCCTGGATGACCAGATACCTCTCTGGATGGTTCTGGTGATCATTGCCCGTGATTTTCTGATCACATTTATGCGTTATCTGGCTATCCGCAGGGGTTATGAATTGAAAACAACCCGGCTGGCAAAGACAAAGACCGCTTTCCAGATGCTTTCCATTGTTCTGATCCTGATGATCCTTGTGGTTCGCTCTTCCATACCGGATATGGAGCGGGTTTACACGCAGGGAATACTGGAAGGAAAAACCAAAACTGCCATTGCCACGGAACATCTCCAGGAGGCTTGGACATCCCTGAAAAGCCAAACCATCACAGAAACTCCGGATGGCAGAAAGGTCTTTGCCCGCTTTGTCCCTTATTTCCTGATGTATATTACCGCCGTAGTTACCCTTCTTTCCGGGGTGCGGTATATTTACTCCAATTATCAGATTTTTTTGCCTCCCTATACATCGCGGCAGATGGCCATAAAGAAAGATCCGGATAAGAGTAATGAGTAAAAATCTCCTTCTGTATGATTTTTTATCCACAGGTTTTTTTACGGGATACATAACCCCGGCCCCCGGAACCTGGGGTTCGCTGGCAGCGTGGCTCATGTATGTGGCCATTTTTATGGGCGGATGGATTTTTCCTCTGGCGTTTCTGGTTTTTTTAACATTGGTAATTCTGCTGGGAATATATACTTCCGGAATGATGGAGCGATTTCTGGGAGAAACGGATCCATCCCGTATTGTTATTGATGAATGGGCGGGAATCTGGCTTGCATTATTTGCCATTCCCCAGAATATGCTTTCTTTCTTTCTGGCGTTTGTATTATTTCGCATTTTTGATATTGTGAAGCCCTGGCCGGCAAATATCTCCCAAAAATTACCGGGCGGATGGGGGATTATGACCGATGATATCATTGCCGGGGTGTATACCATAATCCTCATCCGGGTGATATTGTAAATGATGGCAAAGAATTACCAGGATATCTTTTTAATTTATCAGAAAAAACTTTCGGGATTTTCCCGGAAATTGCTGGATCTGGAAAATCAGAAATTTCAGGTCCGGGAATCCATGGATATCCTGCTGGAAGAATTGGTTTCTATGAAAAAGGATTTTCTGGAATGGGAAAACCGGAATCCGGAATTTTACCAGCGGCTGATACGGTTTCTGGAGATCATGCGAGGTGAGCAAAAAAAATCCCGCTACTCAGCCGATGAATTCCATCGGTTTCATGCAGAAATTGAGGATCTGGTGAAATCCCTGTCCGATGATTTCCGTATTAAGGAATTATCCTTCCGGTCACCTCCGGCAGTAACCGAATCGGGAAATTCGGTGAAAACCATGAAAAAAACCGTGGCACTGGATAAATTTCTGATGATGCGTAACGGGACCATGCATTTTCTGGTGCCCTATTCCCAGAAAATCACAGCAAGAAAAATAATATCCTGTAAAACTGCAAAAATAAAATATAAGAATATCACATATCACTTTCATTCTCTTCCCGGCACTCTGGACAATGAAAAAAAAATCCGCACCGCTGTTTTGCTCATAGATAAAAATGGAAAAAATAATGGAATTCTGGGTGATGAAATAGAGAGGGTGTTTTATTATAACGCCCGTAAAATGAAGGAAAAACTGGAAATCACCCGGTATGAAAAAAAATTTCTGGAGTATTTCATCTTTAAGGGAAACCGCTACTATCTGTATCCTCCGGATCATTCGACAATCCCATGACACAGTATGATTTCCATATTATTCTACGGTTTTTTTACCGTTATTCCACAGATATGCTGGTCCTGTTTCAATCCGGTAAAATTTTGGGTTATCTTCTGAAGGGTGACGTGGAGGAAATCCTGAGTGATCTGTCCATATCCCAGGCCAGCATGGACGAAATTCCGCATAAACCATTTTCCGGGACCACAGAACTGATTCACCTTTTTGAAAAATACGCCGTGGAAGTGGAAGGAAAAAAGGTGGTTCCGTCGCTGAACAGCCGCATGGAATTCTCTTCGCTTTGGGAACTGGGCGATCTGATTAAATCTTTTGAGGCGGTACCATCGGTCAAAGAATGGAAACCACCTCTGGCCAGCGAACGCTTCCAGTCCCGGATAGGAACCGTCGAATCCCCCTCCCCGCAGGAAAGGATTCTGGAAATTTCTGTGGATACCAGCTACAGAAACTGGAAAATGGAAAAAAATCCCCACCACGTAGAGTCAACCATATCGGAGAAGAAATTGCTGCAGGAAGAAAAAATTCCTGAATCTGCAGATAACCTTCCGGAGGATTTTGAAAGAAATGTATCCATTTATACCCTGGAGGCATTGCCTGTCCCCATGCTGGCGGTGACAAAAAAGGGAGATATTATATTTCAGAATCAGGAATGGAAAAATCTTTTTGATGTATTAAAAAGCCGGTATTCCATCCGTGGTCTTCTGGAAAAATCCAAAGATGAAATGGCCCGCATGGCCTATGAGGGGACATTTGACAGAGAAAGCATCGTTCCCGTTCTGACCATGAAAGAGCACATCATCAATTGTCGGCCCATAATCTCGGCAACCCTGGGGCGGTCTTATGGCTATCTGTTCTGGATGGAAAAAAGATCCCCGGTTTCCGGAAAGGACCATTCTCCGGAGCATAAAAACCCTCTGCCCATGGATTCCGGGAAGGAGGATAGCCCCCCACAGGCAAAAAAATACCTGGGATTTACCCTGAACGAGATACTGGAAGAAGAGGAGAGGAAAGTGCTTTTATGGGCATTTGAGGAAGCCTCCGGCAACTTTTCCAACGCAGCCATGCTTCTGGGCATTCCCCGCCAGACTTTCACCTATCGCTATAATAAATATTTCCGGTCCGGGAAATAATGAAACATCCAGAGTCTTTTTTTGCACGGAAATTATTCCACTCATTTTTTTTACTGATACCGCTGCTGTATTTCCATGGCATCTGTCCCCGCTTTTCTTTCTGTGGGGGAATGGATGACCGGTATTTCTTTTCAGGTATTTTCTTTTTTACATTTCTTCTCCATCTGGCATGGGAGCTGGGTAGAAAAAAATTCTCCTTTTTAAATGTGTTATACAACCATACCGCTGGCTATTTCTTAAAATCCGGGGAGAAGGAAAAGCTTCCCGGCAGCCTGTGGTTATTATTATCCATATCTGTTACCATTGCCATTTTCCCGCCGGAAATTGCGGTTTTATCTCTGATTGCATCACTGGCGGGGGATCCGGTGGCTGCGGTCGTAGGCAAGGTTTTTCCCGTTTTCCGCTTTTCCTGGGGAAAATCTGTGGGAGGATTTCTGGGCGGAGTTCTGGTCTCCCTGGCTTTATCCGTTTTGCTGGAATCCAGGATTCCCACGTACGCTAAATTCCTGGTGTATTCTCTGGTTTTTCTAATGGAAACTCTGCCGATGAAGCTGGATGATAATCTGTATCTTGCTTTTTTATCCGGCAGCTTGTTCTGGCTGTCCCATTTATTTCTTGACTGAGGAAAAGCATCCTTCAGAGGAATGCATGGAATTGGTTGATACTCATGAAATCACACTGGAGCCTCTTTTGTATCGGAAGCCGGCGTTTGATTTGCCTCTGGGAATATTTTCTTCTCTGGAAAGGTGTGCTCTGGAAAAAACGAAAAAAATTACCATCTGCTACAATCGTGCAATAACCCCAAAGGGGAAGAATTTTTTTGCGGCCTATATTGCTTACAAAAAAGATTTTCTGGCGTTGAACCCCGGAATGCTTCCGTTGAATCTATCCTCTTTGGAAATAACCTTGCAGGAGAACTGCGGGGTCACTCCGGAACCCATGACCCCTGCGGAAATCCTCCAACGTTTTCCGGAAGAGATCACCCATGATCTGCGTTTTCTGAACCGGGATGATTTTTTGAAGGATTTCCATTTTTCCTGGAAGGGTAATCCCCGTGATATCTATATCCATCCATCGGCGGAGGTGGATCCTCCGGTGTTTATCAATGCGGAGGATGGTCCGGTGGTTCTGGACGCCGGGGTTAAAGTGAGTGCATTTTCCTATCTCAAGGGGCCTTTATACATCGGACAGAAATCCCATATGGATCATGTTACCCTGGAATCCAGCCGCATAGGGATGCAAAATCGGCTGGGCGGAGAGGTGGCGGATTCCTGGTTTGGCAATTTCTCCAACAAACACCATGAGGGATTTGTGGGGCACTCCATTGTGGGGGATTGGGTGAATCTGGGTGCACTGACCACCACATCCGATCTGAAAAATAATTATGGAAAGATCCGCCTGGAATACAACGGGAAGAAGCTGGATACCGGAGAAATAAAATTCGGGAGTATTATTGGAGATTTTGTGAAAACATCCATTGGGACCATGCTGAATACCGGCACCATAATTTCTCCCGGATCCTTGATAATGGGCGGTTCATCGGAGCGTAAATATTACCCGCCATTTTTCTGGGGGGCCGTATCAGGGGGAACATACCGGCTGGATAAATTTCTGGCAGATACGGAAAAAATCATGGCAAGGCGGGACCAAAGCCTGCACCCGCTGGAGAGGCTGGCCATAGAAAGCATACATCCGGAGGGAGGAAAAAAAATTTGAAATGTTATCTCTGCGGGGGGGATCTCTCCCTTCAATATAAAAAGTACTCTCCGGTGACACGGAAGGAATACACCATTTTTGCCTGTGAAAAATGCGGTCTCTGGCAGTTGAATCCTCCACCCCGGGGTGACCTGGCGAATATTTACGAGGAAAATTATTTCCACCAGAGAACCGAACGGGGTTACGCGGATTATGAAAGTCAAAAAGTAAAATCCAGCATTGAGAATACTCTGGGTAAAAACCTGCGGGATTTACAGTTTGAAACCTGGGAGAAAGACCTTCTGGTGAAGGAGGAAAAACCGCGTGCTCTGGACATTGGTTGTGCTGCCGGATATTTTGTATCCCATCTGAAAGAACGGGGCTGGGCCTCCCGGGGTATTGAAATTTCTTCCGTGATGGCCGCCGCCGCACGTAAAAACCACTTGGACGTGATCCACGGGGATTTTTTGAAAACCCCCATGCAGACAGAATCCTTGGATTTGGTGACCATGTGGGCCACCATTGAACACCTGGAAGACCCCATGGCTTTTCTGGAAAAAATCCACGCCATTTTAAAAACCGGCGGCCACTTGATTCTTTCCACCTGTCATCAGGGATTTTTTGCAAAAATCAGAAAAGAAAAATGGCGGTATCTGAACGTTCCGGAGCATATTTATTATTTCAAAAAATCCCATCTCCGGGTTATGGCGAAAAAAGCCGGATTTGTTTTGTCCCGCTCGTTTACATACGGCTCCGGTTTCACAGCAAAGGATTCTGCACCCTGGTATTATAAGTTTATCAAATACCTTTGCGACCGGTGTGCCCGCCATTTTCATTCCGGCGATATGATTGTTATGGACTATATCAAGAATTAAGACCGGGCTGGGAGCAACGACAGCGAGCCCAGGTATTGGGCGGCATCCCGGATTTCCTCTCCGGTGGGATATGTTTTTTCCCTGTCCGGATCTTTCACAAGCTGGATTTTTGTGGCGTCCGGAAAATATTTCCCCAGAGTGGCAAAACTCCGTGAGAGGGATGTATCGGACAGCTTTACTTCAAAAAGATGGGTAATTTTATTTTCCATAAATACGGCAAAATCCACCTCTTTTTTTTCTTTATTCCTCAGGTAGAATAATTGACCTTTGTATCCTTCCGTGTCCTGTATATAATCCAGCTCTTTGTGCAGGGATGTCGCCACTGCATTTTCCAGGCGGGCTGCGGTGTCACCCTCCACCGCTCCGGTATCATAGAAATAGTATTTGGGTTCCTTGAGAATGGCCCGTCCGATATTCCGGGAAAACGGACGCACGGAAAAGACAACATACATTTCCTCCAGAATGCCCAGATAGCGTTTCACTGTCTTTGCGTCTTTCTCCAGATCCCGTGCAAGGGATGCATAGGAAACCGGCGAACCCACCCTATGCCGCAGCATTTCAGTGAGGGTTTCCATCGCCAGAATATCCGCTGCCGTCCCCAGATCCAGTAAGTCCTGCCGCAGGATAATATCCTGGTGAGAAATTCTCCATCGGCGGTAGAAAGAGTCTGAATTTTCCAGAAATGGCTCAGGAAAACCACCCACCCGCAGTATCCGTTCCAATGCTTCCTTTGCCGGCATGAGGGAGGTGGCTTCTTTCACGTCAATGGGGTGGAGCCGGAAGGGAAAAAAACGACCAGCTAGGGAGTCACCCATTTTTCTGGAAATATTGAGGCGGGCACTGCCGGTGACAATGATGGGGGGGATATTCTTATCCGCGTCATATATCCCCTTCAGGAAAGATTTCCATTTTCGCATTTTATGCAACTCATCAAAGATGATGAGTTCTTTTTTCCTGTCCCATGCCCGGTCTTTGAGGATTAACCTGTCCGATGGGATATCATAATTCAGATAATCATATTGCGGATAGAGCATTCTTGTGAGTGTGGTTTTTCCGCTTTGCCGGGGACCGGAAAGAAGAATCATTTTTCTTTCCAGGGATTTGCGGATATCCGTTATTTGTGTTCTGTGCATGGCATTAACCCCCGTTGATGACCCCAAAGGGGGTAATTTTCATGGCGTTGCGGAATGTCCTCCCTGGCCATTGTCCCCCATTAATGACCATAATGGGGTTAATTCCCGTTTGGTCAAGTCTTTTCGGGATATAAGTTCATAATATAATGACTATACAGGATATTAATCCGGAATAGTCGCGACTAATCGGGAATTTGCTCCTGAAAAGTTGTATTTTTTGTGCCGACCTGCCACACACCGGATTTATCCAATGAATACTTTTTTACTTATTTATGTCAGATATGTGCCGATTATATATCATGCAGATATTCGTGAACAGCCAGCCTCTGGATTATGAACTGGATAAACCAGTCACCCTGAGCGAGATCATTGAAAATGTCCAGGAGTGGGCACAGAAAAGCAACATGTTTATTCTGGATTACTCTGTGGTTTCCCGTGAAAATGCACCAGCTCCACTAACTTCAAATGAGATTGATAAAATTGATATTGCTATTGGTAACAGTGATGACGTGATCCAAAAAAATATAATTGCCTTGAATGAATATATTGATAAAATGGGGGCTTTTCTGGCCAGTAATCCATTTCTGGAAAAATTAAGCGGGGAAAATTACCGGCTTGTGAAAGAAGGTCTGGATTACATTAAGGAAGCTCTGTCCCAACTTAGGGAAAAAGTCCAGTCTGATGTTTCCCTGGAAAAAGCCATTGATGTGCTGGAAAAAGAACCCAATGATCTGGAAATTGGGGAGATTATTGCAGCACTGGCATCCGCACGGAACCATACCATGCTCTGGAAAAAACAGTATGAGTATATTCGTCTGACAGAAAATGAGCTGGATGAGAAAAAATCGGAATTTTTGGATAAAATCCCGGAATTTATATCACAATTGGATAACATTGCCCAGGATTTAACCACCGGGGAAACCTCAAAAGCGGTTACGGAACTGGAGAAGTGGATGGTCCATATATCAGAAGGCCTGAATATTCTGACTGTCACCGGTTTTCACCTGGAAAAAGTGGGGAGCATGATGAAGCTGTTGAATAATCTGACCGATGCGTTATTTGATAATGATCTGGTCACCGCTGCAGATATTGTGGATTTTGATATTAGGGAAGAGCTGGAGCAAATTGCCGAACTCGCCCAAAATTAAATAATTCCTGTCTCAATGAGAGTGTCAATCTGGTTGAAGAATATGTCCAGTTGATCCTGCATTAAGTGAATAAATACCGGAGCGATTCCCGCAATTACAATAAAGCCAATCAGGATTTTTATGGGGAAACCCAGCATCAAAATATTCATCTGCGGTGCGGTTTTGGAGAGAAGTCCCAGGGTCAGGGAGACCATGAATAAAGTGCCCATTACCGGCAGAGCTATTTTCAGTGCAATGAGAAACATGGCCGATGTCAGTAATATTAAATATTCTATCACGCCATCCGCGTGAGCAGAAATTTCCTTTTGTATATACGGGGTTTTTTCAATGGAATATACCACTGCTTTGATTAAAAGAAGATGGGAGCCGCTGATCAGAAACACATAAACGGCCATCATGTTTTTTATAGTTCCCATCAAAGGCAGGGATATCTGGGAAAGTGGGTCAAAAACCTCACTGATACCAAAACCCATCTGGACGGAAAAAAATTCTCCGGCCATCTGGAACGCTCCAAAAAGCACCTGGAGACTGAATCCAATCAACAGTCCAATGAATATCTGCTGGGCAATGAGGATAAAATACTGATTCTGGATTTTATCATAAAACTCTGGCGATGGAGTAAGAACGGGAAGAATCATGGAGGAAACCAGAAAGGAAAGGGCAACCCGGTAAAAAAAAGAAAAGCTCTGTCCGCTGAACAAAGGAGCCACGCTCATCATGGCCAGCAACCGGGAGAAGTAGAGAGAAAATTCCTGAAAACGCAGAAAAAAATATTCCATATTTCTCCGCTACATCTTTCCAATGACGGAAAATATTTCCCTTGTATAATCCACAAGCGTCTGGATTATCCAAGAAGCAAATATAATGATGGAAACCAGTATGGCCACCAGTTTGGGCACAAAGGTTAAGGTTTGCTCCTGTATGCTGGTGGTGGTCTGGATGATGGAAATCACCAGGCCCACAACCATACCAATGATAAGCATGGGGGCGGATAATTTAATGGTTATCCAGATTGCCTCCCGGAAAAGTGTTACCACATCTGCTTCTGTCATATCTACCCGTAACTTTTCACCAGCTCATAGGTCATTAAAGTCCAGCCGTCCACCAGGACAAAGAGGATAATTTTGAACGGCAGACTGATCATTACCGGTGGTAGCATAATCATACCCATGGACATCAGGGTACTGGCCACCACCATATCAATCACCAGAAAGGGGATAAAAATATAAATACCAATAATAAAAGCCTTCTTAATCTCTGTGAGCATGAAAGCCGGAATCAATACATGCATGGGGACTTCATTGAAATTTTTGGGTCTCTTTTCCTTGCTGATTTTCAGAAAAAGGGCAATTTCCGGAATGCCTTCCCGCCCGATTTGTTTGATCATGAATTTTTTCAGCGGAGCTCCCGCTTTCTGGAAGAAATCCGTTGTTTTCATCTTGCCTTCCAGATATGGGGACAGGGCATCCTTATTTATGGCATCAAAGGTGGGAGCCATAATAAAAAAAGTTAAAAACAATGCAAGAGAAACCGTCACCTGGTTGGGGGGCATATTCTGGAGAGATAAGGCTCTTTTTATAAAATCAAAGACAATGACAATCTTTGTAAAAGAAGTCAGCATAAGAATGATGGCAGGAGCCATGCTTAACAGAGTCAGCAGTAAAAGAATCTGCAAAGAGAGAGCCACTTCTTTGGGGCCTTTTGCCTGGGTTATATTAAAATCTATTTTGGGAATGGGGACTTCCTGTGCATATAATGCTACACCGGTCAGAAAAAGCCCCGTTATCAGAAACAACCGGAACACAGGAAAGAAATGCTTTTTATTGTTCATTTTTTCCCTTATCATCGATGGAGGATGCATCTGTATAAAAGTCATTTTTCCCATTACGGAGAATATCTATATGCCCCCGGACATTGTTTCTGGAATGATTGAGATTTCCATTGGAGAATGGGGATTCCATGGGGGGAAATGATGGTTTTTTTCCGGAAAAGCCGTTGATTTTTTCCTTGACCAGATTTGTCAGTTCCAGTAAAAAATCTGCCCGTGGAATTTTCCCTTCTTTTTCTATGTCCATTTTTATTTGTGAAATGTAATCATTGTCGTGTATTTCCGAAATAAGCTGAACGCCGGCATCGCTCACTGCCAGAAAAAACATCCTGCCGGAAATCTGCACAATCTGGAGATTTCTTCCCGGCATCAGGGGATAAGAATACAGAATTTTCACCACATCGGCCCCGGAAATCTCCAGGCTCTGCCGGAATTTAAAAATCCTGAATACCCCATAAAAAATGCCCAGTAGAAATCCCAGAACCAGGAGAGTCTTGAAAAACTGGAAAAACCATGACGACTTTTCTTCCTCCATACCAGGACGTCCTTTCATTTCTTTTTCCAGAAGATCAGAAAAATCGTCATCTGTGGCGGTTTTATTTGATTCTGTTTTTCCCGGTTCCGTGGGTTTCTCTGTATCCGGAACCGGGTTTTCCATCTCCTGAGCGGGTTGTGCTATGGTTTGTTCATTGTTCTGGTTGGTGGCCTTTGTATCCTGGCTCCAGAGATATACATTTAAGGTCAGGACAAAAACAAGGACACAACCAAAGGCCGGGGAGAAGAATTTCCATTTTGCTTTTAGCCGGGAATGTTTCATGGATATTGCAATATGTGACATAATCAGATTTGCGACGGCATGGCAAGTTTTTTTCTTTACAGGAAGAATCTCCGGTGGAAAACAATAAACACGGAAATCGACATGGAAGATAAGAAAATTTCATACCGGGCAAAAACAGATACTGTCTGTCCCATTTGTGGAGAAAAGCATACCAGAGAAGAAATGTTCTCCGGTGGAGGCAGATTGATAGCCGGAAAAGTAAACACAGAGCTGCGCATGCTCTGGGCGGAAAATAAAAAATGGGGTAAAATATGTCCTCTTTTTTATACTTTGGATGTTTGTCCTTCCTGTTTTTATGCTGCTTATCCCAAAGACTTTAACAGCGTGGACCCGGATGAACAAACCGCTCTCCGGGCAACCATGGGACACAGAAAAGAATTAATATCCACCCTTTTTGGGCCCGTGGATTTCCATCATGACCGGGATTTAATCACCGGAGTGGCTTCTTATGTCATGGCTGTGGATTGTTACTATCTGCGTAATGCCAAGCTGGGACCCACTCCCAAAAAAGCTGTTCTTTCTCTCCGGGCGGCCTGGCTCCTGGAGGATTTGTTTGCGGTGGCCCCTTACCGTCCTTATGATAAGGTGAGTGCATTTTATAAAAAAGAGTCAGCCACCAATTATATGAAAACTCTGGAGTTGATGCAGACCGGCGATGAGCCCATTGAAGAAATGGCAGGATATTTGGGGCCGGGAGCGGATAAAAACTGGGGTTTTGACGGGGTTATATTTTTAAATGCTTCTCTGACCCTTCACTATATTGATGAGATGGCAAATACGGTAAAAGGGAAAAGCGATATTCTGGAAAAGACAAAAAGGTATTTAAGCAAACTCTATGGTTCCGGAAAAGCCAGTAAATCCAAGCCGGGTATGATTGTGGATATGGCCAAAGATCTTTATGATGAAATCGGTGCAAGGATTGAGGAGTACCAGAAACAACTTTCGCACGGCTGAGTTCCTTATATCATGTATGAAAACCGGACAATATCTGCTTTTTTCCGTATTTTGTATTTTCTCCCAGCGATAGCATTTTCATCCGTTTTTGGCGGCCAGATTGACAGTGAATACCTTCCTTACTATGTGGCCTCATCGGATTCCTGGTCCGGGTATCATCCATCGTCCATGGTGATGCCACTGTCCTATGGTTTTTCCGGGTTTATACTGGATGAGGATTTTTCTCCTCCGTTTTATGGGGGTGGGCTTTTCTGGTTGCCCACTGCTTATTCCAATGTGTATTTTTCCGGAGCGACTCTCCCCGGCGATATCCGGAAAGCCCGGATGATTCTGGCCAGAGAGGATTCCCCTTACATTGCCTATGGGATGGCCGCGGGTACGGATTTTATCAGGAATACCTGGAACGGCGTTGCGTTGGAGCCCTCTCTCTGGGGGACAATTCCCATTCTAAGAAATAATACAATGGGAGAAATAAAATTATCAACCCTGCTGACTATTCCTCTGGCATGGACAGAACAAAAAGAATCCGGAGAATACATTGCAGACAATCCGGTAAGGTTTGGTTTGGATTTACAGCTATTCCGGAGATATGGGTTTTCCTTTGGGTTTATTCATGGCCAGTTTTATTCATTTTCACAGAATTCCTTTCCCTCGATGACAGGAGTTCAATGGGGATATTCCGGAAAGGGTAAGTTTGTTCTGAAAAATTCTTTTCTGGTGACCCAGGAAAATTCATACATTGGGAATTTTCTCTTGAGGAAGGAGTTTACCTCTTTTTTCCTGGAAGGGAATTACCATTACTATTACACAGGGGAGAGCTGGCACAACGCACAGATCACCTTTGGTTATTATTACAACGACACCTCCCAGCCTTCCATAGAGATAAAGGAAAGGCCGGACTTTATTTCCCCCGATGGTAATAGCATCAAAGACACAGCAGATTTCCGTTTCCGGTTCCGGGATATGTCAAAAATCAGGGAATGGTATATTGGAATTTATGATGAAAATGACATGCTTGTCCGGAAATACAAGTCCGGAGAACCATGGGAGCAGGATATTGAAGTTTGGGGATTCTGGAAAAATATTTTCCGGAGAAGCTCTGCCATTGGCATTCCGGAAAATGTCACCTGGGATGGGTATAAAAAAGCCGTGACCAGAAAAGAAATATATGAAGCCTATGGAACCATCCTTGAAAATGACAAACGGCTTCATGTATCCCCGGATGGGAAATTTCATTATGAGATATTCGCACGTGATATCTATGGCAACAAAACCACAATAAAAGGTCCTCCGCTTTTTATGCGTGCCTCCGGCAAATGGCCGGATCTGAAGACATCTTTTAACGGCACCGGTATGACCATAAAAATTAATGGGTCCGCCAAATCTGTCAGGGAGAGTTTCAAACTGGAGGCTGCAATCCATCGGCCGGATAAAACCGTGATACTCCGGAAGGAATGGATGCTTTCCCCAGAGGAAAAAAATGCGGAATTCCATTTTGATTTTCCCGATGTTTATCAGGATGAGATTGCTTTTTATTCGGTTACTTCCTCCAATGCCGCAGGAAATTCGAAAAGCCTGGTTTTCCCCATCAGGAAGGAGGAATCCATCAGTTTTGAATATGCAAGACATAGAGAAGATATAGATTCAGAATTGTGGGGAAATATCATTCTTCATAAAGAGTTTGTGGAAAGTAAACAGATAACAAAAGTGGTCTTGGCGGAAAAAATTCCGGAAAAGGGGAAAATAAAAAATCCTCTTCTGGAATGGGGATTGGAAGAGTTTTTCAACGGGGCCAATACCGATAAAAAAGAAAAAACAGTATCCATACCTCTTAGTATATCCTCTCTCCAATCCAGAAAAGCAGGGGACGGGATTTATTACCTGCTGACTTTTTCCCAAACCGATGGATGGATGCCCCCCAAAAAAATCTGGGTGGATACCCATACTTCCGGATTATCTCTCCGTACAACACCGGATTATCCCATCCCACAGGAAGAGTATCTTTATTCCGGAGTGAAATTTTCCTGGAATATAGAGGACTATTCTCCTGTGGAGAATGTCTCTCTTTCCATCTATCAGGAAGCGGACGAAAAAAACACCGGCTTACGGGAACCTTTACTTATCCGGGAGTATAATTATACCGGTAAAATTCCGGATTCTGTGGTTTGGGATGGGATATCCGGTTCCGGTTATCCGCCCGCATCCTTTGCCCGGTTTTTCGCCGTTTTGACTGTCACCGATGTGTGGAATAACAAATCCGCTGTCCGCAGCAAAAGCATTTCCTATGGACTCTCTATGAAAAAAACCCTGACCGGTTATGAAATTGTTATGGAATATCCATTTTTGCATCACGATACCGGAATCAAAAATGAACCCATTGCCCGCATGTATTATGCCTCATTAATAAATGCTCTGAAAAAATATAGTGCAGATAAAATCCAGATTTCCTGTCATACCGCCGGCACAGGGGATGAGCTGGAAAATCTGGAAAAAAGTGAGAAAAATGCCTTTGCATTGAAAAAGGCTCTGGTCAATTCCGGCATTGCCCCGGAAAAGATCAGTTTTACCGGCAAGGGTGAAATTGAACCGGAACTGCCGGAGGAGAACCCTTATTATACCAGATTCAATGAGCGGATTGTTGTCCGCTTCATCCGGAAAAATCCTTAATTTCAAACTTTGCCCAGATGGCGTCAATGTCATAGTATTCACGTTTTTCTTCCAGAAAAAGATGTACAATAACATTCCCGTAATCCATCAATGTCCACCCGCTTTCAATGTCATTATCCAGCGGGAAAGCTGGCCGGATGTTTACCGTTTTCAATTCATCATGGACGGCAACCATCGTTGTTTTCAGATGAATGGGACTTAACGAAGTGGCAATCACAATGTAGTCTGCGATGCTGGATTGTTCAGCAGGATAATACACGCGTATTTTTTCTGCCTTCTTGGAATCCAAAACGGATATAATTGTATTTATTGTTTTTATCATTCAGTTTAGCTCTAATTCTTTGTAATCATTCCCTATGACAATGATCATATCCGTAAAATAAGACCTGTTAACGGAATAATAAACGCGGGGTATATTCAAAAGCCGGGATACCGATTGGATATAATAAAAGTTTGCATTCACATCCACCAGAATGCTGTTTTGATAGTCATGTTCATCGGCATTGGAAAATTCCAGCACTTTCAACCCTTTTCTGTCCGCCAGGGAGCGTACTTTTCTGGCCAGATTAGGTACCATGGTCCCATTCTTGATTTCAATCCGTGGTTCCCTGTCCAGAAATGGATTGGGGGGTGAATTCAGATCCTCCATTAATTTTTTCACATATAAGGCTGTGGAATCCACGTCAATTATAAAAATATCTTTTTCTCTTTTTAAGGGAATTTCTATAAATATGGGAATCCAGGAATTATCGGTAAAAAGATGCCGGGCCAGGGAGTATAATTCCTTTTCAGAAAGATCTGTTTTGATTCCTTCTGTGAGCATGCTGAAAACTCCTTCATGCGAAAGAATTTTCCATTTGCTTTCTCTGTTCTGCCAGAGATTCAGTGCCAGACTGTAATAACGGAACAGTGTCAATGCCGGAGAGAATTCGTTATCCCCATCATGGGCCAGGTATTGTTGGACTATTTCTCCGTCCATGATAAATTCTCCAGTGGGTATTTTCTCATCTTTGATTAAATCCACACCGGATAGAAAAAAAGGAACACCTTCCGCTATGTCCAGGGCCTTAACAGTACTCTTCATATCATATTCAATCTGGTATTTGGGGGAAATATTCAGGAGACGGGAAATTTCCTTTTTAACAGATCCCTTCTCATTGTTAAACATTTTTTCCTGAAGGGATGTCTCCTGATTGGAAAATCTGGTCTGCGGATAGAATGATATCACCCCGATTCTTTTTGTTTGAGGATTGATTAATACAAAGGAGACATGATTCAGATCTTTCCGTGATTCTCCAAAACCGTACACCAGTATGGAAAAACTTTCATTCCGGGAAAAATAGATATCTGTCTGTGACCGATGCAGAAATACAAATGCCTGGTATCCTATAAAAATAAATATCCCGATAAATCCTGTCAAAAATAATGCAACTCTGGAAATGTTTTTCCAGTAATGGTTCTTTTTTATTGTGGGGTGGTAGAGGCTCATTTTTTTATTACAGTATTATAATAGTTAATCGTATCGGGGTGAACCGGTAAACCGTTTTTTATCAGATACAGGAGAGATTTCTGAATTTTTTTTAAGGCAATTACGTGTAGCGGTCGGGTTATCTCCATGGTTGCTTTTCTGTTTTTCATAGATCCCAGATAATCTGCGGCAAAAACAATTTCCGCTACCGTATCCATGTCCGGATGACCAGTGGTATGGTATTCAATGGCGTCCCGAATCTGGGCATTATCCATTTTGAATTTTTTATTGATAAAGATATACCCGGATTTGGAATGCAGAATTCTTTCCGGCAGATCATACCAGCTTTTAGCCACATTGGCGGTTTTGAATAATTTATAATGGCAGTCTGTTTTGCATTCCTTGGTGATGTCATGGGCAAGGGCAGCCAGAAAAGCATTCTGAGTGGCTTTGGAATTTTCCTTGAAATATACCCGGCTTAACAGCATGGCATATTCCGCTGTCAGAAAAATATGATTTCTCCGGTACTCAGATACGTTTTTTTCCAGATAACGGATGATTTTCTCCGCTGTGTTTTCCACTCCCAGAAGACGGGATTTTTCTTTCATTTCCTGCGATGTGGGAGCAAAGTATTCTTTCATTTTTTTTCCGGAGAACCCTGCTTCTGGCCTGTCAAGGATAAATTTATGGTAAAAACAGCACCATGGTCTGAATTCTTCACCGTAAGCCTTCCGTGCATTTTATTTTCTATAATAGTTTTGGACATGTAAAGCCCAATGCCGGTTCCTGCATGTTCCCCCTTTGTGGTAAAATAGGGGTCAAATATTTTATGGATTATTTTTTCCGGAACACCACCGGCGTCGTCTTCAATATGAATGGTGCATTCATTACTCTCAGCCAGAATCTGGACAAATACTTTGCCTGCATCTGCCGCAATTTCCCTCCGGGCAAGGATGGCATCCTTTGCGTTGATTAAAATATTCATAATCACATGTTTAAATTCATTGGCATAGCCCAGGGTATACACATCTTTCCCCTGGGTCAGGAAAGAAGAGTCAAAAACGTCATCATTTCCCATTTTAAGATATTCCTCGTTCTGGCAGCAGCGCATATGAACA
The DNA here is from genome assembly GCA_020720785.1 of Leptospira biflexa. Lineage (GTDB taxonomy): Bacteria > Spirochaetota > Leptospiria > Turneriellales > DYLW01 > DYLW01. The sequence goes on from DYOA01000009.1 coordinate 25,940, forward strand.
CCAATGGAACTTGCAGTAAACTGAGGAAGTATCAGACGGATAATTTCCATGACTGCGGAATGCACACTGAAAAGTTCTTTGCTCCGGTCAATTTTGAAAAAATCCCGGAAGTTGTCAATGGTATTGGACATGAAATTTATGTACTGCATGGACTTGGATACCATGGAATCCACATAGGCGGAATCCACCTCCTGAAATTCATAGCTTTCTTTCAGATCCTGAACCAAAAGTGCAATGATATTCAATGGTTGCCGCCATTGGTGGGCAATCATGGCAATCATTTCTCCCATGGCTGCGAGTTTGGACTGCTGGATCAGAAGTTGTTCCTGGCGTTTCTGTTTTTGTTCGGATTCAATTTGTATGGTAATATCCCGGATCACCCCAATAGATTTTAAGGAGCCATCCAGAATAATATTGGTAACGGATAAATCAATGGGGAATGTGGATTTATCCTTCCGTGTAGCCATCAGCACCAGAGACAGGTTGGAATTATCCATATTTTCCACTATGGAATCTGATAACAGTTTGGATCTTTCATCCAGAAAACGGGAATTTAATATAAGCTGGTCAAAGTGAACCCGGGAGAGTTCGGAAGCATTATAACCAAACATGTCCTCCGTACTGCGGTTCCAGTGTGAAAGAAGTCCGTTTTCATCCGTCAGTATAATGGAATCATTGACCCTGTCCATAATCATCCGCAAGCGGTCTTCACTTTCAATGATCTGTTCCGTCATCTGCTTTTTTTCTGTGATGTCAATGACAGCCACAACCGCATGCTCCATACCATAGTTGGACTGGATGGAAGATGCGGAAATGGTCACCCACTTTACGCTGTGGTCTTTGGGGTCCAGACGAATGTCTGTATTGATATTATCAATATTTCCCCGGACTATCTGCTTAAAGATAATCGCATCTCTTTCCAGATCATCCGGATGCAGAATGGTCTGGATGTTATGTCCAATGATTTCTTCTTTTTGGTATTGGAGTAGGGTCAGAATCTGGGGATTTGCTTCCACAATCTTTTCACCGGAGTCCAGGATAATAATGCCGATGGGAGAATGTTCAAATATATGACGGAACTGGATTTCGCTTTTATTTCTTTTCTGGATTTCCCTGGCCACTTTCTTTTCCAAGGTCTGGCTGAGTGCCACCAGTTCCGTTTCCAGGTGCTTCCGCTCGGTGATGTCCACTATTGTGCCAATGATCCCCGCATTTTTTTTATTTTCATCAAAGAAAACAGAGCGGTAAAGTATAACATTCCGGACATTTCCATCGCCCCGGGGTAGGGTGGTTTCATACTCCTGGGTGACTCCTTCCCGGAAAAGCTGCTCATCGGCCTGGGAAAGGATTGCGGCATTATCCGGTGGCCAGATTTCAAAAACAGTCCGCCCAAAGATTTCCTCTTTTTTCAGATTTAAAAATTTTTCCATGGCGTCATTTAATCCCATATATTTCCCATTTGAATCTTTGTAAAAAACAGGATTGGGGATTGTGTTGATCAGGGTTTGCAGAAACTGAACCAAGTACTGCATTTGGGCATTGGTTTCTGAATTCTGAAGGTTTTCAAGCTCAAGATTTTTTTCTTTCTCCATAATCTGGATATGATATTGTATTTTCCCCAGCAAATAATCCCGGGTCAAATCAAAGGGCATACAGTCAAAATTGGCGGGCAACACCTTCATCTCCGCCGGCAATCCGGTCTCTATGATTCCGGAAACCAGCACGGGTACTGTGAGCATTTTTTCATTGTTGATAATTTGTTGCCAGTTCTTTTCAGTGAGCGGTTGTTCCACGGATTGGATAATGATGGCGATATGAATTCTTCCCTTTTCCAGAAAATCCGGGAGGGAATCCGGGTGCGGGACAATATCCACGCGTAACGATCCGATGGGCTTTAACCATTCCTGAATTTCACTTTTTAAAGGAGATGACCCACCCAGCAGGAGTGCATTGAACCCCATTAGTCAGGAATTTGCCCGGAGACTTCATGTAAACTCTATTCCACCGGACAAATGCCGGTTCCCGTAAAACGCCTGCCCCAGGGAAATTCCGCCGTCGTTCACGGGAACGCTGCGGTTTGTGTACACGGTAAATCCAGTAGCCCGTAGCAGGGCGATGGATTTTTCTATTAAATAGTGGTTTTGAAAAACCCCGCCGGAAAGAGCCACCCGCCGCAGTCCGGATCTTTGTGCGGCCTGGAGGATGAGGTGAGCCAGGGTATTGTGAAACTTCCGGGAAATTATAGCGACACTCCGGGTTTCCAGATCTGCCAGGATCTCTTCTATCATTTTATGAAAGCGGATTCTCCCCGGTGCGGATGGGGTTTCCGGTTCCAGGATCTGCAGGGAATAAAGAGATTCCTCTGCGGGGTTTTCATTGCCGGTTATGGCATATTCCAGAGACATGGACGCCTCTCCTTCATGGGAGATGCTTCCGTTGAATCCGCAGAGGGCAGAAACCGCATCAAAGAGGCGTCCCATACTGGTGGTTCGCGGTGTCCGGAGATTTTTCTCCAGCATGGTATAAAATATTTTCTTGTCTGCGGGCGTTAGCATTATTTTTTCATATCTGCGTTCCCAGCGGGTAGTCAGGGCATCCCAGGAATCATAGTCTGAGCTCATCTGGCGGAATATCCCAAAAAGCACCCTCCAGGGTTCTTTCACAGCTTTTTCCGATCCTGGCAGAAAGAATGGCTCCAGGGATATAATTCTTTCATAGCTGCCAGAATCGGCCAGTAAAAACTCAGATCCCCAGATATCCCCGTCATCTCCGTAACCAGTTCCATCCCAGGACACCCCCAGGATTTTTTCTTCCCGGGTGTCCAGCCGGTGTTCCGCAATCACGGAAAGGATATGTGCATAATGATGCTGTACGGAAAGATGCGGGATGTTGCGTTCCCGTGCATAGCGGATGGCAAATTCCGTGGAAAGATATCCGGGATGTTTATCGCTCACCACCGCTTCTGGCGTGATTTCCAACAGGGATTCAAGATCTGCCATTATGCGGGTAAACGCTGAATATGTCTTTTCATTTTCCAGATCGCCAATGTGCTGGGACAAAAATATATTCCCCCTCCGGGACAGAGCCACCGTGTTTTTCAGATGTGCCCCCGTGGCCAGAATACACCGATTTACATGCGGATTGCGGATAGGAAGGGGAGCATGCCCCCGTGCCCGCCGAAGAAGAGAGATTTCTCCGGACACAATTTTTACCACGGAGTCATCCACCGCCCGTTCGATGGGGCGATTATGGGATAGAAAAAAATCGGCAATGGAACCCAGCTCCCGCAGTGCCTCCGCATTATCAATGCAAATGGGTTCATTGGAAAGATTGCCGGAAGTGGCCACTACCGGAAAGTCCGTCGTGGTCAGAAGAAGGTGGTGCAGGGGGGTATAAGGAAGCATAATGCCCAGTCGTGGATTACCAAATGCCACGGAGGGGGCAATCCCGCTTTCCGGGGTCTGCTTTCTTTCCAGCAGGACAATGGGGGCAGACGCGGAAAGGAGAAGCTCTTCTTCCAGAGGGGAAATGGACACCTCCGCCCGTGCGGATTCCAGAGAGGGAAACATGGCCGCCAACGGTTTTCTTTCCCTGTGCTTCCTCTCCCTCAGTGTCCGGACAGCCTCCTCATTCCGGGCATCCGCCAGAAGCTGGTATCCGCCCAGCCCTTTGAGTGCGATAATTTTTCCTCCTTGCAGAAATTCCGCCACCTTGTGGATAATCCCTGCGTCGCCCGGTTCTTCCGGGACCAGAGACATCCCGGCGGAATCCGTCAGGCTAAGGGAAGGGCCGCAGCAGGCACAGGCATTGGGCTGGGCGTGGAATCTCCGGTTTTCCGGATTGTGGTATTCTTCTTCACATTCTGGACAGAAAGTAAATTCCGCCATGGTGGTTTTGGGGCGGTCATACGGCAGACCCCGGATGATGGAAAAACGAGGTCCGCAGTTGGTGCAGTTGGTGAACGGATAAAAATACCGCCTACCTGCGGAATCCAGAATATCCTGCCGGCATTCCGGGCAGGTGGCAAGATCGGGCAGGATCAAAACAGTGGCTTTTTCTTCCTCCCGGCTCTGGATAATTTTAAAATCCGTAAAACTCTCTGTGTCCTCCAAAGAAACGGATTCAAATTCATGGATGACGGCAAAGGGTGGCTTTTTTTTCTGCAAATCCCTTTCAAAGTTCTGCATATTTTCCGGGCTTCCTTCTGCGTGCACTTCCACGCCATGGGAGGAATTATTCACCCATCCCCGGATTTTATTTTCCTGTGCCAGCCGGTACACAAAGGGGCGATATCCCACGCCCTGCACCACGCCACGGATAAATATTTTTTTCCTCATTGGCTCTGCCCTTTTTATTGGTGATATTCCCTGACCCTCCGTGGCGGGCAAGATATTTTCGGGTCGATGAGCATATTCAGCGGAGATTACCCTGCGGTTTATATGGTTTTAATATAGTTTTGCCGTTGCCATCGTTGCGTTTGCCCCGGATCTTGGGAGAGAGCATACGGGAATAAAAACTTTGCCATTTGGAAAAGAGCACTTTGACAGGCGTCTCATTAAGATAATGATTTCCATTATCAATCATAGGAAATAATAAGCCTTTTTTTCTTTACAGGATAACCGGTCTTCCCCGGATTGAATCAGAACAAAAATTCAGGAGAAGGATAATGAGCGTTCAAACCGTATTATTGATTATTATATTCGCAGTTATATTTTTTGCTGCATGGAGCATGTCATTTGCCGTGGCTATGAAATACTGGAAGCTTGCACACCAAGGGCAGCCGGTTGAAATAAAAACTCCGCTGGGAGAAAGAATAAAAAACGTGGTGATCTATGTGCTTTTACAAAAGAAGTTGATGAAGAAACCCGCCCGGGGCATTTTTCATATCTTTGTCATTGGTGGCTTTGCCGTTTATGGCCTGCATACCGGAAGCCAGTTCATTGGCGGATTTATGGGGGATTTTCATTTTTATATCCCGGCTTTTCTGGGCACCGGCTTTGAGCATTTTTATGATTTCTTTCTGGATGTGTTTTCCCTATTGGTTCTCTCCGGGCTTGGTTTTTTTGCCACCCGCCGATGGCTTTTAAAAGCCCCGGAACTGGACCGCCCCTCCCCCCAGAGCGTGGTGGTGATCACAATGATTTCCCTTTTGATGCTTTTTACCCTGTTTGGTGAGCCTGCAAAAATGATTATGGGAGATTTTGCCGCTGCCAGCCCCATCCGTATCACCCTCGCAGGGATGTATCAGGATATGGGTGTGGATCCGGTTTCTGCAAAGACCATCTATTACATTGGGTGGTGGGGACATATTTTAACCGTATTTGCCTTTATGGTCTATGTACCGGGCTCCAAACATGCCCACCTCATCTGGGCTCCTTTTAATTTCTGGTTCAAAAAGAACAATCCCGATGGGGAAATGCCGTTTCTGGATACGGAAAACTCCATCGTCTGGGGTGCCGCCAATGTGCAGGACTTTACCTGGAAAAATCTGCTGGATTCCTTATCCTGTATTGAATGTGGCCGCTGTACTCTGGTATGCCCGGCAAACAGAACCGGCAAGGTACTGGATCCCAAAAAAATAATGAATGACATGAAGCACGCCCTCATGGAGCAGATGCCCAAAGTGGCGGATGCCAGAAAAGCCGGTATGAGTGCGGAAGATATCATGGCCATAGAAGGTGTTCGGGTTATTGATAATTATATTTCCCAGGAAGCTCTCTGGGGATGTACCACCTGTTTTGCCTGTGCGGATGCCTGTCCTGTAGGTAACAACCAGCCGGAAGCTATTCTCCAGATGAGAAGAGCCCTTGTCCTGAATGAAGGAAATCTTCCCTCAGAACTCCAGGGTGCTTTGACAAACATAGAAAACCAATCCAATCCATGGGGCGTTGGCTCTCATAAAAGGGAGGAATGGGCAGAAGGTCTGAATGTGAAAACCATGGCCAATTGGAAAGAATCCGGAGAAAAACCGGATATACTCTATTGGGTGGGTTGTGCCGGAGCCTTTGATGACCGTTCCATAAAAATTGCCCGCTCGTTTACCAATGTGCTCCAGAAAGCCGGGGTTAAATTTGGAATCCTGGGAACGGAAGAAAGCTGTACAGGGGATTCTGCACGGCGTGCGGGAAATGAATACCTGTATCAAACGCTTGCCCAGACCAATATTGATGTCATGAATGGCTATGAAGTGAAAAAAATTGTGGCCACCTGTCCACACTGCTATAACACCATCAAAAATGAATACCCGCAATTAGGTGGGAATTTTGAGGTCATCCACCATGGGGACTATATGCAACAACTCATCAGTGAAGGCAAGATCAAACTGGATCCACAGAAAGCAAAAGATCTGGGGACTCTCACGTACCATGATTCTTGTTACCTGGGAAGATATAATGAAATCTATGCTGCACCCCGGGAAATCATCCAGAGTGCCACAGGAAATCTGGTTGTGGAACCTGCTGACCACCATTCCAATGGATTGTGTTGCGGTGCGGGTGGTGCACAGATGTGGATGGAAGAACAGGAAAGCCATGGTTCGCGTATTTTTGAAATGCGCACCGAACAGCTTGTCTGCACTGCCGCGAATACCATCGCCACTGCCTGTCCTTTTTGTATGACCATGGTCAGTGACGGAGTCAAGGGTATGGAGAAAGAAGAAAGTGTAAAAACACTCGACATTGCGGAGATTGTGGAAAAGGCGATTGTTTAATATGAGCAATGTTCATTCAACTGCGTTAGTGGATCCGGCGGCAAAAATACATCCGGATGCGGAAATTGGCCCGTTTTGTATCATTGGGCCCAAGGTTTCCATTGGTGCCGGAACCCGTCTTCATTCCAATGTGAAAGTCAGCGGATATGTGGAGATTGGGGAAAAGAATGAAATTTTCAACGGCACTGCACTGGGGGAAGTGGCCCAGGATTTTTCCATCGTTCCCGGTGGGGATTACCGGCTGAAAATTGGGAATAACAATATCATCCGGGAAAATGTGACCATGCACCTTTCCACAAAAGAAGGAAAATATACCACAGTAGGAAACAATAATTTTTTCATGGTGGGGTCACATGTTGCCCATGATGTGGTCGTGGGGAATCATGCAATTATCATCAATGAGGTGGCCCTGGCTGGCCATACGGTTGTGGAAAACAATGCGTATATCGGCGGGATTTCCGGCATTGTGCAGTTTGTCCGGATTGGGGCTTATGCCGCTCTGGGGGCGAACAGTAAAATCTCCATGGATTTGCCACCATATTTCCTGGCCAATGGGAATCCTGCCCGGGTCCATGGGATCAATATGGTGGGGTTGAAACGTGCCGGCTTTACCATAGAAACCAGAAAGTATATTAAAGAGGTATACAGAAACCTGTATCTCTCCCATCTTCCATTAAAAGCCGCCATTGAAAAATCGGATGCTCTGTTGCAAACCTTGGATAAAAACAGCCAGGAATATGAGAAAATATCCCATCTGGTGGATTTTATCAAAAACAGTAAAAAAGGCATTGCACACCATGCCGGCAGCCGGGCGGAAGAAAAAGATCTTTAAATTTTTGACATTAGATTCCAGAAAGCTTCTCCGCCATAATGGGTTTCCAGCCCATAGGCCTCGGAGATGCTTTCCGCGATGTCAGAGAACGTTTTTCTCACACCCATGTTCTTTTTTTCTGCATTTTTAAATGTTTTATTATATATCAGCAGTGGAGAATATTCTCTGGTGTGGGCATTTTCCTGGAGTAAATCACAGCCGTGCACTCCGGTAATAAAAACCCAGTCAAAGTCATTTATATTACGCAGGATTTTTGGGATCTGGGAATCCATTTTTTCCAGCATTTTCACATAGTCGTACAGATTATGGTTATAATAATGGCATAAGTCCATGTTCATTATATTGGCCACAAAGACAGCTTTGCCGTCAGGGTCCGTGGCCGCGTCCCGGATTTCATCACTCAGATAGTTCATCAGCTCAACCGGATCAGATATCTGGTAGTCCTCCGCAAATCCGGCATAGTTATAAATTTTCCCAATATTCCCATAGGCATAGACCGGAATTCTTTTTAATTCCAGGGTCTGGAATACAGTGTTCTGGTCCAGGATCTCAAAAAATACATCCTTTCTCTTATCCGGGATGAGCCGGAAAGACTCTGATCCTCCATCCATGATATGCAAAACACCTTGGGCGATTTTATGAGCAGAAATATTTTCCTTCATAAATTCCAGTATTTCTTTTTCCTTGCGGTTTGTTTTGGCTATGTCATTGACATGGATGGCCAGTTCCAGGGTGGACTCATTTTTTTCCGTAAAAAGAATGGGCAGGAGGGGTTCCTTTGCATTGAGTCTTTCCAGGTTTTTCATCACCTCCGCCAATGAAGTTACATGCAGAATCTGGAGCTCCGTGCCCAGGAATTCCCGGAACGTATCAGAAACGGATTCAGGTATCTCTTCTTCAAATACACGGAAAGGTTTCTGAAGGTTAATCCCTGCCAGCTCCAGAAATCCTGAGGCAATGTCCTTGCCGTCGGTGCGGGAACGGATTTTTCCGTAATAGGCCCAGGGCAGGTTGGGTTTCTCCGCCCCTTTTATATAGGTAATGTTCCCCAGCCCCAGTTGGGACAAATTGGGTATGCGGATGCCGCCCACCTCATCCGCAAAATGCCCCAGTGTATTCACATGAAAATTCTCATGATACCGAAAGCTGTCGGGTTGTGGACCACAACCCAGAGTATTTGCCACCAGAATGACAATTTTCTGGAAAATCATCAGTACTTACGGTAAACACCCACTAGTTTCCCCATGATCTGTGACTGATCTCTGGATGTGAGCAGGATTGGCTTGTAATTGTCATTCTCCGGCTGGAGGATAATGGCGTTCTCTGTCCGGCGAAATGTCTTCAGGGTTGCTTCTGTGTCAATGAGTGCAGCCACAATGTCTCCATTCTGGATTTCAATGTCCACATCATCCACTCTTTTGATTACGGAGATATCTCCATCCATGATTCCCGCTTTTACCATGCTGTCGCCTTTTACACGCAACGCAAAAAAAGTCCCATTTTGTGGCATAAAGCTTTTTGGCATGGGGATGGATGTTTCAATATTCTCTTCTGCGAGGATGGGCACACCGGCCGCGATGGTACCAATCAACGGCACAAAGATAACCTCATCCATATTTTCAATGCCACTGCTCTGCAATTCCTTTTTATGAGGATTATGCACCAGTTCCATTCCACGGGCGGATCCGGGAAACAGTCGCAGATATCCTTTTTTTGCTATGGAGCGGATATGGTCATGCCCGGCTTTGGGGGAAATCCCAAAGTATTCGGATATTTGCCGAACGGTGGGTGGAAAGCCAACCACATTGATATGGTGGGTGATAAAATCCAGGACAATGGACTGTTTTTCTGTAAGAGATAATTTTCCCAGTTCAACATCCATTCTACGGCTTTTCTGGCGAAATGCTCCCAGGTCTCCTTCTCCGGGTTTGAAAGGGAATGATCCTTCCAGAATTTTCAGAGGCTCATTTCCTCTTTTCCTTTTTTCTATTTTTTCTGCTTTGGGTTTTTTTCTGGTGTATTTCCTTTTTTCTTCCATTTTGATGCCTCTATTTTTTTATTTTTTTTAAAATCATTATGGCAAATCTCCGGGCACACATCCCGTCCCCTTTGTAGTACTCATATAAATGCTTTTAATATGTAAAGTAAAAAATATTTTTGCTCTAATATTAAATGACGGTACACATAAAAAATCCAATCTGGATTATGCGTGGAAATAGTATTTTGTCTCTGAATCGGTTTGAAAAGATTTTTTTTAATATATTCATTTTTACATCGTTTATTGGGGGAATATTTCTGGGGACTCTGATGGTTTCCCTGGAAAACAAGGCAGACCTGGAAAAATTAGCATCATTCCAGCCCACCTTGCCCACCCGGTTAATTGATACAAAGGGACGTCTAATTTCTGAATTATTCCAGCATAAAAGGACATTGATCACACTGGAAGAGATTCCCAATCCAGTCATTGCCGCTTTCCTGGCAGTGGAGGATACTAATTTTTATAACCATTTTGGCATTGATTTTGTTGGAATCCTGCGGGCGGCATGGGCAAACCTAAAAGCCGGGTCCATCGTTCAGGGTGGTTCCACCCTGACCCAGCAGTTAGTGAAGGGTCTGTACACGGAGGGAGAGAAAACTTTTATCCGTAAATTCTATGAAGCGGTACTGGCCCTACAGGTAGAAAATGAATTTTCCAAAAATGAGATTCTGGAAATATATTTTAATCAAATCTATCTGGGTCATGGCACCTATGGCATTTCCACGGCGGCAGAGTTTTATTTTGATAAATCTCTGGGGGATTTGAATTTAGTGGAAGGATCCATTCTGGCCGCCCTGCCCAAAGCGCCTCATACATACAGTCCCTTCCGTAGTCCCCATGAGGCAATGGCAAAAAATAGGATAATTCTCAATCGGCTTGCGGAGCTGGGTTATATTGAAAGAAAGGAAACGGAAGAATTCCATAAAAAATTCTGGGAAAAATACTGGGAGAAAATTGTTCTCACGCCTCCCACTGCCACCAGTTTTGGGGAAAAAATTAACAAGGCACCTCATTTCGCGGAATATATCCGCCAGGAGGCAGAAGGGCTCTTTGGCGAGAAAAATATTTATTCCAAGGGTTACCAGATATACACTACCCTGGATCTGGATCAGCAGAAAATTGCAGACCGGCTGTTAAAAGAAACCGTGAGGAAGCAGGATGCTCTGGCCCAAAGCAGCAATTTTATACGAGGTGGAACCAGAAGCCTGGGTGGACATGTGAGCATGGATCCCGGTAAAAATATCCAAATCGGCAAAGAGGAAACATTTGAAGATAAATTCAGAAAGACTTTCAAAAAGGAACTCAGTGAAGGGTTTGAAGTGCTGGGACTCATTCTTCCTGTCAAGCCACACAATGAGGTATCCATGGCATTTCTGGAGAAAACCCGGGATTTTCAGGCCGAACTAAAAGTGGAAGGGGCATTTCTGGCAATGGAACCGCATACGGGACGATTAACAGCCATGGTGGGGGGAAGAGAATTCAATGCCAATAGTCAATTCAACCGTGCCACCCAGGCAAGACGCCAGCCGGGAAGTGCGTTCAAGCCATTTATCTATGGTGGTGCTATGGAGGCGAGGGCCATGCACTATGCCATGGGATTTGTGGATTCTCCGGTGGTGAACGTCCGTCCCGATGGATCCGTATGGGCACCTGGGAATTACAATGATGTTTATACCGGATATGTCCATGCTCATAATGCACTGGCACAATCATTGAACCTGGTTTCTGTTCAGATATATGATCTGGTGGGGCCGGACGTGATCATTGATTTTGCTTCCCGCCTGATTAATATCCCCCCGTCCCGGTTTCAGCCGGATCCCACCCTGGCTCTGGGAACCTCAGAGTTGACACCCCAGGAAATGTTGCTGGGTTATACCACTTTGATTCACAAAGGAAAGGAAATTATTCCCCATGGGATTATTTATGTCACCGACCGGGATGGAAATGTTATCTATAATTCAGAGGAACAGGTTTTCCAGATTCTCAGCTATAAACGTAAAAACGGAAAAGACCAGATTATTGAAGAAGGTATTTCCTTCATTATGCGAAAAATGATGACCAATGTGGTGGACTCCGGTACGGCCAGTACCCTCCGGCAGTATTACCAGGGTCCCGCAGCCGGGAAAACCGGAACAACCCAGGGCTGGCATGATGCCTGGTTTTGTGGAAGCACTCCGGATTTGGCTGCCGTCATCTGGGTGGGGCTGGATAACTGGAAAATGTCGCTGGGGGTGGACCAGACCGGTGGTTGGATTGCCGCCCCATTCTGGGGAAAATTCATGGGTGAAGTTTACAGCAAGAGGGGGTATACTCCGGAGCCCTTTTCTGAAGTGCTTCCCAGAGGAGTCCGCCAGGGTGCCGTGAGTGCCATCAATGGCCGATGGCTGAATCCGGAATGCAATCCTCCGGAACCGGCTGTGGGTACTCTGATACCGGAGCCCATTAAACTGGGGAACCAGTGGAAAAAGGTGGGGGGCCCCACTTCTGACTGTTCCGGGGTAAAGACCAGAAGTTTTCTGGATATACTTCAGGAACAGAATAAAATATCGGATAATGAACTGGGCAAGAAAAAAGGATATAACAGACTGTACCGTGGTGAATAGCCTTTTCCATCTGTATCCTCTCATCCGGCCATTATTGTTTTCCATGGATGCGGAGAAAGCCCATGAAAGGGCCTTGCGATTTCTGGAAAAATTCCCCTTTCATCCTGTCATACCGGAATATTCCCGGCTCCGTATTGAATTACTTGGGCACACCCTGGCCAATCCTTTTGCTATGGCTGGGGGATTTGATAAAGATGGACGTGTGTTTGATAAGCTCTTTCATTATGGTTTTTCTTTGGTGGAGACAGGAACCCTCACTCCGCTTGCCCAGCCCGGCAATGAGGGAATCCGCATGTACCGCCTGAAAAAAGAAAAATCCCTGATCAACAGGATGGGGTTTAATAATGCCGGCATAGATGCCTTTTTGGAAAATTACCGGAAAAAAGCATCCTCCATTCCGGAAATGGGGCGATTGGGTGTGAGCATAGGAAAAAATAAGAATACCCCCAATGAAGAAGCGGTGCAGGATTATGCTATCCAGATTGAAAAATTGAATGCAGCGGATGCCTCTCTCAAAAAAATTCTTTATTACGCAATCAATATTTCCTCCCCCAACACCCCCGGATTGCGGGAATTGCAGGATGAAAAGGCTATCCGGGGTTTTCTGGAATCCCTGAAAAAGATTTCCCATCGGCCACTTTTAGTAAAATTTGCACCGGATTTTGACTCCGTTTCCCGTTTTCAGAAAACCCTGGAAAGCTCTCTGGAGGCCGGCATGGACGGGTTTATTCTGACCAATACCACCAGCGATGCCGATATGCACGATGCGTTCCGCAGGAAATATTCCATCCCTTTTGAGGGTGGCGGCATCTCCGGGCAGCTATTGAAGGATAAGTCCTCGCTTTATCTGACGACAGCCAGAAAGATTGTTCCTGCCAATATTCCATTAATTGCATCCGGAGGAATATCCGATAACAATACGGTATGGGAAAGATTCGTATCCGGAGCGGGAATGGTCCAGATTTATACGGGGTTCATCTACTCCGGTCCGCTTCTCATTGCAAAACTCAGCCGGGGACTTCAGGATTATCTGGAGAAAAATCATTATGAGTCACTGGAGGAATGGCGGCAATCCCTTCCGGAAAATTAGGAAAATCCGGATACTTCTGGTCTTACTGCCGATTTTTTTTCATCCCGTTTTCGCTGAACACTCCGGTTACTGGATTGATGAGCAGAATATCCACCACAGGACGGACACATATAAACAGGGTTTGGATAAAAAGGGTTTTCCAGCCATAAAAACGGAGATGGATGAAGACTGCCGCAGTAAAAAAAGTTTATCGTATTACACATGTTATAATCTGGCCGTTTATCTTGTGGAGAAGGGTCGGAAAGAGGAAGCAAAAAAATATCTGACAATGGCCTTCCGGAAAAATAACAATTTTTATGAACCCGTGAATATGTATTTTTACTATTTTCCAGAGTCTGTACAAGACATCCTGGCTCTATCCGGGGATAAAAAATATTATTATTATATCCTGGCACGGAATGCCGCCGCTAAAAAAAATCTTCCATTATCACGGAAATATCTTTATCTGGCCGGAAAAGCCGGAATGACAAACGCTTCCTTGATATACTCTGACCCTGCGTTTAAATTTGCCCAATCCACAAAGGAATTTTCATCTTTTGTCCGTGAGAATTTTGTGGAAAAAAAACAATCGGAAGTTACGCTTTTGTCCTACCTCTATCTGAAAAAGAGCCCGCTCTTTGGGATTATTGATGAGGAATACACATTGCAGAAGCATAAATTATCCCCCAATCCGGAAAAAGTTTTATATTATTATTACCGGGCACGGGGCCATGCGTATTCCGGCAATCCGGCAGGAGTCCGCATGGAGCTGGATCGTATGTTTGCCAAACTGGATGAGAAAAAATCGGATAAGCAACATATCCTGAGTTTAAAAAGATATATGCTTTTATTTATCAACCAGAGTGAACCATTTGTCCACCTGAAGGATTCCCGTTTTCAGGATTTTCTGGAGGACAAGAAGGATGAATATGGTATTAAAAATGATTAAAATATGCCACACTCTTCCGGTGGTGCTGGTTTTCCTTGGAATAGCATTATCTCTTACCAGTGCGGTAATCCTGCCTTCCCAGGAAAAAGCCGGAATTGAGGAAGGACAGGAATTTTCCGGGGTTGAGGATTCCCTGTCTTTCCTTCGCTATGGAAACCTGGACAAAAGAATACGATGGGTTGGGGATAAACAACGGGTGATGTCCTGGGAAGAAATCAGAAGTTGGGGTTATTCAGCCGGGATTTCTGTATCCGCTCCATCATCGGTTAGCCCAAACCCTTTTGGGTTGTTTTTTAATGCACCCGGCCTGGGATTCAGCCTATACACAAGCAATCCGGAAATAAAAACCGGCTGGATTCTGACTTTGGATTTAGCGGTGTTCCGGGAGCGACTTCCCTATAAGACCAATGACGAAAAAATATCCAGCTCGTATTCCTATCTGGAACGGCAAACTTCGATGGAAATATGGATTAATAACGTTTTCTATAAAAAGATGGAAATGGGATATGGGGCACGCGAAGAAAGCCCCAGTAGGATGCAGATTCCTTATATTCAGTCGTCGGATGGTAGGGTGGATGTGGATATCCGGTTGCGGAATTTTCCTGGTAACTTCGCCATTCTGTATTCAGCACGGGTTCACAGAGAGCTTAACCCTCCGCTTCCGTTTTAGCCTTTCTTACTTTCTGGAAAACAACCTGTTTACCGTTATAATAGCCACACTCCGGGCAAACCACATGTGGCTTGGTAAAAGCACCACAATGGGGGCATGGTCTCAGCTCTGGCCGGGTTAAGGCATGGTGAGATCTTCGGTTTCCTTGTCTGGAAGGAGATGTTCTTCTTTTTGGTACTGCCATTATTCCAGAAATGAAATTGCAGACGCTCCGTCAAACCATTTCCCGGATAATATGGTTTAAAATTTTTCTTTTCCTGTGATAGGAGCCGGGGTGGATAATGAGACGGGCAGAACTTTCTATTATTTTTTCATCTTCCACCAGGCCGTTGGCCACCAAGGTTTTTCCGGTGGATACCAGGTCCACAATGACATCGGAAATACCCATAATGGGGGCAATCTCCACCGATCCATACAGCTTAATAATCTGGATATTATAACCTTTCTGGTAAAAGAAGCGGGTGGTCAGATTGGGGTATTTTGTGGCCACTTTTATTTTCCGCTTGTTTTTCCATTCTAAGGAATTCTGCGGATAGGCCACGGAAAGATGGCATTCTCCAAAAGGGAGAGACGCAGCTGTGTAAACAGAAAAGGAATTTTCCAGCAGGACATCATATCCCAGAAATCCCAGATCGGCGGCTCCGGTCTCCACGTAAGTGCCCACATCCTGGGAGCGGATAATCAGAAAGTCAATATTATTTTCCGGATCATGAAAAATCAGTTCCCTGCTTTCCGGAAACTTTTCCAGAGATGTTATGTTTCTCTGGAATAAATACTCCAGAGATTCATCGCTCATCCGCCCTTTGGGGAGTGCAATCTTTAAAGAGGACTTATGGATCATTTTTTATGAAAATCAGATAACGGTATTCCAGGGATTTCTTCATATAAATGCTTTGGGGATAATCCTTGATTATTTTATTACATAATTCCAGGGCTCCTTTCTTATCCCCGGAGTAATACAAATTCCGCATCTGATGGTAAAGGGCTGCCTCCTGGGATTGCAGCTCGTTGTCTTTTAAGTATTCGCCCCATTTTTTATAATACAGGATGGCAGTGCTGAAATCTCCGGCGGCTTCAAAGGCATAAGCGGTATAGAACGTGAAAAAACTTCCCGGACCGTCATTATCGTAATGATCTGCGAATCGCTGGAGATATGGGGCCATTGCCTTTCCAGGATTTCCGTCATTTTTTTCCCGTGCGGCCAGTGCAGCCACAATGCAGGAGTAATAGCTTTCTCTTGTGGGGTAAAAGTTATGGCATAATTGCGAGGCTCCGGATTCAACATCTTTCATTTTTGCTTTTTTCAATGCAGGAACGGATATCAGACGGGCCTGGTCATAATCCTTCATCAGGAAGTAAACCTGTGCATTATGATTCTCCACCATCATACTATGGAAAAAAATGAATGCAAGAACCAGAACAAAAAAGGAAATAATCCCAATCAATCCCCAGCGGACCGTCTGCCGGTTTGCGTGCATCCAGTGCCGGGTGGCCAGCAAACCCTGTTCAATTAAATTTCTTTCCACTTCCACAACATCGGTATGGGATTTTTTTTCCAATGCCTCTGCATGTCTTCTGTCTGATTTTCTAACGCTTTTTCCATCCGTTTTTGTTGCCATAGGTTTTTCTTTGAATCCAGATTCCGCTCCGGGATTAGAGTGACAAGGAGAATTTAAAACCTTACAGAAAATATGGCCGATCTTTATTCCAGATAACAAACCGCGATTGTTCGGCTGGGGGAATCCGGTGCTGTAGCACCTTTACGAAATATTTTTCCTGATACCGTTTACTCAAATGAGTGAGAATTATTTTTTCGTTTTCCATGGCCGGGAGCCTCTCCAGGATTTCCTCCAGGTGGGTGTGTCCCCACTGGCGGGCTCTTTCTACGGTTCTTTTTTCATCAATATATGTGGCTTCAAAGATGAGGACTTTTGCTCTGGCCACGTCTGGATTTTTATCCAGAAATTCAATGGAGGTATCCCCGGAAAAAGCCAGGATGGGGATGTCCACAATGGTAAAAATGGGCTCATTCTTTTCTTTGAGCTTTTTTATCTGGTGGCCGGCCAGATTCTGGTACTGTTCTTTTAATTTCTGACTTTTCTTATATATAATATAACCCAGAGACGGAATCCGGTGGTAGCTTTCCACTGCCCGCAGAAAATAGTTTTCCTGGATTGGCACAATCTCATTGGGGGATAAAGGTATAATGGATCCTGCACCGCTGAAGCCCTCGATCTTTTTCCAGAGATCATTTATTTTTTTTAAGGGTTTTGCTATTTTTGCGGGCACATAGGCTTCTCCCGGAGGCAGGTTTTTTAAAGCCCTCTGGCTGAAATAATAGGCTATTCCGGATGAGTGATCCAGATGGCCATGGGAAAGAAAAACCCTGGGGATATCAATCAATTCTTCCGAGCCCCGGCCAAAATCAAATGCCATTTTAAAATGAGGCAGGATGAAGCTGGTTTCAATGCCACCCACACTGTATCCGGTGATTTTGATTTCTTTATGAACAAAATCCATCGGCTACTTAATCTTTTATCACCTTAAAATCACGGGTGAGCCGTGGATGGTGAAAGTGCACCACAGCTTTGCAGCCAATGTAAGAAGAATAAACTTTTGTTTCTTCAATGACCTCATAACGGATGTCATTTTTTTTGAGTCTTTCTTCCAGTCTGGAAATTTGCTCTCTTGTGTGGGATCTGAACCAGAAATCCGGTGGAAACAGATTACTCTCAAAAGTATCCAGTAGGGGAAAATTTGTAGAAAGATTCAGCATTTCTTTCCCATGTTTTTCCGCAGATTGATCATTCTCAAGATCAATGGCACTGATTTTCCTGCCGGAGCTTTTTATGAACCATTTGTAAAGGGCACGGGCTTGGGCAGTATGACAGGCTTTATCATAAAGGGATTCTTTTGCTTTGAGGATGGCCTTGATTTTTTCATCCTGGAAGATATTGTCCATTTCCGGATTGCCGCTGTCTTGGGTTAGGACCGGAAAATTATACTCCTGGATCTGGGATATCCGGCACAAATCTTCCGGTTTAAACATGGAGGCCAGTTTGGCAGGATTTCTATTTAACTCTTCTATTTGATTCACATCCAGAATGTCAGAAACGGGCAGGGGGAGCTGGGTATTTCTCTGCAGAAAAGCAAGATTATAATTAAAAAATATTCCGTTTTCCACAATCTGGTATGTGGATTCATCCAGATAGCCTTCGCTTTTCAAATCGCTGGGGTTCAGATATGCAATCCGGGGTGGAGCCTGGGAACAACCATTCAGGACAAATAATCCCCAAAAAAGAAATAAAGTGCTGCGGGTAAACTTACTGGTGAAAACGTTCATGGATGTCCAGAGATACCCTTGCCTGCGTCCGGTAAATGATAATATGAAAAGGGAGTTGCCACCCTTGCAGGATTCCCATGTAAATTATACTTGCCGGAATAATGAAGCCATGCAGTCTGTCAGATGGAGCGGATATGAAACCATCGGATAAAAATAATAGTAGCGAAATGATTGATACTATACAACTAATAGTTTTTTCTGTGGGTAAAGAGGAGTATGGCCTGGAGATTGAGAAAGTGCAGGAAGTCATCCGCATGAAACAGATAAAAAAACTTCCCCGTGCCCCCAAATTCATTCTGGGAGTCATGAACCTGCGGGGAAATATTATCCCCATTGTGGGGTTAAGGGAAAAATTCAATCTGGAGCCACTGGACTATAATGAGTTTACCCGCATTATAGTAGTGAATCATAATAATAAATGGATTGGTATGGTGGTGGATGAAGTCAACCGCGTGGTCAATGTGCCCCGGGATAATATTGAGGGAAATCCAGACGTGGTACCTTCCAACACAAAAGCACTGGTGCGCGGTGTGGCCAGGCTGGATGAATCTGTTATCATAATGGTGGAACTGGATTATCTGCTCTATACTCTGGATGAAATTAATCTTGCCTTTGATGAAGCCGAAACCGGTGGAATTCACTAAGAATTCTGATATAGATATATCCATTTTTCGCAGAGCTTTTGTTCTTGCGGGGTCATCCATTGGCGTAAGCTCCCCAAATCCCTCTGTGGGTGCAATTATCATAGACCGTAAATCCGGGGAAATTATAGGAGAAGGTGCCACCCGGGAGCCGGGGAGAGAGCACGCGGAAATAGTAGCCATTGATTCCGTAAAAAAGCGATTTCCGGATGATTTTGCAGACCAATTAGCAGATTCTGTTTTATATGTGACCCTGGAACCCTGTGCTCATTTTGGGCGGACTCCCCCGTGCTCGCTGGCTATTCTCCAGAATAATATTCCTGAAATTAATATCGCCCTGAAAGATCCCAGTGAAAAGGTAAACGGCAGATCCATAGATGCCCTGATAAATGCAGGCAGGAAAGTGAAAGTTCTTGAAAAGGGGTTCCTGATGGAACATTTTGCGGAAGAGGTGGCCTTTACGCTGGGGCCATTTCTCTGTGCGGAGAGCATGCAAAGACCAATGATCCTATTAAAATGGGCACAAACCGCTTCTGGTTTTGTGGCACCTGCACTTGGGAGCAGTGGCCATATAAGCAATGGGGACAGCCGGGCGTTGGTTCACCGGATGCGGAGGCTGAGCGGGGCAACCCTTACCTTTCCAGGAAGTGTCCGGTTTGACTGGCCGGAGCTGAATTTCCGGGATCATCTCCGGGATATCCGTATCCGATGGGCGGCAGGCAGCTTTTTCCAGTCTTTGCAGGATGGGTACCTCCGGAACCAGCGTTTCTTTCCGTCCGTTCAGGGGCAAACAACCCGATTATTTCTGCTTCCGCGTGCGGACTCTTCATGGGATCGCGATTCCATGGAAAACTGGATTCTCCGTCAAAAAAACATGCCAGAGGAATACGGCAGGCCGCTTTTTATTTACCGGGGCGAGGATCCCTCCACCGATAATTACTACAAGGAAGTAATGTCCCGGCATTCCCTGGATTATATCCGGACGGAGTCTCTGGAGGAATTCCTGAGGACGTTACCACAGGCCGGGATTACTTCTCTGCTCATGGAAGCTGGTCCACGGGGTGTGTCATATTTAATGAAAAATAATATGGCGGATATGGCCATGGTTTTCACTTCCGGCGGAGATCCATTTTCGCAAGGGGTGGCCATTTCCCCATCGGCGGCAAAAAGCCTTGGGGCAATGATTCCGTTATCCGGATACTCTGTGGGAGAAATAAATCCGGATACGTTGCATGTGTATTTGTCCCGGAGTTTTTTGCAGGTTGCGGATTCATGATGTTCATGCGGTCATTCCGGTTTCCAGGGCTTTGGATAACCTAATTCCAAGGATAGTATACCCTTTATGTTTTTCCCGCCTCCGGGATAGCAAATCCTCAATTAATGAAAGAAACCAAATAAAAGTTCTTTTCAGTAAAAGTGGTTTTTCAATAATAATCCACCAATATATCAAAACAGAAAAAAAGAGGAAATTATGCCTACCACAAAAAAAAGTCCATCTAAAACAACCGCCCCAAAAGCGGTAAAAAAAGCGGTAAGTAAGACAAAAAACACTCCACCGGTAATTCAATTCACTGAAACCATTAATCCCGCGACCCTGGAAAAGACCGGAAAAGTCCAGAATACAGATATGAGCAAAATGCCGATGTATTTTGATAAAGCAAGATCGGCACAGAAAAAATGGGCATCCCTTTCCTATAAAGAAAGAGCCCGCTATATCCTGAAGATGAACACGTATATCCTGGATCATGTGGATGAGCTGGCGGAGGTGGTCAGCCAGGATTCCGGTAAGTCCCGTATTGATGCACTGGCCACGGAAATCATTCCCATCACCTTGGCTGTGAAATGGTATGCGAAGAACTCCGGAAAATCGCTCAAAGGAAAAAACCTCAAGGGCTCATCCATTTTATTTTTCAACAAAAAAAACCGGATCATCCGGGTTCCCCTGGGAGTAGTGGGAATCATCAGCCCGTGGAATTATCCACTGTCCATTCCTTTTGGGGAAGTGGTTATGGGTCTGATGGCCGGAAACGCCATCATGCTGAAAGTGGCTGCAACTACCGTCAATGTGGGTGTGGCCATTGAGAAAATAGTCCAATCGGCGGGCTTGCCGGAAGGCCTGTTTTATCATATCATCGGTTCCGGGCGGGAGACATCAGAGGCATTCTTCAAGAATAAAATCAGCAAGATATTTTTCACCGGTTCCGTCCCCACCGGAAAACACCTCGCAGCAAAAGCAGCGGAGACACTGACTCCGCTTTCCCTGGAGCTGGGAGGCAAAGATCCCATGATTGTTCTGCCGGATGCCAATCTGGAGCGTGCTGCCAATGGTGCGGCCTGGGCGGGTTACCAGAACGCCGGACAGAGCTGTGGTGGCGTGGAAAGGATTTATGTGCATGAAGCTGTTTATAATGAATTTGTGGATCTTCTGGCACAGAAAACAACCCAGATGCGGCATGGAGCGGATTTGGATTTTAATGTGGAAATGGGAGCCATGACCACAAAAGAGCAGTTGGATATTGTTAAGGATCACGTGGACCAGGCGGTGAAAGCGGGAGCAAAAATTGTGGCACAGTCCACTTCCGCTTTTAATTCCGATGGATATTTTTATCCGGCAACCCTGATGACAGACGTGGATCATTCCATGATTCTGATGCGGGATGAAACCTTTGGGCCGGTGCTTCCGGTGATGAAATTTTCCACTATAGAAGAAGCCATTGAACTGGCCAATGATTCCACCATGGCCCTCACCTCCTCTGTATGGACAAAAAATCTGAAAATGGGTAAAATCATCGCCGCCCGTCTGGAATCCGGTGTGACCACCATTAACGACCATCTTTACTCCCATGGCCAGTCAGAAACCCCCTGGGGCGGATGGAAAGACTCCGGGCTGGGCAGGACGCATTCCGCTTTTGGTCTGGAAGAGATGACCCAGCCAAAATTAATCAACTGGGATTTTCTACCTTCATACCGGAATATCTGGTGGTTCCCTTTTGATAAAAAAACATATTCTGCCCTGAAGGCTGCGTTAAACTTCAGCTTTCCGCGTTCGGTGACCGGGTTTCTAAAGGATTCCATTACATTGACCACATTTTTATTGGGTAAAATGTTTACACGCTGGCAAAAATAAAGTCTTTTATGTTCTATACTTACCGATGGTTTTTGCCTGCGTGGAAAGCGTATCTGATTTTTGCTTCATTTTCCTTTGTTGCCTGCCATTCCTCTCTGTTCATGGTGCAGACGGCAGGCAGGAAGGCTGCCAATGAGAAAAATCCGGTAAAAGAAAGAGTCATTGCGGATAAAACCAAATCCGGAACGGAGACAATCCGGGAACAATCCCGGGGAGCCGGAGTAAAACCGGCCAACGAGGAAGCAACAGAAAAACAACCCAAGGAGAGGCCATATTTCCAGGAAGCCAGAGAGGAATACATCCAACTGGATTTGGAAAGATACAGGAATATCCATGGGATGCTGGAGAGTAAGAAATATGATACCGCCCGTCTGTCCATGGATGCTTTTCTGCAGCGACAAAACGAGGCACTCAGTGAACCCGGCTATGTGATCTATCTCCAGAATGCATATTTTTATCTCCAGCAAAAAAATCCATCAGAATATAAGAAAGCCATTGACCTTATTGACCGTATAAACCAGAGATTTCCTGATTTTGCGACACGCTATGGCGGCCTTCTTCTATGGAACCATGCGATCCAGGAGCGGCGGGAGGATGTGACCGCAGAGGAGGACTTTATCCATTCCCTGGAGGCCAGTATCGCATCATTCAGAAAAGAGCGATGGCAGGGGACGTTTCTTTATCTGAACGCTCATCGGATGCTGGTCAAAAGATACCAGACGGCAAAATCTCCGGAATACAAAAAAGAGAAAAAACGTATGGAGCTGCGCTTCCATCTTCTGGGAATTTCTTATGTGGCTTACGCAAAGAAACATTCGGATAAAATGGAATTTCTTGCTCCGGTTTATCTGGAAAAAGACAAACTGGGTCTGACTCTGCTGGAAAAAAAACGGATAAAAACCGTAACGGAGCAGTATAAATACAGTTACCAGAAGCACTCCAATGATGTGCGTGCACGGACATTGCCCAACCGCCAGAAGGATTCCAATATTTTTATGTCCATGCTTTATAAACCGCAGGCCCCATCGGCTTCAAAAGCAGAAAAGACCGCAACCGCTCCTAAATTTACAAGCATTTTAAAAGAGGAATTTTCCATGGCTCAGAATCCGGTTTTTGTTGACATCGGGCCGGGTCTGGCTAACCGGTATTTTACCTGCATATCCTCCATTGAACTGGCGACTGCTTTGCCCAAATTGAATATTATTGCCCTGGATTTGCCAGAGCAGGTGGATATTTTCTACAAAGAGGGTCCGCCCAAAATCCAGAGCCGGGTGTATAGCCACCCCAATATTCTCATCATGGGTGGGGACGGCACAAAACCCATGCGGAAACAACTGGAGGAATATCCCACCAAAAAACGCAAAGCGGAATTACCATCCGGAATGGATATTGTGAGAGACTCCCACGCGTATATTTTCCGGGCAGCCAATTCCATTGATGTATATTATAAATGGGATGTGCTGGAAGAGGTATTGATCACCATAAAAAATGATTTTCCGGATGCCGGCGTTCTGGTTTTTCTGAACCGCATGATTTTATACAAGCCGTCCGGTGCCATGGAATACCGCTTCATTGGGCATCTTTCTCCCTGGGGTTTCAATCATCAGACTGCCGATCTGGATCGCAGGGGAGAGGCACCCTACACGCTGTTTGAGGACATGGAATAGACTATGCATTTTTCGCGATCAGCTTTTTGGTCAGATATTTGCCCAGAGCCACAATGGTCATAGTGGGTGGGAGGCCCCAGGGTTCCGGGATGACAGAGCAGTCGCACACATAAAGGTTTTCCCGGTTTTTCAGCTTCAGATTTGCGTCCAGAAATTCCCCTATTTTTACCGTTCCGCCCGGATGTGCCCCAATATACCAGGTTTTATAAATTCTTCTGGCTCCAGCTTTTTCCAGGATTTTTCTGGCGATCCGGTAACCCTCATCGAATTTTTTCCTGTCATTTGCAGTGAGTCTTTTTTTTATCTGTCCAAATTTGGAAATATATCCTCCCAGATCATCTCTGATTTTGATCATGATCCGGAGGGTTTTTCTCTGTGCAAAGATTTTATCTGGTCTCAAAACCATCAGGGAAAAAATCGCATCCACCATTCGGGGAACGGACATATCTGTCATCATGAATCCTTCTTTCTCAAAATGATATCCCGCACTCATGGGGATTTCTGATGCCACCTTTATGTCTTCCACCTCTCCTCCCACGGTGATCAGGGGATCAAAAAAAAAGTTTTTGCCCACTCCGTCCATCCCGGATTTTTTCAAAATTACCGGCGTCCCAATTCCGCCAGCGGATAAAATAATTGTTTTTGCATAAATATCCTGCTTCTTCCATCCGGTTTTTACCCGGACGCCCACTGCCCGGTCTCCCTCAAAGAGTACTTTTTCCACGGATACTCCGGAAAGGACTTTTGCTCCGTTTTGTGTTGCCTCTCGGATAAAATGCCGGGATGTCCATTTTACATCGGTGGGATCACCATAATATCCAAAGGGCTGTCCGGGTTTTCGTGAGGTAAAATCCATAAACTTGTGGAGTCTCTCCCATTTGTAACCCAAGGATTTTGCAGTGTCCTGAATTCTTTTTGCCATGGGAGTCAAGGCATCTTCCGGCAGCAACTGGAAGGGAATTTCTTTTTTTACCTGCTCCACTTCTTTTGTGATGTCCACTCCGTATTTTTTCAGCATGGATATCGGTACCGGAAATGCTGTCCCATAGTAAAAAATGGAGCTACCGCCGGAGATGATTCCCCGTACCATGGCCACCCATCGATACGTGAAGAGCAGGCTCCGGAAGGGTATCAACTGGTACCGCAGATACTGCCAGAAGGAATCCCGTAGGGGGGGATTTTTCCCTTTTTCCAGAAGGAGCACTTTTTTCCCTGCCCGGCTCAGTTCCCGTGCGACGGTGGCCCCGCCGGGACCGGAACCCACCACCAGATAATCCCAAGTTTGATCCATGGTCCAGTATGGAGCGTTTCTGTGAAAAGGGAAGCAATTTTTGGTTATTATCCCATTTCCGGGTGTCTGGTTTTTATTATATGTTGCATATAAGATGCACCCCTGTTATCCGGTTCCAGAGATAGAATTTCTGATACCATAGTGGCAGATCTATGAAATTTTTTCAATCTGTAGTAACATTCCGATAGATTTAACAGGTTTTTTATCAGACCCGGTTCACGCAGACGGATTCTCTCACCAACGTCCACGGCTTTTGTATATTCCTTCATTTTTCTAAGGGAGTAGCAGAGCATATACATCAACTTTATATGGTTTGGCATTTCCTGGCAGCATGCCAAACCATAGTGGGCGGAATTTGCATAATCCCGGATTTTAAAATTCAATTTGAAAAGCTCACGGGATATTCTGGTCTGCATTTTCTTCTCTTTGGGGATGGTCTCAAGAAGGGCAATGGCTTCTCTGGGTTTATCTGATCTCTCCAGTATCTGGGCTTTCGCAAGAAGAATTCCGGTTTGTTCATCCAACGGTTCACCCGGATTTCCGGTGTATTCAATCCGCATCAGGGATAAATCGTCGGTTAATTCACCACATCTTTTTATTTCATCCGCAATTTCCTTCAGTCCACCTCCCGCTTTCTCTACGGATCGTAAAATCATGGTTTTATCTTCATTGATGATTCTGTCACCCTCCTCGGAGACCCCTGTTTTAATATCGTCTCTTCCATCACTTCCCATAATAATAACATCTTTTTCCCTTAAATGAATGGTCTGAATAATTACTTTTCTATTCAACAAAACACTGCCCAATTTCCTGGAGATAAATTTGCTATCCACAAATCCCGCCGTCCCATCCCGATACAATATAATGGACGGATGTTCCGCATTTATGAAATACATAAAGCCATTTTTATCATCAATCAGACCAAAGATCGCACTTGCCAGCATGGAGCCATCAAAGCTCTCAAATATGGAATGCATTTCAATAAAAACATTTTTCAGCCAGCGTTCCGGTGACTGCCCATTGCCCTCCGGAGAGAATTTATTTCTTTCTATAATCGCTTTGAATGCGGCTCCCAGAACCAGTGCACCTCCTGCTCCCTGGAGAGACTTCCCCATTGCGTCCGCGTTGACAAAAATTATATAATTGCGGTTATTTAATTGAATATTGTCGGTGATACAGATATCTCCGCCAATATCTTTTTCCCATCGTTTGAATGTAAATTTCTTTTTTTGTTCCACCAGAAAATCAATTTTGATATTCTCGCTTTTTGCCCGATTTGCCCCCAGAGGTGTTAATATCAGGGATGTCAGAAAATAATCCCCGTCCTGCTGGTTTTTTAATATTTCAATCTGTTCCAGGGCTTTTTTTTCCGAAGATGCGGTTTCAATTTTTTCAATGGCATGGGGGATTGCTTTCAAAACCTGGTCGATGGTGCCGGATTCAAAAAAAAGCATCAGAATGGACACCAGAAAATAGGTGAATATTACAATGACCAGATTTGTGATGAACTTTGGATCCTGAAAAACCCATCCTGTTTGATAAACATAGTCAAAGCCAATCCGGTAAACTGCCCAGAATATGTTGAGGATAAAAAGCGTAAACATAACCGCACCAAACCAGCGATTGATGATCAGGCTCACAGAAATCAAAACTGGTATCCCAATCCATGCGTCAAATAAAATGGCCAAAGGTGGATTGGAGGATGTGTGGAGCAGGCTCAGAGTGATGATAGATAATAAAATCACCGTTGCGTAAGAAAGAAAATGGTGCAGATATGGCGGGATTCCCTTCCTTTTTGTTAGGTAGTATAATTCTGTTATACCGGAAAAAAACATGAAGAGGATGACTGTGGGAAAATATATCCAATCTCGTTTGGGGGAATTAAAATTTCCTTTGGAGATAAGCTGGGATGCCGCATTCAGTAAAATAGCAAAACCCACCACAAAGTTTACTGATATCAGTATTTTGATTTTTGTAAACTGAGATGGTGCAATTAAAATTTTCTTGGCGTCCGCAAGGACATCCGTTTTGCTTGTGTCCATTGTCATTCATAATATTCTGAAACGATCCATTCGTCAAGAATATTAATTTCATACATAAGTCCGATGGATGAGAGATAAAAATTAGATTTCGTCTAATTATGGTGTTTTTGCAGGGACGACGATGTTCTCCTATCAGAACCGGATTGCCGTTCCGGAAAATTGCGATCCATGGGTTATCCCCGCAACCGCATTGAGAGCATAATTATTGCTTGACATTTCTATGTTCGCTGGTCTAATGTTTTTATCCGTGTTGGCATCGGTGGATGGAAGACATTGAGCCGACCAATGCAGAAAACCAATGGGAGGGGAATATGAGCCTGGAACAAATGACAAAATGGATTGATGATCTTCTTGGTTTTGGTCACCGGCGGCCAGGACACAATGCGGGACATAAAACGGAAGCATATCTGGAAAATGAATTCCGCAAAATGGGACTGAAGGATACCAGACAGGAAAAAATCCCCATTCAAAGCTGGACAGAATCGTCCTGGTCTCTCAAAATCCAGAGTGTTTCCGATAAATGGGAATCCATACCCTGCCATTATATCCCGTATACTGCGTTTACTGAAAAACCCGTTACGGCAGAGCTCATTTACGCCGGAGAGGGCAAAATTGATGATATTAAAGGGCTTGATTTTAAAAACAAGATTGTGGTTGTTGAGTTTCCATTTCCCATGCTGGATTCCGGCAAACTGGGCAAGCTGGCCTTATCCAAGATTGACCCGGGAAATAAATTGCCGGATGGCCCATTGCATGAGGCCACCTGGATACGTCCAGCCTGGCATGTTTACCATAAGGCCGTAGCGGCGGGTGCCACCGGATTTATTGGTATTCTGACCAGCCAGCCCGGAGGCTTTGATTCCTATTATGCTCCTTATGGATTTAAAGAAGGCGATGGTATTTTGAAAAAGCCATTGCCCGGATTTTGGGTGGGACGGGAAGCCGGTGTTGAGCTGAAAAGGCTGGCCAGGGAAAAACGTATGGCACAGATGGAGCTGCGTGGTAAAATTGAGCAAAGCCATACGGCCAATATCCTGGGGGTAATCCCCGGCAGGACCAAAGAAACCATTATCATAGCCTCCCACCATGATTCTCCTTTTGAAGGAGCCACGGAAGATGCTTCCGGGGTATCGGTTGTTTTACAGATAGCAAAATCATTGCTGGAAGAAAAAATCCAGCCGGAAAAGACTCTTTTATTCATGCTCACTGGTGGTCACTTTTACGGATCCATTGGTACAAGGTCATTCATACACAGTCACCCGGAGATTCTGGAAAACACCGTAGCGGAAATCCATATTGAGCATATTGCCCTGGCCGCAGCGGAAAAAAACGGAAAACTGGAGGTACTGGACCAGCCGGAACCCGCAGCACTTTTCACGCCATACAACAGGAAATGTGTGCAACTGGGACGGGAAGTATTTCTGGAAAATAATCTGGATCCCATTTTTATTTTACCGGCAGAAGGACCATTGGGAAAATTTCCCCCCACGGATGGAGGGGATTTCCATCTGGAAGGGATTCCCGTTTTCAACTATATTTCCAATCCGGTCTATCTTTTAGTGGATTTTGACAAACGAGACCATATTGCCTTTGACCGATTGGTTCCCACAGCGAAAGCTTTCCAGTCTCTGGTGCGGAAACTGGATACGGTAAAAAAGGAAGAGCTGAAAACCAAAAGCTTTTTCTTCAAAAGGATTATTGGCAAATTCGCATCCTGGTCCACCCGGAATAAGATAAAAAAGCTACACGGGCCTGGCGTGGAGGTGTGAAGGCTGCAACCGGGTTCGCAAAAAGAATCTTTTTTTACCCGGAATCATAATTGGTCTTGACCACTATACCATAAAATGAATAATTCCCTATGATTTATGAACCAATCGACACCACCATTGAAAAACTGGGTGAGGCCACCATCCCATCCCCTGCCGGCTATGAATACTACACAAAAGATTCTGCCGTGGTACTTTACAAAGCCATCTTTGATAATCCGGAAGAAGTCAATGACTATCACGCCGCCAAACCCACCTTCTTTGAGCAGGCCGGCCCACGGGAAAAGATTTATTTTGATCCCCAATGGGTCACGGCAGGGATTGTTACCTGCGGTGGGTTAAGCCCAGGGATTAATGATGTGGTACGGGCGGTTTTTATGGAATTGCATTATCGTTATAAAGTGGAAAGAGTCTTGGGTTTTAAATATGGCTATGAAGGGCTTACCAGAAAACACGGCCACAAACCCATTCTGCTCACGCATGAGATCGTTTCCGATATCCATAATGATGGAGGTTCCATTTTATCCAGTTCCCGGGGTGGACAGGATCCGGCGGAAATAGTGGATTTTCTCATAGAAAATGGTATTAAAATACTATTCACCATCGGCGGGGACGGAACTCTCAAGGGAACCCGTGCCATCCATGATGAGATTAAGAAGCGGGGAAAAAAGATTTCTGTCATTGGGATTCCCAAAACCATTGATAACGATATTAATATGATTCAAAAAACCTTTGGTTTTTCCACCGCGTTCAGCAAGGCACTGGAGGCCATAAAATGTGCCCATGTGGAAGCTACCGGTGCCCCCAATGGGATTGGTATGGTAAAGCTGATGGGTCGCCACTCCGGGTTTATCACCGTAAATGCCGCTCTTGCATCCAAGGAAGTGAATTTTGTTCTGATTCCGGAGCAGGATTTTGACCTGGAGGGAGAGGGAGCATTTCTTCCCATTTTAAAGCAGAGAATTCTGAAAAGAAAACATGCATTGATTATTGTCGCGGAAGGGGCAGGACAGAAATTTTTTGAGAACAATGATATGACGGATGCCTCCGGGAATAAAAAACTGGGCGATATTGGAGTTTTTTTGAAGGCAAAGATCAATGAATATTTCCGCAAGGAAAATATTGCCATCAACCTCAAGTACATTGATCCCAGCTATATGATCCGTTCCGTACCGGCAAACGCAGAGGATTCCGTTTTCTGCGGGTTTCTGGCCCAGAATGCGGTACATGCGGGCATGGCCGGAAAAACCAATATGGTGGTGGGTATCTGGAATAATGTGTTCACCCATGTTCCCATTGATGTGGCGGTTGCTAAAAGAAAAGTACTGGATCCCAAAGCATCTTATTTATGGCGGGCAGTTCTTTCCTCCACCGGCCAGCCCAATTCTATGATTGCACGGGAATAGAAATCAAAGGGAGTCCAGAATCCGGATGGCCGCCTGCCGGGGGTTGGGATCTGCCGTAACAGGCCGACCGACGACAATGTAACTGGCACCATTCTCCATGGCCATGCGGGGCGTCACAGTACGCTGCTGGTCATCTCCCAGGGATTCCATGCGGATTCCGGGGTTTACAATGAGGAAATCCCTTCCAAATTTCTGCCGCAGGGATTTTGTTTCCAGGCCGCTGCATACAATTCCATCTGCTCCATGATCCAGAGATAGAGACGTCCTTTTTTCCACATCCCCGGCAGTGTTTCCCTCATCGGCCTGGGATGTCAGAACGGTCACATTCAGTACCGCCAAACTGGTCGGGGCGGAACGCTTGGCTGCCACCACGCCATCCCCGGATGTGAAGAGGGTCATCATGTCCACTCCCAGAGAAGAGAGGGATTTTACCGCGTGTTCCACGGTATTGGGTATATCATTAATTTTTAAATCAAGAAATATCTTTTTGTGGAAGTCATTTTTCAGGGTGTGCACAATGGCCGGCCCTTCCCGGTAAAA
This sequence comes from Leptospira biflexa, assembly GCA_020720785.1. Taxonomy (GTDB): domain Bacteria; phylum Spirochaetota; class Leptospiria; order Turneriellales; family DYLW01; genus DYLW01. The sequence continues at coordinate 56,633 of DYOA01000009.1, forward strand.
AAGCTGCATCCCAATTTTATAATAATCAACATAATCCCCCAGCGTGCGGACTGTTTCCATGGCTTCGTTGCCGGAGGGATAATCCAGAGCTATAATCAGTGGTTTTTCCAGTCTATTCCTCTCCGTCTAAATCGTCGTCATCCTCTTCTTCATCCTCGTCATCCATCATGCTTTCATCCATTCCTTCATAGTTGACGGCGATGATCTTATCCAGCATAACCACATCAAAAGAGCTTTTTAAGTCCGGATTGGCATCCACCAGACGCAGTCTTCCGCCTTTCTGGACAAGGGATTGGTGGATAATGACAAACTGGGAAATCATTTCCGAATTTGCCGAACGGAGTTTTCGGAGGATCAGATCCACATATAAGTCTCTGCCTTCAAAATCATTTATTTCATTATCTAGTATCTCCAGATAGCGGATGGTGTTAATCAAACCAAGCTGGTTGTCCACCTCTTCAATTTCCACTGTCCATTTCAGGGGATTTTCCTTGTCAATCTGCATAACCGAACCTATCCGGACGGTCTGGATGTATACTTCTTTTTGAAACGGCAGGATATTGTGCCCGGTTTTTTCCATGAGGTCGATGGCAGACTCATATTTTGGATTTTCGCTTAAAAAAGAATTTTCCCAAAGATTAGGAAATGATTTCTGGCATATATGGATGAAATCATGCTGTCAGAGGAAGAGAAAACTCTGCCGGAAGAAAATGAGATTCTTTTCCCTCCCTGGTATGAACCCACCGCAGAAGAGAGAGAAGCCCTGGTGGAGGAAACCCTCACCGGAGAGACCTTGGATGCCGTCATTGAGGCGGGTTTCCAGAGAATAAAAAAATCCCTGCCCGGTTATGAAATGCGGAAAGATCAGATTTCCATGGCAAAGGACATTCTTCGTAGTTTTTACCGTGGCCATAATTCCGTAATAGAAGCGGGGACAGGAACCGGCAAATCCTTTGCATATCTGATTGCCGGAACAGCCATATCCTATCTCAAAGCGGGAAGGGTGGTTATCTCCACGGAAACCCGTGGCCTGCAGATGCAGCTCTTTGAAAAAGATCTGGAATTTATCCGGAAAAATGTGGACTCATCCCTTCCGTATTCTCTGGCTCTGGGTTCCTCCAATTACTTATGCCGGCTACGTTATGATGAAGCCATGAGCCGGGGTGCTTTTCTGGATGTGGTGGATTCTTCCGGCATGGAGGAGATTTCCCGCTGGGCAAAAAACGCATTCTCCGGAAAAAATGATGGGAACTATTTTTTTGCCCCGTTTCCCATTCCGTATTCTTTTTGGTCATCCATTTCCCGGGATTCCCAGGGATGCCCGGGCCGGAGGTGTTTTCATTATTCATCCTGCAATTATTTCCGGGTGAAAAATTCCTGGGCTCAATCCAGAATCATTGTGGCCAATCATCATCTGGTTCTCTATAATTTTATCAATGACAAAGCTACCCTTCCTCCCTATACTGCTCTGGTGCTGGATGAAGGTCATGGATTTCTGGAAACAGCATACCGTATTTTCACCCTCACCCAGGCAGATGCCAGCCTGGAAGAAAATTCCCGCCTCTATGAAAAAAATATCCAGGCTGCCGGCCATCTGCCGATGGGTGGAGAAATGGCTGCGGAGTATTCAGAAAAAATAGTGGCCACCAGAAACTCATGGAAGAAAATTTTCCAGCAATGGGAGATTGCCCTTGACCTCAGTTTTTCCGATGAGGGAACCAAGTCCATAGAAAAAAACCACTTAAAACTGACCCCCGCACTCAAAGAAGATTATGAAATTGTTATTGAAAATCTACGGGAAATGGAAGAAAGCATCAACGCTAAACTGGAAGATATTGAGGACTCTGCCACCCTGAACGCACTCATGGGTTTCATGAAATTCTGCCAAAATGCAAGAGAGCTGGTGGAAGCTTTTTATGAACTGCACTTGCAGAAAAAGGCCAGAAAAAATATCTATTGGGGAACCAAGAAAAAAGGTGTGTTCCATTTGAATACCGTGCCGCTTTCTGTGGGCGAACCCATCGCCGGGTTTTTGACAGAACCGGTGGTTTTCACCAGTGCCACCCTGGGATTCTGGAGTGCCAGTGGAAAACCCAGGAATGCGGAAGAAATGACACAGAAAGGGTATTTTAATCCGCTGGTAAAAGATTACGGAGCCGATTTATTCCACACAAAAAAGATATACCTTTCCGATTTTCCATACCAGAAAAATGCCCGAATTTACATTCCCGCAGATATTTTCTCCCCGGTTTTTGGTGCACCCCAAGAAGAACAGAGAGCCTATGAAAAAAAACTCTTTGATAGGATTCTGGATTTATGTGAGCTTTCCCGGGGTGGGGCTCTGGTGCTGTTCACATCCAATTATCTGCTGGATAAAGCCCATGAATATATGGAAGAAAACTCCGATCTGGAAATTTACCACCAGCGGATCCACGGCGTGAGCGAGGCCATTTCCCTTTTCCGGGATAATCCCAATTCCGTGCTAATGGGAACCATCTCTTACTGGCAGGGTATTGATATTTCCGGTTTTGCCCTGCGGCATATTATCATCACCAAGCTGTACTTCAATCCGCCAGATGATCCCATTTTTGCCGCCCGTGCCCGGGAAATGAAGGAAAAAGGGGAAAGCGATTTTTTTGGGTTGTCGCTGCCCTGGGCGTCCATGCTCCTGCGGCAGGCGGCGGGACGCTTGATCCGCAGCAGAACCGACAAAGGGGTGATCTCCATTCTGGATGACCGCCTCATCAAGAAAAACTACGGGGAAATACTGCTGAATAACCTGCCGCCGGTGAAAATCCTGAAAAACCTGAAGGATCTGGAAGCGGAAGCAAAGACCGCATTGCTTTTCAAAGAGGAATAGCCCAACCTTCCTTATAATGATCCATTCAATTTTATTCAGGAAAACCCCCGGAAACGCGGGGGGACAAGGCAAAACGATGGGTGGATGATGGGACTTGAACCCACGACAACAGGAGCCACAATCCTGGACTCTACCAACTGAGCTACATCCACCGTTTCACGCGCCAGAGAGGATTCGAACCTCTGACCTACGGCTTAGAAGGCCGTTGCTCTATCCTACTGAGCTACTGGCGCAATTTCGGGATGACTGGATTTGAACCAGCGACCCTCAGTTCCCAAAACTGATGCGCTACCACTGCGCTACATCCCGTGTGATGACAAAATAGAATTGAGACTACACGTCAAATCTTTTGTGGTTTTTTGGCGGGCTGTGCCGGCGGAATTTCCCGGGCCGGGCTCACCACTTCTGCCAGCCGAGTTTCAAAGATTTCCATTTTAAAGTCATCGTCCGGGAAATCAGATTCAAACATGAAAAGAATATTCTTGCCAATCACCATTTCCCTGGACTGGTTCGCACGGTAAGCATACGCCACAATGGCTTCGCTGGTGCTTTTAAAATACAGCATCACCAGGGAGCCGGTCGGGAGAACTTCATTATTTCCCACGTCAATGGGCTTTAACGTGACATACTGACCGGAGTATTTCTGGTGCAGATAAGCAAGCTGGTCTTTTTTTACCATGGGGGAATTGCATTGAAACAAAAGGAGCGATCCCAGGAAAAAAAATGCGGGGAGTATGGTTTTTTTCATTGGTTTTATAAAAAATATTCCACTTTTTCTGTCAAATACTAATTTTTTTTATGATAAAGATTATTCAAGGGAAAAAATGAAGAATTCTTTTTCATATATATACATGAAAGTAGGAAAAACAATAGCATCCACAGTATATGGATACCGGGCAGTTCCCGTGCAGGTAGAGGCCGATAACCTGAGCGGAAACTTTGGAATACAAATTGTCGGTCTTCCGGATCACACCGGAAGAGAAGCAAAAGAGAGGATACGATCCGCCATTATGAATTCAGGGTTTGAGTTTCCGCCATTTTTTAATATCATCAATCTCTCCCCCAATGATCTTCCCAAAGAAGGGGCACTTCTGGAGATGGCGGCGGCAGCGGCTCTTCTGGTGGCATCCGGGCAGCTTCCCCAGGAATTTTTTGAAGATAAAATGATTCTGGGCTCCCTGTCTCTGGATGGTTCCGTCCATCCCGCCCGTGGGATTATGGCATCCGCCATATTGTCCATGCAGATGGAGAATATCCATTCTGTCATCCTCCCATCGGCCAGTCTGGAAGAAGTGGCAGCCATTCCCGGTCTCAAGGTGTATCCGGTGCGTTCTCTCTCTGATCTGGAAACGATTATCCGGGAGGATCTCCGGCCGGTTACCAACATCCCGTTCGATGTGCCGGCACGGGAAGTGGTCACGGATATGAGCGAAATTACAGGACAGGAAAAGGCAAAAAACGCACTGGCGTATTCTGCTATTGGTTATCACCATGTTCTGATGATTGGATCTCCGGGAACCGGTAAAAGCATGATGGCCCGTGCCATGGCAGGGATTCTGCCACCACTCACTCTGGAAGAATCCCTGGAGGTGACGGCGATCCATTCTCTGGCCGGATTGAGCCGGAACCGCCTGGTCCAGCATCCTCCGGTGCGTTCTCCCCACCACACCAGCTCTGATATCGCTCTGGTGGGGGGAGGCAGTTCACCTTCTCCGGGAGAGGTTTCCTTATCCCACCGGGGAGTGCTGTTCCTGGATGAGCTGTCTGAATTTAAAAATTCAACGCTCCAGACGCTGCGGGAACCCATGGAAGAGGAGAAAATCACCATTTCCCGTGCGAAGGCCGTGGCCACGTTTCCGGCCAATTTTATTCTGCTGGGAGCCATGAATCCCTGTGCGTGTGGTTACCTTTTATCCCAGAAAAATTATTGCCACTGCAAGCCGGCATCCATCCAGAGGATTTACCAGAAAATACAGGGCCCTTTTCTGGACAGAATCGCGATGGAAGTGGAAACGGAGGAAAACTATGAATGGGAAAACAATGTATTACTGCGTCCGGAGACGGATTCCCGGTGGTGGATGGATAAAATTAAAGAAGCAAGGTTACGGATGATGGCACGGAATAAAGATGGAAAAAAGAATAAAAATCTTTCCAGTGAAGATATTCATTTTTGGTTGAATCAATGGACACAGAGCAGGGTTCTCCCCCATTCTGTCCATTCTCTGATCCGGGAGCTTTCTTTGAAGAACAAACTGAGCCACCGGGGATGGACAAATACACTGCGGTTGAGCTTCAGCATAATGGATTTTCAGGAAAAGGACTACATAAGTGAGGACATTCTCCTGGAGGCTTTCTCCTACCGCCGGATAAACCATATAACTGCCCTTCTCTCCAAGTTTGCGGCATAGGGTTCACTTGGTGAGAAAATGGGTCAGTTCGGCGGCAATTTTGTCGATGGCAAAAGCCACATACTGAGGATCACGGATCCTTTTCTGGTATTCGTTGATTTTTTCTCTGTGGGTGGAGTAATCCCGTAAACCCAGTTCGGTTACTTTGGGAACGCTCCGCCTTCCTTTGTTTGCTAGTCTTCTGGCCATTGTTACTTCCTTGTAACTTTATTTCCCGGCCTTCCCTGGCCGGAATCGGTAATAAAACTATTTAACTTTAATATTTCATTCCAATTATTACTATCATTCGGCCAGATATGAAAATTATTGATCTATTTTTAAAAAAATCTGGTTTTTTCTTATTTTTTCCATATATTGAAAACATGGCTGTATTGAAGATCAGGACGATTCCGGATCCTGTTTTATATAAAAAAAGTGCCCCAGTGACGGAATTTGACAAGAAACTACGGGATTTGGTGCGGGATTTGTTTGATACCATGTATGCGGAAAGCGGTGTGGGGCTGGCGGCCGTCCAGGTGGGCATATTAACGGCGGTCATTGTCATCGACCTGGAAAAAATGGGTCATCAGAAAGGCGTGTTTGTGAATCCGGAGCTTGTGGAAGCATCCACAGAGATGGTGATCCAGGAGGAAGGCTGTCTTTCTGTCCCCGGACTCAGTGCCAATCTGGAAAGACCCCGGCGGGTGAAAGTGCGGTTTCAGGATGTCTTTGGGAATGAGAAATTTCTGGAAGGGGAAAATATTATGGCCCGTGCCCTGGTGCATGAAATGGATCACCTCAAAGGGGAAGTTTTCATAGATAAACTCACTCCGGAAGTACGCCATACGGTGGAAGAGGACATTGAAAGAATAAAGAGAGGGTTAACACCCCGGAATTCATCCGAGCCGGAATACCGGAAAAAAGTCCGCCGCAGGAATCCTAATCCCGGACGCTCAACACCACAGCAAGTACGTCCATGAGCTCACCGGAAAGCAGGGCAAGTTTTTCATCGGAATAAAAGCTTTGTTTCTCTGAGCTGAATTGAGTGAGTTTCTGGTGGACATCAGAAAATTTCTTTCTGGCTTCCACCGGCAAATCCACTGCCCGGATTTTCAGCATGAGAGGAAGCGTCTCCTTTATCCGGTCATAAAGTCCGGAATTTCCGCAGGCCAGAGCTTTGGCTGCCTGGAATATTTTCTCCTGAGCGTACGTCATTAACCGTAATACATTCACGAAATATGCGGTTAAGCTTTTTTTGCGGTCATAAACCAGGGAAGCCTATCTTCATAGGTTAGCTGCTGGTGGGCCATAGTTCCTCCTCTTTTTGGGTTGGGGAACTTCAAAGGAAGAGAAGGTCTGCCTGCGGTCAACCTTTCATTTGTTGCACTTGCTACTTGAATTCAGCTATCATAATAACCCCCGAAGCGAGAGGCTATGCGAACCCATTTATCCGTATAGCCATTTTTAGGATGCTTTCTTTCTGTGGATGCAATTGCATTTCCTGTGTCATCCGGAAAAAAGATTGCCCGGAGGCGTTCTTCCATAGCGTATTCATCAGCGGGATTGTTGTGTGGACTCAAAAAGAGATTGCCCAGAGGGGGACTTGAACCCCCACAGAATTTCTTCCACAAGCACCTCAAGCTTGCGTGTCTACCAAATTCCACCATCTGGACGCATTGGCAATTTTTCCTTTTGATCTGCCGTGTAAAGAAATTTCTTGACACCCTCCACCCGGCTTTTTGTATCCTTTATGCCATGGACAAACTACCATACCCACTCCCATTTCAGTGATGGCTCATCGGCCCCGGAAGATTATGTGATATCCGCCATGGAAAAAGGGTTTCCTGCCCTGGGTTTTTCCGAGCATTCCCCCGTCCCGTTTGAGAATTCCTGGAGCTGCCAGCCGGACAGTGCACCGGAATATCTGGCAGAAATACAACGCCTCAAAGAAACATACGCCGGTCGCATACAGATTTATATGGGGCTGGAACAGGATTACATCCCCTTTGTCACCCGGGATTTTGATGAGCTGACGAAGGAATGCGGCCTGGAATATTGCATCGGCTCTGTCCATTTTGCCCGCAACCCAAAAAACCAGAAATTGTGGTTCATTGACGGTCCCCGGAGTGTTTTTATTGATGGAATTGCGGATATCTTTGGGGGGAATCTGGAAGAGGGAATTTTCATGTATTATAACCAGATCAATCTCATGATCCATTCCCAGAAGCCGGATGTGATTGGGCATTTGGATAAAGTGAAAATGCACAACAAAGGGGATCTTTTCCAGGAGACCGATGAGTTCTATCGGAAAGCCGTTTTCCGCACGCTGGATGTGGTGAAAAGGGAGCATTCCATTGTGGAGGTGAACACCCGTGGATGGTACACAGGCAAAGCGGAGGATTGGTATCCATCGGACTGGATTTTGGAGGAAATGTTCCAGAGAAAAATCCCCATCACGCTATCCTCAGACGCACATGATCCTTCCAATCTGGATTCCGGATTTCCGGAGGTGGCCAGGGTGCTTCTGGATATTGGCTACCGGGAAGTGCGGATTTTCTATGACCGGAAATGGCAACCGGCGGAACTAACCGGCGATGGAATTATTCTTCCGCAATCCGGATGAGATACCGGTTTCATTTCTTTGTAGCATTTAATCAGTAAATAATCTTCTTGACGACGCCCACGGTTTCTGTTTCGTTAAACATGAAATCATTTTTGCGGATGATGAAAAAAATATTGATTTTTCTGGGAAGTCTGGTTCTCCTTTTTATTGCCGGATGGTATATTTATCATGGAATCTATATCCAGCATATCAAATTTCCGCTGAAAACCGGGACCATTACTGCCGGTGTGACCAATGTATCCTCCGGGACAATCTCCCTGAAATCATATAATGTCATCTGGGATCAGGAGGCTCTTACTCTCAGAGTAACGGATAAAAACTCCGGAGTTTTATTGAATACCATCCCCGGAGTGTCCTTTGTGCATGGAGCGGTGGGGAAGGAAACGGTGGCGGAAGCACGGGGATCCTTCTTTGTCCATGACCAGTTGGAAATCCGCTGTCTTTCCCAAACCGTAGAACGCCTGGAAAAAACCGGAACCGATATAGTATGGATGAAAGGCCGCATCCTCTGCGGTAAGGATCAAACCGGAAAAGAAATTGCCGGGAATTATATTCTGGAATTCCGAGAGAAGAAGGAAAATGAGCTGGAATTCTCTCTCCGGGTGGACAACCCCCGGATCAACCGGCTTTATCTGACGTCCTCATCGGATGCGGGGGCGTACTATACCGGCTTTGGGGAACAGTTTTCCTATCTGAACATGAACGGAAGAAGACTGCCCATCTTTATCATGGAGCAGGGCATTGGCCGGGGGGATGAACCCATCACCACCGGAGCGGACCTGACAGCAAAAAGTGGCGGTGACTGGCACACCTCGTATGCCGGAATGCCTTTTTATCTGAAAGCGGGAGCGGGGCGTCCTGTCTCCGGATTTTATCTGACCAATACGCAGTATTCTGTTTTTGATTTCCGGAATTCTTCCATCGCCCAGGTGGAGGTTTTTTCCTCCGCCATGAATGGATCCTTTCTGAGCGGAAAAAACGGATATGAAATCATTACCACCTTCACAGAATATACGGGAAGGATGCGGACGCTGCCGGACTGGATGATTGGCGGGGCCATTCTGGGAATCCAGGGCGGCACGGAAAAAGTGAAGAATATATATGCACAGTTCAAAGCCCTGGGAACCCCCATTTCCGGGTTCTGGCTTCAGGACTGGGTGGGGCAGCGGAAAACCAGCTTTGGAAAACAGCTCTGGTGGAACTGGGAACTGGACCATGAAAGATACCCGCAGTGGGAAGAGATGGTGAAAGAGCTGGAGGATGACCATGTGTATGTTCTCATTTATATTAATCCCTTTCTGGCCGATGTGAAAGACAAAAAAAACGCCCGGAATAACTATTTTGAAATTGCCCGTAAAAAGGGATATCTGGTGAAAAAACCGGACGGCCAGGATTATCTGATTCTGAACACCAGCTTTTCCGCCGCCCTGGTGGATTTATCCAATCCGCGTGCATACGCCTGGATGAAAGAACTGATCAAAAAGGAAATGGTTTCCACCGGAGCCCGCGGATGGATGGCGGATTTTGGGGAGGCGCTTCCTCGCGATGCCCGGCTCTATTCCGGGGTTTCCGGTGCGGCAAATCATAACCAGTATCCGGTGGAATGGGCCAGGCTGAACCGGGAAGTGGTGGATTCCATTCCGGAAGGCAAGGACTATGTATTTTTTACCCGTGCCGGTTTCACTCGCAGCCCCGGATACTCCACTCTTTTCTGGGAAGGGGACCAGATGGTGAGCTGGGACCGGCACGACGGTATCCAGTCTGCGGCCATTGGGCTACTTTCCGGCGGGATCTCCGGAATATCCCTGAACCACAGCGATATTGGTGGATACACCACCATAACCAACCCAATTGCCAATTACCACCGCTCCAAAGAGTTGCTCATCCGCTGGATGGAACTGAACGCAATGTCCGTGGTGTTCCGCTCCCATGAGGGGAACAGACCCGATGAAAACCACCAGATATATTCCGATGAAGAAACCCGGAAATATTTTGACAAAATGGCAAAATTATACGCATCCTGGATGCCATACCGCCGCAAGCTGGTGGAGGAAGCATCCAAAACCGGAATTCCGGTGGTCCGCCATCCCATGCTGGTCTTTCCGGAAAATCCCCGGGTTTATTTTGACGGGGTTCCGGATTATCTGATGGTGGGGGAAGACCTTATCCTGGCACCGGTTTATCATAAAGGCCAGACCCGGGTGGAATTCCAGCTTCCCGACGGCCAATGGATTCATATCTGGACGCAGAAAGAATATCCGGCAGGAAAAGTCTGCATTGCGGCACCTCTGGGGGAACCGGCAGTTTTCTATAAAAAGGGATCAGACTCTGGAAATGAGATGACAGAACGTGCCCGGATTCTGGGAATTCTCAAATGATGGATGAACGCTAAGGAAATAATATGATCACAAAACAAGCTGCACTGGACTACCATGAAAAACCCACACCGGGAAAAATTTCGGTGGTTCCCACTAAACCCTGTATCACCCAGTATGACCTGAGCCTGGCCTATTCCCCGGGGGTGGCATCGGCCTGCCTGGAGATCAAGGAAAATGTGGAAGACGTATACCGGTACACTTCCAAAGGAAATCTGGTGGGGGTCATTTCCAACGGAACAGCGGTGCTGGGTCTGGGGGACATTGGACCGGATGCCGGAAAACCGGTCATGGAGGGAAAGGGCGTTCTGTTCAAAACCTTTGCCGATATTGATGTTTTTGATATTGAGGTGAAGACAAAAGATGTTCATGAATTTATCAATGTAGTGGAAAAACTGGAGCCCACCTTTGGGGGGATTAATCTGGAGGATATCAAGGCTCCGGAATGTTTTGTCATCGAGCGGGAACTCAAAAAAAGAATGAATATCCCGGTGTTCCATGATGACCAGCATGGAACCGCCATTATCTCCGGGGCGGCTCTGCTGAATGCCCTGGAAATTCAGGGAAAAAAGTTTGCCGATGTGAAGATTGTGGTGAGCGGAGCGGGTGCCGCCGCTATCAGTTGTTGCCGCCACTACGAACGCCTGGGTGCCACCCATGAGAATATTATCATGAGCGATATTAAGGGGGTTGTGTATAAAGGCCGCACAGATGGAATGAACGAGTATATGGAATACTTTGCTGTGGAGACGCAGGCCCGCACTCTGGAAGAAGCCATAAAAGGTGCGGATATTTTTATTGGTCTTTCTGCGGCCAATGTGATGACGCCGGATATGGTGAAAAGCATGGCGGATAAACCCATCGTCCTGGCCCTAGCCAATCCCGATCCGGAAATCACCTATGATGCGGCAAAGGCTTCCCGTAAAGATGTCATTGTGGGCACCGGCCGCAGCGATTTCCCCAACCAGGTGAACAATGTACTGGGATTCCCTTCTATCTTCCGGGGGGCTCTGGATGTGCATGCGACCACCATCAATGATGAAATGATGGTGGCCGCCACTATGGCCCTGATGCAACTGGCACGGGAGGACGTTCCGGATGAAGTATCCCAGGCTTATGGAGGACAAAAACTTCGCTTTGGTATGGAGTATATCATCCCCAAACCCTTTGACCACCGGGTTCTGGTCTGGGTGTCCTTTGCCGTGGCAAAGGCATCCATGGAGACGGGCGTTGCACGGAAAAAAATTGATCTGGATGAATATAGAAAACAATTGGAAGACCGGCTGGAGAGAAGCCGCAGCCTGATGCGGGAACTCTGGGAACGGGCAAAAGCAAACCCCAAAAAAATTGTATTCCTGGAAGGGCGGCACGAAAAAATCCTGCGGGCCATCCCCACCATTCTGGAAGAAGGTCTGGCCAAACCCATTCTTGTGGGCAATGAAGAGGAAATTCGCAGAAATGCTCAGAACTTTATGGTAAACATTGAAGGGGCGGAAATTGTGGATCCGGAAAAATACCATAAGAAAGATAAATATGTGGAAGAATACTACAAACTCCGACAGAGAAAAGGGGTGAGCCTGAGTGACGCGGTAAAGCGATTAAAAAGACGGACCATCTTTGCGGCCATGATGGTAAAGACCGGGGATGCGGACGGAATGGTGGGTGGAGTATCCCAGCACTACCAGGATACCATCAAGCCGGCTCTCCAGATCATCGGGGCGTCCCAAACCACATCCGTGGTGGCCGGAATGTATATCATGGTATTTAAAGATACGGTAAAATTTCTGGCGGATACCACGGTGAATATTGACCCCACGGCAGAGCAGCTCGCGGACATCGCCATTTTAACCGCAAAAGAAGTGAAAAAATTTAATATAAAACCCCGGGTGGCTCTGCTGTCTTTCAGCAACTTTGGTTCCAGCCTGCATTCCAGTGTGGGAAAAATTCAGAACGCAGTGAGGATCATCAAAGAAAGAGAACCGGAGCTTATGGTGGATGGGGAAATGAACGCAGACGTGGCCAGCGATAAAAAACTCCTGAAAGAAAATTATCCCTTTTCCACTCTGGAAGGCCCCGCCAACGTGCTCATTTTTCCAGATCTCCACTCCGGAAATATAGCGTATAAACTTCTGGGTGCCCTCGCGGAGGTGGAAATGATTGGTCCGGTGCTGATGGGGATGGACAAGCCGGTGCATCTCTTGCAGATTGGTTCCAGCACGGTGAAGGACGTGGTGAATATGACCGCGTATGCCGCCGTGGATGCCCAGATGCGACGTTAAGGAAATGATGGCCTCCCGCAGAAAAAAAACCATCAAAGAAATCCTGTACTGGTCCCGGCGGCTGCATGCTTCCGGGATTCTCCAGGGCTATGAGGGGAATTTGTCCGCACGTCTGGAGGAAGACCGGTTTCTGGTGACCGCCTCCTTTACCGATAAGGGAGGTATCGCAAAGGAAGACATTCTGGAAGTGAACCGGGCGGGAGAGATTCTGTCTTCTTCTGGTAAAAACAAATCGGCCAGGAAAATCACTTCTGAATTTCTGCTGCACCAGAGAATTTACCAGAAAGACCCCCAAGCCCGCTATGTGTTCCATGCCCATCCGCCTTATGGTGTGATCCTCACTCTCATGAACCGCCCCATGGAACCGCCCCTTCTGGTGGAAACCGCTGCCTACTTTGGGAAAATTCCCATTGCACCGTTTGCCATGTCCGGGACTTCTGCCCTGCCGGATTCCGTGGACGGTTTCCTGCCCCGGTATAAGGCCATTCTGCTCCAGAACCATGGAGCGGTTACGTACGGAGAGACAGCGGAGGAAACCGGATGTAAAATGGAGATACTGGAAAAATCCGCCCTGATATACTACCATGCCTTTGTGAGCGGAGAAACTCTGTCCCCGCTTCCCGCCGATGCGCTGCACATGCTGGAGGGGATGTCATGAAAACCATATTCCATGAAAATTTTATCCTGGATTCCAAACCGGCACGGCGGCTGTACCATGATTATATTAAAACGCTGCCCATAGTGGATTACCATACCCATCTGGACGCCGTGGCCATTGCGGAGGATTTTTCGTATCCCAATCTTTCGCGAATGTGGCTGGAGCATGACCACTATAAATGGCGGGCCATGCGGACGATGGGTATTGAGGAGAAATATATCACGGGGAATGCCGGCGACCGGGAAAAATTCCAGTGGTGGGCAAAGACCATCCATGCCAGTGTCCGCAATCCGCTGTACCACTGGACCCATCTGGAGCTGTCCCGCATTTTTCAGATCCACCGCTATCTGTCCCCGGATACGGCGGAGGAAATCTATAGCCAGACGGAAAAATTATTATCCACCCCGGAGTTTTCCACCAATTCCATCATCCGGAAAATGAATGTGGAATTCATCGGCACCACGGATGATCCGGTGGATTCCCTGGAATACCACCAGAGAATAAAATTGAATATAAAAAACTTTACTGTGGCTCCCACATTCCGCCCGGATAGATTCCTCTACCTGGAAAACCTGCCTGCCTGGAAAGAAGCCATCGGCCAATTGGAAATGGTGGAAAGTGTCCCCATCCGGAGTTACGGGGAACTTCTGGAAGCCCTGAAGCACCGGATGGATTATTTTGGGCAGAATGGCTGCTCCCTTGCGGATGTCTCCCTGAGCACCATTCCCATGATTCCGGAAGGATCCCGTCTGGACGGGGAAGCCATTTTTGGCCGGGCATGGAACGGGGAAACCCTGACTCCGGAGGAAATTGCCGTTTTCCGCGTTCGCCTCCTGGTGGATATGGCCGGGGAATTTTGCCGCAGAAACTGGGTGCTCCAGCTCCATCTCCTTGCACAAAGAAACAATAATACCCGCATGTTCCAGGCTCTGGGGCGGGACGCCGGCTTTGATTCCATGGGAGAAGGGGAGGTGGCCAAAGGGGTAAACGCTCTGCTGGATGCCATGGAACAAAACGGTGCTCTCCCCCAGACCATTCTCTATACCCTGAACCCGGCCTACAATGCCGTGATTGCCTCCGCCATGGGGAATTTCCAGAAGGCCCCGGTCCGGGGGAAACTCCAGTTTGGCTCCGGCTGGTGGTTCAATGACCAATGGGAGGGCATGAAAAACCAGATGGAAACCCTTTCCGCCATGGGGCTTATCTCCACCTTTGTGGGGATGCTCACGGATTCCCGCAGCTTTCTGTCCTTCACCCGGCATGAGTATTTTCGCCGGATTCTGGCCAATCTTTTTGGGGAAGATATGCAGAAAGGCCGGCTCCCCATGGACTATCCATACATAGGCGGAATTTTAAGGGATATCGCGTATTGTAACGCCCGCGAGTATTTTCATATTGACAGCAATAAAGAGGATTAATGTATTCAATGGACATGTATAATAGGATAAAATCCAAAATGACCATGGTGACTGTCACCTTTTTCATGGTGGCCACCTTTTTCGCCTGTGGCGGCCCCCCATCTCCCCGGAAAGTCCTGAGGATTGCCCATGGTTTGCCGGTGAGCCATCCGGTGCATGGGGCACTGGTCCATTTTGGGGAGACTCTGCGGAAGGAAAGCGGTGGCACTCTGGACGCGGTCATCTATCCATCCCAGCAACTGGGTTCGGAGCGGCAGATTCTGGAATTACTGCAGATTGGGATTGTGGACATTGGAAAGGTATCCACCAGCGTCTTGGAAGGCTTTGTGCCGGAGTATGAAATTCTGGGATTACCCTATCTCTTTGAGGGGGAAAGCCATAAAAACGCCGTTCTGTTCGGGCCCATTGCGGAGTTTTTCTTTGAGGCGTCCATTCCCTTCCGGCTGCGGGGGCTCACCTTTTATGACGCCGGTTTCCGCAGTTTTTATTCCATGGGCAAACCCATCCTGCGTCCGGAGGATCTTTCCGGCCTCAAGGTGCGGACTCAGGAAAGTCCCGTGGCCATGAATATGGTGACGGCCATGGGCGGGTCTGCCACTCCCATTTCCTGGGGAGAGCTGTACACCTCCCTCCAGGCCGGTATTGTGGATGCGGCGGAAAACAATCCCCCCAGTTTTTATCTGTCCCGCCATTATGAAATCTGCCGCTATTATGCTCTGGATGAGCATTCCGCCGTGCCGGATGTGGTCCTGATCTCCACCAAAACCTACAATACGCTCTCCGTGCGGGAACGGGAGATCCTCCATAAAGCGGCTGCCCTTTCCTCCCGTAGACAGAAAATACTATGGGACCAGTCCACATCGGAATCGCTGGCAGCGGTGGAAAAAGCCGGGGTGAAAATACTCCGCCCGTCCAAAAAAGAATTCCGCCAGAAAGTGATGCATCTGTATGCCCCGTACAGAAAAAACCCGTCCTGGGAAACGATGCTGGACAGGATTAAAGAAGCGGGAGGACCGGCCGATGGGTAACGCCCGCCCAAAAATAAAAACCATTCTGGATGCGGCTCTGGCCGGATTTCTGGTCTTTCTTCTGGTGGTCAGCGTTTTTAACGTGCTCTGGCAGGTGGCCACCCGGTTTCTGATGCAGAATCCCAGCTCCTTTACGGAGGAAGTCGCCCGGTTTCTTCTGATATGGATCTCCTTTATAGGTGCAGCCTATGCTTTTGGGCAGAAAAGCCACATTGCCATGGATTATCTGTTTCAGAAATTCCCGGTAAGAGTCCAGCGTGGGATGGAATACGGGATTTGGGGGAGCATTGTCTTTTTTACATTTTCTATTCTGGTGGTGGGCGGAATTTTTCTGGTGGGGATGACCCTGGAGCTGAACCAGATATCACCGGCATTGCGTCTGCCCATGGGGTATGTGTATTTATCTGTACCGTTTTCCGGAGTGGCGATTCTGATGTATCTGGCTCTGGAAATCCGGCAGCACCGGGGAAAGGGGGAGGAATAATATGGAATTCAGCGGCTCTCTGATTTTATTCTTTTCCTTTCTGGCAATGCTGGCTCTGAAAATTCCCATTTCTGTGGCCATAGCCCTGTCCTCGTTTCTGGCACTTCTCACGGTGAATTCTTTTGGCATCTCTGCGGCCACCATTGCCCAGAGAATGGCCACCGGTCTGGACAGCTTTGCTCTTCTGGCCATTCCATTTTTTATCCTCTCCGGGCAGCTCATGAACCACGGGGGCATTGCCCGCCGCCTGATTGATTTTGCGGAAATATTTGCCGGACGGTTCCGGGGTGGTCTGGCTTTTGTGAACATTCTGGCCTCCATGTTCTTTGGCTCCATTTCCGGTTCTGCCGTGGCCGCGACAGCCGCCATCGGCGGGTTTATGAATCCTCTCATGGAGAAAAATGGCTATGACAAACGCTTTAATGCGGCTGTCAATATCACCTCCTCCACGGTGGGGCTGATGATTCCGCCCAGCAATATTCTGATTGTGTATTCCCTGGCCAGCGGAGGCGTGTCCATCGCTGCTCTGTTTATGGCGGGCTATATTCCGGGAATCCTCATTGGTTTATCCATCATGTTCACGGCGGGAATCATCGCTTTCCGGCGGTCATATCCAAAGGGACAGTCACACACGCTGGCGGAATCCATGGCCATCTTTGGGCGGGCCATCCCCAGTCTTCTTCTGGTGATTGTTGTAATGGGAGGGATTCTGGCCGGGATTTTTACAGCCACGGAAGCGTCCGCAGTGGCTGTTCTCTATGCGTTTCTCCTTTCTGTGTTTATTTACAGGGAAATTTCATACCGGAGACTACCCTCCATTTTTCTGGAGACGGCGGTGACCACCTCCATTGTCATGTTTCTGATTGCCGCTTCCATGGCCATGAGCTGGGTGCTTTCCTATGAAAATGTTCCCCAGAATATATCCTCATCTTTAATAAAATTATCCAATAATCCATACATGATATTAATCATCATCAATATTATTCTGCTGGTTGTGGGAACGTTCATGGATATGACCCCCGCCGTGCTGATCTTTACCCCCATTTTTCTGCCGGTGGTCACCTCCCTGGGCGTGGATCCGGTACACTTTGGAATTCTCATGGTGGCCAATCTTTCCGTTGGGATTTGTACTCCCCCCGTGGGCAGCGTTCTCTTCGTGGGCTGCTCCATCGCCGGCATTAGTATCACTTCTGTCCTGAAAAATCTGATTCCTTTTTATGTTGCCATGTTGTTTGTCCTCCTTTTGATCACCTTCATCCCCGCATTGAGCACGTTCCTCCCTCGACTTTTGGGGTTGTAGTAAAATAAGGAAAAATATGGCCGATGGGAGGACATACGGCGTTATGGATGTCT
>DYOA01000010.1:0-8061 GCA_020720785.1 Leptospira biflexa
AATACGGGCAGGCACAAAGGGCATTGGGAAGGGGATACAATCTTTGGTGCAAACAGGAGCAGTTTTTACGGGATTTTCAGGATAACGAGAAAACTATTCCAACAATCCTGACTACCTCACAAAAATTATCCACCGGAGTTGACGCAAGGAATATACGGAATATTGTGCTATTGCGTCCGGTGAATTCCATGATTGAGTTCAAGCAGATTGTTGGCCGTGGCACACGGCTGTTTGACGGCAAAGAATACTTCACCATATACGATTTTGTGGATGCTTATCATCATTTTGCTGATCTTGAGTGGGATGGCGAACCAGTGGAAACAGTTGAAGATAATCCAGAATTGAAAAATGTTGAAGACGATGAAAGTGGTCAAAAGCACAGTAAGATAAAAATAAAATTAAAAGATAAAAAACAAAGAGAAATTCAACATATGATCACGACCTCATTCTGGAGCCCGGAGGGAAAACCCAGATCGGCAGAAGAATTCCTGCACAATCTTTTTGGGGCATTGCCGGAATTTTTTAAAAGTGAAGAGGAACTGAGAACTCCATGGTCAGACCCGATTACCAGAAAAGCACTCCTCGAAAAACTCAGTGAAGCCGGGTACGGAAAAGATGAATTGGAAACCCTGCAAAAACTCATCAATTCAGTATCCGTGCAGAAAAAAGCGATCTCTTTGATGTTTTGGAATATGTTTCTTTTGCCATTCGTCCCATCACAAGAGAATTACGGGTAGCCTCCGCCAAGGGAGATATTTTGGATGGTTTAAGCGAGAAACAAAGAGAATTTGTTGAGTTTGTCCTTTCAAAATATATTGAATCCGGGTTTGAAGAACTTGATCAGGAAAAACTGCCAAAACTTCTGGAGCTGAAATACTGGGAGGAGTTGAAATAATCAGACAGACATTTATAGCCTTCCAAAGGTTGCTGTATGCGAATAAGATAGCATAACATTTTTGATGCAATAAATCGGCACTTTTTTGCCCCAAAATAATAAGCAGGAATGCCCCAGACGGTTTTTTTGTTTCCCCATTACGTCAATGGGTCGATACTATAACCGACTATGCCAAATATGAATGGAATCAAAGCAGTACTTGTCATTATAACCTTTGCCCTGGCCACGGCCCACTATCCGCAGACTCCGGATCCCAACCCGGCTCCGGATGATAAGAAAAAGGAAAACCGCGGAAAAGAGAGTGCGACCGGATTCCAGGGAATTCTATGGTCCACCAAATATGCGGATGTTAAAGAGGAGTTCCGCACGCTTTCCTCCAATCCGGAAGTGAAAGATCCGGCGGAGATTATCCGGGATACCCCGGACAAGGAAATTTTAATTAAAAGAAACGGTATCTATTACCGGTATGTGTTCTATAAGAAAGTGGATCCATCCGGGAAGACGGTTTCCCCGGAAGAAAACAGTGCCACTCTTGTGGAAAATCAGAAGGAAGAGGATATCCCCCGATTTTTTTTCATAGAAAGTTATTTTCCTTTTGTGCCCTCTGACCAAATTTACAATAGGCTCAAGGAAAAGTACGGGGAAAAAACCGGGGCCAGCATGAACAAGGATAATTCCGGAGCCTATTTCTGGGAAACCCCGGATGGCTATATTGTTCAGTGGGTGGAACCTTACCGCAAGGCTCCTTTCACCCGTAGTATTTATTATATCTCCAAAAAGATCAAGGAAGAGATAGAGAAGGATTATTCCCAATATAATAACTACCGGGAGCTGAAAGCGGTGGAGAAGCTGCTACCTTAACTGGAAAAAAATTCCGGGTATGTTTTCACGGGAATTTCCCACTCCCGTGCTTTTTTCATTTTGGATGAGGAAGACTGCGGGTCAGAAGTGACCACCACGGCGGTTTTTTTGGTCACGGATCCGGAAGGTTCAAACCCCATTTCTCTGGCTTTTTTTTCCAATTCCTTCCGGGGCATGGGCCCTTCTCCGGTGAAGACCACTCCGGGTTTTTCTGTGGTGGAAACATTCTGCGGAAATTCCATGATGTCCACAAGCTCCGCGAAGAGTTCTGCATTGGCCGGAATGCTCCTCCATTCCAGAATATTTTTCCCAATCACGTAGGAATCATCCTGGAAGGATATAAAATCGGACGGAGATAAAATTCCCAATTTTTGCAGACTTTTTCTCTGAACACCGGGAATCCCCAGGCTGGCAATAAAATCCTGAAAATCCATTTTCCGGGATTTCTGCATCTGCCGGATAAAATTATCCGCTTTCTTTTCCTGGAATCCTTCCAGTGCCAGGATGTCCTCCCGGGAGAGCCGGTACAGGTCCCGGATGGAGCGAACGCCTATACGGTCATAGAGTGACCGAATGGTGGCTTCTGCAATATTATCCATCTGGGATTTCTGTGCCCAGAAAAATATTTTCTGGATGATTTTTTCCGGGCATTCCGGATTGGAGCAAAAGAGATGGGTTTCTTTTTCCTCCAGCACAGATGCACAGGATGGACATTGGGAGGGGATTAAATCCGGATCATATTTTTTTCCGGGATTATCCTCCGTATGGCTCAGGTTTTCCGCCACATAGGGAATCACGTCATTGGCTCTTTCAATTTTCAGGCGGTCATTTCCGGCCAGTTTCAGTGCCTTCACATTGGCCAGATTATTCAGGGTGGCCCTGCGGATGGTGGCTCCACCAATCACCACCGGATCAAAGACGGCCACCGGAATCACATTCCCCAGCCGGGAAACCTGCCAGAGGATCTGGTGCAGGGTGGAAATCCGGGACGATGGAGGTGGCTTAATGGCCACAGCGTAATGGTTATGGTGATCCACCACCCAGCGGGAATTAATTTCCTCAAAAAGTGAATTGTCACCTACGGAAACAATGAGACCATCCGTTTCAAATTCCCACTCCTCCCGGAGCGAATTCATGTAATGATTAAAATATAGTTCCATCTCTGAAAAAGCGGTTGCGATAATATAGGGGATAACGGGAAACCCCGCGTTTTTCAGAAATTCCAGTTTCCGGGATTCTGATGGTAAAACCCCCACAGGCTGGATCTGGTACGCGAGGAAACGTACCGCAGAAACTCCGGAGCGTTTATCCTTCCGGCCAATGAGTCCCGCCGCCATATTCCGCAGGGAACGCAGATTTGCGGTATCTTCATTTCCGGAAAAGGATTCCTCTTCCTGCTGGAAATTCCTGGGCAAAAAAAGTTCCCCCCGGATCTCCACATCCCGGAGCCCGGAGATATCCCCGGTGGGAATTTCCGGCGGCAGAAAATTCAGATACTGCCGGATATACGTTATATTTTTTCCCCTGATGCCGTCCCCCCGCGTGGCAATATGGCGGAGTTTTCCTTCCCGGTACAACAAAGAAGCGGAAATCCCGTCAATTTTTGGCTCCAGAATAAAGGAAGTTCCTTCCGGAAGGGACAGTCGTCTCCGCATCCAGTCCTCCAACTGCACGGCGTTTTTCACTTTATTGGCGGAGAGCATGGGGTAAACATGGGTGGTTTTTTCTTCTTCTGCGTCCGTTTCAGAGCCGATGGCGGAAAAATACGGATGCCGGGGTTCCAGGGATTTCAGTTCACTTTCCAGGCGGTCAAATTCCTCATCGGACAGGGGGGAATTCCCATGGTTATAGTAAGCGTCCCGTGCGTTCCGGAGGATTTGTACAATTTCTTCTGGTTTCATCCTTATAATAGTATTCAATATAACGGTTAAATTTCCAGGATGGCACCTTCTCCATCAATCCGGGGGAAAAATCCGGTGGCATCCACTCCCATTTCTTTCATCTTCCGGGAGAGATCCAGCTTTTTTTCGTCCATATCCATCGGCCAGAACCCCAGGAGGGTGGTGCCGGCGCCGGAGAGATACGCCCCATACGCACCGTTATCCTTCCAGTACCGGAATGTTTCTTTCATGCCGGGGATATAATCCGCCCTCTGGTTCTGGTGGATGACATCGTCCATGGCAACCCGGAACAACTCCGCCTCAGAAGCATTCCATTCCGGCCTGGAAAGCAGATATCCCAGGGCTCCGGTGCGGGATGTGTGGAATGTCACGTCTTCCATGGAGAGTGATGCGGGAACCACTTCCCTGGCTTTGGATGTAAGCAAAGGCCGATGCGGGATGATCCCCATGATTTTCACCGGGGCTTTGAGAGGTATCTGCATCCGGACGTATTTACCGTTAATTTTCATGGAATTGATCCACCCGCCGTAGAGTGCCGGACCAATGTTATCCGGATGCCCTTCATACGTGGAGGCAAACTGGAATATGTCATCCATAGTGTATACAAAGCTGTGCTTTTTCCGCATAATTTCATTGGCAATGATCATCCCGGCCAGAATAGCGGTGGAAGAAGATCCCAGACCCCGCTCCAGCGGAATCTCCACGTGAACCTTCACAAATACTTTTTCCGGAGGAAAACCGGCTTTCTCAAAAAGGGAAAAATAGCTCTTGCAGATTAAATTATTATCATTATTTTCCAGGTTGATGGCGTCATTTTTTGCGGTGGTCTGCAAAACCAATTCTCCGGGGATAAATTCCAGATTACAGATTCTTTGTATCTGCGGGATTTGCTCAGAAAAAACGGCAGTGAAACGGTTCCGGAGCCCGAATGCAATTCCCCAGACATCAAATCCCGGACCAATATTGGCCGAGGTTGCGGGGATGCTCACCGTAAATTCCATACACCATATTTTAAAAATCCCACCAACCGCCAAATAGAATATGGGTTTTCTGCGGGATTTTTCATAGACACGGGAAAAAAAGGGATTATTATGGCCATCCAAACCGCCGATCTTATTTCTAATCTGACTTCTGTGTTAAACGAAGAATTGCCATGAACAGGAAGAAAACAAAACAAGTGCGGTATACCAATTATTATCCGGTTATCTTTAAACCGGTGATTGGAGTATTTGTCTTCCTGAGCAATAAAGTTTCCTATACTTTCTCTGTTTCCATGGTCACAGCCATTGGCGGATTTCTGATTGCCGGCTATATTGCCACCTTCATTGCATCCACTGTCCAGTTCCACCTGTCCGGGACGGCGGATGAATTTCTCCTTCTTTTCATTATTCTGGTGTTTGCTGAGTACGCCCCTGGTTATTTTCTCCACTTTGGGCTTCTGGAAAAACTGGGAATTCCGTCCTTTACCTCCTCTCTCCGTCTGATCAACAAATTCTACCGCAATGGAAAAATATCCACAACCGCATCGGATACATATCTGAAGGATTTGTACCGCTCCGTGGAAATGCTGCCCCGTTCCAATATGATTGCAGCAGGAATCTATCCCGGTGTGGTGATGGTGGCGGTAACCATCCAGGAGCTGATCATTGGCACCAAACAGAACGCATTTTTTATTTTTCTGGGTATTCTTTCTGCTATTCTGATTTATATTTTTTATACCTATGTGATTGCAGAACTGCTGACCGGAGAACTGCGGCGACGGCTCAAACGTATGCTGGTGATGCGGCGGATCTCCTTTGGGGAAAAAAGCTATTTCAGCATCCGCAGAAAATTTATTTTTATCTCCTTTCTGGTTTTGAGCTCCATGATTGAGCTGGGTCTGATGTTTTTCTTCCAGGATGGGAAGGGCGGTTTTAACATCCTGCCCTGGATTTTCATCGGTATGACCGCCATTGTTGTGGGTTCCCTTCTTTTCTTTTATCTGATCTCCATTGAAGAAGCTCTGCTGGAGATTGAAAGTGCCGCCATTGACTTGGGAAGGGGCGGAAAGGGCAAACTCTATGGAAGAAGTCTGGATAAAGAACTCATCCGCATGGGAAAGGGAATTGTCTCTGCCGCCTATGAAGTGAACCAAGTCCGGAATAATCTCCAGAAAAAAGTGAATGAGCGTACCAGAGAACTCCAGAAAACACTTTCCGAAGTCAGACAACTCAAGGAACAGCAGGACGGGGATTATTTCCTCATATCCCTTCTGGCCGATGTGTTGAAAGAAATCCATAATGTGGATACCTTACAAAATGTAAAGGTGGACTATTATCTGGAAGAAAAGAAAAAGTTTAAATTCCGCAAATGGTCCAAAGACATTGGCGGGGATATGATCATGGCCCAGTCCGTCACTCTCCGGGGAAGACCATACCTGATGTTCCTGAACGCAGACGCCATGGGTAAATCCATCCAGGGAGCCGGCGGGGTATTGGTGATGGGCAGCGTGTTGAAATTTTTAATAGAAAAAACCATTGCCACGGATTCAGATAAAAACCGCCTTTATCCAGAGCGATGGCTCAAGGAAGCCTATATTGAACTCCAGAAAATCTTTGAGGGTTTTAACGGTTCCATGACCATGTCCATGGTTCTGGGACTGATGGATACATCCACAGGTCTGGTCTATTTTATCAATGCAGAACACCCCTGGGTGATTCTATACCGGGACGCGAAAGCTTCTTTCATTGAGGAGGAGCTCATGTTCCATAAAATCGGCACGGAAGGGGTAAGGATTTATCCTTGGATAAAGCTCTTCCAGATGATGCCGCAGGACTCCCTCATCATCGGGTCGGACGGAAGAGATGATCTGCTGGTGGGTACGGATGAAGCGGGAAACCGCATCATCAATGAAGATGAAAAACTAATTCTGAAAAATATTGAAAAATCCACCGCCGATATCCCCAGACTCACCGCCGCCATTAAAGAAAGCGGTGAGCTCACGGATGACCTTTCTCTGATGCGGATCACATACCGCCCGGAAAACCCGGGAATATGGGAAAGCTTGGATGCGGCAGAAAGGGATTCTTTTGTTAAGGCAACAGAGGCAGTTAAAAATAAAGATTTTGCATCCGCTATTAAAATCCTAGAAAAACTGGCCGTTGAAAACAAAACCATTCCAGAGGTTTTGAGTCTGGCCATGCGAACATATTTCCGGACAAAGGATTATGTGAAATCCTTCCACTATGCGGAAAAACTCCTGAAAATAGATCCCTGGTTTTCGGAAGCATTGTACTATGCCTCCATCTCCGCCAAGATGAACCGCAATTTCAAACGGGCAAAAGATCATGGGGAAAGACTGCGATTGAGAGAGCCTGCCAATCTGAAAAATACCATCAATCTGGCGGACACCTGGAGAATATCCGGAAACCATGACCGGGCCCGGCATCTGCTGGAAGAAGTCCTGAAAGCGGATCCGGAAAACCAAAACGCACAACTTTTACTGAAGAAAATTCGTTAAGATTTCTGTTCTATTATGTATATCTCCATCCCGAAGGGTGCGAAAATAGGGCGGATTTAGATTTCCCATGTGGCCATTTTCTTTTACATCGCCATAAGCCATTTACAAAAATAGTATAATTATTTTATTGACAATCTCATCGAATATGACATTAGCCCTTCCGTGAAGCCTATAGTAAACGATGGTTCTTCTGCAGGTGCTCATAAGGCATATTTCATAGGAGGAGGAATTGCCTCTCTTTCCGGTGCGGTTTTGTTAATCCGTGACGGTGGTTTTCGTGGTGAAAATATCGAAATTTTTGAACAGAATGAACGTTCTGGGGGTGGGTTGGACGCGGTGAAGTCCGGCAAGGATTATATTTCCCGTGGGGGGAGAATGTTTGAAGAGCATTACTCCTGTACATTGGATGTTTTGTCTGAAATTCCATCCATAAACAATAAAAACATTACCGTAAAGGATGATATCTATCTGTTTAATCGTGATGTTGTATCCAATGCCCAATGCCGATTAGTTGTCAACAATGAAAAAGTGGACGTTTCTTCTTATGGATTGTCTTTTACTCACTTATGGGAAATGTTCAAATTGATTATCAATTTCAGGGAGAAAACGCACATTGAGATTCGCGAATGGTTTTCACCGGATTTCTTTAAAACCAAATTCTGGCTTCTCTGGACAACCAGCTTTTCTTTTCAGCCATGGGATAATGTGGATGAGTTACGGCGTTATTTTCTACGGTTTATTCACCTGCTACCCGGATTTAACCATTATGAGAATATTTTGCGTACCCGTTTTAATCAATACGATTCTATGATAGCCCCCATGGTGGAGTGGTTAAAGAGTAATGGTGTCAGGATACACCAGAACAACATTCTCAGAAAAGTTGAATTTGAGAATGAAAATAAAAA